>CAZXKO010000070.1:0-178917 GCA_964641665.1 uncultured Acidobacteriaceae bacterium
GGCGCTAGACCAGATCGAGCAGGCACGGCGGCTCGATCCTTCGTCAACTGCGATTCTGGCCGACAAGGGGCTCCTGCTCTGGTGTGCTGGGCAGCATAGCGAGGGACTGGCGCTTCTCAAGCAATTGGAGTCCACGCAACCATCGTTATCTTCAACGCACGCCTACCTGGGAAGAATTTACTGGGAGCGGAAAGAATATACCAACGCGCTGATCGAGTGGCGGCAGGCGGCGGAACTACGCCATGACCGGGCTGGATTGGCGATCGCCAACGCGCGCGAGCAGGGCTTCGCTGCCGGCGGGTTGAAAGGAATGTATGAAAGCGAGTTGCCGGTCCGGAAGGATCTGTTCAGCCAGGGCTCCGGCTCCGCCTATGAGCTCGCCGAAACCTACGCCGCGTTGGGGCAAAAGCAGGACGCGCTTGCCAATCTGCAAGTCGCCTTCGACCAGCGTGAGGGGGAACTCCTTACCGGTGATCCCGCTATCCCCGCTTTGAGCGATGACCCCTCCTATCGGGAATTAAGGGCGAAGGTGCGAAGGGCGTCTGCGCGGTGAGTTTCCACCCATCCCACGCGCACTAAGTGTCTCACCGATGCGGAGCCCGCCCGCGCCAGCGAGGACGAAGAGATGTGCTCACGCGGGTGACGACATTGGGCAAGTCCGGTCATGATATCAGTTGAGAACGAGGGCCGGTTCTGATCCGACTGTTCGACGACGGGCATATCGATGAACTCGTGGTTCCACTTGCGCGGATAAACCTGGTGGCCATCCGAGGCGACCACCATCTTAGGCACCTGGATGTAATTCTCGATGGTCTTCGGCGACAGACCCTTTCTTGCCATAACAGCGACGAGCCGTTTCAGCACCCCATTGTTCACGTCGCCCACGGGACAGTCTCCGACATTCGGGTTGATCCAGTTCCTGAGAGTCCTCGAAGCCTGGAGCG
Source organism: uncultured Acidobacteriaceae bacterium (assembly GCA_964641665.1). Lineage (GTDB taxonomy): Bacteria > Acidobacteriota > Terriglobia > Terriglobales > Acidobacteriaceae > Gp1-AA133. The sequence goes on from CAZXKO010000070.1 coordinate 945, forward strand.
ACGGGTTTACGTTTCCGGTTGCACCGGTGTTCGAGCCAGCTTTGCGCCTGCTCCTTGAACGTGAGCACGGTCGCGGGCTGTTGCTTGACCACCTTGTCGAAGTATTCGACCGTGTCTGCACCGCGCTTGCAGCGATGATTTCACGGCCACGGCGTTTGCGTTCTGAATCGGACAGACTGCCAGGATGCGAGAGGAGTTTGAGATCCTGCCATTCTTTCCGGCAATTGTGGAGAGGAGAAGAGAGACCGGTTTGCCGAGATCACGAGAGTATATTCACAAGCGAGTTTACCGAGTGAGTTTATGGACCCGGACCACCTCCCCCGCCCTCTGCTCATCTTTGACGGAGATTGCTCGTTCTGTCGGGCGTGGGTGGAGTACTGGAAAGACTTGACCGGTGACCGAGTGGACTGTTCGCCGGTGCTGGAGGTCGGCGAACGATTCCCGCAAGTGTCGCAGCAGCAGTTCAGGTCAGCCGTACAACTCGTCCTGCCGGACGGCGAGGTCCGAAGTGGCGCTCACGCGGTCTTCACAGCTCTAGCGTCGCTGCCAGACCGGCGATGGATTCTGTGGTCGTACGAGCGACTCCCCGGCGTCGCGACCGTGTGTGATGCGGCCTATCGGACGATTGCCGCTCATCGGTCAGCCGCATACTGGGTAACGAGGTTGCTTTGGGGCGTTCCGCTTCGTCGCGAAACGTATCACGTGACCGCTTGGCTCTTTCTGCGATCGTTGGGCGCGATCTATCTCGCGGCATTTGCATCGTTTGGAGTGCAGGCCACCGGTCTCATCGGTTCGCGTGGCATTCTTCCTGCTGGCGAGTTCCTCGGTGCCGTACATGAGTCTCTGGGAGCAGCGGCCTATTGGAGTGTCCCGACTCTGTTGTGGCTGAACAAGAGCGATGCCTCCCTGCGTACGGTGTGGATCGTCGGCGTCGGCCTCGCTCTTCTTTTGTTGCTGGGTGTAAACGCAAGAATCCTCCGCGTTGCACTCTTCGCACTCTATTTGTCACTCGACACTGCCGGACAGATCTTTATGAGTTACCAGTGGGATGCTTTGCTGCTCGAGGCTGGATTCTTGGCAGTTTTTCTCGGCACTGAAGTGGTCATCGTGAAGCTGTTCCGCTGGTTGCTGTGCCGGCTGATGTTTCTATCGGGTGCAGTCAAGTTGTTGAGCGGAGATCCCGCTTGGCGCCACCTTGCGGCGCTGCCGGTCCACTACCAGACGCAGCCGTTGCCGACGCCGCTGGCCTGGTACTTCTACCAACTGCCAGCCTGGTTTCATCGGATCTCGGTGGGATTCGTGTTCTTCGTGGAGTTGGTGGTTCCCTTGTTCGTGCTGGCTCCGCGTCGGATTCGACTGTTTGCGGGCTTGGCTATCACGCTCCTGCAGTTGCTGATATTCCTCACCGGCAACTATGCATTTTTCAATCCGCTTACCATAACGCTCTGCTTGTTCGTTCTGGATGACGCCACACTCGACCACGCCCTGCCAAAGCGACTCCTGGCTCGAATACGTTCGCACGCCCATTTCGCCCGGGGGCCGGTCTGGTGGCGCACCCTTTGTGGACTCGTGGCAGTCTTCGTTTTGTTCGCAAGTGGATTTCTGATGGTAGGCGAACTCTCAGGGCGCCACTGGGCACCAGCAGAGTCAGTCATCCGCGCGGTGGGACCGTTTGAGATTGTTAATAGTTATGGGCTGTTCGCCGTGATGACGACCACCCGCCCGGAAATCATCATCGAAGGATCGAACGACGGTACGATCTGGCTTCCGTACGAGTTCCGGTACAAGCCCGGCGACCTGACCCGGGCACCCATTTGGGTCCAGCCTCATCAGCCACGCCTCGACTGGCAGATGTGGTTCGCCGCGCTAGGGAATTATCAAACCGATCCGTGGATCTTGAATTTCCTGACCCGGCTACTGGAGGGCCAGCCGGAAGTTCTCAACTTGATGCGCCACAATCCTTTTCCAGGCGCACCTCCTCGCTATGTCCGAGCAATGGTGTATGACTATCGCTTCACCACGCTCGCCGAGAAGCGAGCTTCCGGCGACTGGTGGAAGCGAGACGTCAAGCAAAGGTACGTGCCGCCGGTGTCCCTAAGGGCCCCATGACTGGACACAGCCCTCATGCCTTTCTTGACGGGGGAGCACAACAAAATGCTGAGAAGCTGGCAGAGGGATGACTCCGAGTCTAACTGATCACAATGCGCGATTCACCTCACTCGAAAGAAACGTCAAAGCCCGAGCCGTTTCTTTCTCGATCTAGTAGACGTGCATGGACGGCGTCGACTGCTATCAGCCGTATGAATGCCATCATGCATTATGCGACATTGCGGCTACCTGACCTATCAACAGGTTGCGAGACGCGCTCACGCAACATGTTGTTGAGATCTTTAAAGATGCCTTCAAATCTGTCCAAGGCAGGAGGTACGTCCGGAAGGGCGTTGAATACCGCGTCCCGATGCTTAATGAAGTACTCGGAGGCCGTATACCGGCTGAATCCCGCCATAAAGGAGGGCATCCCACGAAATTTCTCTTCCACGACCTTAGCAACTCGTTCTTCAGTCTGCTCCTCGTCCTTCAATTCTGTTGCGCCTACTAGACCGTACGCTTTGTTCACCAGGGCGAGATAGTTTCGCCAGCCAATGATATCTTCCATATCTGCTTCGGATTTGTTGACGTACAGAGGTAATGTAAGGACGTAACCGTCCTGCAACAACTTGCACGTTCTCAGCTCCGCCGCGCTGTTCTTCTCTCCTAGGCAGGAATCGACCAACACTGCAATCTTGAGATTGCTATTGCCGAACAAGCTGGCGAACGCCGCAACGTTGTCCACGCCCCCCACCGGGCAGACCGTCCATCGAGGGCTAAGATGGGTACGGCCTCTGTTCTTCAATGCTTCCGAGAACCCTGTCAGATAGAGCAGATCTGATGGCGATCGGACTATGAGACTATATTCCGCGACAGACAGCCTCTTGCTGATCTCGTAGCCGAGAGCTCCCTTGAGAGGGAAAATGGTATCTCGATCCGTAGTGCAGACGAAATCATTCACCTTAGAGCCCAACATCTGAACGCGATCTGACCCACTATCAACGATAACGTCTTCGACAGTGCGCACACTTGTCAAATGTTTCGAGTCAACCATAAAGGGAGAGTGCGTAGTGTAGATCACTTGATAGTCTCGCTTCAACCGCTCGTCGATGTAGCGGAGTAAGTCTGCCTGCGCTTTCGCATGCAAACTAAGCCCAGGCTCATCTAGAAGGATTATCACGTCCTTGCCGTAGCTCTTCCGTACCTGTGAGAAAAGCACCAGAAACGAGAAAAACCAGACGAAACCGCGGCTTCGGTCGTCGAAGTTCACTGAAACTTCATGGAGAGGGTTGTAAATGCGAGTATGCAAGATTCTACCGTGGTTAAACGGTGGAGGATCTGCGGGCTGGGCGGCATCCAGACTGAAGAGCACCCGCAGAGAACGGTTCTGCGACCAATACTCAAACATGTCATGAGTTATCTTGTTGGAGGCGGCCTCTAATCGGGCCTTAAGAGATTCGAACTTTTCGATCGAACTGATCTCTTCAAGGCTGGTGCCCACAAAATTCAAAAAAGCGAGAAACACCTTCTCGCCTGGTGAGAGATGATTTGGGCTGCTGGTTTTACGCTGGAGCAGATCCTCAAGTGCAACCGTGCCGCTCATCAGATCATAGTCGCTGAAGTAGAGGAAGGTTGGTAACCGGAGCGCACTCACGGCTGCCTTTTTTGGGTCTTGGTCCCGAAACTTGTGAATCCTGTCGAGTGCCCTGTGTTCCCGATCCGAGATCGATGCTGCCGCAATTTTCGTGTGTAGATGCGCCTTTAGTTCAGCAACGGTGCGATACCGGCGCACCCGTTCAGCTTCTTCCGGATAGAGGCCCGCAGCAACAATAATGTGGTCGATGACCCTGGCCTCGTCGATGGAGATGCTCCAGACGGTTCCCTTGTCACGATACCTCTTGTACACCTGAACTTCGCGCGAGACTACGGTGCCAGGACCCAAGACCTTCTCAACGGCATTCACATCTGCATCGTCGAGCTCCCACGTCGTCGAAGCGACACAGGCTTCCCGCCCTCCGTGGCGCTCGTCATACTCCAACAAGTATCGACGTGGATATTCTTCAATTCTGTCGTACTCGGCTGCGCCTGCGTCGTAAGGGTTCAGCCGATAAAGCGCGTCCAAAAGCGCAGTTTTCCCCGATTCATTTTTGCCAATTAGGCATGTAACTCGGTCGACAGCAAACTCGTTCGAGTCTTCGACAATCTTGAAGTTAGTAACGCGTGCTTTACGCAGCTGCATCTGGAGACTCTCCTATGAGTCGGTATCGCAATGAGGGCCGACCGTTGCGGAAGCGAATCTTCGTGCTGGTTCCCTCAGCTTGAGAAGGTCTTACGCCTGCGAACGTAGGGTCATTGACGGGAAGTGGCGCTTCGTCAGAGACAGCCGAACTTATTGGCCTCATATTGTCGGTTCCGCTTGTCTGCGTGTCAATGCATAAGGTGGTCTCGAGTATGGGCATCTCCAGTCGGCCAGTGCCCGGAAGTACATGTACCTTCGGTCATGCTTCGCCAGGTCTGTCCAGTGGAATTGTCTGTCACGCTGCCCACAATCAGACAGAATGAGCGGAGGCGTACGGTTGCGGAAGGCCCATGCCCGCTCACTTTGGCTGTCTGTCGGGTACTCGCCGAGCAAGCCGTGCCGCGCTGAGGGTGGCTCCAAGTCAATCCGCACCGATGCGGCCAACCAAAGGAAAACGATGGCGACTATTAGCACACCCGTGGCGGCGGCACCCAACTGGAGAGAGCAGACTCGCCGCATGTGGGTGCACGTGAGACAAACAGCAACCCTGCTGGGACCGAGTGCGAGGTTTCTTACCACCTGCGAGGCCCACACCTATGCATACTCGGTCGCAGCAAACGCAATCCTTGCCCTTGTACCGTTCCTGGTGCTGCTCATCACGATCGCTCACCTCACTCAATCCTCGCCGGCGGAGCGCATGATCTATCAACTCGTGGCCGAGTATCTCCCGGCGGGTGCTGTGGAACTCAAAGGCGACCTCGTTCGTTTGACCTCGCACCGTGGAGTGCAGGTGTTTTCGTTGATCATGCTGGCCGTCTCATCCAGCGGTGTATTTCTGCCGTTTGAGGTCGCGCTGAACGGTGTTTGGGGGATCAAGAAAAACCGCAGCTACGTGGGCAACCAGATCGTGAGTCTCTTGCTGGTGGGCAGTTGCGCTGCACTTGCCTACGCTGGGGTGGTGTTCGCTGCGGCGTCCAAGGCCGCGCTCGTCGATCCGATCCATATTCAGTGGCTTAATGCGGGACTGAATTTCGTGATAATGAAGGTGTTTGCCTTGCCAATGACGATCCTTAGCTTCTGGCTGGTGTTCTGGTGGGTGCCAAACGGTAAGGTGCCGCTGGTGCAGGTTTTTCCCGCCGCCTTCTACACGGGGCTGCTGGCTGAAGTGTTCAAGCTGGTGTTCGGCTGGATGTTGCCCCTACTCGATTTTCAAAGGGCGTACGGCAGAGTGTTTTGGCTGCCGGTGACGCTATTGGTATGGACGTACGCAGGTGCAGTCCTGCTTCTGTTCGGCGCCAGTCTCTCGGCCCGTGGCGTTATCAAGATGCCTCGAGTTCGATTGCGCCCCCAAGAGCGCGATCCGGCCTGTCCCGGAGTCGGGGAAGAATAAGACGACGAAGACCACTTTCGCCAGGCCGGTGATGAGAGACAGGTAGTGTGGCCATTCGTCCGCTGTTGCCTTGTCCTTCCGATACCTGCCACGGCTAGGATCAGGAAGCTTAGTATGCCCATTACGAAAGGCTTTTGGTCTTTCGTGGATCGCGGCCGTATAAAGGATCTCAGATTATGAGCGAGCGATTATCCCCCGATCGCCGGTCGTTCACGCAGTTCCTACCCTCTCTATTCCACCACATAGGAAGTCGGGCCCTGCGCGGTAGTTCGGGTGATTGGATTGACCCGCAGTGGCTGCCGGAGCTGATCCAGATCCGACAGGAGATAAAGAGCGGAAGGCTCGACCTCAGTGCGTTGATACACCGCCTTGTAAAGCTGACTCAGAAAGTACTTGGCGCCGACGGAGCCGGCGTGTGGCTGTTCACCAACGATGAGATCTTCTATTCCGCAGGAGCAGGAAGTGCATCGAACGACGAGCGCTTGAGGCTTGATGTGATTTCGAAGCTCGCAAACACCTGGCAGCTCCGCAGGAATTCGCCGCCTCGTCTGGGCAACCCAACCACAAGGGTTACGGGCTACGAAACTAATTACGATCCCGGCCGGGCGATGTCTTTGCTGGTCGAGCCCGTCTGTCGAGGTCATAACGTTGCGGGAGCGCTGGCCGTATTTTCCGATAAGCTCAATGCTTTTGCCGAGCGCGATGCCGCTAATATCCACTTGCTGGCCGATGTACTAGCACAGGCGCTGAGTAAGGCTGAGGAAGCAGCGCTGCAAGAGAGTGTGGCCCTGGAACCCGCAGCCATGTTGCAGCTGATCGATAAGATCATTCCGGCTCTCCGAAGGATGTTGGAGACCGAGGATGCGCCCCAATCGAAGCGCGGACTGCCTCGGAGTGAGACTGAGTACGAGCCTTCCGCTCCTGGTATTGATACCGAGCTGCTGCGAGAGTCACCGGAAGCAGGTGAGGAATATCGTGTCATCGAGGTGTCAGGTGGAACTCCTACATTGCCCGATCAGGAATCGCACCCCCCCATCAGGGATTCAGCGGCTTCTCACGTGCTCCCGGAAACAAGTGCACCGGGAAGTGGAGTACCGGGGGCACTAGAGAACGAAGTTGTAAAGACCTCAACTCTTTGGGCTGTGCGTTACCGGACGTTTGAGCGCAGGGTAGTAGTCGTGAAGAACCAGATCTCGCGCACGCTCGCGGTGCTGAGGCCCGCAGGACACTGGCTCCTCAATGGCGACGGGAATGCCAGGCATCAGGTTTGGCACGCCGGTCGTTACCACATTAGTCCACTCTTACTGCCAGTGAAGGCCGCATACCGCGGGGTACAGGGGATGAAGGCCTGGATCTCACGGCATTCATTTCTGGATACTTTAGCGAGCACCAAGGCGAGGCTTCAGATGCAACCCCGGTCCCTGCCGCCTCTCCGCGCCCTCTGGAGAACCGCTCCTGTCCTGGGAATTCTGGTAATCACAACAACCTTCTTGATTCTGAGAACGCGTTTTCACGATCCTGCGCAAACCACGGCGTCCAGCTCGTGGACGACCACACACGCGAACACCATTCCGCTCAGCGAAGCCACTCCTGAGTATCGGGAAACAGCACAAACTGATCGCGACGCAAAGGCGAGCCCTCGGGAAGCATATGTGACCGAGCCGGTAGGGACGCCTGCTTCATTCCAGGTGAGCCACCTGCAAGTAACCGACCGCGCGACCAAGGACGCCTTACGGGCCTTGAGCCGCTACGAGCTTGCCGGATTACGTCGCCGGGCGGAATTTGGAGATGATTCTGCAGCATTCCAAATGGGAATGGCTTATGAGATCGGACGCGGGCTTCCACAAAGCTGCACAACTGCTGCCCGATGGGTAACGAGAGCGGCTGGCGAAGGCTACGCCGCGGCGCAATACAATCTTGGCTTGCGTTATCGGGATGGCGATGGAGTGCCAGTGAATGAAGAAGAGTCCGTGAGGTGGCTGCGGAAAGCGGCAGCTCAGCAAAGTTCGAATGCGCGGTTGGCACTCACCGCGCGTTAGGCTCTTCTCGTGTTTCCAGAAGCAAGACAAGCGCGCGCTGGAATTGACGATCGACCGGGGCTTTCGGCTCGTGTAAATCTTGAAATGTACCGCGAGACGCGCACGCTACTCCCCTGGACGCCAGCCAGTCTCGTTCGCCCCAATGCTTGATTGATGGCCACTGGGGCGTGCCTCCTATGCATTGGCGAAGCTCACTCTTCAAATGGCCCTGACCTCTCTGGTTTGGGCAGACCGACGTCCTCCCGCACTGTGGTCTCCATTCTCTTTAAGAAACCGAGCGAGTGCGCGACGGATTCCTGCTCTCGAATGCCATTGTTGAGCTTAAGTAACTCACCCAGCCGTCCCAAGGTAGCGTGCTTAACCTCTTTGATCCTCTCTGGAAATTCATCGAGTCTGATCTCTACGAGTCCGGCTTTTTTTAGCGACTCCCAAACTAGCTGAGTCTTGGTTTCCTCATGGTCTCGGCTCACAGATCTGCGCTCCAGTCTTATCGCGGCCAGTTCTTATCGCTGCGCGACTGTTAAATTCAGTCGGCACTGAGCATAAGGTTTTATGCTCGGTTGGATTGAACTTTCAGATATATGTAGGCCAGATACTGATTCAGCTCCGCCCAGAAAGCTTGCTCCCGATCCCGAGGATCTATCGCGCCTGCAGCCATTGAAACCAGCCGCTCCTCCCATGCCTCTCGTTCATCCTGGGAAACCTCATCGGCGCTGCGCCATGCTGGCAGCTCGGGGCAGCCCAAGACCTTGTGCTCCGGTATCACTCGACCATCATCAAGAATGAAATCTCGCCACACAAGTCCCCACCTCACCTCCTTGAGAACACCCGATCTCAAACGATCCGTGGAGGCGAACGTGATGACTTGCCCCTTTTCGGGAGGCCAGGTCGCTCCAGTGCCTACTCTCTGCGCAGTGCTCTTCATGAGGGCACTTGGGTGGAAAATTGACTCTAATTACTCTCTCCCGGGCCGGGCTCGCGACCCACGATTCGAGACCTGTCTGTCTCTGGTCTCGGCCAGGGCTGACGAGACAAAACCTGCTCCACTGCGTCCTCCACCATTGAAATGAAGGTTTCACTCTTTCCGATTGGAATTGAGGCGGCTGCGGCACTGCGCAAGCTAAGGCGAGGAGTCAGTTCCATCTCCGGAATGGACTGGCTCTGTTGCCTCAGGTAGGCGATCCAAAGCAGGGTGACCGCGTTGTAGCCTGCACTCTTCAGGAGGCTGACAATCGGAGCCGAGCTGGCGCCATACCGCATCGCAATGCTGACCAGAATCAGCTCCATGCTCGCAAAAACGCCGAACCCAAGAGCTATACCAAAGACGCGTTGCCGCCAGCAATGTCGGAGAAAACGACAAAGAACCATCAAGAGGCAGAAGAGCCCGCATTGCATCACGCGCACACTGCGATCAAAGGTCAGCACCGCCGCCACTACCCTGTCTGCGCTTCCTTCTTGGCTCGAAAGGGCATTTACGATTGCAAGCAGAAGGAGCAGTCCGCAAGCCCATCGAAATATGATTATGCCCAGATTCCGCGCATCTCCATATTCGTTAAACAGCTTGTGCAATATTTCATCCATCACAGTGACCGCAAGGATCACGCTGATGGCGTTCCCGGTCCAGTACGCGTCGAAGTAACCTGCGTCGTAATACCGGTAGGTGAGGAACAGCAATCCAGACTTCAGAATTTGAAAGAGGATGTAGGAAAAGAATCGAGGAAAAACTGTGTGCAACTTGCGATGGACCATGCCGGCAAGGAGGGTCATCTGCAACACGGGACCCACGAGCCAACTCAGATCCATTAGCCAGTTCATCGCTTGGTGCGCACCCGAGGTTGGGAGCATACCTCTCCCTTGGCAGCCATGCAACCTCTATCTGGGCGGCCCGTGTCGTCTGCTTATCGGTTCAACCGCTTATGGCTTGCAGCGTGTTTTTCCCGGGCGGCACAAAGGCATGGGATCGCTACCATCAGCAAGGATCACAGCCTGTTCCGTCCGGATCACAGGACTACTCGGTGCGCTGCTCGGGATCGCACAATACAGTCCGCATAGTGCCAAAGCAGTTAGCAAGAACTCGACGGTCTTATTCATTGGGGGGAGCCTCCGAGGCGCAGAGTTTTCCGCGCGGCTCGAAGTATATGCCTAGCTAGCTAAGATTTGCGGCGGGCACACCAGCACATTATTGCGATTTTCTCGATTCCTCTCCGATTTGTGGGCTGTGCGCTTTCCGCGGACAGACTCAACGCGTGGGGGCGTTCCTGCTATAGAACCTCGAAGCCGCACTGCAACCAACTTTCCCCGCTCGCCCCTTGTACTCTGTGCAACCCGGCCGTGCAGGTCGTCGCTGCGCTGAGGCCGTTGGAGGCGGGGCGTCAGGCGTCGGACCAGCAGCGGACTGTTCGATGAACGTGTGCAAGGGAGCCTGAGACGCTCATTGTGCGAAGAGATAAATGGAAGCTTTTGGCTGGGCTGTTTTACTTTGGTAAGAGGTTGCTCGCAACTACCAACCCATTAGGCGCATCCGCTCAAGGATGCGCGCGCTGTAGTGATTCATGCGCTCGGGCCGTCGCTTCTGGGGAGCTGGCAGTATCGCGGCGAGCCGCGCCGCCGGTTCCCGGCCGATATTCCGGGCCGCGGTTCCGTCGTAGTCACGACACGCCGACTCTGCACCATAAATACCAGGGCCCCATTCGACCACGTTGAGGTAGATCTCCAGAATGCGCCGCTTGCCCAGGACGAATTCGGCCACCGGTACCAGTGTGAACTCCGCTCCCTTGCGGAGGACGGAGCGGCCCGTTCCGAAAAATAGGTTCTTTACAAGTTGCTGCGTAATGGTTGAAGCTCCGCGAGTGCGATCGCCTTCCAAATCGTCTTCGGCGGCGATTTGAATCTCGTGCCAATCGAACCCGTGGTGCTCGTAGAAGCGCGCGTCCTCCGCGGCGACTACAGCGTGCTGGAGATCAGGCGAGATTTGGCTGAGCGGAATGAATTTGTAGCGTTCGTGATACGGAGTGTGATGAATCCATGCCTGCAAGCGGCGTTGGATGTGCACCGCGGTTGTCGGTGGGTCGATCCACCGGGCGGCCAGAAGGATCAGCGCCGCAAGCGACCAAACAAGCACGGCGCCGATAGCAAGCCATCGGACAAAGGATCGGAGGAAACCTTTGCGAAGCGGTGTCTTGGGGTGTGTGTCTGGCTTTTCAGTCACATTTCAGAATAATAGCCTGGGCTCGGTTGTAGTCATGGGTTGCTTTGTCCTCAAGGGACGCGCTCGCGGGAAAGATCAGCCACAAGCGGGTTTCGGGCCTCTTAACTTTCAACTCGGGGGCTCGGAAAAAAGGTCATTGCTTCTGTATTGGCCAAATCTGAACAAGCGAGTCGTTCCAGTTGCCCATCTTGCACGGTAGCTCAGGTATCTCGGTATTCTCCTTCTCCACATGCACAGAGACAGCCTGTGTGACGAAGTGACCCGCCACGATGGTCGTGACTGAACCCATTCCGATGCGCTCTTTCCTGCGGATCGGGTTCTGGCATATTCATCGCCTTGTCATGTGTACAGTGCACGAAATCACGTTCATGAACTGAAATGATTACAACCATGAACTACCACCAATCGGCAGATTAGCCCCTATTTATCGGCGTAACAGCGCACTTCACTCTCCCCAAAACATCGCGATTTCGATTGATTTTTCGGAGGAGAAAATGAAGGAACTGGTCGAATTTTCTAAGGCGCTGGTGGAAATGCCGCTGGCGGCGCTCGTGACTCTAATCGTGTTGGGTAAGCTTTGCACTCTCGGCGTTTGCAATTTACACAATCGGCAAGATCGCCAAGGGGCGCCGAAATGGAAATTAGGGAGTGGGTCCGCCTTCCGTCGAGTTGGATTAACGATTACGGCCTCAGATCTCTTTCGTGGAAAAACGGCGGAAAAGGCGCGGATCACATCGCAGCGCCAATGGCCCTGACCGTCATCGCCCATGCTGCGGATTCGGAGACAGGAGTGGCTCGCGTCACATACGACCATTTCTGCCAGGCGACCCTCCTGAGCCGTGCCAAAGTTTCCAAAGGTCTCGACGCATTGGAGCATATCGAGGTTATCGAACGTGAACCGGGTGACGCGCGGAGCAGTTACAAACTCGCGAATTACGATGTTGCAGGTGGATGGGCGAAATTTCCCTCCAAAAGCATGTATTCCTCCGACACAATTGCCGCGTTTACCGACTTTCAGCTACGCAGGGTAGCGGAACTCGACGCACTCAAGCTTTTCTTCCTGATGGTCGCACGGCGCGACCGGCATATGAATGTTGCGAATATCGGGTATGAAAAGATCGAAGAATACACAAACATCCGACGCGTCAGGATCAAAACTGCCATAAGCTTTCTGGCGGCACGCTCGCTGGTTTATGTCGAACATCTTCCCAGCACAGTGAGTCCAGATGGGGTTGCGAACTCTTATCGAGTCGTGGGCGTGGAGGCTCACAGGCACACGGGAACTCAGGGGCGAACGTTGGATAGCGTCGATTTCGGCACGCTATGAGGAATTTCTATGCGAACTTCCCGAATCGCTTTTGCGCGGCTGCAAGAAATCTGGCCAGCGCCTTGGAACCGTGAACTTCCGGTTTGTCGGCAAAACCGACGACTATCCGGAGACGGGCTTCGGGGCATTACTCCCACGGTTTCTGTTTGGGCCTGACCCGTTTCCACCGTTCCTGGTTCGAGAACGCTCAGAGCTACTTGTTGTTGGCTGGCTTGAGGCGGGCCGGCTCTTCGAGGATATCCAAGAGAGCAGTCGCGCAATAGACTCGGTCGCGCTTCGCATCACCTACCCGTTTGACGATACTCGCACGTTCCAGTCGTTCGATGGCGCGCTGCGCGGTCGTAAACGCGATCGCCAATTTGTCCGTCACTCCTCTTGTAGTGATGAACGGATTTGTCCCCAAGAGTTCGACTACACGCAACGGATTGTTGCTTGATTCCCCCGAAACTCTCTTCTGCCAATCGGCGAGCAGCCCGTTGATGCGCATGGCTCGACTCAAAGCATCCTCAGACATGCGAGCGACTCCCAGCAGGAAATACTCCAACCAATCCTTCCATGCCCCGCGTTCGCTGATCCCGCGCAAACCGTCGTAGTAGTCTCGCCTTGATGCTTCAAAGAACGCCGACAAATAGAGCAGGGGTGTCGGGAGGATCTGGCGCTCGATCAGGAACAGGGTTATGAGCAGGCGCCCGACTCGGCCATTGCCATCAAGGAACGGGTGAATGGCCTCGAATTGATAATGAGCCAGCGCAATGGTCACCAACGGAGGGAGGCTCGATTCATGCAGGAACTTTTCCCAGTCCGCAAGACACGGCTCGACCTCTCCTGGAGGGGGTGGGATGTAGGAAGCAGTTGCGATAGCGCTGCCAGGCTTGCCAATCCAATTCTGAGTCTTGCGAAAACGTCCGGGCGCTGCTTGGTGCCCCTGAACGCCCGTCATGAGTTTTTCGTGCAACTCGCGGGTAAGCCTGACGCAAAGGGGAAGCTTCTTGAGGCGCGAGATTCCGTGCTCAAGAGCGACTACATAATTGCCAACTTCCCTAAGATCTTCGGGACTTCGATCCACGATCGCTCCCGCCTCAGCCGCAAGCAACTCACCCAGCGTGGCCTGTGTGCCTTCAATCTTGCTCGATAGAACGGCTTCACGCTGTACGAAGGGGCGGATCAAAATATGAGGATTGGGAAGCCGATCACCCTCGCCCGCTAATCTTCCGACTAGCCGGTCTGCATCCGAGAGTGCCCCAATCAGCCGCGGTGTCCACTCCAGTTCAGGAGGCAGCGGCGATGGCACAAAGGCTGAGTAGCTGCCCTGCGATACCTTCTGGCCGGGAATGTTGGTAGCGTGGGCCACATCCACCTTAATTTAGGGTCGAAAACAGCGTTCCTAGCTATTTTCACAATCTATGATAATCGAAAATAGCAACGTTTGCTATTTTCATTGTCAGAAGGCCCCGAACGCCCGACAACGATTTTGCAAGGCATGGTTCGCACGTTCGCCAGCGCTAGCCAGGCCGTCACACAGGGTCCATTTGGCTTGGCAACCCGCCTTTGATAACCGGGAGGAATGACCTTCTGCCGAACAGTGATGAGACGACATCCATTTAGCGAGCTAAGGTGAACCAAAAAAGCAGCGATCTAAAAATCACTGCCGGAGGTTCTCATGTCGCATTTCGTTCACATCCAAGTTCTGTCCCCGAAACCGCGTGTTGGCCGGCCTGGACGAGCAGTCTCGAAGCTCGCACTTCTAGCTCTTCTGCTGTTCGTGCCAGTGGCGGCCTACGCTCAGGGCTCACCCTTCGATAACGGCTTCACAGCCCTGCAAACCCTCTTCACCGGGACCGTGGCGAAGGTGGCAAGCTTGATCGCAATCGTGATCGGCGGCTACCAGTTTGCCCATGGCGAACCCGGCGGTAAGAAAGCATTGGCCGGCGTGGCGGCCGGGACCGGGATCGCCGTACTCGCCGCCAACGTGCTGACTTGGCTCTGGGGCGTCTAGCTGGACCGGTCAACCGGAGAGAACTTTCCCACTCCTACCCAATCGAGCAAAGAGGGATTCATGCAGGAACCAAATCTCAGGCGGCGCAATCGAGTCTTCAAGAGCCTACACAAGCCCCTCACGTATTTGGGCGTCGAGCGGACTGTCTTCTACTTTGTGTGCGTCGGCGCAGTGGGAGTTTCAATCTTTTCGAAAGCTTGCTCGCCGGGGCTGTGGTCTTCATCGGCGGTTTCATCTTCGGGCGTTGGGTCACCAACGCTGACCCCGCTATGCTGCGCATCCTCGCCCACAGCGAGCGTTTCAAGACACGATACGACGCGGCCAAGCAAGAAATTCCGGTCGAGGTGCGTTAGATGCTTTGCTAGATCACGTCATAAAGCCATGGAAAGAGTCGGGCGCACTGAACTCCCAGATAAACCTTTATGGCTTCTGGAACGAGCAAGCCTTCCTGACAAAGAGCGGGGGGACCTTGGAATTGTTCTGCGAGTACGCGGTGTGGACTACGAAAGCCTCGACCAAGCCGCGCAAGAGTACGCCGTAAAGAGGCTCGAAGCGGCTTTGAAGACCTTCGGGGTTGGATTCCACGTGTACCAATATCTGTTCAAGACGAACCGGCCTGACATTCCCTTCCAAAAATACGAAGACCCAGCCATACAGGCCGCAGTGGATCAGAGAAAGGAGTTTTTCCGACAGAAGCTTGATCGCTTATTCGACGTCGAAATCTTCTATGCGATCGTCATCGAGGGCACCCGATCAAAGACGGGCGTTATGGCAGCGCTTTCTCGTCTGCCACACGACCCAAACGGAGGCTTGCAAGAGTTGAAAACGCAACTATCGAATGACAAGCTGAGGGTGCTCCTGCGCGAACAGATCGAAGCAGACCTGCTCCAAGCTGGAACAGCGCGTTCACAGCTTCATCCGCCAGCTTTCCGACTTCGTGCAAATCGACGTTCTGTCGCAGAAAGATTGCTTCCGGTTCCTGCGACGTTTACTAAATTACGACGACTGGAGGATCAAGGGCCTTCCCAAGGGTACGCAATTCCTCGACTACCAGATTGCAAACTCTGACGTTGAAGCCGAGCGCGACCATCTGCGGGTCGGTGACCATTATGTCCGTGTCCTGACCATCAAGGAGGCATTCAGCGAGACCAGGCCCCTGGCGCTGAAGCAGCTTTTGGAGGTTCAGGAAAACTTCCGCGTGGTGACTGAATGGGCGCCGATTGACAACGCAATCGCACGAAAAGAGATCACAAAGCGAAAACGCCACTTCAACGTCTCCAAATCGTCGTTCATCTCCTCCGTGCAGAGCGATCCAGCGACGGTGAATCCACGCGATGTCCTGATCGACGAGTCAAAGCAGGCGGACATCGAGAACCTTGGTGATTGTCTCCGCGTCCTTGGAGATGGGCAGACGCATTGGCGGGGACGACGGGACTCGAACCCGCGGCCTCTGCCGTGACAGGGCAGAGGTCTACGCCTCGACTTCAGACCGACAAAATTGGGCCACCAATCTGGGGCTCCCATAAGAAAATGAATGGGACCGACGAGCAGGAATGACGTGAGTCTATGCGGTTGAAGCACCACTCACATGGATTGAAAAATCAACACCTTGGCAAATTTTCTTTGTTTCGGGACCAGGGGGGAGGTTCAAATCCTCTCTCCCCGACAAATCCTTTCAACCACATAAACTACGCTTCTGGGTTCCGGCTACATTGCTGGTCGATTTTGTAGACGGGGAGAACCTCCACACCTCTAGCACCGTCGATTCTAACAGTGTGTAGCGAACCCTTGGGGGCTCGTCGAAACTTCGCGTTCGGCATTTCCAAGGCCGACCTTAGTTCGCACACCTCCTCGATCTTCGCTTGGGTTGGATTTATCCGGTTGGGCGAAGTTCCTTGGTTGTCTCGGAACCGGACAGAGGAAGACGAGGCGTATCGGTCGGCTAAACCTTGGCAAGCAAGATGGCGCGTTGCAGATTGCGCACATTCTCTTCGAGCACTTGCACGCGCGCGTATTCTCGCCCCTGGACCTTTCCCATCGATAGTCGCGGGTTGTAGTGGCGCATCGGACTGGGGACCGGGGTACTTAGTCCCACATGAATCTCGCGGACGCCGGTACGTTCGATGATGGCAGCCACGTCATGGTGACCGATGCCGCCGCCCGCCATGATACCGATGCGGCCGCGGGCCGACTTGGCGAGCCGGGCGATGGTTTCAGCACCTTGGAGGCATTTTTGTTCGCCGCCTGAGGTAAGAAGCCGGTCGGCTCCGGTGGCGCAAACGTCTTCAAGGGATTGGAATAGGTCGGCGGACATGTCGAAGGCGCGATGAAAGGTGACGTTGAGCGGGCGCGCCAACTCGACCAGTTGGCCGGTGCAGTGGACATCGACGTGGCCGTCGGCATCCAGGATGCCGAGAACGACGCCGTCGGCGCCCAGTTCCTTAGCGACGGCGATGTCGCGGCGCATGATCTCGACTTCTTCGCCGGAATAGCAGAAGTCTCCGCCGCGGGTTCGAATAATGACCTGCAGGCCGATGGAGACACGCGCGCGGACCATTTCGATCAGGCCGGCACTGGGAGTGACTCCTCCCTCGAGCAGATCACTACACAACTCGACGCGCGCCGCCCCACCCTGCTGCGCGGCCATTGCAGACGCAACCGAGTCAACGCAGACTTCAATCAGTACTTGTTCGGCCATGGGTCCCGTTTATGAAAATCGTCGCGAGAGTATCGAAGCATTCGATCCTGATTCGCAACTGCGCGAACCCCCATCGCCGGCGAACGGATTAGATGAACAATCTGCGCTGCTTAAGAGGCTCTCGGTCTTGGGAGGCCGCCCGAAGCGCATGCTTCCGGGCATGCCTCCAGCCGGTCAAGGCTAGAAGGAGTAGTGCAGCCCGAGTTGAACATGTCGTTCCTGGGAGCGAACGCTGCTGATAGCACCAAAGTTGCTGTCAGTGATCCCGTTATCAGGATTTCCGTAACTGGCGATATTGAAGATATTGAAGAAGTCAGCACGGAAGCTAAGAACGTGCTCCTCACGCCACAGGTGGAAGTCCTTGAAGAAAGACGCATCGACGCTGCGATAGCCCGGGGCACGTTGCGTGCTATTGCGCGCTGTGCCGAACGTAAACGGCGCCGACGCCCCATAGGCACAGACTCCATTGTCTGCGCCCATACAGGGCTGGGCCGATGGATCCGTTCCCCACCAGTTGCTTAGCGAGCGGTTCCGAATGATCATGGGGCGGTACTGATTGGCTCGGCTGAAGCCCCATCCGCCGTTGTTCGTGTTGCTGTTATTTGGGCCAAAGATGGTGACCGGCAATCCTGAATACACGATGGCCGAGGTTGCAAGTCTCCATCCTCCAAACACTGCATCGAGGGCCCCCTTCGCGTTACCGCCATAGGCCCTGCCATGACCAAAGGGAAGGTCATACACCCCTACAAAGTTCAAGCTGTGGCGAACGTCCATGGCGGAAGACCCGTAATCGGCGTTGAGATCGTAACCGTTCTGGACCGAGAGCCCGTTGAAACTTGTATTCGACACGGCGTAGTTTCCGGATGAATCGGTCAAGGATTTTGCAAACGTGTAATTCAGCGTATATTCGAAGCCTCGGTGTGGTCGCTGACGCAATGTAAACTGGGCCGCGTTGTAGGTCATCCTGGCCTGGGACTCGGTAATGAGAATACTGCCGCATTCTCCGACCAGGGCGAAGTAAGGAGGTTGGTCAGCCGGCGGAATGTTCGACGCGGCGCATCCCCCAATGGCGGAAATATCCTGAGCCTGGGTTGTAGTGAGCTGATTGCCGTTGCGGTAGTCGGCCAGGTGATGCCCCACTTGGCCATGATATGCCGCGCTCAGAGATAGCTCACTTGTGATCGCGTATTCCGTGCCTAGAGTGAACTGATGGGTGTACGCGGGTTGCACATCTTGGGGCCACACGGAGTACAACGAGTTGTTGATTCCCAGAGGTTGGCTGAACGCATCAGCAACCGTGAACGGCGATCCCCCCGAAGTCCCCGACGGAGTGTTGGCATTGCTGTTGATGGCAAGCGAAAAGGGTGGACTGGAAGTCAGGCGCTGATTGAAGGAAAAACCCTCAAAGAAGCTGGTTGCACCGTAGCCGCCCCGAACGACGAGCTTCGGCATGGCTTGGAAAGCGAAGCCCACGCGGGGCATGATTTGTCTGTAACTGGCGTTGTAGCACGAGTGACTGGAGCAAACGATCGACCCAGGTGCCGCGCCAGCGGGCACATGCCCCGCATACTCGACGACACCGCCTGGAAGGACGTTGGCGGTCTTGTTGTTCTGCTCATACCAAGGCTGGTCATATTCGTAGCGAATTCCAAGATTCAGGGTTAGCCTGGAAGTCATCTTGAAATCGTCCTGGAAATAACCTGCGAGCCGCCACTGTCGATTGCCGACCCATCCAAGGGGGGAAGCGAGCTGAACATTGGAAATCCGGCCAAGAACGAAGTCTGCCGCACCCCAGCCTGACCCGCCCGCGGGACCCGTAAATTGACCGCTGTAACCGAACTGACCTAGAAACCCCACGTTTCCCGCGTTTAGGTAGTTCTGCTGATACCTCGTGGCCTGTCCGCCAATCGAGAGGTAATGCTTGCCCCGTTGCCAGGTCACATTGTCGTAGTAGTTGAAAGTATTGTCGGTAAAGACCTGCGGATTAGCATTTGTACCCAGGTAACTTACGCCGTTGTTGATGCTCTGTCCTGTGAAACCCACGTATTTCTGAGTGCCAAAAGGAATGCCGACTTTTGAGTTGCCGGTGTAGCCAAAGAGTCCCGTTGGATCGCTGGGGACACCATTGTTCCAGCGCACCCTGGTGAAGCCGAAGCGAGCTTCATTGACGATCGTCGGTGAAAACGTGTGAACAAAACTGGCGCCGGCAATCTTCGTGGGGTAGGTGTTATGGTTGGGAAAGTCTACCGGAATGAGGGCTGTCGTATAGTCGCTGCCCGTGCCCTGAGAATAGAAACCCGAAATCTTGTTCTTCTCCCCTGGAGTCCAGTCGACCTTGAAATCTTCCTGGTTGTTCGAAACGTACCCGGACTGGGGGCCCACAAAGTTTCCCTGAATCAATCCGTCCCCTCCGTTGCTAATTGATACCGGAGGCCGATTGGGTAACGGATAGATTTCCGGATGCGCAAACAGGTAGACCGCAACCGGATTCATGATGGGCACGCCCTGGTCACTTGCGTAAGGCGTGAAATTGTTTTGCGTGTCGTAAAGCTGAATAGGCGAAGCAGCGTCAGTCAGCAGGGCTGAGAAGTCTCCGTTGCGCATTGCTTGGGTAAGGACGCTCGCCGAGCTCGATCCGCCAGTGTGATGGCGCACGCCCTCGTAGTCCCCAAAGAAGAAAAGCTTGTTCTTGAGGATGGGCCCTCCAATGGTCCCGCCAAAGATATTTTGGGTGTATGAGTTCTTTGGGGTGACCGGAGAACTGAGGCCGTTCGACCATGAATTGGCATCGAGCTTCTCGTTTTGCAGCAGGTCGTACAAAGAGCCGTGAAACCGGTTGGTGCCGGATTTCAGCACGGTTACGATCGCACCGCCGTTGGCATTTCCATAGGTCGCATTAGCATTGCCCGAGACGACGCGAACTTCAGCAATGGCGTCGGGAGCCGGGTTGTAGCCGATCAGATTGTTCTGCGGTTCGTTGTTGTCGGCGCCTTCGATCGTGTAGTTGTTCGCTTGCTCGCGATTGCCATTGATTGCCGCTATGCCACTGTTGTACGTATTGCGTTCGATGGCGTTATTTCCGCTCATCCCAGTGGGATCGGTATCGATTGCCCCCGGCTGGTACAGGGTAAGCGCGGAGAAGTTCCGCCCGTTCAGCGGAATATTCGCGATCTCACTGGTCGAAAGCGTGTTCCCCAAGGTGGCGTCAGTCGTGTCGAGGATCGGGTGAATGGTTTCGTTCACTTCTACCGTCGTCGAGTCGGTGATTTTGAGCGTCGCGTCCACCTTGGCCGTCTGGTTGATCTCCAAGGGGAAGGCTTCCACTTTCTCAATCGCAAATCCCTTTGCCGCAATTGTGACCGTGTACGTGCCGATGGGCAGGAAGCGGAGGGTGTACACGCCGGCGGAATTGGTCAGCGCCGAGGTTTGCACTCCGGTCGCCGTATTCTCGGCAACGACTTTTGCTCCCACGACCACCGCGCCGCTGGGATCGGTGACCAACCCAGCGATTGAACCCGCAACGGTTTGCCCCAAGGCGGATGGCAACCAGAATAGGGCGCTCAACCCGCAAACGAACAGGTAGCGGAACAGATTTGTTCTCATAGGGGTTCCTCTTCTTAGGACGCGACGGTAATCAGGAACGCACATCACTGTCAAGAATAAAATGATCATTTTGCCACTATTCGATCATAGATATGGGATTTAATGGCGCTTGTGGCATTGGATGGGCACTATGCGAGCTTCTAACCCAGGGGCCCGTCGGTTGACCAATCTTGACGATTTGGCGTTGCTCCGTCAATGATCGTCGGGCGTGCAGCAGTGGCTCACCTTGGTCTAAAGTGTTGTTCTTTGACGCGATCTGGCGGGTAAGGAACGCACCCTGGGAGTCGAAGGTGGGGCAATTCCGCGAGACGGGCGGTCCGGGGGAGTCCTTGGCACCGATTCGCGTTCACTCTCAAGGCTAGACTGATCGAATTACACGAGTTCGATCAATTTGATGCTCTGTATGTAGAATCATGCACTCCGAAGCGTGGCTTGCTATAGTCTGAACTCGCGTAGGGTTTTCGTTGCTGGCAAATTCTCACACCCCACGGCGGTAAGACGTTCCAATGAAGACACGCCCCCGGGAAGATCAAATCCTGAAAGAGTTGCGGCGGAAGGGAAACCTGTCGCTCGACGAGTTGATCGCGGACGTCGGGGCATCGGCGGCGAGCGTGCGGCGCGATCTGGCCAAGCTGGAAGCAAGAGGGCTGGTGCGGCGAACACACGGCGGCGTAACACTGGTCGAACCACTGCTTTATGAGCCCTTCCGATACGATTCTCTGTTTCAAAACCGGGAGCAGCACCGCCCGGCGGAGAAGCGCAGGATCGGACTGGCGGCATCTGAACTGATTCACGAAAACGAGACGGTGGGTTTCACGGCCGGCACCACGACGACGCACGTGGCGAGAAATCTGAGGAACCGGCACAACATTCGCGTAATTACGAACGCGATTAATATCGCGATGGAGTTGAGCAATTGTACGGGGTTGAAGACCTTCGTTACCGGAGGATTCGTGCAGTGGGCGGGGTCGTTCTCTCTGGTGGGACATGCCGCGATCACTTCGCTGAATGACATTTATATGGATCGAGTGTTTGTGAGCGTGTGTGGAATCGACGTGGAGCGCGGCATCACCGTGATCGAACCGGAAGAAGGATTAACCTTTCGCGCCATGATTCAGCAGGCCAAACAGACGATCGTAGTAGCGGATTCAACCAAGATCGGGATGGTGACGCCGGCGCTGATTTGTCCGATCTCAGACATTGACATGCTGATTACCGACAAACGAGCTTCAGACAAGACGATTACGCCGTTCCTGGAGCGGGGGATTGAAGTGCAGCGGGTGTAGGTCACGGCGAACCGTTTTTCGAATCGAAGACCTGGAATTCGCGGATGTGAGCCTCCGCGGACGAAGAAAGTATATTGAGGCGCACTCGTGCGGTGGTTACAGGCGCAAAGTGGTCGATTCGCTTGTGCCCGATCGCATTGCCTTTGAAAACTTGGATCCACTCCCCGTTTCCGTTTATTTCGACTGCATATTTCTGGATGTGCTGGCCGGCGTTCAGCCATTCCATCGTCAGAACAGAATCGAAGGTGGCGGGAGTAGCAAAATTCACCTCGAGTACCGCATGGTGCGAGCCGCTTGGTGCTGACCAGAACGTGTCAGGATCGCCGTCGAGAGCTTGTTCCATTTCCGGGCTTGCCTTGACATGGTGGGCGACAAGATTGTTGCCGTATCGCTGGCGCAGAGCGGCGCCTAATTCCTTCAGCCTCTGAACATCACCTTCCGGCAGGAGTCCGCGACGGTCGGGCGCAATTCCCAGCACAAGCTGTCCACCCCGGCCGACCGTCTGCTCGTACGCGGCAATCAGTTCGGGCAGGCTTTTGAGGCTGGATTCGTCGTTGGGGTGCCAGAACCAGTGATTCTTGTGTAGCGGCGTGTCGGCTTCGACTGGGCGCCAGCGAAGATATCCGTGGCGGTCGATCACGTTCCAGTTCTCGTACGGGATGACTCCGTCTTCATTTCCGACCCAGCGAATGTCGCCGTAGTCAAATAGCGCGACGTCGGCAAACACCAGCGTGTTGGGCTGGTAGGTGCGGAGTTCCTCGATGATGCGGGGAAAGTTGTAGACGTGACCGGCGCTGCCGGCTCCATCAAGCCAGAACTCCTGCAGATCGCCGTAACCCTGGGCGAGTTCGTCGAGCTCGGCAGAGTAGTACTTGTCGTACTCGGCCGAGTTGCTGTACCTGGGCTCGTGGCGATCCCAGGGAGATAGGTACACGCCAAACTTCAACCCATATTTTCTTGCGGCTTGTTCGACTCGGTGGACTACATCACCGTGGGCGTTTTCCCACGGGCTGCCCTTGACGCTGTAGTCGGTCTGGGCAGTTGGCCAGAGGCAAAAGCCGTCATGATGCTTTGCGACGAAGACTACGTATTTGACTCCGGCGGACTGTAGAGCCTGCATCCATTGCTCGGGGTCGAATTGCGTGGGATTGAAAACTCTTGGATCTGCGGTGCCGTCGCCCCATTCGCGATCGAGAAAGGTGTTCGGGCCAAAATGGATGATCGCGCCGAATTCGAGATCCTGCCAATCGACCTGCTGCGGAGAGGGTTTTATGTCCGTGAACGTCTGTGCGGAGCCCCGGACGAGCATGATCACGAGAAACAGGGCGACGTTTTGCGCGCGGCTGGGGATAGGCATGCGCAAAATCGTAACACTCAATCGCGTTCTCCGTTTCTTGGTTTGCCTGGCGCACGTTCTTTGCGCACTCTGCGGGCAAGAACAGACCAACCGCAAAGGACGCGCCGGATTTCGAAGGCTGCCGAGAAAGACTAACGACCAGTCACCAGTGCTTTGCCGTTGGGCGCCGCCTGATCGACGCGCAGGTAGGCGCTGCCGAAGGCGGCGATTTCAAAGTCATGCGCTTGGGTAATGATTGCTCCCGCGGCATCACTCGATCGGACTGAAACGGGGGAACCGTCGTTCCAGAGAAAGTCACCCCTCTGGATCTTCTCAGTCGGGTTATAGAGATAGACCAGCCAGCTGTGGCCGTCTGCAATGGGCTTAATGGAAGAGATGAGGACGTTAGATGAAGAAAGACGCAGCAGCGAGGAACGGGGTGGAGTAGAGGCGTCGGCCAAGGAGACGATTAGCGGCTGCCGGCGTTCTGTGCCGAATTTCGCTGCATCGACGGCGTCGAAGGTGGCGTGGGGCAGGATCGAGTAAGAGAACGTTACCGGGCCTTCTTGATCTGCCTTGTAATTGGTGTGCCAGTAGTTGTTCATCACGTAGGAGTAGATCGAGGACGAGGGCGCAATTGATTTCATCCAGGGCTGCTCAGCGGTAATGGCGCCGATTTCTACGAGCGGGGCGTTGCGTGAGGCCCAGGTCACACCGTAATTGCGGTTGGAGATGTCGACCCAACTCTGTACGGAAAAGAAATTCTTACAAGCTCCGGCTAGCTGGTCGGTTTCGGGACGAACAAATGCATCAGCGACGTCGTAGCGCAGTTGGCCACCGGGCACGGAAAATGGAAAAGCGATGTGGACGGCTTCTTTATCGCGGACCGGAAGTTTGTCGATATTCGTGATCACGTCGAGGCGGTTCACACCTTCGGCGAGGCGAATTTCGGTGGAATAGCGCCTGGCACCGGGGGCGTCGGCCTCAACGAGCATCGAGACGACCAGATTCCCTTGCTCCTTTACTCGCAGCCGAGCGTTGGAAATTGGCTGCGCTTTGTCAGGATCTGTACCCAAAACGTAGAGGTACTGATTCAGACCAGTGCGCTGCGCATGATCTACCAGCTGAACGCCTCCTTCCTTCCAGGTCAGGGCGTCGATTGCGCCGGTTTGTGAGTTCACGGAGACGGCGATGAAGTCGTTCTCCATGTCATTGGATTGAATCTTGGCGGCATTGCGACTGAAGGCTTGTCCCTTTTCTACGAAGAGACGCTTGGCGGAAAACGGAGCGACGTTTTCGATGAGAACGGCGAGTTCCCCGGTGGAGAGACGCTGCGTCGGGACGGGGTGGCCGTCGACGTCAACGACGCGATCACCGGCCGCGCTCAGCTCGGGCGTGAGGAATGCTACGTCCGTGCGTGGCCAGGAATTTGTGTTGTAGACATCGATCGGCGTTATGGTTTTGGACTGCGCTGCTGGAGAATGCAGAGCGTTCGACAGCAAGTCGCGTGACGCGCGATCGGCGTCAAGAGCGAATTTGCGCTTGGTCTCCCATTGTTGTTTGACGAAGGGCAGATCCGGCTCCTCGGTGCTGTTGTGGGCCCCCCATGTGTGCTCGTCATAGAACGTTACGTTGCGCCAGGCGGAATCGTATTCGTCGGCGGGATAGGAAGCCGGCGAGAGCATCGACCACAAGGCTTCGCCCTGGATCAGCCGATCCACGGTGCCGCGATTTAGCGCGGTTTCGAAGGCGGTGGAGTCGGCTCCGTCTTCCCAGTACGGAGTGAAGTCTCCCCGCACGACGGGGAGGGTCAAGCCGTAGCGCTTCTCGAACTCCTCGAACATTTGCTCGTGAGTAGCCAAGATGAGGCGGGGTGTGACGTAACGGTCGTTCCACTGACGGACGAAGTCGGCAAGCGTGGGATCGGGCGGACCGTTGTCGCCGAGGGTGTAGGGAAGCTGGAAGATTTCGTAGGGGTAGGAAATGTCGTCCAGCTTGCGCGCCAGCTTCATGATCTTGTCGTCGCCGAGTTTGCTGAGCGGTCCCTCGTGGAAGCTGGCGTAGCTGGCGCCGGCCATCCAGGTCAGCACTCTCTCCTGACCGGATTGGGAGGTCCAGTAAAACGGCTTGTCGCCCCAGGCTTGCAACGTGTAGCCGATGCGATCGCCAGAGTTGGGCGCGGTGGCGAAATATTTGACGCCGCTCTGCGCCATCGCGGAGACGATTCCCCAGCTGAAGCCGGGAACATCGGAAGTGATGGCGGTGGTCATGGGAATGTGGTAGTCCGCGCGCAGCGCGCGGGCGAAATCGAAGAAGTGGCTGATCTCCACCGAATTGGCCAGGCCGGTCAGCATGTTGGCGTAGAGAGCACTGAGTCCGATGCTGCCGGAGCGGACGTCGGCGAAGAATTCGTTGCGTTGGGCCGCGGAGGCCTGCTTCAGATAGCTCTGCAGGGCCCAGAGAGTTTCCATATTCCATTTGTAGCGGGCGTCGGCGGGATAGTCTCGCGTGTCACGGATGAGGCGCATGGCCTGTTCCAGGTTGTTCCACTGTTTGCGTTCGACGTCGCGCTGCAGATCGGTGTATCCGATGTCGTTGTGAGAGTAGGAGAGAAGATAGAAATCTCTCTTGTGGACGGGGGCGACGGGAATCGTGCTGGTTTCGACGACGTTTCCATTGAGCTTAAAGACGAGGGGGATGGTAGTGGCGGAGGTGACGGCGGGGATCGGCAAACGCAGAACGTTCGCTCCGATTTTGAGGTCCGCGCGGATCGGTTCGTAATCGGGGATGTGAACTTCGACGGTGCGACCGGCGACCAGGTTATCGAGGCTGAGCCGCAACTGTTGCAAAGTGTGTGCGCCGTCCCTGACGAGGGCGGGCTCGGAGCGCACCCGGGGCACAAAATTGAACCGGTGCTGAAACGTCATGTACCAGTCCGCACTGCCCGAGTTGTCGCCTTGCACTTCGAGCGTGAGGGGTTGGCCGGGCGGGAAATCTTTAGCCGGGAGTTCCAGTGTCATGTAGCCGAACAGATCGCCGACGTGGTCGGTCATCGTCGCGGCAAACGAGAGTTTTCCGCCGTCTTTTCCAGCAATTTGCCACGCTTTCGCCGTCGCGTCTTTGGCGTTGTGGAACGTGAACCAGAGCTGGCCGTTGATCAGAAGGTTAAATTGATGACTCTCCTTTTCCTCGGCAAAACCGGTGCACTCAATGCCCGCCAGCCAGATGAACTGGTAGGAATCGCCGGACGGTTCGGGCAAGGGATCGGTTTGCCAGGAGACCGTATGGGCCATGCGCTGCCCACGAACGAGCAAGGCGGAATCAGCATCGGGATCGGAGGAGTGGTACTCGATCGTCTGTCCGTCGACGGAAGACTGGAAGCCGTTCAGATATTTGCTAAGAGACGCGACAGGTGCGTTTGGCGCGGCAGAGTCCTTCGCCTCAACCACAATCGCATTTCCGGTTTGCCGATCCAAGGCATTTGCGGCGAGGCAAGTGGCGAGGAGCGCTGCGGCGGCTTGTAGCTTCATCGAATTCCCCTCGTGTCTCTGAGAAATGTTCAACTGTGGTCACGCTTCATGGAAGGAACTCACGGCGATAAGCGCACATATGGTCGAGCAGCATTGACCTGCCCCATCCGTATGGTTCACGCAAGAATAGCCTCGTTATCTACATTTTCGATCACAAAAACGATTAAATTTGCCACTTTCAGTCATTTGCCGCTTGACAACCATAACCGTTGCTTACTAGACTGCCGCGCGAAACCGGCATTCCTTTCGTATTTGACGGTCAATACCACCAACCTTAAGCGACTTCCGCAGCCCGGATGTCTTATGCAAGGAGACCCGCCATGTCGATTCCTTCCACCTCTCGCCTGAAAGCGACATTCACTCTCGTTGCAGTCTCGTGCGTTCTCGCTAGTGTCTGCGCTGCGCAGAATTTTCAGATTGGATCCTCAAACACCGTCACCGCCGACCCGCCGGTTCCCCGGCCTCACACTACGGCATGCGTGGTCCCGCTCTTCACCGGCTTGCAGTTTGTTGATTTCAGCGTCCCCACTTACCAGTACACACCGCCCGCCGATTGTCCCGGGCCCTGGAAGAAAGTGGTGTTCACGGCAGATTTCAGCGTCACCGCGGGCCGTCAATTTGATCGCACTGCCATCGTGGACATGGGATTCGTCAATCTTTACTTTGGAACCACAGCTGAGCCGCGGCACAACCTGGCGCCCAGCTGGCACATCGAACGCGACGTCACCGACTACAGCGCGTTGTTTACCAGTCCCCAAACCGGCGACGTCATTCTGGGCAACATCGTGAACAGCACCTACACCGGCATCATCTCCGGCAGCGCCACACTCGAGTTCTATCCCGCGAGTGAGCATGAAGACACGCCTCGAGTGCCCGACGCCGTCTACCCTCTCCGCCAGTCGAACGGCTCGGGCGGTTTCAATGAGCCGGCGTTTCTGTTCACTCCCGCCGATCAGCTCGCCTCGAGCTTCACGCTTCCCACCAATGTGGAGAAGGCGTATCTCGACGTGATCACTCAGAGTCAGATCGGCGACGAGTTCTGGTACACCTGTGTCCCCAATGATGTTGCCACTGAATTACAAAGCTGCGGAAGCACCGCATTCCGGGAGGCGCAAATCAGCATTGACGGGCAGCCCGCGGGTGTCGCGCCGGTGTACCCGTGGATCTATACCGGAGGCGTCGACCCGTTCTTCTGGCAACCCATCCCGGGTGTGCAGACGCTGAACTTCGTGCCCTATCGGGTTGATTTGACCCCCTTTGCGGGCGTCTTGAGCAACGGTCAGTCTCACACTGTCGCCATGAGTGTCTTTAACGCAGACAGTTACTTCTCCGCGACCGCGACTCTGTTGCTCTATCTGGACCACGGATCTTCGCAAGTGACGGGTGCAGTCACGAAAAACACAATCGGCAGCGGACCAACTCCGTCGGTCAACGAAAATGTCACGACCGATGCCTCCGGCAACATAAGCGGCACCGTGACCGTGAACTCCGTGCGTTCGTTTAAGCTGACGGGCTACGTGAACACGTCGCACGGAAAAGTCGACACCGAAGTGCGCCAGAAGGTGAACTTCGCCAACTCGCAAAGCTTCGTCATCAATCCCACAACCTACACCCAGAACGTCAGCCAAAACACGCAGGTAGACTCCACGGTCACGACCCGCGACACGGAAGCCTCGCGCATAACCCACGAGTCCTTCCGTTATCCGCTGACGCTCGATTACACCCTGACCTTCAATGCCGACGGCTCGATCGACCAGGCCGGGTTAGCCTCGCTGGAGTTCGATCACGACGTTGCGTCGCCATGGTTTGCCAGCAGTGTACGCAACCGGGTGAAATCGGTGGACACGCTGCTGCTCAACTCCTCATTCCAGATCACCGGCAACACCGGGCAAAATAGTTCGCAGAGCTACAGCGCAGTCGACTCGCGAGGGGACACCTACAACTGCACTTTGAAGGCGAAGAACAACGCCCTGACGACTGCCAGTGAGGGTTGCAGCCAACATGAGGACCACTGACCATACCTGAAATTCGCACGCCCTTCATGGCACGCATAGCGCGTTGACTCTTTCGCCTTCCTGAATCGAAGTGAGGCACGCCAAGCCGCGCTCGAGGGGAACCTGAGGGGACGGCGCACGGTTATCCCGCAACTTTGTCGATCGACCGACCGAAAACCATCGTCCAAGCGCGAAGCCGACGGTAACTTCCTGTTTCGCATGGATACGGTTTCGGCAGAAACCCCCGATCGCCTCTCGATTACGTGTGGGCGGACAAGTCAAGCCGCAGCGTGACTTTCGCGGTCGAGAGGGCAGACGGGAGTTGGCCAGACCTAAGGTGCGATCTCATGTGCCTAATCTTCTCTTCTAGTTGTGTGCCGCAGCGTTTCCCCGGTTGCTCCCTGAAATTGGCCCTGAGTCGCAAGTCCGAGACCGCAGTACATCTAACAAAAAGGCGCACCAATTCTGCTGTTTCGGCCGAGTGCTGTCCGAATAAAAAATGGTCTGCCCCCGCTACCGGCGGGGAGAAATGATAGAATCCGGTCTGAACCAAAGGGGCAGAGGTCCAAAAATTTGTCCCACACGACCAATTTGCATTCGCTGTTGCGCGGGCTCCCGAAGACTTTGAAGGTCTAATCGATCGCCGGGACTTATGAATCTCATTTTCGAGCGTCGAATTAGCATTTCCATTACGGGGATTACCCCTGCTTCGGCTGGGAGTGCCGGAATGAGCTAGTCGACACCAGTTTTGCAGAGCTCACAGGCCCACCCGCCGCAGGTTTGGCGAGGTGGGTTTTGCATTTTACGGCGAAACGTTTGTGACAATTTTGATGTGTCCGATCACCGTGAACGGAGAAACATGTCCGAAACTCAGGTAACTCTCAGCGCCATCCGCGAGGCGCAACAGCGAGTTCGCGGTGCGATCTACTTGTCCCCCTGCCCGTT
The DNA here is from genome assembly GCA_964641665.1 of uncultured Acidobacteriaceae bacterium. Lineage (GTDB taxonomy): Bacteria > Acidobacteriota > Terriglobia > Terriglobales > Acidobacteriaceae > Gp1-AA133. The sequence goes on from CAZXKO010000070.1 coordinate 30,624, forward strand.
TTCGCCCAGCATCTCGGAAACGAGCGGCCAGCCCGTGTATTTGAAGCTGGAAAACCTTCAGCGCACTGGTGCGTTCAAGGAACGCGGAGCGCTGAACAAGCTTCTGACGCTCAGCGAGGGTGACAAGAAACGCGGTGTGATTGCGGCCAGTGCCGGTAACCATGCCCAGGGGGTGGCTTTCCATGCGAAGAACAACGGCATCTCCGCCAAGATCGTTATGCCGGTGATGACTCCGCTGGTGAAGGTCAACGCCACCAAGGGATTTGGCGCGCACGTCGTGCTGCATGGCGATGGCTACGACGAGGCCTACGACGAAGCCTGTCGTCTATCTGAGCGGGAACAGTTGACCTTCGTCCATCCCTTCGACGATCCGGCCGTTATTGCGGGCCAGGGAACCATTGGGCTCGAATTGCTGGAGCAGGTGCCCGACCTCGAGGCGGTGGTCGTCCCGATCGGCGGCGGAGGACTCATCAGCGGAATCGCCTGTGCCTTGAAGGAAACGAAACCCGACGTTCGCGTTGTCGGCGTGCAGGCGGCTCGTATGCCGTCCATGCTGGAGGCGCTTAAGCTCGGCCAGCCCTCCACGATTGCCATTCACCCGACCATCGCAGACGGCATCGCCGTCCGCAAGGCCGGGGAGCGCACGCTCCGGCTGATCGAGAAATACGTCGACGAAGTGGTCGCCGTGGAGGAAGAAGAAATTGCCAGCGGGATTCTCACTCTACTCGAGCGCGAGAAGACTTTGGCCGAGGGGGCCGGAGCCGCTGCCGTGGCGGCGCTGCTCCATCGTAAAACAAAGCTGAAGAACAAGAAGACGGTTGCCCTCGTCTGTGGTGGCAATATTGATGTCACCCTGCTTTCCCGCATCATCGAGCGCGGACTTGTCAAAGATGCGCGTTTGGTCCGTATGCAGATTCACTTGTCCGATCGGCCCGGGGCGCTTCACCAGCTGACCAAGATCATCGCTGGCCATCACGCGAACATCGTCAATCTGCAATTTGATCGCGCCTATTACGGCGTGAACCTGGGAGACACTTTGATCGACATTACACTGGAGACGCGCGGAAAAGATCAGATCCAGCGCATCCTCGAGGCGCTCACGGCGGCGGGTTACCGTCACGAGCGAGTTCTCTAAGCCTGGTTGCAGCACTGCCACCCCCCATGCTGAACGAGATCGTTTCGCCGTAGCGTCTCTGTGGTTTATTCTTTCCACCGCTCTCCGGAGGATAGCTTGCCCTTCACCCGCTGCTTTTCGCACTTCATCTTCGCCCTGCTCGTTCTTGCCGCTTCAACGTTCGCCCAGCCTTTCAGCCCCTCGCTGTACCAGGGAATGCGCTGGCGGATGATTGGCCCATTTCGCGGCGGCCGGACTGTGGCGATATCCGGCATTCCAGGCAACCCCAATGTGTTTTACATCGGTGTGAATAACGGCGGAGTGTGGAAGACATCCGACTACGGCCGCAGCTGGAACCCTATCTTCGACGATCAGCCGACCGGCTCTGTCGGTGCACTCGCGGTCGCGCCGTCGAATCCCGACGTGATCTATGTGGGCAGCGGCGAAGGCCTACGCCGCCCCGATCTGTCGGTCGGGGACGGCATCTACAAATCGACCGATGGTGGAAGTACCTGGCAACACCTGGGATTGAGGGATGCCCAGCAGATCGGGGCGATCCTCGTGGACCCGCACGATCCAAGCCGGGTCTTTGTCGCCGCTCTCGGCCATCCTTACGGTCCAAATCAAGAGCGTGGCGTGTTCCGCTCCTCAGACGGAGGTGCGACCTGGCAGAAGGTTCTTTACAAAGATGAGAACACCGGAGCGATTGACCTCGCATTCGATCCCGCGAATTCACAGGCGGTTTATGCGGTGCTATGGGCTTCACGTCGACCGCCGTGGACGACAGGTGGGGCGTATGGCGCTCTGGGTAGCGACCTCTTCAAGTCTACCGACGGGGGAACTACCTGGCAGGAATTGACCAAGGGCCTGCCCTCAGGCAAAGACCTCGGACGCATTGGTCTGGCGATCGCTCCCAGCGACTCCAGCCGCATGTATGCCTTGGTGCAGTCCGAAAAAATGGGGGGTGTCTACCGCTCCGACGATGCCGGTCACAGCTGGCAACGCGTGAACTCCGAAGAGCGCGTGTATGGGCGAGGCGATGATTTTGCCTGCGTCCGCGTTCACCCGAAAGATCGGAACACGATCTTCATCGCAAACACTTCTACTTACCGCTCAAACGACGGTGGCACCACGTTCACGGCGATCAAAGGGGCGCCCGGGGGCGACGACTATCACACCGTCTGGATCAATCCGGAAGATCCGCAGATCATCGCCTTGGCCAGCGACCAGGGTGCGACCATCAGCGTGAACGGCGGTGCGACCTGGAGTTCCTGGTACAACCAGCCCACAGCCCAGTTCTATCATGTGATCACCGACAACCAGTTCCCCTACTGGGTCTACGGCGGGCAGCAGGAGAGCGGCAGCGCGGGCATCGCCAGCCGCAGCGATTTCGGCGAGGTCACGTTTCGCGACTGGTATCCCGTTGGCGTGGAGGAGTACGGCTATGTAGCGCCCGACCCTCTCGACCCGAACATCATCTACGGGGGCAAGGCGACCAAATTCAACCGCATCACGGGGCAGACTCAGGATGTCTCCCCAGTCGTGCTGCGCACCGGCACGTACCGCTTCAATCGGACCGCGCCTTTGATTTTTTCACCGGTCGACCCGCACACGCTGTATCTCGGTTCCAACGTCCTGTTCAAGACCACCGATGGAGGGAACAGTTGGCAGATCGTCAGCCCTGATCTGACCCGGGAAGACCCGGGGGTTCCTGCAACCCTGGGACCATTCGCCGACGACGACAAGGCGAAAGGGAAGCATCGCGGCGTGATTTATTCCGTGGCCCCTTCGCCGAGAGACGCTCATCTCATCTGGTCTGGGACGGATGACGGACTGATCCACGTCACGCGTGATGGCGGCAAGACCTGGCAGAACGTAACTCCGGCTGGACTCACTCCGTGGAGCAAGGTGGCGCAGTTGGATGCCTCGCATTACGACCCCAATACAGTCTACGCAGCGGTCAACCGGTTCCGGCTGGATGACTTACACCCAAATATCTATCGCACCCACGATGGCGGAAAGAGCTGGCAGAAAATCGTCAGCGGCATTGCCGATAACGAGCCTGTCAATACCGTTCGCGAGGACCCTGAACGCAAGGGCCTGTTGTTTGCCGGCACCGAACGTGCCGTATACGTGTCATTCGACGATGGCGACCACTGGCAGTCGCTGCGGCTGAACCTGCCCGCGACGTCCATCCGTGATCTGGTGGTTCATCAGGATGACATCGTGATCGGTACCCACGGCCGCTCGTTCTGGATTCTCGACAACATCACGCCACTTCGCCAGCTGACCGAGCAGATCGGCAGGTCCGAAGCGCATTTTTTCGCCCCCCAACTCACTTACCGGGTCCGCCGCAACAATAATCCGGATACTCCCTTGCCCCCCGAGACTCCGGCCGGGCAGAATCCACCCGACGGAGCCATGCTCGACTATTGGCTAAAGTCCCAGCCGTCCGGCGCTGTGACTCTGGAAGTTTTCGATTCTTCCGGCAAGTCGGTTCGCCGCTTTTCAAGCGACGACAAGCCCGCAGCGGTCGACGAAAAAGAGTTGAACGTCCCTACCTATTGGATTCGGCCGGAGCGCACTCTCTCAAGGGAACCCGGTATGCACCGCTTTGCGTGGGATCTCCATTACCCGCCGCCCGACGCTCTTGACCACGAATATCCAATTTCGGCGATCTATCGCGATACACCGCGATATCCGCTCGGTCCTGCTGTCGTGCCGGGCGTGTATGCGGTCAAGCTGACTGCCAATGGCAAGAGCTACGATCAGCGGCTCACCATTCAGATGGATCCGCGGGTCAAGACATCTCAGAAAGATCTGATTGCTCAAGTCACGCTGGAAACCGGGATCACCGACGCAATGCACAGCGACTTTGTTGCATTGACCCAGGTGCGGGACCTGCGCACGCGACTGAAGAGCCTGAAGCAGTCGCACAGTGCGAATATTCCACGGCAAGTAGAGGAACTCGCGAAGGACGCAGCCGATCTCGAGGGCACAGAAGGCGGGTATGGCGCCACATTCCTCACTGGTCCGGCCGGCAACAGTCTTGCGCGTCTGAACGGCGCCTTGACCAACCTGCTCGCGACCGTCGATTCAGCCGATTCCGCACCGACCACGCAGGCAGTCGAAATGTTCGAGCACGTCCAGCGTGCGCTTGACCAACAGTTGGGCCGCTGGAAGGAAATTCAGACGAAAGAGATTCCCACCACGAACGAAGCACTGAAGCGAGTGGGCATGCCCACCATCGATTTGAAGTAGAGCGAGTCGCCGCCGGTCTCAAGTCGGTAGATCCTGCCGACGAATCCGAAGTCAGGCTGGTTTTTTCTCGTGCTTGCGAAGGATCGCGTAGGTGGCGTCTTCGATCTTCGCGAGGACGCCCTCGGCCCGTGCCTGCGACCGCCGTTCCTGCTCCTGTCTGGATGGTTGGATGTCGACCGTTCTAAGTGAGCTTTTGCCGTGCGGATCAGACATGGTCCCCTCAGCTGAAGGACTGCGGGTAACAACGCGCTTCATCGAACGGGCCATTGTCGCAAGGCGTTCCGATTTCAGAAATTGCTGCTTTTGATACCTCGGGAAGTCCGTAAGGCTCTAAGGCCGGAGTTTGCGCTCGTCCAGGTAGCGCTGCACTGCGTCCTGCCAGGAGGGCAAGACGATGCCATACGGGTGCAGGCTGGCGCACGACAGCACCGAGTACGGCGGACGTTTCGCGGGGCGTACAAATCTGTCGCTGGTCGTCGCTCGTATCCGGGTGGTGAGGCCCGAAGCGCGAATCACCTCAGAAGCAAATTCGAACCACGTGCAATCGCCGCCATTCGTTGCGTGCACAATGCCTGCCGCTTCAGCCCGGCACAGTTGGATGATGCTGCGGGCAAGATCCACCGTGTAGGTCGGGCATCCGCGTTGATCGGCGACGACGTCCAGTTGTTCGCGAGATATGGCCAGCCTGAGAATGGTGTCGGGAAAGCACTTACCCCCGACCCCGAATACCCACGAGGTGCGCAGAATGCAGCACTCGGGGAGTACCTCGCGAATGCTTGTCTCTGCTGCCGCTTTGCTCTCCCCGTAGACGGTGCCAGGCGCGGGATGATCGTCGATCTCGTAGGGACTCGTCTTGTTACCGTCAAATACGTAATCCGTGCTGAGAAACAGCAGACGGCTTCGGCTTTTCACTGTCGCTCGCGCCACCCGGACAGCTCCTCTGCAATTCACCTCGAATGCCAGGTCGCGGTTGCTTTCACAACCATCCACGTCGGTGTAGGCCGCGGCCAGCACCACCCACTCCGGACGATGCTGGGCTATCGCCTGGCTGACTTGCTCTTCGGAGCGGATGTCCACGTCGCGAGATCCGAGCCCGGCAACCTCGTCTCCCTGCCACTCATCCATGAGAGCTCTTCCCAACAGCCCGGTGGCACCGAAAATCGTGACTCGCATGAGTTGAAAACCCGGCTAGTCGAACTTCTCCGCGTCGCGGAAGCAGACTCCGTGCTGGTCCTTTGTGGAAACGATGGGTTCATCCTCGAGTTGCCAGTCAATCTTCAGTTCTGGATCGTTCCACGCCAGTGTCCGTTCCGCTTCCCGCACATAATAGTCGGTTGCCTTGTACAGAACGTGCGCGTCGGCCGAGACCACACGGAAACCGTGAGCAAACCCTGGGGGAACCCAGAGCATGCGCTTGTTCTCTCCAGACAAAGACACCGCACTCCATTTTCCGAAATCGGACGAACTCCTGCGCAGATCGACCGCGACGTCGAGAATCTCGCCGACCACGACGCGAATCAGTTTTCCCTGTGGACGCTGGATCTGGTAGTGGAGTCCCCGCAGCACGTTGCGCGTGGAATAAGAGTGATTGTCCTGCACAAAATGTGCGTGAACGCCTAGCTTCGCCGTCTCTCGCTGGTTATAGCTCTCAAGAAAAAATCCGCGCTCGTCGACGAAGACTCTCGGTTCGATCACCTGGACTCGGTCCAACGAAAAATGGATTCCACTCATCAAAGTTTCCGCGTGACCTAGAAGACCCGTTCTCGCAACAACTGCAGCAGGTACTCTCCGTAGCCGTTTTTCATGGAACGGCCCGTGCTTTCGAGTTGCTCGGTCGTGATGTAGCCCGAGCGATACGCAATCTCCTCGGGACAGGCAACCATCAGGCCCTGGCGTTTTTCGATGGCTTGAATGTAGAGTGCGGCATCCATCAGCGATTCGTGAGTGCCAGTATCGAGCCAGGCCATGCCTCGACCCATGACGACAACTTCCAATTGCCCACGTTCCAGGTAGGTCTTGTTGACGTCGGTGATTTCTAGTTCTCCCCGAGCCGACGGTTTCAGCGATTCGGCGATGCGCACTACCTGGTTGTCATAGAAATAAAGACCGGTCACCGCGTAACGGGATTTGGGCCGCTGGGGTTTCTCATCAAGACTCAAGACCCGGCCCGTGCTGTCGAATTCGACGACTCCGTAGCGCTCCGGATCGTGGACTGGGTAGGCAAAAATGCTTGCGCCGCTAGTCCGCCGGGCCGCCTCGCGGAGGTCCTTGGCAAAGTCGTGCCCATAGAAAATGTTGTCCCCAAGCACAAGCGCGCATGGAGCGCCTCCGATGAATTTCCGTCCAAGCAGAAAAGCCTGCGCGATGCCCTCCGGCTTGGGCTGCGCTGCATACTCGAGGCTGACTCCAAACTGAGAACCATCGCCCAGCAGATGTGCGAACTTCGGCGTGTCCTCTGGAGTGGAAATGATCAAGATATTTCGAATCCCCGCCAGCATCAGCGTGCAAAGCGGGTAATAAATCATCGGCTTGTTGTAGATGGGAAGCAGGCTCTTACAGGTCGCATGCGTCACTGGGTAGAGACGAGTGCCTGATCCGCCGGCGAGGACGATCCCTTTGTAGGCTGCGCTGGGAACTATTGTCGGCATAGTGGGTTGCAATCCCCCGCAATCGCCAAGTGTCCGCGGTTGCGGGCGTGCCGGGCTAACTCGAGTACTGTTTCTCAATCCACTGCCGGTAGGCACCGCTGGTCACATCGTTGACCCATGCTTCGTTTTCAAGATACCAAGCGATGGTTTTCCGGATACCGCTCTCGAAAGTTTCCCGCGGCCGCCAGTGCAGTTCACGTTCGATCTTGCGCGCGTCAATGGCGTACCGGCGGTCGTGCCCGGGCCGGTCTTTCACGAACGTGATCAGGTTGCGGTGTGGCACAACCGGATCCGTCGGGCATAGTTCATCTAACAGAGTGCAAACGGTATGAACGATTTCGAGGTTTTTCTTCTCGTTCCAGCCGCCGATGTTGTACGTTTCTCCGGGCTTGCCCTTCGCAAGGACAGTGCGAATGGCATCGCAATGGTCCGTGACGTACAACCAATCACGCACGTTTTGCCCATCGCCATAGACCGGCAGCGGCTTCCCTATGCGTGCATTGAGGATCATCAGCGGGATCAGCTTCTCCGGGAACTGAAAAGGCCCGTAGTTGTTGGAGCAATTAGTCGTGAGCACAGGGAGATGATAGGTGTGGTGGTAAGCACGCACCAAGTGATCGGACGCCGCTTTAGACGCCGAATAAGGACTGTTCGGAGCGTATGCGGTGGTCTCCTGAAACGGTGGGTCCCCGGGACCGAGGGATCCATACACTTCGTCCGTCGAAACGTGCAGAAAACGAAACCGGACACGATCCGCTTCGCTTAACTCGGACCAGTATGCCCGCGCCGCTTCGAGCAACGTGAAAGTTCCAAGCACGTTCGTCCGGATGAAGTCATCCGGACCAAGAATCGAGCGATCGACATGGCTTTCGGCCGCAAAATGAACAATGGCCTGCGGCCGGTGGTCATGGAGGAGTTTCCCTACGAGTTCCCGGTCTCCAATGTCCCCGTGCACAAAGCAATAACGTGGATGGGAGGCGATCCGGTCCAGATTGCGCAGGTTGCCGGCGTAGGTCAGCTTGTCGAGATTGACGACCGGAGCGCTTTCCCGCTCGATCCAGTGCAGGATGAAATTCGATCCTATAAAGCCTGCGCCACCAGTCACCAGGATTGCATGTTCCACGTCGGTCGGGACCTTCCTCACTACTAGCTCGCTAGCCTGACACAGGCCGCCCAATGTCGGCGGATCCTGCAGCCGAGTGCGAATTCACGATTGTAAATGGAAAAGGCGGAATCCCGAATCCCGCCGCATGTCCCGCGCTGAGCCTCCGATGGCCGGATCCCGCAAGCTCCCATTCAGATGCTCCGAGGGAGTCTCGCAAGTTACGCGATAAGGTCGCGCCTGGAGGGATCGGCCTCTTGCAAATCGGCCGAATGGGACGGCGGTTTTGGGACCGCACCCTTCCAACCCATCATTTCCAGGTACACTTCCTCAATCTCGCCGGCAACTTTGGTCCATAGATACTGGTCTTCAATCCCGCGTTTTGCGCTGCGCCCCGCATCTTCTCGAATTCCCCGGTCTGCGATGAGGAAGCGCAGCATACGTTCCAGGTCAGCTACGGCTCCTCGCTTGAACGTGAATCCCGCTCCGTCGACCAGCACACTCCTGACCCCGCGCGAGGAACAGGTCGTCGCGCTGGTCGCCGAAGGTCTGTCGAGCCGAGATATCGCTGGCGAACTGGCGCTCAGCGAACACACCGTAAAGAAATATCTTTTCCGGATTTTCGACAAGCTGGTCATCTCCACTCGGGTCGAATTGGTTCTCTACGCCGTCAACCACGGCGACCACCGTACCGCCGAGTGGCTCCCCGCAGCGCCCGCGTAGCAGGGTGCGAGCCCGGCCAGCACTACCCAACCCCGCCCCAGTCTGTCTACAATGGGGGCGCCGCCACCCGGCCACCATCCGATTGCCGGAAAATTCGCCCAACTCGTCTCGACGCTGGACCGTAATCGCCTCCGGCCTCCTATTGCTTGCCATCGCTCTGGTTGTGATCTACGCCGGCAGGACTGCCTTTCACAGCCCCGTGGCCGTGATGGTCTTGGCGGCAATCGGGTTAGTCGCGGTCCTGCTCCAACTTCGCTTGCGCCCTGACTCTCCCGATAACGTGCGTGCTCCCCGCTGGCTGAACGTAGTCGGAATCGTCTGTGCCCTTTGCGCTCTTTTTGACGACCGCCTGCGGCTCAGCGCCAGCCTCTCCCAGGTGATGGCCCTCAGCGCGGTGGGCTGCTTCGCCATCAGCAGCGTCGTCGTCCTCGATGCGATTCGAAGAAGCCGCGTCGCCTCGAAATAACCTGCTGCCGCTGTGGCCCCTGTAACTTCCGCCCCTCCCGCGCATCCAATCAAAGGACTCGTCCGCGATCAGAAAGGTCCCTTATATGTCGGAAAAGACCGTAGAGAAAGTCACCACGACAGATCAGGAATGGCGCGAGCGACTGACGCGTGAGCAGTACCACGTTACCCGCGAAGCTGGCACAGAGCGGGCCTTCACGGGCAAGTATTGGAAGACGAAAGACCCCGGCACCTACCACTGTGTAGGTTGCGGCACGCCGTTGTTTACATCGGAAACCAAGTATGACTCCGGCAGTGGCTGGCCCAGCTTCTGGGCGCCCATCGACCCTGCCAACGTGGAAGAGCACGTCGACCGTAGCCACGGCATGACCCGCGTGGAGGCCCGCTGTGCCCACTGCGGTGCACATCTCGGGCATGTGTTTGAGGATGGTCCGGCTCCTACCGGACTGCGCTATTGCATGAACTCAGCCTCGCTCGACCTGAAGCCCGCCCCGGAAAAGAAGTAAGCAAAGCAAAAGGGCACGAGTGCCTCGTGCCCTTCTTCCTTTCGCCGTCGATCTTCTTGCGAACCTTACATCCCCGCTGCGGCTGCTGCGGCCTTTGGCGCTTCGGTTACCACTGGCTTCGGTGCCTCGGTCGGCTTGGCCTGCTGGGGTTGAGGCTTCTTCTGCTCTGCGGCCTGTACCTGCACGCTGCCCCGCAGGTTCGCGCCGTCTTCCACGCTGATGCGCTGCGTAACCACGTCGCCGGTCACTGAGCCTTCGCTCCGGATGTCCAGCCGGTCGCTGCAAATCACGTTGCCGTTCACCTTGCCCATGATGACGACTTCACGGGCGTTCACGTCCGCCATGACCACCCCGTTGCGGCCGATGGTGACCCGGTGCTCCGGAATGTTGATGGTGCCCTCAATGCGGCCGTCGATGTAGAGCGACTCGCCGCCGCTGACTTCGCCTTTGATGACCAGTGACCGGCCGATGCTCGCCTGTTCGATGGGGGCGCTCGAGCTCTTCACCGGGGTGTAGGTGTTGGGGTTCGACGCGTACTGCGTCGCATTCTTGTTTTCTGGTGGTTGCAACATGGGTCCCGACCTTCCTGAATCCCGCCGGCGCCCTCGAGGCAGCGCCCGTCCCAGCGGCGGGTCTTTGATTATGGCCACCTATGCGGCCATGCTGACTATCGCACGGGAGCAAGTCGTGGGGCAGGTTACGGAAGAGCCTGTACGCTCGCAGCCGGGAGAGGTAACTCCCCGGAAAGCCCCGTCCGGAGCGGGTTTCTCCCCCCTGCCACTATTCGTCGGCCTCTACGTTCACCACGTGAATCGTCTTGCTTTTCGGGTCCAAAGTGCCGCTGACCTTGACCCTCCGGCCCGCAAACCGCCGTACGGCATCCTGATCATCCAAGTGGTAGATATCCTTCTTGACCGAAAGCACAAACGTGCCGCCCAGGTACGTGGTGCAGTACCGAGCGCACGACGCGGAATCTCCGCCCATCGACTTCGACTTCAGCATTTCCTGGTGTGAGTGCGTCAGCGAATGAACATTCAGGGCGCACTGGCTGTCGGCGACTTCGCCGCGATAGCTCTTGACTTCGTCATCAGTCGCAAGCGAGAGCCCGGCGATGCACAACACCAGCCCGGCCGCTCCAACCACAATTCCTTTCATTCCGACTCCTTTTATGGCGCTACCACGAACTTCATATTCATGCCCTCGTGGTCCTCGCTGCAGACCACCGTACACACCACCACGTACTCGCCCGGTTCCGTCGGAGCGGTGAGCGAAAACTCCTGCGCCCCCGGCCTCAATAGCAAGTCCCAGCCAGCCACCTTTGACCTGTCGCTGGCCCGCAACAGCGAAAACCCGTGGATCGACCCATCCCGGTTCCACGATTTCGCCCGCTTCGCCGTGACCCTTAGAAGGATTGCCTCGCCCGCCTTCACCTCGATCGAAGGCGTGCGTTGGCCGCCGATCTTGTAGCGGCTGTCCTTGTCGGCCAGCACCTCGATTACCCGGACTTGGGCCGACGCCCGCAGCGGTGCAAGAAGGCCAACGAGCAGCAGGGCCGCCCGCACACTTAACCGTGCAGTTGTCCGCTTCTCGTTTCCTCGCTGCGATGGCACTATCATTGCGACAGGTAACGCACGATCAGGCGCATGTCTTCGTCCGTGACCAGCGCCCGTACCCGCATATGACGCTCGATCGTCAGCATCATCCGCGGATTGAATTTGTGCGGAGACTGATGGCACCGCCCGCAGTTCGCCCGAAACCGTTTCTCACCCTCGAGGCGCAAGTCATCGTCCCTCTTGAACACCTGCACCGACGATCCCGACTTGGCCGGCGGTTCGACGCCACTACCCTCAGGTTGGCGTGCCGCCGCCCGGGCAAACAGGAATCCCAGCATCAGCAGGCCCACGAAAGCCGCCTTCCCCTTCATTGCGTCCTCCCCAGCGGAAGCGCGAAGCGATACGCAATTCCGACCGTCCACAAATCAACGTCCCCGGAACTGCTGAAGCGGCGCCCGTAGCTGCCCGTAGCTTTTAACCCGTCGCTGATGTAGTAGTTCAGGCCCAGGTCCAACTGCCGGGCATTCACGGTAGGTAGCCCGTACCCGGCGGCATCGGAGGCCGTCAACTCACCCACGAGGTACTGCTGCCCGCGTCCGACCACTTCTGTGTGGCGCAACACGCGCTGCCACCGTTGAACCTGGCTCAGTCGGTATGCCGCTTCGATCCAGTACCCGCTGCCCTGGCTGCCCGACCACGCATACTCCGACCGCAAATTCAGCGGAACTCGATTCGGTTGCCACCCGAAATGAAATCCCACCGACCGGGAACGTTCCTCCTGCAGCAATTGTTGAAACGACGCACCGATCTCAACTCGCGGTCCCGGCAGAAACAGACCAACGCGCGCCCCCGTCAACCGGTCCGAGTCCAGCTTGTTGATCGTGCTCAAAGTGGAGAAGTACACAGCGTAGTTCACATTGACCTTGTTGCTCGCGGGAATCCCGCCCCGCAGCATCACGCCGTCACTCGATCCTGTCCCGATGGGAAAAATCAGAGGGGTTGGCTGCAGATCGCGAATCCAGATCGGATACATCCGCTCGTTGTACATCCCGAACGGTGTCAAAAACCGGCCCACAGTCACGGTGACGTGCGCGTTCGCGATGAAGTCCACCTGGGCGTAATCGACTTCCTTGGTCACGGTCCCGCCAAAAGACCCGCCGCCGACCGGCCGTTGAAAGTCTCCCTCAAACTCGCCCCGCGATTCGATCAGCCACCGTTCGCCGAGCGGCACCAGTAGGACCGGTGTAGCCACCGGCTCAAGCTGCGTCTGGCCATTCCATCCGTTGGTGAAGAACCCGAGGCTTCCAGTTAAGATCGGAACCGGCCGCTCGGTCTCAGCCGATTGCGCGGCGAGCGAAGCCGGAATCGCGAGGGACAGTGCCGCCACAGCGCCAATCAGCAATGCGCGAAAGGCGGCTCGCAGAAAAACGATCTTCGGCAGATTACACACCACGACATCCCCACATCGAAGTCCTCCTCATTGTCTTGGGTTTGCGGTCAGGTAAGTAAGATGACCGAGGTAATGTTTCGTTCATGTAAGTGGGGATTTTACAAGCGGCTTCGAGCGGCTCTTCTCTGACTGCGGGAAAACCGATGCGGATGTTCAATAGCTAGTGTTGATCTGCGGCCGTTGACGGCTTCAAAAGAAGGGCAAGTGCCGCGAGCAAAGCAACTGCCAGCCCAATCGTTGCGATGTGCACGACTGCTGCAGTCCAATGAGGCCGCAGCATCCTAAAAGGCGACACGAGAATACCCGCGAACCACCCGACCATGAAGACTCGCTCGGCGCCAGCGGTGCCACGAATGAGCCAGAATGCGAACCAGCACAAGTACACATAGAAGAAGAGGCTCAGGTACCCACGGCCAACCGTGCAGAAGGGGAGAAGTAAATAGCCATCCACCCTTTGTTTCACTTGCGTGCAGTAGGTTACGAATTGCCAGGGCAAAATACGAACACAGTCAGGCAAAGCGCCACAGTGGTTCTCAGTCGCGTTGTGAGAAATCGCGGATACGATTCTGCCATACTCGCCCACAGGATTAAGGACGCCGGATTGTAAACAGCTTTATGCTACTTGTTCGTGATGAGCATCACCCCGCAGAGCGGGGCCTCAGGCTGGACGTCGGCTGTTCCCTAGCTGCTCTTCAACCCATTCGGCACCAGCGGTAGCCCACGCAGCCGCACGCCGGTAGCGTCGAAGATCGCGTTCGCGATCGCCGGCGCCAGCCCCACCATCGGGCATTCCCCGGCGCCCACGGAAGGCATATCCTTGCGATCGATCAATACCGTCTCGAGGGCCGGCACATCGCTGAAGCGGGGCACGCGATACTCTGACATCCGTCCGTTCAGAATCCGCCCGTTCTCGAACTCGATGGCTTCAAACAGCGCCCCCCCCAGCCCCATGATGTTCGACCCTTCAATCTGGTTGCGCAGGTTGTCGGGATTCACGATCGCGCCGCAGTCGAACGCCGTGACCACGCGCACCACCTTCACCTCGCCCGACTTCGCGTTCACCGCGACCTCGGCGAATGTTGCAATATAACCGAGCTTCTCGTACCCACCCCCCATGCCGAAGCCGTGGCCTGTGGCCTTCGCGCCGCCCCAGCCAAACTTCTTCGCGCCCGTCTCGAACACGGCCCGCAGCCGATCGTTCTTGATGTTCGTCAGCCGAAACTCGAGCGGATCCATCTTCAGCCCGTGAGCCAGTTCATCCATGAACGACTCGCGCGCGAAATGATTCGCCGTCGCGGCCAGCGCCCGGTACGATCCCTGGCGCAGCGGCGATCGCGAAGCATGAAACTGTATCCGCTGGTTCGCAATCTCGTAGTACGTCCGGATCCCCGCCGAACCCGAATTGTAGTTGTGATGTTCCCAGGCCGTAATAGTCCCGTCCTTGTGCGCGCCTCCACTCAACTCCATCACCCCAGCTGGACGGAAGTATGCCCACGTGAATTCCTCGTCCCGGGTCCACACTACCTGCACCGGACGCTTCGCCGCGCGCGCCAACCGCGCCGCCTCGATCGCCGACTCCCCCGTATGTTTCCCGCCATACCCCGATCCCGTGTCCGGCATCAGCACCCGAACCTGATCCTCCGGGATGTGGAACGCCTCCGCGAGTTCAGCCCGCACGCCAAAGGGCCGTTGGGTCCCTGTCCACACCGTGACGTTGTCGCCCTCCCACTGCGCCAGTGCCGCGCGCGGCTCCAGTGGAGTGTGCGCGATGTAGGAAACCGTATACGTCTGCTGCAAGCGATGCTCGGCTGCGGCCATGGCTTCGTCGATGTTTCCGGTGCTTACGCGCCCAGCGTCTCCAGTGGGGTCCGTGCCTTCGCTCGCGGTCTTCTTCAGAACGCCAAATAACTCCTTGTTCGAAGGTTGCGGGTCGGACTTCCACTCGGCCTTGATCGTAGCGACCGCGCGTCCCGCGAGCTCCGCGGTCGGAGCAGCTACTCCAACGAAATTCCCATCATGCACCACGGTCACGCCCGGCATCTGTTCCGCCCGGGACGTGTCGACCGACGCCAGCGTCGCCCCAAAAGCCGCGGGCCGCAGGATCTTCCCATGCAGCATGTCCGGCACTTTCTGGTCCGAGGGATACCGGTGTTTGCCCGTCACGAACTCCCGCCCATCCACCTTGGGCATCGACTGCCCAGCAACCTTCCATTGCGAAGCAGGAATTAACGGGTCCTCCGCCGGCAGCGTGGCCGTTAGCAGCTGTCCCTTCGCGAGTGCCGCATACTCTACCCACCGCTTGCTCGCCGCATCGATAACTTTTCCCTCCGCCGCGACCAGCCCTTTGCGGTCCACGTTCCACTGCGCTGCCGCCACTCCCACCAGAACGTCCCGCGCCGCCGCCGCCACCCGCCGCAGCTGCAGGTTCATCACAGGCGTCGTAAGACTGCCAAACGTTCCCCGGTCGAACGGCGTCAGCTTGGTATCTCCCATCACCATGCGGATCTTTTCGGGCGCCACGCTCAATTCTTCCGCGACCGCCTGCGTGAGCGATGTCCGGATGTTCTGTCCCATTTCCACTTTGCCTGTGTACACCGTGACTAACCCGTCTTCCCCGATATGCAGCCACGAGCCGATGTCCTTGGGCAAAGCTTCGCCGCCTCGCCGGCTTCCACCCGACTCCTGCCCGGCACTGACGTCCTTCAGCACGCACAGCACGACGATCCCCGCGCCCAGGAACTTGAAGAAATCCCGCCGGTCCACCTGGAATCGATACGCAGGCCCGGCCGCCAGTTCGTAGCGCTCCGGCTCCAGTTGTGTGGTGAGCGTTTCGAGATCTTTCATGACCGGGACTCCTTCCCCGCACCTTTGATCGCCTGCGCCGCCCGCCGGATCGCGTTCACGATGCGCGGATGGGTGCCACATCGGCAGACGTTGCCTTCCATGAACTCGGCAATCTCGCCCGGCGATGGATCGGGTTTCTGAGTCAGGAGCGCAACCCCGGTCATGATCATCCCCGAGGTGCAGTACGCACATTGCATCGCGCCCTCCTCCAGAAACGCCTGCTGAAGCGGATGCAAGCGCTCTCCAGTGGCCAGCCCTTCAACCGTCGTGACCTTTTTCTGAGCCACGGTGCCCACGCGCGTGATGCATGACCGCCGCCAGTTCCCATCGACCAGCACCGTGCAAGCGCCGCACTCGCCCTCTCCACAACCGTACTTGGTTCCCGTCAGATCCAGCTGATCGCGCAACACACTTAACAGGCTGGCAGTTTCATCGGCGTCGATCGAGTGGATGCTCCCATTCACATTCAATTTTGTGACTTTGCTCATAAAAGAACCTCGCGCTAAGAAGAAACGGCGAAGACCGAAAGCCCTGGGACCCGGATCGTAGGCTTTCCTTATTGGAAAAATGATAGACGCAACGCTGGCCATTTGCGAGGTGAATGCCCGAGTACCAGGGAAAATAGCGCCGGCAGCCTGCCCTGAGCGCGGTCGAAGAGTCCCGCTGGCGGTTCGCGAAGACGTTCCGCCCTCGTTTCGTCTTGCTTCCGAGTGCGAACTCGCTCTCAGGTATATTGAATATTCTTTTTCAGGAGCTAGCACTCATGCACTACCGCCCTCTCGGCCGTACCGGATGGAACGTTTCCGACATCAGCTTCGGCGCCTGGGCTATCGGCGGCGCTTGGGGCCACGTCTCCGACGACGACGCCATGGCTGCCCTGCATAAGGCCATCGACTCCGGCGTGAACTTCCTCGACACCGCTGACGTCTACGGCGGCGGCCGCAGCGAACGCCTCATCGCCCAGCTCAAGAAGAGCCGCAAAGACGAGATCATCGTCGCCACCAAGGCCGGCCGCCGTCTGCCCCGGCAGACCGTCGACGCCTACACTCGCCAGAACCTCACCGCCTGGATCGACGAGAGCCTGCGCAACCTCGCCACTGACTCGCTCGACCTGCTCCAACTCCACTGTCCGCCGACGGATCTCTTCTCCCGCCCCGAAGTCTTCGGGATCCTCGACGACTTCGTGAAAGCCGGCAAAATCCGCTACTACGGCGTCAGCGTCGAGAAGATCGAAGAGGCCCTGAAAGCGATCGAGTATCCCAACGTTCAGACCGTCCAGATCATCTTCAACTGCTTCCGCCAGCGGCCCGCCGAAGTCTTCTTCCCGCAGGCGAAGCTGAAACGCATTGGCATCCTAGCGCGCGTCCCGTTGGCCAGCGGTCTGCTCACCGGCAAATTCCGGCGTGACTCTACCTTCTCCTCCGACGACCACCGCAACTTCAATCGCCATGGCGAATCCTTCGATGTAGGCGAAACTTTCTCCGGCGTGGACTACAACATAGCCCTCGAAGCCGTCGAGGAAATCCGCAAACTGGTGCCGGCCGGCGTGTCGATGAGCCAGTTTGCCCTGCGCTGGATCCTGATGTTTGACGCAGTCACCTGCGCCATCCCCGGCGGCAAACGCTCGGACCAGGTCGCTGACAACTGCCAGGCCTCCGCCATCCCAGCGCTTACCCCGGAAGCGATGACTGCAATCCAGCGTATCTACAACGAAAAGATTCGCCCGCTGGTGCACCACCGCTGGTGATTGCGTGGCGGTTAGGCGGTACCCACAGTTCCAGGGTCATCTTCTGATCTCGTCACAAATCCTTTACCAGAAAGTGACACACCCCTGACAAATCGTCGCCTCTTCCCGGGCTACGCTTACCCACACTCTGGCGCAATCCCGTCTCGGGGGGTCTGTCATGAAAAAGGCTAGCCTTCTCCTTCTCCTCACCATCTGTTCCATCGGATGCGGCTACAGTTCTAGCGGCAAGGGCACAGTAGCCCCCGGCGCTCCGACCATCACCCAGCTGATGCCCAACACCATGTCGGTGGGCGGCGGGGCGTTCACCCTGACCGTCATGGGCTCCAATTTTGTGAATGGTGCCACCGTGTATTGGGACTCGAACACCCGCACCACGAAGTTCGTGTCGGCCAACCAAGTGACCGCCGCTATCTCCGCGACGGACATCGCGACCGCCGCCACAGTTCTTGTGTACGTGAAAAATCCCGGTGGTACCGGGATTTACATGAATCAAGGCGGACAAAGCTCGGCCACGGTCGATTTCACCGTGACCCCGTAGCCATCGCGGGAGTTGCCGCCAGCGTCGAGTTTGTTCGCGGTCGGCAACAGCTCGAAACATCTGGCCTTGGTGCACCTTTAGTGTCCTTCGTGGTGAATTTCTTGGCGCAGCGAGTTCACGGCGAGGTCGTTCATTTCGCATCTGCCGAGTCGGCCAGTTCCAGGGTTTGCGACACCTGTTCCCACTCGGTCATCAAGTCCACGACTTCGTCCCGCAGCGCCGCCAGTTCCCGGTTCTGCTTCTGGGTCTCTTGCGGGCTCACGAAGGTCAGCAGGGCTGTTTCACACCGGGCGATCGCCGACTCCGATCGCACGATCTCCTCTTCCAGTTCCTTGAGGCGATCTTCCATCTGCTTGCGCTTGATCGGATTCAGGCGCTTGCCTTTCGATTCGTCGGCGCTCGCATGCGATGGACCCTGGTTCCCTTTGCCAGAATCCGTGGGCGTCGCAGCGTGCCCACTCGCGGCCATCGAAGATTCCTTGCGCGCCGACTCGCGCCCCGGTACATCCGCGAGCGTCGGCACGTGCGCGTTCCGCCCCCGCTTGCGCCAGAGATAGTCTTCGTAGTTTCCCGGATAAACCTCGACTCGCCCATCCCCCACTTCAAACACCCGCGTGGCCAGTTTGTCGATGAAGTAGCGGTCGTGTGAGACGAGCACCACCGTTCCCGAGTACGCGGCCAGCGCTTCCAGCAGGACGTCTTTCGCCCGCATGTCGAGGTGGTTGGTCGGCTCGTCGAGCAGCAGGAAGTTCGCCGGGTGCAGCAGCAGCCGGAGCAGGGCATAGCGCCCCCGTTCTCCGCCGGAGAGCACACCGATCCGTTTGAACACATCGTCGGCCTGAAACAGGAAACAGCCCAGCAAGCTGCGCAACTCGGTCTGAGTAGAGCGCGGTGAAAGTTCGCTGATGTCGTCGAGAATGCGCGCGTCCTGATTGAGTTCTTTGTACTGGTCCTGGGCGAAGTAGTCGGAATCGACGTTGTGGCCCGGCTTGTATTCCCCTGCGCTCAGCGGATCGGTGCCGGCGAGCAGCTTGATCAGCGTCGACTTGCCCGCACCGTTTACGCCCACCAGCACGACACGATCTGCGCGTTCGATAATGAAATTCACGTTCCGGAAAACTTCCTTCGGACCGTAACTCTTCGCCACGTCTGTAAACTCGGCAACGATCCGCCCGCTCGGCTTCGGCTGCGGGAACGAGAAATGGATCGTCTTCTCTTCCGGCGGAATCTCGATCCGCTCAATCTTCTCCAGTTCTTTGATACGGCTCTGCACCTGCTTCGCCTTGGTCGCCTGGTAGCGGAAGCGGTTGATAAACGCTTCCAGTTGCTCGATGCGTTCGCGCTGGTTGCGGTAGGCTGCTTCCAGCTGTTCGCGCCGCTGCGTCTTCTCGGCCAGATACTTGTCGTAGTTGCCGGTGTAGAAGAAAACCTGCTTGTTCCAGATCTCCACCGTCTTTTTCACGGTGACATCAAGGAAATAGCGATCGTGCGAGATCAGCACGAACGCGTATGGATACGCGTCCAGATATTCTTCCAGCCAGTTGCGAGCTTCGAGATCGAGGTGGTTGGTCGGCTCATCAAGCAGCAGCAGGTTCGGCTGCTGCAGCAGAAGCTTGGCCAGCGCCAGGCGCATCTGCCAGCCCCCCGAGAACTCGTCGGTCAGCCGCGTCCAGTCTTCCTTGCGGAAGCCGAGACCGGTCAGCACCGTTCCGACCTTGGCCTCGATCGCATAGCCGTCCCGCGTCTGGAACTCATGTTCGAGCCGGTGATAGCGATCGGCTACCTGCGAATATTCAGGCGACTCGTGCGACAGCTCCGCCATGCTGCGCGTGAGCCCTTCCATCTCCTGCTCCATCGCACGCAGGTCGTCGAACACCGACATGCATTCGGCGAAAACGGTCTGGCCCGCGAGCGTAAGCCCGTCTTGTGGGAGGTATCCGGCGGAAATGCTCTTGGCGGTTGTGATCGATCCGTAGTCCAGCGTCTCCAGGCCCGCCAGGATCTTCATCACCGTGGACTTGCCCGTGCCGTTCGCGCCCACCAGACCGATGCGGTCCTGCGGCGTGATCAGCCAGTCTACGTTCTCGAATAGCAGCTTGTGGCCGAACCGTTTGCCGGCATTGGCGAGCTGAATCATGGCGTCGGTTTATCGTCTCATGATTGCAGCCAGCGCAGAAAGGCGCAGTGGCGTAGTCGCCTACTCGTGGAAGAGGCGAAGAGAGGTCGCCTGCGCTGGGCTTACTGCTCCAGTGTTACAGGCTGCATCGGGTCGCGAGGAGCCGAACTGTCCTTCTGATCGGTAGCAGGCGTCGTGCTCTGAGGCTTGCGGGCGCGCGCGGCGCGTGCCAGGTCCCCAAGCGACGGTTCTGCAGTCTTGGTGGCTGGCATCGCCTCGCTGCCGTCCTGCTTGGCCAGCTTCACTTCCACCTGGACTGCATCAGAGCCCACGTGGACGGTGTTCTGCCATGCCTGGAAGCCCGCCATGCGAACCACCACGGTGTGATCACCGGCACGCACATGAAATACGTAAGGCGTGCTGGAGTTTAGGCGTCCGTCAATCGAAACTTCTGCGTTTGGTGGTGTCGAGTTGACCTTAAGGTCGACAGTAGGCCCACCAGCCGCGCGCAGCCGGCTCAGGTCCAGAGGCTGCTTGCCGTTGATGTAGGCAGTCACGGTGGTTCCCGGCGCAATGCTGGCGTCCTGCCCGCTGTTGGAAATGATCATGGCCTGATCGCTACGCGCCGGCGCTTCCTTGGTCGAGCGGATCGGAACGATTTGCCCGTCGGCAAGTGTGACCGAACGAAGGCTGATGTCCACCCGGCCGATATGGCTGCCCCCGAGGCCCGCCCGCAACCCAGTGACTTCGCCTGTGGCCACGCTGCCCTTGGAAATCACGACCACTCCGGAAATTCGCACGTCCTCGGCCACTTCCAGATCGAGGTTCTCACCCACGCGCGCGTTGCTTAACGCTGTATCCGCAAGCCCGAGTTTAATGGGCGTGCCATCGGCAAGTACAACATTCACCGGTTCGCTGGTGGCCGGCGCCGCCGCCGCCGATGGATGCTGAGGTGCCGGAGATTGAGCCGCAACAGCCAACGAAAGCGCACTTATCACGAACATCAGAAAAACGGATTTCTTAGGCATCGACAGTTCTCCGCTCCCGGTCCAAGGCTTGGACCTCAGTCCGTGCACCCATACATTGTTCCAACAAAACAACGTGGACACATAGTTACTTGAGTCACGGGTGCGGGAAACCGGCGGGAGACTCGTTATGAGGGCTGGGGCGCCCGGGCACCTCGCGCCTCCGGCCCAGTGGGGGCGATCATTTTCACGGTGCGGACGTGGTCCACTGCGCGGTCAATCACGGTTTGCAGTTCGGCTGCGTACTTTAGCTCGCGGCCTTTGGCGAGGATTTTCCGCGCTTCTTCGGCGCTGAACCAGGTCGGATTGCGCATCGATTCGCCCGGCTTTTGAGTGCGAGTTACTTCCATCAGGAAAGCCTTGACTACGAAATCCTGGACGCCGTTCGGCTGCCAGAACACGCCTTTGGAATGCAGGTAGAGGTGAAAATGTCTGGGCTCAATGACGCCCACGGCCCCGGCTTCTTCTAGGGCTTCACGTTTCGCGGCCTGGGCATGTGATAGATTGGCTTCCGTCGCGCCTTTGGGGAATGTCCACTTGTTACCGCCGTTGGTATTCACTAAGAGGAATTCCACCGCAGGCCCGCGCCTGCGGTAGCAGATCGCCGCGACTTGCAGGGGCAACGATCTCGCAACCCGCGCTGATCCCATGGCACCAGTCCTCCTAACAGCAGATGATACGAGGAGAATATTTCAGGAGTGTGAAAGTGCAACAAAAATTGTGCAGCGGGTGGTTACCGAAAGTTACCCTTAGAGGACGGGAACGGATATGGAGACGAACTGCCTCGATGCGACTGCCTTACTGGAACTGCACGGCAATCGTGGTCTCCGCCTCAACCGGTCGGCCGTTGACCCGGTAAGGCTCGAACTTCCACCACTGTACCGAATCCATCGCGGCGCGGGTCAGGATGTCTGGACCACTCACCGGACGCAGGCTTATAACGGTGCCGTCTGTGCCAACCACGGCGTCCAACACCGCCAGCCCCTTGACTCTCACTTTCCCGCTTACGTCGGGATACACGGGATCCACCTTATGGACGACCAGCCGCAGCATCTCCTCGGTGGGGACGCTAACACGGGACTGTGGCGTCGCGACCGTCCGCCCCGGCAATCGCGATTCCAGTTCCTGCCAGGCTTGCTCCCAGCGCCACCAGCCGACGCCAGTCGCGACAATCACAGAGGCGATCAGCAGCATCAGAATTTTTCGCCGCAAGTACCTGGCGGCGGTTTTTGACCGCTGCGGTGCGACTTGTCCAAATGAATGCAGCACCGGCTCTACCCCGCGTTGCGGAGGCAGCGGGAGCGAATCCGGCACCACCACGCTCGCGGGCTCAACGTTGACGGGCTCAACCAGTTCCTGTTTTGCCGCAGTCCAATCCCCGATCATCGCTCGCTGTTCCGGAGGGATCGCGAGAAACTGCAAGCCGTAACGAAGTCTCTCGTGGTAGCACACCCGCGCCTTGGCCAGCACCGATCCCGCTTGCGGAAGCTCGAACTCAACCCCGACCAGTTCCCCCGGAAACAACTCGGCTGCGAGCACGGCACCGACTCCGCCTTCGCACACGTCGATCGATCGCCCCGGAACAGCATCGGGCACACCTGAACGCAACACGGTTACGTTCATCGGAACCGCCAGCCGTCGGCGCGTTCCCGTTCGCCGACCGACAGGCGGACGTGTAAACAGATTCTCAGGTGCTCTTGCGGCGGCCGTACTCATCTTTCAGCCCTCGGATGCAGGAGTGCACACTCCAGCCCAGATCGTTCCGGCCAGAAAGCGACGAATATGGCGACGTTGGAGGGTTAACTGGGCGGGAGTATATCATTCTGAGACGGCGACGTATACCACTTATTTTGCACAGACTTGCCACTCTAGATACGAGAAGCGCCGGCGGTTCGGGCGGATCGCGCCCATACCAGGACCAACCTTGCAGCCTGACTCCCCCAGGCCCAAAAACACGACGGCCCGGGATTTCTCCCGGGCCCCGAGATCTGTCGTCGCCTAGGACTGGGCGAAACCTATGGCCACCGCTTGGCCGTCTCTTCCCACCCTGCGGCGCGTGCGGGCTGCGGATTTTGATTGACCGCTGCCTGCGGAATCCTGATTGGTTGCTGCGTGGTCTGCGTCGCCAACGTTGGCTTGGGGCTCTCCAAGCCTAACTCCTTGCCTTCATCGGGGGAGAGCAGCGGAGCCACCAGCCGCAACGCTTCTACTTCCTTCTCCAAGCGGGTAAGCTCCAACTCTTTCTGTCTCAGTACTTCATACACATTCTTCATATCCTGGGCACCTTGTGTTGACTCGTGGGATCGAGCACTTGTTCGGAACTCTAGCAGGACGCCCCTTTTTGTCAAGCTCCTAGAAGGTTTCATTTCGGGCATTCCCATGTGAAAAACACTGCATCCCAGATGAAAACAGAGGACACACCGCACGAACGGTTTAGAGGACTAGTGCGTTAAGAAGAAGATCACGATTCCGGCCACTACGACGACAATGACACCCACAGTGAACTTGTGAGTGGCGAGCCACGAGGGCTGCTGTGGCTCGTCATGCAGGAAGCGAGGCATCGGCGTGCCGTCCGCGGTCGTCAGCCCCGACTGAACGGACGATGAGGCAGATTCGCTGGGCGGTTCCATAGCCCGCGCCCGATTCTTGGCCGTCGGCTGCTGCTCCCGGGCCGTCTTTCTTTCACAATCGAGGCAATATTGCCGCCCCTCCGACACCGGAAATCCACACCCTTCGCAGCGGCGCAGGTTCGACACTTCCGTGCGTGCGCTAATAGGCGGAGCTTGGTCCTCAACATTCACTGGCGCAACCGAAACTGGCGTTTCCTCCTCGAAACCTGGTCGTGGAGTCTGCTGCATGTTGTCGGCGCCTAAGGGGAGCAATGGAACATCCGTGTCTAACACTTCCTCCTGCAACCCCGCTTGCAATTCGGCGGGACTCGTCGCCCTGGCCTCGCTCGCGATCCCGAGAATGTCGTCGGGGTCGTTCACTTTGGGCATGCTAGGGTTCGCCACCGGAGTTGCACCTGACTCCTTGGCCGGAGCCTTCATCTGGAAAGCGACTCCCGCATACGACGCGACCACAGCGCTCTCGCTCGCGGCGGCCGCGTCGACTGGCTCGGTGGGATCGACCTGCAGGGGGGCAGCCTCCTCGGAAGCTTGCACGGACTCGCCGGTAGCCTCCGCACCCGCCACACTCGGTTGGATGTGCGTGTCGCCGGAGGGGCGGTTTCCAGTCCACGCAACTCCTCCCTCTGGTTCGACCGGCGCGGCGAATTCGGCATCCGCTTTGGCCCGCAGCGACGAAAGAGCATGTTCCAGGGCAGTAGAGACCATCGCGCCCATGCGCTCGAGCGCCGTAATATCGCGCGCTTCGAAAACATGGGCCTTGTCGGAGAACAGCTCAAAGACCCCGATGACCTCGTTCCCACGCACCAGAGGCATTACCACGACCGACGCGATTCCGAGCGCCTCACAACTCTCGCGGTTGACTCTTGGATCCGTCGCCGCCTCATCGCAGCGCAACGTTTTCATGGAGCGTATGCTTTCACCCGAAAGCCCGGAGTCGACCTGCAGATGCGCCCCCACTTCTGGCGCCGAAGTGCCCGCGCTGGCCCGGCACATCATTTCCCCGTTGTTGCGGAGCGCTATGGCCGCGCCGGTAGCGCCGGTAATGTACTGTGCTCTCTCCGCAAGCAACTGCAGCGTGGCCACTAGGTCCCGTTGTGCCATGGCAGCGAGCGACTTACCGCCGTCTTCACCCGGAAAGCGCATGTCTCCGGCAGGAGGTGGTTCTGCAGCACTCCCCGTGCGCGTAGGCTCGGGTTGCGCCGAGTCGGTGGGGAACGGTTCGGACACGATCCCGTTGTCGACGATGGGGCGGGTCTCCATGAAGATTTCACTCATGCCGGCCTGCCGGGCGAGGTGCGGTCGATCCCGGAGGAAACAACCGACAACTTCGACGACTGAACGCCGCCGACTCGAGTTGAGCCGAGCGCGGACTCGATGAAACGCCGTCGCTCTAGCTTCTCGCCCGCTGTACCTGGGTGTCAAGCAAGCCCGCCGACGAAAGGCCGATCCCCCCGGTGATCCTGACCCCTTGCGATACCATCTTGCTTGCTTTTTTGGATCGCCCGCCGACGGGAAATTCCGCTCGCTTCAGCGACCGCGTCTCAACAACAAGCATCCACCCACGAAGGAGAAAATCCACACCGCGGTCGCGGCCACCGTCCCTGCCCAAAATACAGGCGTGTGCCAAGGCGGATTCACGAGAAAGCGATGCAGAAAGTGTGTGAAGTGCACCGTCAACAGCAGTACAGCCACACCGCAGACGATATTTAAAGTTCGCATCTTCGCCTCCGATCAACCCATCCATGCCAGCCACCCCCACCCTACCAGCAGCGTGATCACAGTGATTGGCACTCCTGCCTTCAGATAGTCCCGATACCCGATCTCCACCTCGGGCCGTGCGGTCTCGACCACGATGATGTTCGCCACACTTCCCGTGATCGTAAGGTTGCCCGCCAGCGTCGACGCCATCGCCAACACCAGCCACGCCGCGTGCGCGTTCGCGAACCCGGGCACCAGCGATTTCATCAACATCACCGCGGGCACGTTATTGACGACGTTGCAGAGTCCGGCTACGACTAGGGTGAAGATTCCCATGTGCTGCAGGTTCCAGTGCCGCGCAAAGTCCAGCAGGCGGCCGGTGATGCCCGCATTCTCGGCGCCGCCGACAATCAGGAACAAGCCTACGAAAAATACCAGCAGCCCCCAATCCACCCCTTTATAAAGCTTTTGTGGTTCCAGCGTCCGGGTGATCAGGAGCACCGCCGCTCCGAGCGCCGCCATCAGCGCCGGGTCCACGCCCACGAAGAATCCCACCACCACCGCAGTCACTACGATCACTGGCTTCGTGAGGCGCGAAAGATCAAGCGCAGGTAGGGGAATCTCACTCTCCCCGTCGATGCGAACCTCCACACTCCGCAGGTGGATCCAGTGCAGCGCGGCCCAATCCACAAACAGCCCAACCACCGCCACCGGCCCCAGATGTGCCAGAAAGTCGCGATAGCGAATTCCCGAGAACGATCCAATGAGTATGTTCTGCGGGTTGCCAGTGATCGTCGACACGCTCCCGATATTCGACGCCGTTGCCACGGCCAGCAGGTAGGGCAGCGGCTGCAACCGCATCCGCCGCGTGATGCTCAGCACAAACGGCACCATCACCAGGCACACGATATCGTTGACAAAAAACGCTGACAGGAAGCCGCACGTGAACACCACCGCCGGCAGCAATTGATGCGGCTTCAGCCTGCGCAGTACCGCCTCAGCGTTCCACTCGAAGAAGCCCACCAGGTGTAGGTTCCCGACGATCAGCATCATCGAGAACAGCAGCACGATGGTCGGAAAGTTTATAGAGTGCAACGCCTCGCCCGGACGCACCACGCGAAACGCCACCATCCCTACTGCGCCAATGATCGCGGCACCGGTGCGGTCGATCTTCAGACCGGGGAACTTCCCTAGGGCGAATACCACGTAGCTGGCCAGAAAAATGACGTACGCCGCCAGTATGCGGGCGTCTGAAAGCGCGGCGGGGGAGAGCGCTGACATTGGGCCCGCTCAGGATAGCAAGCCTCCTAAAATAGCGCCTCCCCAACGCAAAATATTTCCGGCGCAGGCCGTAACCTTCGCCCCTCCCGGCATCATTGCGGATCGCACTTGGCTATCTCATTTGCTTTGCACGTTGCAGCCTTGGCACTGGTCGTCGCTTCGGGGTGGTGGATGGTCGAGAACCGCACGGCTGTGCGCAGCACGGTGGCCGACTTAATCCCCACCGACATTCACCTCCTGCCTCCCGCCCGCGGCGAGGCTCACGGCGGCGGAGGCGGCGGTGATCAGGATGAGATGAAGGCCTCGCACGGAACTGCTCCGCGCTTTTCGTCCGAGCAGTTAACTCCTCCGGCCGTAATCGTCCGCAATGAAGATCCCAAGCTTCCGGCGGACCCGACCGTGATTGGTCCGCCGGATATCGTTCTGCCGCAGTCCCCGCAGGCTGGCGATCCGATGTCCCGGATTTTCGCGCCTCCGTCCAACGGAACTGGCAGCGGTGGCGGGATCGGCAGCGGTCAAGGTGGTGGGGGAGGTGCGGGGCAAGGACCTGGAGTCGGCGACGGTCGCGGCGGTGGTATCGGCAGTGGAGTGTTTCGCGTGGGCGGAGGAGTGATGGCCCCCGCGCGCCATCTATGATCCCGATCCCGAATACTCCGAAGAAGCCCGTAAGGCTAAGTTTCAGGGAAGTGTTGTGTTGTGGGCGATCATCGGCCCCGATGGCCGCCCGCGCGACCTGCGCGTTGCGCGCTCCCTGGGGATGGGCCTCGACCAGAAGGCGCTCGACGCGCTCACGAAAGGGCGCTTTTCCCCGGCAGTGAAAGACGGCCAACCGGTGGCCGTGCAGGTCAATATCGAGGTGTCCGTCCGGTTGTATTAGGGGTCACATGTCTCGGCAAATGCGACAGGCGCTTCCCACTTGCTCCGTGACCCGCTCGCTGTCGCGAAACTAGTGGGATAGACTTCGTCGTATTCCCACGCTGGCTCTGAAATATCCTCTTACCGCACTGATCGAGCGTCTCGCAGTGGCAGTGGCACATCACCTTCTTGAGCAGGCGTCGGACGGTGCTTATGTCGTCCATCAAAGCATCAAGTTCCCCGAGCTTTCGTTGCGACAGCTTCTGCCAACGTTCTGAGGCACGAGTGACTTGTCGGAACCCGAAGAACAATTGCCGGATTTCGTCCAACGTAAAACCCAGTTGCCGTGCCCGCAGAACGATGGCCAGCCGATACAAAACCGTGGAATCGTAACGCCGTTGCCCGCTGATTCGTGGCGGGTCCGGAAGCAGTCCTATCCGCTCGTAGTAGCGAATCGCGGACGGCTGAAGTCCGATCTGTCGCGCAACCTCGGATATCGTGAGTTCGCCCACCAGCCTATTTTAGAAGCACGGGCTCCAAATTCGCCCTCCACGTGACAAATAATTTACAAACCCTCTGCTTGCCTTAAAGTCGACTTTAAGTTGTAACGTGTTCCTTGTGGGTAGAGGCGAATCCGAACTGTCCACAAGGAGGACGTCTTGAAACAAACGATAGGCATGTTTCTATTTTGTTTGGCCTCTAGCGGCATCCTGGTGGCGCAAGCCGGCGCTCCAGGCGGAGTTCGTTCCGTAGCGCAAGCCGGCAAGGCTCGAGGCCAACCGGCTGCCGAAAGAGACATCGCCCCTCTGGATCCGCAGCGAGAGAAACGTGCGCTGCAGGTTTTTCTAAAATCGGTCCAGAAGCAAATCGTATCTGCCGCGGAATCGATGCCCGCCGACACGTACGTCTTCGCCCCGACCGAGGGCGAATTCAAGGGTGTGCGCAGCTTCGGCCAGCAGGTGAAACATCTGGCAGCGACGAACCACATCTTGGCCGCCGCCGCTCTGGGCGAGGAAGCGCCTGCCGATGCTGGTGACGAAACCGGTCCGGAAACGATCCGGACGAAGGCGGAGATTCTCGATTACCTGAACTCATCTTTCGCGCACCTCGGCAAGGCGATCGACGCGATCGGCGACAGAAATATCGCCGTCAAGTCTTCCCCGATCTCCCCTCTGCCGGCTGCCGCCGCCACTCGCCTGGCTCTTACCGTGGAGGCGTTGATTCATGCCTTCGATCACTACGGACAAATGGTGGAGTACCTCCGCATGAACGGCGTCGTGCCCCCGGCGAGTCGCCCATGAAACAGGACCCACAAAACTTACCGGTAGCTTGCTCTTTGCCCTCTGCGGAATTACGGAAGCGTGGAGCCACACTCCTCTCCCTGTTTCGGTCCGCAGTCACCGCAATCGAGGAGCTCCCAGATGGGTATGCATTCCGCTTGCCAGGTGACAGAAAGAGCATCGCAATCGCGGCCGAAATATTCGCCGCGGAGCGCGAATGCTGCCCTTTCCTGACATTCACGTTGACCGCGCGCCCAAATGCGGGACCACTGGTTGTCCGAATTACCGGTCCGGTTGGTACGAAAGTATTCTTGAGAACTGTCCTACTCGAGCCGGAGGCATCGATCTAACGAACTCGTCACTCCAACCACGACCCAAACAAATTATTCACACTCTCCGCCAGCGTCGGATGCGCGAAGATTCCGTCCCGCAAAGACGTATAAGGAACCTTTCCCATCATCGCCGTCTCGAACACCGCCATAAGCTCGCCACCTTCGATCCCAAACACGGTAGCCCCCAGGATCTGCCCCGTCTCGGCATCGACAATCGCCTTCATGAAGCCGCGGCTCTCATCCATCTCGAGCGCGCGGGCCACGTAGTTCATTGACATTTTCGCCACGCGAATCTTCCGTCCCAGCTTGCGTGCCTCCGCTTCATTCAGCCCGACATGCCCCAGTTGCGGATCGGTGAACAGCACATAGGGCACCATCCGCCCATCAGTCGTGACGCTCTTCTGCTCGATCACGTTCGAACGAATGATGCGAAAGTCGTCGTAAGAAATATGCGTGAACGCGGGCCCGCCCTTGATGTCGCCCAGCGCGTAAACGCCGCCGACGTTAGTCTCCAGCCGGTTGTTCGTCTTGATGAATCCCTTGGCGTCGGTCTCGATCCCCGCCGCCGCCAGGTTCAAAGTATCCGAGTTCGGCGTGCGCCCTATTGCCAACAGCAAATGTGAACCCTCGACCACCTTCTTCCGTTCGCCGTTGCTGACCTCCAACTGAATCCGCCCATTCGTCAAGCTCACTCGCTCCGCCCGCGTCTTCAGCAGCACATTAATCCCATCCTGCTCCAAAATTTTCGCCACCTCTTCCGCGACGTCCGCATCCTCTCGCACCAGCAGCTGCGCGGCCGACTGCACTAACGTTACGCGGCTGCCAAACCTCCGAAACATCTGGCCAAACTCGAGTCCGATGTATCCTCCGCCCAGCACCAGCAGATGCTCAGGCACCGCGTTCAACTCCATGATGGAAGCGTTGTCCAGAAACGGAACCTTGTCCAAACCATTCAGCGGAGGCCGCAAAGTCCGCGTTCCTGCATTGATAAAGATCTTCTCGGCGAGAAGCGCCTGCTCGCTCCCATCCTTCCCGCACACCAGCAAGCTCTTCGGTCCTGTAAAGCTGGCTGTCCCAAAGATCAAGTCCAGATTTGCAGTCTTCTCAATCCGCTCTTGGCTCCCGTTCCGAAAGCTGTTCACCAGGTCCCGCTTGCGTTGCCGCACGCGCTTCAGATCGATCGTGACCGGCCCGGTCTGGACGCCGTAATCCCCCCCGCGACGCGCCAGATACGCAACCCGCGCGCTGGCGACCATCGTCTTGGTAGGCGTGCAGCCTTCGTTCACGCACGTTCCGCCGACATGGTCCCGCTCCACCAGGGCTGTGCGCATGCCTGCCTCCGCCAGCGCCCGGCATAACGGTGTCCCAGACTGTCCCGAGCCCACCACAATCGCGTCGTAAAGTTCAGCGCCCACGAAGGCCTCCCCGTCGTGTGATTCGACCACTGCCGAGAGGTTTCAAAGTATGTCACAGGACTCACGCTCTGCTTTTTCTCAACAACGATGTCGAATCGAACCTCGACCTCAGCGAATCTGATCTGCATGGCTCCGATGCGACTGGTTTCCGTAAATGTTGGACAGCCCAGGGAGGTGACCTGGAAACATGCGCAAGTTACGACCTCAATCTTCAAGCACCCGGTCTCGGGCCCCGTCGAGGCAAAGAAGCTGAACCTCCATGGCGATCAGCAGTCCGATCTCACCGTCCACGGCGGACCGAACAAGGCGACCTACGCCTACCCGTCGGAACATTACGCCTACTGGCGCGCCGAGCTTCCCGAACTTGACTTTCCTTGGGGCAGCTTCGGCGAGAACTTGACCACGGAAGGCCTGCTCGAAGACGCGCTGCACATCGGCGACCGGCTAGGCATCGGCACCGCATTGGTCGTGGTCACCCAGCCCCGAGTGCCCTGTTACAAACTCACCATTCGTTTCGATCGCGACGACATGATCAAGCGCTTCATCGCCAGCCACACTTCCGGCTTCTATTTAGCAGTGCTCGAAGAGGGCGAACTCGCTGCCGGATCACCCATCGAGATTGTCCACCGCGACCCCGCCGCCGTATCTGTCGCCGACATCAACCGCCTCTACTACGGAGGCTCCGACGACGTCGGCCTCCTGCGTCGCGCCGTCAGCGTCGAAGCCTTGCCCCAGGGATGGCGCGATCATCTATGGCAAAGGGTGCGCTAATAATTCTCCTTCGCGTACCGCGGGGCCGTAGCACTCTCTGGGGTAGGGCTTTCCCTCTTCTTACGACCACTTTTTGTGCAATCATCGGGCAAGCTCAGGCCAAGCTGTCCCAATGCGATCTCGCCCAAAGGCCGGCCGTCTGTCGGGCATCCCGACCATCAACCTCGAATCCGGTATGCCGCTGGTGCGCGACGCACTGGCGCAACTCGACCGGGAACTCGCCCGCGCTCGCCAACTACGTGACCCCGTCGTGAAGCTGATTCACGGCTACGGCTCCACCGGCGCCGGCGGCGACATCCGCATCGCTGTGCAGAAGCGCCTGCGCGAGCTTGAGGATCAGGGTGCCATCCGCGGCTTCATTTTCGGCGAGAACTGGACCGCCTCCGACTCGCAAACCTGGGACCTCGTAAAACTCCACCCGGCTCTCAAGCACGATCCCGACCTCGGACGCCGCAACCGTGGCATCACGATCGTTCTGCTTTGAGCTGGCCTGCATGCGGAAACGCCCACCGCCACAATGGGCCCCGCTACTGCCGATCGATCACGACCGACCGCTGCAGTACCATCTCCACCTTGGTTCCCTGACGAAGATGGATCTCATCGCCGCGTGTGAACAACACCTTAGCCAGCGCCAGCCCGCCTCCGACTCCCATCCCAATTCCGGCCGCGGGGCCGTTGCGGGTAATCGCTCCCGCCAGACCGCCAGCAGCCACTCCTTTCGCCACGGTGTACACGTCGCGGTCGATCTGACCTACAGGCTCGATCGTGCCCTCGGCATCCCGCGTCCGGTTCTTTCCGTCTGGCAAGCTCTGTAGCCCGCCCTGAATCTTGACCACGTGGTCGTTCGGCAGGATCAGGCTGGTGAAGCGAAAGCGAAACTGCGCCCGCCCTTTCACCCGCCCCGGTCGCCGATCCTGCTCCACCACGCCCATGACCCTGGTGCATGCCGGGATCACCACCATGTCGTTCTCGACCACCGGCCACGTGGTCACCCGGTACACGCCCGACCCCTTCTCCGCGGACGTCGTGTGCAGCGGACTCGACAGCGTCATCAGCACCCGTGTCCCCGACCGGCACAGTCACGGCCGAGTGCGCTTCCCGCCGAGTGTCTCCGGAGAGGGTCTCCGCGAAGCACCGTTCCGAGTTGCCGTTCTCCCGAAAGGTCTGCGCCGAACTGCACAACCCCAATCCGGCCACCAGGCAAGGCACCAGCATCCATCGCCGCATGAGTCCTCCTTGAAAAGTACAAGGCGACCATAACGTCGCGTCCGCTCACACGCCAAGCGACAACCCGCGCCTCGACTAGCACGACGCACTATGGCGCACCGGGCCGACAGTCCGGCATTCGTTACGGGAGTAACGTTGCACGAACACGAATGGAACGATACGCTGACCGCGAGGTCCCATTGCGCCGGTCCATGCGCCAGCTCCATCTCATCTCGACGGCCCAATTCCCGCTCACTCCGAGCGCGCCGGATGACCTGTTCCGGCAAAAGGAATCCGGGCGATGAGTGCAGGCACCGCTCCAGCTCTTGCGCCGAAGTTCGCCCCGACGCGAAAAGTCCCGCGTTACAAGCTCGCCGTGCCCGCGTCGTTTACCGTCTTGCGCTCCGGCGTGCCTGACAGCATTCCCGGACACACCCACGAGATCGGCGAAGGCGGACTGGGGGTGGTCGTTGCCTCCCAACTTCTGCTGGGCGAGGCCGTCCGCGTCGAGTTCCTGCTCCCGCACATGACCACGCCAGTGCGCGCCACGGCGGTGGTGCGCTATCGGCACGAGAGTCGTTTTGGCCTCCAGTTCCTGCGCTTATCCGACGAGCAGCAGTCGACCATCCGCTACTGGACCCGCCGCGAAGCCGACATCCTTTTAGTGGCCCCAAAGCCCCACACCGCTCCACCGGACATCACGTCATCAGGCGCCACGTCGAATGACGCCGCCGTCAAATCGACAGACCTAGCCGGTAGCCCGACCCCGTTTCCCAGCCTCGAGAACTACGGGAACTCGAACTCCACCTTCAGCTTCCGGCGCGTGCTCGTGTTTGGCGCCACTATGCTCGTGATCGTGGGCCTGTCGGGATGGTGGCGCTGGCAGCAAGGCTGGATGGAACTGGAAGCGCAGGTTCCCAGGCAAGAAACCGCGTCGGTGGTGCCACAACAGCAGGTGCCGCCCGAGACCATGCAGCAGCGCGTCACCCACAAAGTTATGCCCGAGTACCCCGAGAGCGCCCGCCGCGCTGGCTTCGAGGGCACAGTCGTTCTCGACGCCGTGGTGAATGCAGAAGGCGCGGTAACCCAACTAAAGGTGGTGAGTGGCCCCGAAGCTCTCTCGCTCGCCGCTCTGGACGCCGTGCGCTGGTGGCGTTACGAGCCCTACCTCGTCAATGGTCAACCCGCAACGGTCGAGACCACCGTAGCCGTAGAGTTCCGGCTCGCGAACTAGGTCCGTCTGCACAAACAACGAAGGGTCCCGTTGGAGAAGCTCACCACATACGAGCAACTGGTCCTTCCTTGAATACCGTTCTTGCGTGCAAAGAGCCCGGCCCGCCGAACGCGGTTACTGAATCGAACACGAACCCACCCAGTGTGTTGTGGCTTGCCTTCCGTGCACAAGTAAAGTTTTGTGAAGAGGGCGGCGTCATGTCTCATTGCTGGAGTCGTTCTCCCGGGGGTGGCCCGGCCGAGAGAGTTTGCTATCTTCTAACTGGTGCAGTTCGGCAGCGACGCAGCCCGGAAGCCGAATCTCGACAATGTCCGATCTCTCCCGCGACCGCCTCGACTCCTGGAAAGAAATCGCCGTCTTTCTCAATCGCGGTGTGCGCACCGTCCAGCGCTGGGAGGCGACTGAGGGCCTTCCCGTCCGCCGGCATAAGCATCGCAAGCTGGGCTCCGTCTTCGCGCTAAAGTCAGAAGTCGCTGCTTGCTGGAAGTCCCGCAGCGCAGATCTTGATCCGAACGAGCCCACCCCGCGAGCCGCTGCGGCGCAGCCATTCGCTCGCAAGACCCGACTCCTCGTTCTGCCCTTCGAAAAATCTCAGCGCCGACCCCGCCCAGGACTATCTCGCCGACGGCTTCACCGAAGAGATGATCACGCAGCTCGCTCGCCTCCGCCCCGACCAACTCGCCGTGATCGCACGCGCCACCGCCACGCACTATAAGGGAAGCCGTAAGCCTGTGGACCGCATTGCCCGCGAGCTCAAGGTCGACTATCTCTTCGAAGGCAGCATCCGACGCGAGGGCGTGGGCGTCCGTGTGACCGCGCAGCTCATCCACGCCAGCGACCAGACGCATCGCTGGGCCCAAACTTACGATCGCGATCTCAGTAATGCGCTCGCGTTGCAGAGCGAGGTCGCCAGCGCCATCGCTAACGAAATTCATCTCGCTCTCACTCCCCAGACCCAGGCCCAACTCACTGTTTCCCGTGCTCTCAACCCAGCCGCCTACGACGACTACATCCGCGGCCGGTACCACATCAGCCGACCTCATCCGGAGGCCATTGCCCAATCCATCACCTGGTTCCAGCGTGCCGTCGAAAAAGATCCTGCCTACCCACTGGCCTACGCCAGCCTCTCGCACGCGCTGGCGCTGCTCGCGATGGTTCCCTTCGACGTTCTTCCGCCTCGCGAGGCCACGCCGAGAGCGCAAGCCGCCGCCAGCAAGGCCCTTGAACTCGACCCAACTCTTCCCGAAGCCCATGCCGCCCTTGCCGTCGTTCGCCATCACTACGATTGGGATTGGAAAGGGGCGGAGCAGGAATACCAGAAAGCCCTGGCGCTGAACCCCGACTACGCGGGCGCCCGCCTGCGCTACGCCTGGCTCATGCTTCGCTTTCAAGAGGGGAAGAGGCGCTCGTCGAAGTTCAGCGCGCCCAACAGACCGCCCGCGAAACCGACCCGCACTTGCTCGTCGTCATCCGCGCCACCCGCGCCGCCGCTTTCTATTTCGCACGCGAGTACGATCACTGCATCCGCGAATGCCAGGAAGCCATGGAACTGGACTCCACTTACTTCCTGCTCCACTACCTGCTCGCCCGCGCCCACGCCCGCAGAGGCGCGCTAGCGAAGGCGGGCGCAATCCTGAAAAAAATTGGCGAGAACTTTGACAAGATCCGGCTTATTGCGATGGGCGCCGGCCTCGTCCACGCCGTAACGGACGCAAAATCCAGGCCCGCGCCGTTCTCAGGCGACTCCGTGCCCAGGCCAACCAGCGCTACATTCCCGCCACTTACATCGGAACTCTCTGCGCCGCAACCGGCGACACCGAAGCGGCCTTCGAGTGGCTGGAGAAAGCCTACGAAGAACGCGCCGATGGTCTGACCCTCCTCAACGTCGAGCCCATGGTCGACGCCCTCCGCCCTGATCCCCGCTTCCAGAGCCTAATCCGCCGCATCGGACTGAATCCTGCGGAAACATAAACCTGTCATCCTGTGCAAAGTGAGGTGTCATCCGAACGAAGTCGAAGGGTCCAACGTTCCTCGGGCCAACCGCAGACCTTTCGATTCCTTCTAGCACCGGCCTGGATCATGTTGGGGTCAAAGTCCGTTGCTAGCAACCGCCATTGCTCTCGATGTTCTTATATTCCTCCACCGGGGCCGACATCCCCGCTTCGCCTCTTGCCCTCACCCGACGCCCCAACCCCTGCAATATTTGGCGGATTATGACTCGGTGCTGGCCCTCCATGCAGACTCAATTGCCCCAGCCGACACAGGTTGATCGCGTCTCCCAGAATCCGCATAGCCTCCTGCGGCGCGTGGAAACCCATCGAATTTTCCGACATCACGAAGTCGATCATGAACTGTCCGCGTCGCTGGTAATCGCGAGCCTGGGCCAGTTGCGCTTCCGGAACTCCTCGATCCGTCGCATTCTTGATGTCCCCGATCAGATCGATCAGCGCGTCCAGCGCCGTGTTGCGCAGGCTGAAGAAGCGGTCCTGAATGTCTTCCACCCGTGCCTTCAACTCCTCTTCCGGGTAGTGATGGCAAGTCTGACACGAGCGGTTGATCTTCAGCAGTGGACTGTTGATCTGATGATCGCTGATCTTTAACCCACCCTGCCGCATATAAGGCATGTGGCAGTCGGCGCAGGCTACACCCGAGCGCGCATGCACTCCCTGGCTCCACATCTCGAACTCCGGATGCCGCGCCTTGATCAGAGAAGCTCCACTCGCTGGATGCGTCCACTCGCTGATCTTCTGCTCCCCCTCGACGGCGATGATGTCCTCAACCTTGATGCCCTTGGCCCACGGGAAGGTCAGACGCTTGTTGGGCGGCTGGAAATAGTAGGTCACGTGGCACTGCCCGCAGACGTAGGACCGCATTTCCTGCCGTGTGGCCATCGCATTCACATCGTAGTTCAGGGTCCCTTGCGTCGCTTTCAGAGCCCGAATGCCTTCAATGAACGCCGGCCGCGTCACCCGCAACTGCATCGTCTTCGGATCGTGACAATCTACGCACGACACCGGATGCTTTACCGTCTGCCGGATCTGCTGATAGTTCATGTGTGAATCGCTGATGGCGTCGAACCCTTTCATGATGTCGCCGTTGCCCAGTTTCAGGTAGGTTGGCACCATCGACGCGTGACAGTTGATGCACATCGCCGGCGGAGCGAACTTCTGCCGCTCCGTGAACGTCTGGTCCTCAAGCATGTACGCATGACCGCGCCGTTCGCGATAATCCGCCGAGAAGGAATACCCCGCCCACATCGTCTTCAGCCGCGGATCTTCTTCGAGTTTCGAGCGTGCCACCACCGACCGCGGATCGGCCTGGGTCGGCGAATGCGGCATGGCTTCGCTCCCGCCGTACTTGGTGCGCTGCATGTCCACAGTGCGCAGGTACAGGTCATACTGCATGGGGAAGTTCTTCCCCCACACCGCTGGGTCGTCGATCGTATCGTTCAACTCGACCACGCGATAGAACGGATTCCTCGCCTCCTGCTTGCGCTCGAAGATATTGATAAGCAGCGCGGCGACAGCCACCGTAGCCACCGCCGCCAGAATCACCACCGCGGCCAGCATGCGCCGCGACGGCGCGTTTCCGGAATCATTGCCCGTCGTTTGCATGATTGCTCCCTAACGGCACCGGACGCCGCAGCGACGCCGCCGACTCAGAGTGTCCAACCGAGCTGTGGCAGCGGGTGCATTCGAGACCCTGCGCTTTTCCGTGGACCACGTTGCCGTCAATCGCCGCTGTGATGCTCTCGTGGCACCGCCGGCATGCGTTTTCAACCACCTTGTGATCAAACTTCGTGATCTCGATCGTGTCCGGGTACCAGCCCGTTGTGAAGTAGAACGAATGCCAGAAGCCGTTGTTGGCTTTCACCGCGTACTTTCCGATCGGATTGTGAGGTGTGTGACAGTCGTTGCATGTGGCAGCGATGCGATGGCTCGACTTCAGCCACGCCTCATATTGAGCTTGCATGACGTGGCAGTTGGCGCACGCCGCCGGATCGTTGGTGAGATAAGAATAGCCCTTGGCGTAAAGGAAGGTATAAGCGACGAGCCCGAGAAATAGCCCAGCCAGCACGCCTAGAAGAATCGTACCCGCGATCCGCGATTTCAAGTGAGATCCCAGGTGGCGTGGACATTCCTGCCACAGAGCATCTGCAGGTTAGCGCCAGGACTGTTGCCTTGGCAAGAGTTCCGCGGCCGCGACAGTCGCGGTCAGGAAGAGCTGGTGCGTCTTCCGATCCAGCGCCATCGTCTTCGCGCACGGTGCGGTTTTCACCGTTTCGACCACCGAATACTCATCGGGCCTCTCCTGCCGGATCGTCGACGCAGCCTCTCGCCGCCTCCTGAGGTCCTGTCTATCTTGAGTGGCAGCTGCCGCTGCCCGCGTCGGTAAACGTCTTACCCGCCTCCGGCACGAATTCCCAGTCATACCCGGCCGCGTGCAAGGTCAGCTTCAGAACCCCAAACGTGTCGTCGTTCCGCACTTCGCTGTTAGCCAGAGCTGCGCCCATCTTCCGGTGCGAGTTCTTGCCCCCCGAGCCCACCACGAATTCCCGAATCCCCCGTTTTGCATCCGCATGCCCCGCCGGATCCTGTGGCGCGAAGCGTTCGTAGTCGTGATCGTGGCCGTTGAGGATCACGTCCGCGCCCGCGTCATACAAAGTATCCCAGAGCGGCTTCATCTCCGGGTCGCTGCCGTGCTTGCCTCCGGAACTGAACAGCGGCTTATGAAAATACGCCAGTGTGCAAGGCACAGCGTGTTTGGCAAGGTCCTCGCGCAGCCACTTACCCTGCGGCGATGCCCCATCGCATCCCCCCACCTCGTCGCACTCGCTGTTCAAGACCACGATGTGCCATGTCCCGAGTTCGTAGCTGTAATAGCCCTTGTCCGCATCGCCCGCTGCCGCGCCGAAGTAGCGCGCATACCCCGACGCTCCGCTCTTGTGATACTCGTGATTTCCCGGCGCAGGCCGCGTCCGGTCCTTGAACCGCCCCCAGGTAGGTCCGTAACACTTGGCGAACTGCTCATCCGATCCGTCTGGGTATGCGAGATCACCAGCGGCAAACACAGTCCCCGGAGTCTTGTCGATCAGCTTCGCCGTCGCTTCCGCCCCTGCGAGGTCATCGCAACTCGCGATGTCGCCCGCGCCCACCAGCACTGGGTCTGAGCTTTGCGGCTCTGTCTTGGGCGGCCTCGCTGCGTTGGACCGTGGCGGCCCGCTGTTCTTCCTGTCGCCGGCCAGTGCTCCGCCGACCATCGCCATCAGGCAAACGAACACGGTACCGGCGAACACACCTTCCTTCATGTCCCGACCTCGCGCGCAACTCTACCCACCAATCCTGAAGTTTCTCTGAACTCCCGCGACGGATTCAACCCGGGAGGCCAAAGTATCGAGGTTTCACTTCGACTCGCTCGCGAGTGTATAGCGCAGTCCGAACATGTAGCTCGTCTTGTAGTATTCGCGCTGAATCGCATAGATCCCGCTGCCGTTGTAGAACCCGAACACTTCGTTGGTCAGATTCAATCCGGCGAAAATGAACTGAAGTCCGCGGTACAACTGGAAGCTCGCCTGGGCATCCACCTGCGTGTGTCCATACAGGTAGGTGTCCCCGCCCGGCCCCTTAATCCCCAGAGGCACTGGGCTGGGCGAGACGCCCGTAGGAGAAGTTGGGTCGGCCGATAGGTTCTGGTAGGCGTAGCTGAAAATGTTCGCATCGTTGTGCGAAATTCCTAAGCGTGCGGATATCCGCCACCGATCGTACGTTGGGCTGATGTTCCAGCTGTTTGGCGCTTGTCGTTGCAAGGGCGGCGTATCGGTTCTGAGAGGGACTCCCGTGGTGGAAGAGTGTGTGTACCCGTAATTCGCAGACATGCCGATCCCGGCCAGAGCGCCTGGAAGAAAGGTCAAATGCTGCAGGTAGGCAATCTCGAAACCATAAACTTGAGCGCTATCGCCGTTAATCGGTTGCGACACAAACCACTGGCCGTTGTTATATTGGGGTCCGAATTCGTTTGTCGTGATTCCGGTCTTCACCGACTCATAGATCGGATGGGTCAACTGCTTGTAAAAGAAACCCGCCTGCAACAATCCAAAGGGCTTCAAGTTCTGCTCGTATAGCAAATCGTAATTGTTCGCTCGCGAGGGCTTCAGGTTCGGGTTGCCGATATCGATCTCGTTCGCTTTGTTCCCTTGAGTATTGACGAACGGCGGGAGGTCCCCGTAGTTGGGACGGGAAATTCCGCGGCCGTAACTCGCCCGGATGGCCCCATCGTGCGGTAAGCGAAAACGCAGCTGTACGCTGGGCAGCGGGTCTAGATAGGAATAGTCGCGCCGAACCGGAGCAATCGCACTTGTGAAATTGGTCGGGCAGCCGGGATCTGTAGGGTCAGGCGCGGTGCACAGGGCCCCGTTTGCATCAAAGAAAACCTGGTTTCCCAGGACACTCTCACTCGTGCCCTCGAAGCGCAGCCCGGTTTGCAGCCGGACTCGGCCCAGGTCAATCGTGTTCATCAAGTATCCTGCCGAGACCCGCTCCACAAGATCGTAGTTGTTCGGATAGGAGTTCTGGGCCGTCGCCGCGGGGTCTTCCTGGAAAAAATTAGGGTCCGCCCCGTGCGCTCCGAAATACGCTGTCACCTTGCTATAGTCCACGGTTGGCCCAAAAGTGTAGTGCTTGTCGTAGTAGTTCGGGTTTGTGAACGTTCCGAGGAAAGGGGTCATCGACGGATTGTTCTGCGAGTTGAACACGGGATCACTGGCATCTTCGAACTTGTGCGCGTTCCTCACCTTGGCGCCAAACTCGAAGGTGCTGAAATGTCCGCCCAGCTCATAACTTCGGCCCACGGAAAAACCACCCTGCAAATTTAGCTGTGCACTGTAGGTGCGGCCCACGTCAAGACCCGAGAGCGTGTAGGTCGTGGGGTCGAAAACATTGGCACCGTTTTGTGGGACGAATTTTGGTGTGTTTGGGTTGGTCGTGTCGATCGCGAACTGAACGCCGCTCGGCCCATTAAAACTGGCCGTTGCGTAGCCGTGATCCTCGGAACTGGAGCGGGCCACTGAGAGATCGTAGGCTAGCACCCACCGAGGCCAGACGTGCTTCCCGCCGGCAACCAGGCTTCCAATGACTTCCACAGGCCGGCGAATCTGAGCGTTGAAGGACATGCTGCCATTGTTATCCGTGAGACTCGGCGTGAGCCAGCCGCTGGAACTGGAAGTCGAATTGGTGCTTGGCGTGTACACCCAGCGATCGCCGAAGTTGTCGAAATGCGAGTACAAGAACCGAACGTAAAGCCCCGAAATGTCTCCCAGCTTGTAATCTACTGCTCCGGTGAAGCCGTAGCGCGTCCGGTAATACCGGTATTCGCGCCAGTCTTGTGTGGAATAGGACGCGAAGTACGGCGCATTCGAGCTCGGACTCACACACCCCGCAGGTCCCGAATCGCACTGGATGGCAGTCGGCGACGGCTCCACGTCATCAATGCCTCGCCCGTTCCAATCGTAGCTTGACCCGAAGATGACCCCCAGCCGCTTGCTCTCTCCGAATCGCTTTCCGATGGTCCCATCGATTTCATACAAAGGCCGTCCGCCAATGATGGGTGTGTACCCGCCAATGCCGTTCAGATACAGCGTGGGCTTCTCCTGCGCACCCTTGGTGACCAGGTTCACCGACCCGGCTACCGCGTCACCATCCTGATTCGCCGACAGTGTCTTGTTGATCTCCACCGAATCCACCAGGTTGGCCGGAATGATATCCAGCTTGATCTGACGGACGCCTGACTCTGGAGCTGGGACATTGACTCCGTCGATTGTGACGTTGGCTAGCCGCGGCTCCAATCCCCGAATCTGCACATATTTCCCCTCGCCCTCGTCCCGCTCCAGCGTTACGCTGGGCAAGCGGCCCAACGCATCGGCAATGTTGGTATTTGGCAGGCTGGTGATGATTTCCACCGGCAACACCTGCAAGATGTTGTCCGAGGTGATTTCGCGGT
Organism: uncultured Acidobacteriaceae bacterium; assembly: GCA_964641665.1. Lineage (GTDB taxonomy): Bacteria > Acidobacteriota > Terriglobia > Terriglobales > Acidobacteriaceae > Gp1-AA133. The sequence goes on from CAZXKO010000070.1 coordinate 72,413, forward strand.
TGATGGCTTCCACTTCTCCCGACTGGCGCCCGCCGTAAACCGTCACCTCCTCCCCCGCCGCCGCGACCTTCAGGATTGCGTCCACCCGCGCCACCTGGCCTGCCACTACCGTTACGTCCTTGCTGAAGGGCGCGAAACCGAGATAGGACACATTTACCGTATAGCTGCCCGGCGCCAGGTCCGTGATGTTGAATTCACCCTGACTGTTCGACACCACGTAACCCACCCGTTGCAGGATTTCCACCTGCGCACCTTGAAGCACCGCTCCCGACGCATCCACCACGCGCCCGCTGATCGTTCCTTTGCCGCCTTGCGCCCAGCCCGGTGTGGTCATGATGCAGGCGACCAGAACCGCGCCCACGATCCACATCCACTCGCCTACTCGCTGCCAAGATTTCTCGTGTCGCATAAGCCCTCCGAGGAAAAAACGGATCACGACGCTAAGTGCGTCGCCTTGCAAGAGCTGACTGCTGGGTCAAGTAAGGATTGATTCGCGATTCTAGGAAGGCCGTGTTACTACGAGATGAATCGTAGGTTAAAGTTGCGTTTCAAAATCGCTACGACACGAACAGGACAGGGAACTTCCGACAGCAAAGCCTTCGCCGGAATCCGTCCCGCAAGCTTCCTCGGGCACGACTCAGCTTGCAGAAGAACTCTCAAGCGGTGCCAGATTCACCGCCGCCGTGCCGCCCGGTTGCCCCCACCACCGAAAAAGCAGGCCAGGCCGAACCGGTAGCCGAAGTTGTAACAGGCTCCGTTGTTATGGACCTCATAGATGTTGAGGTCGCTCTGGAACAGCGATGCCACAAATGCAAACGGCGATATGAACCCCTGCCAGAGGCCAAGCCAGAAGCCCGCACTCGGCTTCTCGTCCCAAATCGGGAGCCGAAAAACCATCCCACGTTTCTCAGTGGTTCTCCGCAGAACGTTCCACCTGGAACATCGGCAAGAACAGGCCCTAAGTGTCAAAACAAGAACTCAAAAGTTCTTGGAAACCTGAAACCTTGCCCTACGCCTCCGCTGCCTTCGCCATCCACCCGCGCGTGGACTCATTCTTCGGCAAGATATCCAGATAAATCACCGCGTACCGGAACGCCATCACGACTGCAGTCAGTACCATCAATGTCGCCGCGAACTCGGTCCACTTGGGCACGTAGTACACCCCCGCACTGGCCTGCAGCCCGGTGATCGATACGTTCAGCCGGTTAGCCATGAACCCCATCACCACCAGGCTGCAGGTCCAGTACAGGAACTGAGGATTGTTCTGCACCTTCTCCAGGCTCAGCAGCACCAGCGGCGCCACCACGAACAATCCAATCTCCAGCCAGAACGACAGCGTCTCTTCCCGCCAGCGGAACAAGTAGGGCACCGCTCCATGCGTGACCAGGTCGACGCCGCGAAAGATTCCGTAAAGCGCCAGCATCGGCGCAATCACCTGGCTCAGTTCCGTCAGAATTTTCGGATCGAGTTTCACGTTCAGCGACCGCACGCACAGGTAGAGCGCCATCACCGTGACCGCCAGCCCCGCCGGAATCGCCGACAGATAAAACAACGTGGTCAGGTACGGCGTGTACCACAGCGGATCGAGTTTCCCTTTGGTGAGCAGATAGAGCCCGCCCAGGAATGACTGGTGCAGCGACGACAGCACGCACCCCACCAGTACCAGCCCGGTCAGGATGCGATGCTGCTGCTTCAGGTACCACGCGCGCAATCCCTTCCACGGAATTTTTTCCACCAGCGCGGGGGAGAACTCGAGCGTCAGCACGGTGGAATAGAGCATCACGCACCACGATACTTCGAACAGCATCGAATGCCGGTTCCACATGAAGATCGGATGCCAGATCCGCCAGGGCAATCCCAGCTCATACATCATGCCCACGATTACGCTCATGTATCCGAGGAACGACACCAGCACGGCCGTGCGCAGCACCGGCCGGTACCGCTCGAATCCCAGCAGGTACACGGCCGCCGCAATCCCGAATCCGCCGGCCGAAAGACCCACGCCGCACAGCGTTCCCAGTCCCACCCACAGTCCCCAGGGCTGCGGGTCCGTCAGGTGCGTGGCCTGGCTGAACCCCAGCGCGAACCGCGCGTAGGTCGCGTACAACCCCGCCGCAAAGATCACCGCGACGATTCCCCGCCACAATGTGATTTTAGGAACCCGTATGCCCGTCATGACCCGCTCCTTCCTTATGCTCGCGTGGGGACGGCCGCCCTCGGCCGTCCTGCCGGGCGCAAGCCCGGCGATCCTAGCGTCCTTCGTGGTTAACCGTCTTTCCTGACCGCTCCCGTGCCTCCGCCATGGCCACGTCATTTCGTCGCTCCGTGATCCAGTAAATCCCCGAGAGCAGCGCCCCGCCCACCAGCACCACCGTGGGCACGTCTCCCAAGGCCGCTGCGCTTAAAGCCGGCATCGGCTGTCTGGGTGCAGCCACGAAGCCGAGCTTTTCAAACGGCACATCCGAGATAAAGAAGACCGATGTGCCGCCGGCTTCCTCACTGCCATAGATGTGTTTCACATGCTTGGAATCGCCGAGAATCCGCCGCTCGGCTTCTTCCAGAATCTCGTCGCGCCAACCCACGATCGACGCGCCCAGCGGGCACGCCTCGACGCACGCCGGTGCCTGTCCCTGTGCCTGCCGGGCGGCGCACATGTCGCACTTCTTCACGAATGGCACCAGCTTGGTCCACTCGTAACGCGGCACGCTAAATGGGCAGGCCACCAGGCAGTAGCGGCACCCGATACACTTTGAAGCGTCGTAGGTCACCGGCCCGAGGGCCGTCTTCTTCAGCGCTCCCACCAGGCACGCCGACGCGCACGCCGGATCCTGGCAATGCATGCACATCCGCCGCACATACTTGTCGCCGTGCTCTTCGACAACCGTCAGCGCCGTCGGCGACAGCTTCAGCTCCGTCTCTTTCGGAAACTCGTGAATCTCCTTGCACGCTTGTTCGCAACTCCGGCACCCGATGCACTTCGTGATGTCCACCAGGATTGCTTTTGTGCGTTCCATACCGTTCTCCTTCGTCCAGCCCAAGCTCGCGAACGATTCCTATCAGGGCATCGCTTTAGCGATGCCGTTAACCGTCGCTTCTGGCGCCCCTTTTAGGGGCTGGTGCCGAACCCGCTCTACCGCTACGCCGCTACACCAGAAAAAATTCCTTCACCAGTTTCTCGCGCACGTCGGTCGGTACCCGTTGCAGCAGCCCCGCTACCGGCAACCCGCCGTCGGCGGCCATGGTCGGCGCGAGCTGCGTAACCATTCCGTTCAACCGGGTCACGCTGTTCTGTAGCCAGGGCGCGACCATGCCGCCCTGCACCAGATTCTTCCGGTTCGTGGTCAGGTCGGGTGACTTCACCATCGCAATCCATCCGCCCTGGTACGGGTCGCGTCCGATCACGCTGGGGTCTTCGATCGCATCGCGGTTGATCGACGTGATCACGCCCTCGACCGGCGAAACCAGCTCAAACGCTTTGTCCCCGATACGAAACGCCGCCAACTTCTGTCCCTGCCGCACCCAGCGGTTCAGGCCGATAACATCCACGTGATCGATCTTGCCCAGCAGGTTTGCCGCGAAGCTGTCGATGCCGACCCGGCCGTTCTCTCCCCCTTCCTTCAGCACCCAGGTATGGCCCGGATGAAAGGCGTAGCCTTCGGGGATCGAGAAGCCGTACTCGCGCAGCATGCGCGGCACCTGCGGACCGGCCCACGTGTCCGGTTGCGCCGGGACTTCGTGGCGCGTGCGGAAATAGCTGATTGACATCACCAGCAAGAACATCAGGAGCACGAATAAGATCGACATACCTACCTCCAAGCCGGCAGCCCGCTACACGCTCGACCGCGTCCAACCGGCTCCACCCTTCCTATGTGCACGTGAATGGCAAAACCGCGAAGCGTGCAAATAGTGGTTGGCGAATGACTTATCGAACGCGCCGGAGGTTGCCGAAGGTCGTGGCGCCACTGCATTTTGCAGAGGCCACTGCGTTTTGCAGGTGTCATGGAAATGGATTCGTGGCGCAGCAGTGATGTCGTTCAGCATCTCCGACAAGGGAGGCCATCAGGTTCGCGCGGACCGCGCTTGTTCTCCGGACCCGCAGCCTCATTACAATGATTGCAGTGGCTACCATCCCCATACGTCGCGCGGAGCTTCCAGATGTCGACGCCATCGTTCGTCTGGTAAATCAGGCCTTCGTGGCCGAGAGTCCGTACATTGAAGGCGAGCGGGTCAATTCCGCCTCCGTCCTCCAACTATTGTCGAAAGGAAAGTTTCTTCTGCTCGATCGAGAAGGAAAGCTGGCTGCGTGTATTTACATCGAAAGACGCGGCCCCAGCGCCCACCTCGGCTTGGTGGCTGTGGATCCCGGCCAGCAAAGAGCCGGTCTGGGTTCACAACTCATGGCCACTGCCGAAGCCGACTGTCGGACCGCGGGCTACAGCGAGATGGACCTCCGCTTCATCAACCACCGCGTTGAGCTGCGCCGCTTCTACGAGCGCCTCGGGTTCCTCGACACCGGGGTCCAGGAATTTCCCGACCCTGCCCGCATGAAGGTGCCGTTTCATTTCGTGCAGATGGCGAAGTCGCTGCTCTGAGGCTGCTATTCCCGCACCCTTAACACCACCGCCGTAGTGTCGTCGTGCGCGCCGTCGCCTTGGGAGAATTCACGAATGCTCTCAAACATGTGGTCGATCGAGTCGCCCGCCGACTTGCCCTGGCACTGTAACCAGACCTCGCCGATCTGCTCGTCGCCGAACTCGATCCCGTCCCGGTTCTGCCACTCATGCAGTCCATCCGTTGCAAACAGAACGCTGTCTCCCGGAGTGAGCCGCACGACGTGCGCGCTGTAGCCGCGTCCGGAAACAGCCCCGACGGAAGGCCACCTTCGCCGAGCGACTGGCACGTGCTTCCCGAGACCAGCAACGGCAGCGGAATCCCCGCGTTCGAGAACGTGAGTTCCAGAGTCTCCGGGTTGAACAGCGCGTACAGGGTCGAGCAGAAACGCCCCTGGATCGGGCGTTGCGCCAGGCGTTGGTTCAGCAGGCTGAGGACTCGCGCCGTATCTGTGCCGGTCTTGTGAATCCCGCGCAGCGTTCCCATTACCAGGGCGCCGTACATCGCGGCCGGAAGCCCCTTCCCGACCACGTCTCCCAGGTGGAGACCGATCAGGCCGTCGGGCAGGGTAAAAAATCCGCGAAGTCTCCTCCCACCTCTGAGAACGGAGTGAAGCGGAACGCGATCTCCACCGCCTCGTGCTGGGGCGCCCGCGTGGGCAGCAATAAAGTCTGGATGCGCTGGGCTTCCTGCCGGTAGTGGTCGCAAATTCGTTTACAGGAGAAATCTTGACGGGCCGACACCGGTTCCGCGAGGCTTACAAGTCCATCGGACACAATAAGATTCCCTTCCAGCGTTTCATCGACAGAAGGTCGATGAAACATGAGGGGTGCGGAAGGACCTCGAGTCATCCCGCCAGGAAGCAGTCGGATCCCGGCATCATGAAGCCCCAACTTGACGCCGCCCTCGCGCCGTCCTATGCTCCCCGGTTAAGGTGGCGCTCATGCTCGGTAACCGCTCCTGGGAGGATTGGATCGCGCAGTACTCCACCAGCCACCAGAACCCCGTCAATCGAGCCTGCCACACCGTGGGGATCCCACTCATCATGCTCTCCGTCGGGGTGTTGGCCGGTTCCATCTTTCTCCACCGTCTCTGGACCCTTGCCCTTGGACTCTTTGTGGTGGGCTGGGTGTTCCAGTTCGTCGGCCACGCCTTCGAAGGCAAGCCGCCCGAGTTCTTCTCCGATTGGCGCTTCCTTTTTGTCGGCATGCGCTGGTGGGCCGCGAAGGTCCGCGGACGCGGGTAACCCGCCACTAGTCTGTCATTCTGGGCGAATTGAGGCGTCAGCCGAAGGACCCCGTGTTCGTGTGGGATGGCACGGGCTCTCGCGGCTTCTTCAGCCACAGACCCGTATCAGTTCATCCGTTGTGACACTGCAGAACAGGTATGCAGACAAATGTAGGAGCGATGATCACGGGAACTGCGTCGCCCGCACGAACCAGTTCGTCCCCGGCGAATACGTATTCGGCGATCCCACGTACGACGGTCCGGCGGGTTGCTGCTTTCGCACAGCTGACACGACCGCGCCCGGAATGTTTACCGGCAAGTGCCCCGGGATGGGGATCTCCCCAAACAGCGCGCGCACGACGCTGATCTCCGACACCGTCGCATTCGAGAAGGTGCAGATGTAGTTCTCGATCCCGGGGAAGTCCTCCGTCAGGTACGGAGTTCCCATGGCCAGCACCGCCGTCTTCGTCGGAGCGCGGGTCAGAATGTGATCCAACAACGCCGCCGTGGAGTCCGGCAAAGACGCAGAATTCTTCTGTCCGCGTGCCACCGTCCTCGTCCGCGCTGCGGAAGGAACGACGTACACGGCTACGACCACTTGTTGCGCCCGATCCACGGCCTTCAACACCGCGTCGGATCGCGCCGCCGCTACCCGAGGATCCACGTACACCACCCTCGCATCCGGTTCCCGCTCCCGGATCTGCCGCTCCAGCACCCGCCCGTCATCCGCACGCAGACTGTCGCACAGAATCACGACTGCGAGGCCATGCCAGGCCTGAACTCGCCGATATAGGACCAGCAGGTTCTTGTCCGGACGATCGCTTTTCAACGGAAGCAGCTTGCCGTTATCCCGCACCAGCGTGACCGACGCATCCGAGATTCTCTGCCCCTCAGCGAGATTCTCCGGACTGCCCACCAGCTTGGGGATTGCGGCCACATCCACCAGCCGATCCTTCTCCAGGCCGAGCTCTGCCTTCGCCTCAAGAATCTTCAATACCGACGCATCCAGACGCTCTTTCGAAATCTCTCCCGTGCGGACGGCCTCCAGCATCGCCCGGTAGCTCGCATCCAGATCGGCCGGCATGGTCAGCACATCGTTGCCCGCCTTAAATGCGTCTACCGCCGCGCGTCCTGAGTTCGCCCCGTACCGGCCGTTCAGCCCGGCCATATCCAGTGCATCCGTGACCACAATGCCCCGGAACCCCATCTGGTTCTTCAGCAGGCTCGTCACGATGGCGGGTGAGGTCGTCGCCACCCGGTTCGGGTCAGGGTCGAGGGTCGGTACCCGCACGTGCGCCGTCATCACCGCGTCCACCCCGGCGTCGATCGCTTTCTGGAACGGAGGCAGGTCGACCGCGCGCAACTGCTCCAGATTCTCGTCCACGCTGGGCACGGCGACGTGCGAGTCGACGGCCGTATTGCCATGACCCGGAAAATGCTTAGCGGTGGTCAGCATTCCGTTCCCCCGCGCCCCGCGGATGTAAGCAGCCACCAGATCGCCGACTTCTTGCGGATTCTGGCCAAATGCTCGCGTCCCGATGATCGGGTTCGCCGGGTTCGAATTCACATCCGCCACGGGGAACAGGTTCCAGTGCACGCCCAATGCCCGGCTCTCCTGCGCCGTAATGCGCCCGAACTCCTCGGCATACTCCAGGTTCCCCGCCGCTCCGAATGCCATCGCGTGGGGAAAGACGGTTGTCCCAAAAAGCCGGGCCGGCAGCACACCCCGCTCAAAATCCCCGGCGATCAGCAGCGGCAGTTTCCCTTCCGACTGCAGTTCGTTGAGCAGCGACACCGTCTCATAGCGCCGGTTGCGATTGCGTGCCCGCCCCTCGGCCGGCACCGTCATGGCCAGCGACCCGATGTGGTACTTGCGGATGTTGTTGCGCAGTTCGAGGTAGTCGGGACTCCGGCCGTGCATAAACTCCACCCGCAGCCGGATCATGAACACCTGCCCGACTTTTTCCTCGAGCGACAGGGAGTTCAGGGTGCTCTGCGCCCACTTCTCTGCCTCGCTCTGCGCGCGCGGCGTCGCCGAGGCATGGTATTGCTCCCGCGTCAGCGCCGTCGACGCCAGCAGCGTGAACAGACCTATAAATAAGACGGGATGACGAAGCCTGGGCACGGCACGAGCATACTGCGGAACCCGAAGGGCATCATCCACAGATTACCCACCCATTTCCAATCGAAGGTACATGTCCCGCAGGACAACGTACGGAAGACAGGTTACTTGTCCCGCGCCCAACCGCGCCCGGGGCATTAACTTCCGTGGTGCGTCCTGATAGGCTGGAAATACGGTCGCCAGAATTGCTGTTCCGGCAAGCGTTGCGGCCTTGGCGATCCGAGCGCCGGCCTTCACCGCAGATCAACCCCGCACGGCCCGGAACGCCGCGACAGGACTGGGAAATGGACGATGTCGAACATTGAAGCATGCGCTGGGGGAATGTCAACTTGTTTCTTGGCCGCGTGAATCCTCACGCCCGGGTGGAATATCCACAGCCCCCGATCGCGCCCGGCAGACGACTGTGGGAAACTGGGTCCATGAAACCGCGCATTCTCCGAGTCACGAAATGGCTGACGACGACCCCAGCGATCGCGGTCTGCACCCAGTGTCAGCGCGAATTCAAAGTTCCGCTCACCGCGCTCGCCCGTACCAAGGAAGCCCAGGATTACCTGCAGCAGGCATTCGACCGACACGTGTGCGAAGCGCAAGATGCCCGCGAAAGTTCTGTTTCGTGATTACGTCCACGAGTCGCGATCCTGTCACAATCCTGCTGTGATCGTGACGACGTGTTTCTGAGCGCCTCCAATCCAGCCAGCAACCCGAACGCCTACCCCGCCATCGTGAAGGCGCACCTGCACGGAAATACTGTGTCGGTCACTCCGGTCCTGAGCGGCACCGCCGCCGTGACCGATATCCCGACCCACACCCCGTTCGCTCTGAACCTGCAGGACCCGGATTCGATGATCTTCAACCCGCTCGGGGATTTGGTTCTGGACAGCCAGGCGGATGCCGAATTGATCATCGTGCATCGCCCCGGTCATCGCGACCAGACCGCCTACCATCTCGCGCTCACCGAGAACGGAGCACCGGTCCAGATCGACGACACGATTTTCGCCACGGCGAGCCACGGAACCATCCTGGTATCCGACCGCGACGGGGAAACGGTGTACGCGATCACGCGCAACATTTTCTCGCCCGGCGCTGCCTACAGCGCAACGCCCAGTTCGGTAGCGGCCCTCGAGGCCGATACCGGTGTTCTCACCGACGTTGTAACTGGAATGGTAAGTCCGCACGGGATGGCGTTCGTACCTGCGCACGATGAAGAGTAGTTCACGGTCGTCTTCTTTTCTAACATCGAAGAGTCTCGGGCCACGTTGCTCGTAGAAGATTTTGGCCCGAGACATCTTCGGCCCAGGACAGGTGACGCACGATCCTGATGCCCGACCATTTGGGGTGACATTTTCATAATCAATCGCAACCCCGGTCGTGCCTTGCACCGCGGAACCCCTCCAGCGTACAGTAGGGCGCATCTTGTGATCGGTGAGCAAGGATCGATGCCAGCGGCCAGAACTGACTCCAGGGCTCAACTCCTTTTCTCCTTCCTGCTCCTTTGTTCAACCGTTTTCGCGACTGTCCTCTCAGGTCAAGCTCGGCAGAACCCATCAATCCAGAGCAATGCCGCAAACCCCGCAGCGTGGTCGGGCATTCTTGTTTCCAGTGCCTGCAACGCGGACGAGGCCTTTAACGAGTCTCCTGAGTGCACCAGGAGCGTGCCGGGGGCGAAGTTGGCGCTGTACGACGACACAAATCGCATCATGTATGGCCTGGAGCCGCAGGACCGGGTGACCGCGCACCTGGGCGAGGGTGTAACCGTCAGGGGGACTCTCGATAACGATACGATTCAGTTGGCTTCGATCGAGTTGATGTCGATCGGTCTCGCAGTCGGCGAGAAGGCACCCGCGCTTTCGGCGCGCGATCAGTTTGGGCAGCTCCAAACGCTCGATACCTTGAGAGGCGCCAACGGCACCGTGCTTCTCTTTTTCCGGTCCGCGGACTGGTGACCGTTCTGCAAAGGGCAGCTGGTCCAGCTGCAGAGCGCGCTCCCGCGATTCGAAAGGCAAGGCGTCAAGCTGGCGGCCATCAGCTATGACTCGGAAGAAATCCTGAAATCTTTCGCCGACCGGCGCAAGATCGAATACCCGTTGCTCGGAGATCCCGAGTCGAAGATCCTTAAGGAGTACGGCGTCTTCAACGCGGAAGGGACCGGCATGCAGAAGGGCTTTGCCCGCCCTGGATACTTTTTCATCGACGCCAAGGGCATCATTCGCGAAAAATTCTTCGAAGCGAAATACCGGGAGCGGCTCACCGGCAATAACATTGTCGCTAAGCTCTTTCCGGAATTAGGCGAGGAGGTCACCGAAACTGTCGAGGCCCCGCATCTCCAGCTGGCGCTCGAGCAGTCCGATCACACGGGTGTCCCTGGGACGCGCGTCACCCTGGCCGCCGAAGTGCGCCTACCGCCCGACGTGCATGTGTATGCTCCTGGGGCGCAAGGGTACAAGGCCATCAAGCTCGTGCTCGATGCAATGCCGGAAATGGACCTGAAGCCCGTGATCTATCCGCAGTCGAAGACGCTCTTCTTGCCCGCGATCAACGAGCGGGTACCGGTTTTCGAAGGTACCTTCCGCATCCGCCAGGATGTAAAAGTCAGCTCGGGAATGGATTTCGCCGGTTCGCTTGGGAAAGACGGAAAAACCTTCACCATCGCGGGCAAGCTCGAGTACCAGGCGTGCGACCAGACAAAGTGCTATATGCCCACGTCAGTCCCGGTGAAATGGCAACTGCAAGTGTTTCCCCTGGACCGAACGCGTGCACCCGTAGAGATTCGGCACAAGTAGGCGGAGATTAGCAAATCGACCGCCCCACCACATGCGGGTCGGTTCCAGCGGAGCCGCGTCTAGATGGGGCGTTCCGGGCCAAAATCGCTGCTCTCCAGACTTTTACCGACTGAGAGTAAAATCTACGGAACGCATTCACCTCCGACTCGCCGCCCAGTTGATCGACCACGAAGTCAACAACAAGCGGCGACTCGATTCTTCACCAAGCCGCCTTAGGGCATAGCCTATTCCCAGGAGTCATCCGATGAGCACCCTCATTTCAAACGCCCCAGACGAAATCCTTTCTCTCAGTCCGTACGGTGAAACCCGATCGACCATTGGTGAAAAACCGCTCAGCCCTGAAGAGTTGCGTAGAACGGACACCTATTGGCGAGCGTGCAATTACCTCAGCCTGGGCATGATCTATCTGCTCGAGAACCCGTTGTTGGCGGAACCGCTGCTTCCGGAGCACATCAAGAGTCGGTTGCTGGGACACTGGGGATCAAGCCCGGGGCTGTCGTTCATCTATGTTCATCTGAATCGGCTCATCAAGAAATACGATCTTGACATGATCTTCCTGGCCGGTCCCGGGCATGGTGCGCCGGGTGTTCTCGGTCCTGCTTACCTAGAAGGAACCTACTCTGAGGTGTATCCGGAAAAGAGCCGTGATGTGGAGGGGCTGCGACAGTTCTTCCGCGAGTTCTCTTTTCCAGGAGGCATCGGGAGTCACTGCACGCCTGAGACTCCGGGGTCGATCCACGAAGGCGGAGAGCTCGGCTACGTGCTATCTCATGCTTGTGGCGCGGCGTTCGACAATCCGGAACTGATCGTGGCGGCGGTGGTGGGCGATGGAGAATCCGAGACCGGTCCGCTGGCCACTTCGTGGCATATCAACAAGTTTCTCAACCCTGCGCGCGACGGAGCGGTTCTTCCCATCCTCCATCTGAACGGCTACAAGATCAATAATCCGACCTTGCTGGCGCGAATCTCGCATGAGGAACTCGAGAACCTCCTTCGCGGGTACGGATGGACGCCCTATTTTGTAGAAGGCTCCGAACCCAACAGCATGCACCAAGCCATGGCAGCGACCGTGGACCATTGCGTTCTGAACATCAGGGAGCACCAAGAGGCCGCCCGCGCGCAGGGTACGAACGACCGGCCGCGCTGGCCCATGATTGTGTTGCGTTCACCGAAGGGCTGGACCGCGCCTCGCGAAGTCGAGGGCCACTGGCTGGAGGGCTTCTGGCGAGCTCACCAGGTGCCGCTGCCCGATGTGAAGAAAGATCCTGAGCAACTTCGAGTTCTGGAAGCGTGGATGCGCTCGCTAAAGCCAGAGGAACTTTTCGATGGCAGCGGCCAGTTTGCTGCTCCTTTCAGAGACTTGGCCCCCGAGGGAAACCGGCGGATGAGCGCGAACCCTCATGCGAATGGGGGACGAGTCAAGAAAGCCCTGCGGCTGCCGGATTTCCGCGAGTATCGGTTCAAGCTCGAGAAGCCAAGCCTGGCCCAGGCGGAGAACACGCGTCCGTTGGGCGCGCTGCTGCGAGAGGTGATGAAGCTGAACATGAGCAACTTTCGCGTCTTCGGGCCGGATGAGAACACTTCGAACAAGCTCGACGCCATCTACGCCGTTAGCAAGAAGTTCTGGATTGAGCAGTTCTTTCCCGAAGACCTGGACGGGGGCGAGTTAGCCACCGACGGCCGGGTCATGGAGATGCTGAGCGAACACACCATGGAGGGAATGCTGGAGGGCTACCTGCTCACCGGGAGACACGGTTTTTTGTCATCCTATGAATCGTTTGTGCACGTGATCGACTCAATGTTCAACCAGCACGCGAAGTGGCTCGAGATCTGCAACCACCTATCCTGGCGCGCTGCCATCGCTTCCTTGAATCTCCTGATCACCTCAACGGTGTGGCGACAGGATCATAATGGTTTCACGCATCAGGATCCGGGTTTTCTCGATGTAGTGGCCAACAAGAGTGCGAGCGTTACTCGCATTTACCTCCCGCCGGATGTGAACTGCCTATTGTCGGTCACGGATCATTGTCTTCGCAGCCAGAACTACGTGAACGTGATCGTTTGCGACAAACAAATGCATCTGCAGTACATGAACATGGACGATGCCATCACGCATTGCACCAAGGGCATCGGCATCTGGGACTGGGCCAGTAACGACGAAGCCGGTGAACCCGATGTGGTCATGGCTTCGGCGGGCGACGTTCCTACCCAGGAAGCGCTGGCAGCAACTGCGCTCCTTCGGAAAGAATTTTCCGACATCAAGATCAGGTTCATCAATGTAGTCGATCTGTTTAAGCTCCAGCCGAGCACCGAGCATCCCCATGGATTGTCCGATCGGGACTTCGACTCGCTGTTCACGGTTGACAAGCCGGTGATCTTCAATTTTCACGGGTACCCTTACTTGATCCATCGCCTGGCTTATCGTCGAAAGAATCACGACAACATTCATGTGCGCGGCTACAAGGAGAAGGGCAACATCAACACCCCGTTGGAGCTGGCCATCAACAACAACATCGATCGCTTCAGCCTGGCCATGGATGTGATTGACCGGGTGCCAAGACTGCAAAGAATCGGGGGGCATGCCAAGGAACGGTTCCTGAACCAGCAGATCGAGTGCCGAAATTATGCCCATCAGTATGGCGTCGACCAGCCCGAAGCAGCTGGCTGGAAATGGCCATACTAATGCTGCAGATAACGGGGCTCAGGACGGATGGGGTTCACCCAGGATGACACGCACGGTATCGCGCGCAATCAACAGTTCCTCATCGGTCGGGATCGCATAGGCGAGCAGCGAGGATCCCTCAGCGGAAAACTTGCCTTCGCGGGCGACGGTTTCCTGATTGCGCGACGGGTCGAGCATGAGCCCCGCCCATTCCATGCCTCCGCAGATCTGCGCGCGGATCTCCGGTGAATTCTCTCCGATGCCGCCCGTGAAAACGACAGCCTCGGCCCCGCCCATGCACGCCAGGAATGCGCCAATATACTTCCGGGCCCGGTAACAGAAGATCTCGATCGCCAGCCGCACCCGTCGGTCTTCGTGCTCTTTCAATTCTGCCTGCAATTCGCGCATGTCGTTCGTGAGTCCGGAGATGCCGAGCAACCCCGACTGCGTGTTGAGCAGCGTGTCCACTTCCGAAGCAGACATGCCCTCCTTGCGCGCGATGACATTGACGATGGCTGGATCCAAGTCGCCGCAGCGAGTCCCCATGACGAGACCTTCCAACGGCGTCATCCCCATGGAGGTGTCCACCGGGGAACCTCCGCGAATCGCAGCCGCAGAGCAGCCGTTGCCCAGATGTAGCGTGATGATGTTGGTCTGCTCCCGCGTCAGTCCCCGCAGAGCGCGGTAGCGGAACGCAACGTAGCGGTGGGAGGTTCCGTGGAACCCATAGCGGCGGATGCGGTGGCGGCGATAAAGATGATACGGAACGGCGTAGAGGTAAGCCTGCTCCGGAATCGAATGATGGAATGAAGTATCGAAGACCGCGACCTGTGGAATGGTCTTCCCGAAGAGTTCGCGCGCGGCCAGAATGCCTTTAATATTATTCGGATTGTGAAGCGGGGCAAGGTCGATGCAGTCTTCGATCCCCTGCAATACCCTGTCGTCAATCAGGGCCGATTCCGCGAACAGTTCGCCGCCATGCACAACCCGGTGCCCGACGGCGTTCACATCCGCTGTACTCTTGATCTCAGTTACGCCCGAGCGGTCGGACGCGATGAAGCGCACCAAGTAGTCCAGCGCCGCCGAAATATCGCGCAACGAGGCAGTGAATTTCTGGCTTTGGCTTTCTGCCTGTCGGTTCTTAAACGTGATGATAGCTTCCCCGCCGATTCCTTCAACTTCTCCCCGGCAGAGACGATCGTCTTTGAATTGCTTGATGCGCTCAAGATCAGTGGAAATCACCTGAAACTTCAAGCTGGAGCTTCCGGAGTTTATGACGAGGACATTCATGGTCAACACTCTGCATGGCGTATGACGCTCCAAGATAAACGTTGCTGGCTCGTCCTGGCAAAAGTCGGCTAGGCCGCTGCCTCGTATTGTTGAACCGGACTCTCCCTCCGCGCTCCGACTCGCAGTAGAATCCCACGGTGCGGCCTTTGCTTCTGTTCCTGGGAAGTTTCGCTAGCGGTTTGTTGACGATCTTCGTTCTGCTGGTTTCGCTCGCCGTGGCGTTCGCTTTTTATACAAAGATTGCCCTCGGTGGGGGCAACTATGGGCGGGTCGGCTGGGATGTTGTTTCCCTTCTTGTAGCTATGTTCGGGCACCACTGGCAGGTGGTCTTAGTCGGAATTACTCTAGCCGTCTTCGGGCTTGGCTTCGCGTTGGGCTCCCAGATTCTGAACCGGCGATTGACGGGCGGCCGCTAACTCGCGATCTCGGGGATAAGGAGCGGATCGGTGAAACTTGCATGGCGCCTTTTTAGAATCGCATATCGAGCGATGGGCCTCTGGGCCCCGCTGCTGGTAGCCCCGTTCGTATGTGCGCAGGACCGTCCTTCTTCAGCGCCTCCCGACTCGCCACCGTTCAAAGTGTGCTCGAACAAGAATCCCCAACCGTGCGCCACCGTGCCGCATCCCACCTACATGCCTGACCCGGAGTACTCCAAGGAGGCGCGTAAGAGGAAAAAGCAGGGCACCGTCCTCATGGAGACCGTCGTGGGCCTCGACGGCCTCCCGCACGACATTCATGTGCTGCACTCGATTGGATACGGGCTCGATCAGCAGGCCATCAAGGCGCTGAGTCAATGGAAGTTCGAGCCCGGCACCAAAGACGGCCAACGGGTGCCGGTGTTACTCCAGATAGAAATGGATTTCCGGCTTTACTAGCAGGGGGCGGGCGCCCAGGTAAGGTGGGGGCTCGAAGCCCTTAGTGCCAAAGCGCGTTGCTTTCGGAAAATTGCCCCGAAAACAGGATTCATTGCTGGATCGACCATTATTATGACTATAGCGTAAAAACGCTGACTATCTGGAGGCACCGGTGGAAGAAATTGCGATCTCGAAGTTCAAAGCCAAGTGTCTGGCCCTGCTCGAACAGGTTCGCTCGACCAAGCAACCGATCCGCGTTACCCGGTTTGGCAGACCGATCGCGGAGGTCGTTCCACCTTCCTCCGTGCAAGGGCGCGCTTCCTGGATCGGCTCGATGAAGGACTCCATCCGCATCGTCGGCGATATCGTGTCCCCCGCGAACGAGGAAAGCGAGTGGGAGGTTTTGCGCGATTGAAGCTCCTGCTCGATACGCACATCTGGCTGTGGATTCTGCATGATCCCAAGCGCCTCGGACGGCGGGCCCTCCAGGAACTGAAGAATGAGGCGAACGAGCTTTGGCTGTCCCCGATCAACACCTGGGAGGCGCTCACGCTAAACGTCAAAGGAAGGATTCGTCTGAGCGGAGACCTGTCGGAATGGCTGGCACGAGCAACCGCCGGGACCCGTGAGGCCCCGCTCACGCACGAAATTGCTCTGCTCGCCCGCCAACTCGCGCTGCATCAGGATCCCGCCGATCGCATCCTGGCAGCCACCGCCCAGGTCCTGGACTTGACTTTGGTCACCGCCGACGAACGACTGCTGGGACTTGGAAATATTCGGACTCTCGCCAACCGGTGACGATCGAGTCCAATTCATATATTCCTCGAGGCTAGGTTGCTATCAGCTCGCAGCCCGAAGCTCGCAGCCCGTAGCTCAAAGCTCGAAGCTCAAATCCTACGCCGCCACTTCTTCGCGCTCCACTTCCCGCCGCGGCCTGTGCTCTTCCCTGTGTCCCGCGTTCACTAGCGCCACTCCCACCAGAATAATGACCATTGCAAGCACCGTGAACCACCCCAATGGTTCCGAAGCCAGCGCCCATCCCAGCAGCACCGCCACCACTGGGTTGACGTACGCGTAGGTCGCCACTCGAGACGGCGATGCCACCATGTGTAGCCAGGAGTAAGCCGTAAATGCGATGATCGATCCGAACACGGTCAAGTACGCGAGCGCCAGCCACGACCGCGCCGTCACTGCCGCAAAGTGAAACTGTCCCGCTTCGCCAGTCACACTGGCCGCGAGCAGCAGAGACGTGCCGCCCGCCAGCATCTGCATCGCCGACGACAGCACCGGCGACGTCGGCATCTTCACATTGCGCATGTAGATCGTCCCCGCCGCCCAGGCAAAGGTTCCCGCGAGCACCGCGAACGCGCCCAGCAGGTTGAGCTCTCCGTTGTGCCGCCACGCGTCCGGACCGAACAGCACCGCGACGCCGATGAATCCCAACACCAGCCCCGCGAGCGCGCGCCTGCTCAACCGGCGCTCCGTTCCCCACATACGCGCTAGCACCACGATCCACATCGGCAGCGTCGCCACTAGCAGCGCCGCGATCCCCGACGGCACGCGCTGCTCCGCCCACGCCAGGCTGCCGTGCCCGCCCAGGAAAAGCACCGCGCCGATCGCCGCCGGACGCACCCACTCCCGCCACCCCGGTGCCGGCGTGCCACGCCACCGCGCCCACGCGTACAGCAACGTCCCCGCCGTCACGTGGCGCAGGCCCATCATCAGCAGCGGCGGTATGGTTTCGATCGCGTAGCGAATCCCGAGGTACGTCGATCCCCAGATCAGATAGACGGCCGCAAATGCTGCGACCAGGCCTGCAGTCGACGACGCCGGAGCTGGAGCTGGTACCACGACCGGCCGGCCGCCGATGTTCTTGAGTTCCCCGCTGCAAAGCAGAATGCGAATTTTGACAGCCTGATCGTCAATCATGTTATTCTAACCAGTGAAGCTAGCCTTAACGGTTAGATAGCATCATAACTCGTATTGCTCTAACCGGTCAATATTATTTTGCTGGTTAGACAAAACACTAACAATTGTTTCGATGACACAGCCCTCACCAGGACGCGAATTCGATCTGAGCGGCGGAAATCTGGCGCTCGATTTCGTCAACACCGTCAGCTCTCGTCCCACAGCCGAGCGCCTCGACCGCCTCTCCGACTATCCACACCTGGTGGTTTTCGGCGAGGAGACCGGGGTTCTTCGCCGGCCTCTCTCCGACAGCCTGTACCGGATTGCAGGAGAAGTTCCGGGTCATGGTGAGACCGCGCTACAACAGGCGGTGCGACTGCGCGAGGCGTTGTTCGATATCTTTTCGGCGGTCGCTGAACACCGCGCCATTCCTAGCAACGCGCTCGCTCTGCTGAACTTCGCCGTGCAGGAAAGCGCTGCGCATTCGCGCATCGTGCACACGAATCAGCGCTTCGTTGTCGAGTGGGTCGGGATGGACAGCTATCTCGACTCTCTGCTCTGGCCCATCGCACGCGCCGCTGCCGACCTGCTGACCTCCCACGAACTTGCCAATCTGCGCATCTGCGCCTCCGATGATTGCGCGTGGCTCTTCCTTGACCAGACCAAGAACCACCGCCGCCGCTGGTGCGACATGAGAACTTGCGGCAACCGCGTGAAGGCGCGCCGTCATTACGAGCGCATGAAGGGAGCCTGAAAGATAACCGGCGGTCTGTTCGGTGGTTCGCTTCTTATTGTCTTGATTTCGATCCAAAGGACAGAGGGTTGAACAGGGGGTGCCGATTATTCGGGAACCTGCTCCTTCTTCAGGCGTCGCATGAGCGAAGTGGGGTGGATGCCGAGGATCCGCGAGGCTTGGGTTTTGTTGTTGCCGGTGGCGGCGAGAACCTCCTGAATATATTCGTCTTCGAGTTCGCGCAGGCTCAGCAACTGGCGGCCGGTTGGGGAGACGTCGAGGTCGGAGGAGAAGTCGGCGGCTTTCTGCTCGTCCCGGCGAATGGAGCGGATGTGGTCGCGGATTTCCTCGGGGAGAGCGTTGGCATCGATATCGCCTTCGGGGGCGAGGATCATGGTGCGCTCGATGACGTTCTTCAGTTCGCGGATGTTGCCGGGCCAGGGGTAGTTCTGCAAGAGTTCGGCCGCCCCAGGGGTGAAGCCCGTGAACTCTTTCCGCAGCTCCCGGTTGAAATGCTGCACCAGTTCGAGCGCGAGGGGCACGATGTCTTCCTTTCGCTCGCGCAACGGCGGGATAAAGAGTGGGACGACGTTCAGGCGATAGTAGAGGTCTTCGCGGAACTGGCCTCGGGCGACTGCTTCTTTCAGATCGGAATTGGTCGCAGCGATGAGGCGGACATTGATCTTGATGGGACGAGTTCCGCCGAGCCGGCTGAAAGTACCGTCCTCAAGCACCCGCAACAGCTTGGCCTGCACGCTGGGCGACATGGTGGCGACCTCGTCGAGGAACAGCGTACCGCCATGGGCGCGTTCGAGCAGACCTTCCTTGCGGCGGCGGGCGTCGGTAAAGGCGCCGGGCTCGAAGCCGAACAGTTCGCTTTCGAGCAGCGTATCGGGGAGCGCGGCGCAATTGAGTTCGAGCAGCTGCATGTCCGCGCGCGGGCTGGCGTAGTGCATGGCCTTGGCCAGAACACTCTTGCCGGTGCCGCTTTCTCCCTGAATCATGACCGTTGTGTGATCCGATTCGGCAGCCTTGTGCGCCACCTCGAGCATGCGGCGGGTGGCGTCATTGAGGGTGACGACCTTGCCGAAATCGTAGCGGCCGCGAGCCTGCTCGACGTCGTCGCGCACGCGGATGCGCAACGCGAGCATCTCGCTGGCGCGGTGCAGAGTGGAGATCATGTCGGCGAGGTGAAACGGTTTGATCAGGTAGTCGTAGGCCCCGAGTTTCATGGCTTCGACGGCGCGGTCCACCATGTGGTAGGCGCTCATCATCAGGATGATGGCGGCGGGGTTCGCCTGTTTCATGCGGCGCAGGACTTCTACGCCGTCAATGCCCGGAAGCACGATGTCGAGCAGAGTGAGATCGGGTATTTCCTCGGTGAAGACCTTGAGGGCGTCCTCGCCGGAAGCGGCGGTGAAGACTTCGAAGCCTTCCTCCCGCAAGCCACGAGACACGGTGCGGAGCGTCAGATCTTCGTCGTCGACTACTAGGACGGAATAGGACATAGGGAACCGGATGTTAGCTATTAGGTGTCAGGTTTCGGGTGTCCTGGGACCTGACACCTGAGACCTCGCTTTTCTCACACAACAATTTCCGACTCCTCCTTCTGATTTTCATTCGCTTCTTCCTGCCGAACGGGCAACGTCAGAGTGACCGTGGTGCCGTGGTCTACGACGCTATCGACGCGAATCTCGCCGTTGTGGCTGCGCACGTAGGCCTGGCAGATGCTCAAGCCGAGGCCGGTGCCGCGGCCACGCTTGGTGGTGAAAAACGGTTCAAACACGTGCGCCAAGATGTCGGGAGGAATGCCGCAACCGGTGTCCGTAACGCGCACTTCAATCATGTCAACGTAAGTTAGCTTGCTGGCCGAGAGGGTGATGGAGCCGCCTTCTTGCGTGGCCTCGGCTGCATTCAGCAACAGGTTCATCAGGACCTGGGAAAGCTGGTTGGCGTCAGCGCGAATGTGCGGGAGGTCGGTCGGAACTTCGTTTCGGAGTTGCTTGCTGCGGAGCATGGGCTGATGCTCGATGAAGGCCACCGTGTCGGCGGCCAAGCGGTACAAGCTGATCTTGCTTAACACCAGCGGGCCAGGACGTGCGTAATTCACCAGGCCCCGCAGCGTGGACGAGATGCGCTTGGCGCCTGCGATGCACTGCTCCACCTCCATGCCTTGCTCGGGATCGGCGGTGGCTTTGAGCTCGAGTTCGAGGTGCGACAGCATTCCGAGCAGCGGGTTGTTAATCTCGTGCGCCGCGCCGAGGGCAAGCTGGGCGAGAGCCGCATATTTCTCGTATTCGGCCAGCTGCGATTGAAACTGGACTTTGTCTTTGTTTAACTCACGTTCTTCGTAGAGGCGGCGGAAGATTTCTTTTTGGGCGAGGTCACGTTCGCTCTCGCGTTGCTGGACGAGCCGGCGTGCCTGCTCGAGTTCGGCCTTAAGTCTTGCGACGTCTCGGCTATGCAGCTGCCCGATCACGAACACAACGCCAGCGGCCGCGACGGCCAGCGGGAGTGCATACACGGCCAACGTAGCCTCCCAGTGAGGCGCTACGAAGTCCATAGGGAACAACAGGATGCAGGCGGCCGGCAACACAACGTGCGAATGCGACCGGGCGCTCCAACGAGGCCTATTCATCCATCCCTAACGATGCAGGGGGGTGTCTCAGAAAGCTGTGATGGGCGTCACGGGAGCGGGTGTCGGATGTCGGGTTTCAGGTGTTAGGCCTTGGGTGCGCCGTGGGAATTGGTGCTGGCCCGATGCGAGCCGCTGGACCCTCGGATTTGGAGACCTCGGATCACCAATCTAACCCGAAATTTCTGAGACCTGACACCTAAGACCTAAAACCCAAGACCTGAGACCCGGTTGTCAAGGCCTGGGTTTCTCATCGTCGCGGGTCCGCAGCCAGTCGATGAACATCTGCTCGATGGGTTTGTCGTAGGCCATCAGAACGTGTCGCACGGTGTGGCCGCTGACGAAGTGGCAGACTTCCTCGGCAAGGTTCTTGGCGTGGTCGCCGGCACGCTCGAGCGATTGTGTCATGAAGATGACCTGCAGGCTGCCCTGGCGCGCGATGTTCTCCGGGTTCTCGATGTGTCGGAGAAAAACCAGGTTGCGCAAGCGGTCCATTTCGGCGTCGGCGCGGAGCACGTCAATGGCTTTTTTCACGTTTCGGGTGGAAAACGAATCCCCCACGTCGGTGAGCATTTTTTCGAGAACAGTGGCCATCTGGATGAGGTCGCGGACATCCTGCGGATCGAGCCGCCCGCCGGCCGCCTGGGCGCTGTTCGCGAAGCTGAGCAACAGGTCGCCGATACGCTCGAGGCCGATCATGAACTTCATACAAGCCAGGAGTTCGCGAGCCTCGGGCGCGCTGACTTGGGTGATGGCGTTGGTGACGCCATCGTCGATTTCCATGTCAAGCCGGTCCAGTTCTTTTTCGCGCTGGCGCAACGAGTTCAGCATGGCGGGGGAGCCAGTGGCAATGCCTTCGGCCGCAGCTCCAGCAGCCTCTTTTGCCACCTGGCACGCTTCCACCGTAAGCCGCACCAGGTGGCCATATGCCGGTTCGGGCGGCGGGCTCTTGACGGTGGCGGTACTCATGCGCGGTTTCCTCCGGGGCGGTGCGGCCTTGGGCCGGGCTCCATCATGTTCCTTGCGCCGATTATATAGATTGATGTCCAAGCTCGAAGGATAGGTTGTTTTTGCGGGGCTTTGGTTAAAACGACGTGAATTCTGCAACGGGAATGAGGCAGTAGGAGCCGTCGCAGGGCCGGGCGGATATCCGCCACGGAGTAAGCAGGGATCCCAAGTTAGTTTCAGATGTCAGCGCGAACTCGGGACATTGGCGCCCGGCATGATCGTTACACATGACCCGAGCCATTAGAACCAAATACCCACCTCGCGCATCTGATCCGGGGGAGGGAACCGCCATGAATAGAGTTTCCATTTGGGCCCAGCTGGAAGCCAAACCGGGCAAAGAAAAAGAAGTCGAAGAGTTCCTGAAGTCGGCCCAACCGCTCGCCGAGCGTGAGCGCGAGACGATTAGCTGGTACGCCATCAAGATGGGTCCGGGCAAGTATGGCATTTTTGATACGTTTGCCGACGATCACGGTCGCAACGCCCATTTGAATGGAGAAATCGCCAAGGCCCTCTTTGCGAAAGCGGACGATCTGTTCGCCAAGCCGCCGGAGATTTCCAAGCCCGAGGTTCTTGCCGCCAAGTAGTGAGATCAATCGCCTTCGAGAAGAGTTGAGGGACGTGCGGGGCGTCTGTGCGCCTGACTGGTCTCTGGCTGCCACCTACACAAACACAAGCACCGGCCCGTGGTGCAACTCGCCGGGTGCCCCAGGTTCGCGTCCGTTTTTTTGACGCTAACCTGGGCTCGGCACCATGTCGCCCAGACGCCGAACACCAGCTCGTCACCCGCGGTTCCTCACGTTTGCGCGGGAGTGGTGTAGACTTCCCGTCATTTCGGTCGCACACGAAGGAAGTGCTGAATGGAAACCAAAACGAGGAACGATGGCATCACGCGACGGGGATTCTTTCAGCTCGGCTCGGCGGCGCTTGCCAAGGCGGGAGTTATCGCGAGCAGCGATTCTGCAAAGTCGGCATTCGGCACTGCACAGGCGCGGGACCAAAACAAAGCCGCCTTCGCATCAATGCCCGGCAAAGTCGCGCTGGAAGAGCACTTTGCCCTCGCGGAGACGATTGAGTCCAGCACCGCGGCAACCTACTCTGCCGAATTTCGGAAGCAGATCCTCGAAATGGGCAGTGGACGCATCGCCGAGATGGATCGCGGTGGCGTAGAGCTCTGTATCCTCTCCCTCGTCAGTCCTGGAATTCAATCTGTCCCGAACCCCACGCCAGCGATCGCCCTGGCGCGGCGTGCGAACGACTATCTGGCCGAGAACATCGCAAAGAATCCCAAACGCTTGAAGGGATTCGCGGCCTTGCCGTTGCAGGATCCTCAGGCCGCCGCCGAAGAATTGACCCGGTGCGTCAAGGAGCTGGGTTCTTGCGGGGCGCTGGCGAATGGATTTTCGCAGGTCATCCGTCGGGTGGTCACGAAGAAGCTGTGGCTGTACCTCAGTCCACTTTCGCCCGTTTAATGCGTGATAAAGGTCCTTATCCTCGTCCAGTTCAGGATCATCCAACTCACCGTCGTGGAGCGTGACCTTCCCCTTGTACGGCTCCGCAGGGAACGAGCGTCGAATGGAGTCACGCAGGGCGGCTAATCGCTCGTCCTGACTTTGTACCTCGGCTTCTCCATTCTCGTGAATAGCCATATCGCCCACTCGCTACTGTTAACTCCTTGGGGTTGCCGGCAACGTGAACAGAAACACCGACCCGTGGTTCAACTCGCTTTCGGCGCGAATCGTGCCCGAGTGAGCCAGCACGATGTGCTTGGCGATCGCCAGACCGAGTCCGGTGCCGCCGGATTCGCGGGAACGTGCCTTGTCCACACGGTAGAAACGCTCAAATAGTCGGAGCAGATGTTCGGAAGGAATCCCCGGGCCGAAGTCGCGCACGTAAAACTCAACTCCGCGCTCGCGTGCCCGCGCCCCGAGCACGATGCGTCCTCCCGTGGCTGCGTACTTCATCGCGTTCTCGATCAGGTTGGAGAACACCTGGTGAATGGCCTCGCGATCAGCGTTGACGTGCGTAGCGATAACTTCTTCCACCGTCAGCTCGAGGCCCTGGGCTCGTGCGACCTCCCGAAAACTCTCGACCGCGTCGTCGAGCAGTTCGCCCGGGGTGGTGGGTTGTACATCAAATCGGGTTTCGCCGGACTCCACCCGCGCCAGGGTCAGCAAGTCTTCGGTCAAACGCGACATGCGGGCCGCGTTTTTGCGGATGATTTCCAAAAACTCGCGCACGTGGCCATTTTCCGTAGTGCCATCTAGCAGGGTCTCGGTGTAGCCCTGGATCGAGGTCAGCGGCGTGCGCAATTCGTGGGAAACGTTGGCGATGAAGTCGCGGCGCGTTTTTTCAACGCGCTCGGTCTCGGTGAGGTCGCGCAAGACGGCGACGGCCCCACCGCCGGGAAGCGGCGCGGCGGTTACATCGAAACTGCGGCCGGGCACGATGGACGCTGCGCGCGCCGAAGCGAACTTCTGGCCTTCCGTCGCGTTACGCACCGCGGCCAGGAACTGAGGGTCGCGCACCGTCTCGACCACGGGAGCGTGCAGCCGGGTACGTTGCGGGACTAGGCGGTCCATGCCGCGGTTCGCCCATTGCACGCGTCCGTCCGCGCCGACCGCGATGACCGCGTCCTGCATGGAGTTCAGCAGCGTTTCGAGTTGGTGCTGGCTGGTCTGCACCGCCACGAAGCTTTCTTCCAACCTGCGAGCGGTTTTGTCGAGTGCGCTGGCCACCTGCCCAATTTCGTCGAGAGACGTGGCGGAAATGCGGGCGGTCAAATCTCCGGCTGTAATTCGATCGGCAAATGCCACGATGCGTTGCAGGCGTCGGGCGGTGTAGTGCGCTGCGACCGCGGACAGGAGCATCACTGCAACAAACGCAATCCCTGAGCCCACGAGCAGCGCGCGGTGGACCCGCTGCGAAGAGGCTTCCACGTCGGAGAGAGGATAGGCGAGGCGTACCGCTCCGCCCGAGACCGGTGCCGCGACATAGAGAAAGGGGATGCCCAGAGTATGACTGCGTCGCTCGTCGACGCCGATGTTCCCGGCTAGCGCGGCTACGAATTCCTTGCGACCGGCGTGGTTCTCCATCGAGGAGGCATCGGCTTCCGAATCGGCCAGAACTTTTCCCGTCGGGTCGATGATGGTGGCGCGGGCCCCGGCGGCCTGGCCTTCCTGGGACGTGATGTCCTGCAGCGCGTGCTGGCGATCGATCTCTACGCGATGGGCGAACAGCTGGGTCTTTTCAGTGAGGTTGCGCTGGATTTCGTTGCGCAGTGAGGTTTCCCAGGCGCGGCGGATCGAGATGTCCAGCGTCACTGCGGTGACGAGAACCACCAGCGCAAAGGCGGCTAGCATCTTGAAAAAGATCCGGTTTCTCACTTCGGGACCTCGAAGCGGTAGCCGGCGCCACGTACTGTCTTGAGGTAACGGGGATTCTCCGGATCGGGCTCGATCTTCTCGCGAATGCGGCGGACGTAGACATCGACGGAGCGCGGAGTGACGTAGGATGTGTCGCGCCAGACGGAATCAAGAAGCTGATCGCGGGTGAAGACACGGCCGAGATGCCGGGCGAAGTAGTCGAGCAGCCGGAATTCGGTGGCGGTCGTGGTGACAAGCTTGCCGCTCACGGCCAGGGTCATGGCGCCCGGATCGATCTCGATCTCGCCCACCCGTATGGGTCCAGGGGCCAGGGGCCTCTCGAAACGGCGGAGCACCGCCTTCACGCGCGCTACCAGCTCGCGCGGGCTGAACGGTTTGGGAATGTAGTCGTCGGCGCCGAGCTCGAGGCCCAGCACGCGATCGGCCTCGCTGCTCTTGGCCGTCAGAAAAATTACGGGGATCATCGCCAGCACCTGCGTCTGGCGAATCTGCCGGCACAGTTCCAGGCCGTCCTTGCCCGGGACCATGATGTCGAGAAGGAAGAGCGCGGGGCGTTGCCGCTCGGCCTCAGCGAGGATCAGGTTTCCGGTGGGATAAAGTTTGACGGCGAATCCGGCGCCTTCCAGGTGATGACGCACCAGGCGCGAAATGTCCGGATCGTCCTCCACGACGAAGATGTGCGGTTTCACGATACGTATTGTAGCCGCATCAGAACACCGAACCTTGTTCTTTAACACACTTGTAACAAAGAGGGCGCGGCAAGAATGGGGCTGTTGCGCTACCGCACCTTCACCAGGAGGTTTCCGGCATCGTCGAGCTTGAACCGCATCCCCGGCGGAACGACGGTCGTGGCACTGTATTCCGCAATGACCGCCGGGCCGGAGCGCCGTTTGCCGATGGCGAGTTGATCACGTTCGTAGATAGCCGTCAGGAACTTCTTGCCGGAGAAAACAACAGGTAGGCGCTCCGGCCGTGAGGGAGAGTCCCGGCGTGTTGGTTTTGCAGCGGCCCGAGGAGAGTCTGCCTGGCTGGGTCCGGCGCCGATCCTCGCTTGCGGAGACTTCAGCGTCGCTCTCAACCGCAAGGTGACCAACTCGACTTCCCGGTCGGGATGACTGTAACCGTAGCGTCGGGCATGAGCGGTGTGGAAATCGACGAGCAGGCTGCGCTTCAACGGGATGTTCAGCTCGTAGCCTTGTCCGCGGTAACGCAGGTCGACGCTGCGCTGCTCACGAATGGCCCCAGCCCAGCCTTCGGTACGGAAGTCCCTTTGCGCGGATCGCGAGAGCTGCGCGAATTCTTTTTCCAACTGCGCGAACGGGACTTTGCCGGCGACACGCCACAGCACAGTGCGGGAATAGTCTTTGACCATATCACTAACAAGAATGCCGAAGGCCGAGAGCCCTCCGGGCATGGCTGGAACCAATACCCGCGGAATGCCGAGCGCTTGGGCCAGTTCGCAGGCGTGCAGGCCGCCGGCCCCGCCGAAGGCGACCAGGGCGAAGCGGCGGGGATCGTGGCCGCGCTCGATCGAGACCACACGGAGCGCTTTTTCCATATTGGAGTTGACGACACGAATCACGCCGGCGGCGAATTGTTCGAGCGAGAGGTCGGACTGCTGCTTGCCCAGCCACTCCTTCACTACTTGCCTTGTGCGTTCGAGGTCGAGTTGGAATTCACTTCCCAGAAAACGATGGGGCTGCAGGCGGCCGAGGATCAGGTGGGCGTCGGTGACCGTGGGCAATACGCCTTTGCCGTAGCAGACCGGGCCGGGATCGGCACCGGCGGACTCCGGGCCGACGCGCAGCGCTCCCGCGGGGTCAAAGCGCGCAATCGATCCTCCGCCCGCACCTACGGTATGAATGTCGAGCATCGGGACTCCGACCGGGAGTCCGGCGACTTCCGACTGGCTGCTAGCGGGTGCTTCGCGATCGACCAGAGCGACGTCGGTTGAAGTGCCTCCCATGTCGAAGGAGATGATCTGTTCCAATCCGCTGCGCCGGGCGGTGGCCGCGGCTCCCACCACGCCGCCCGCCGGCCCCGAGAGCACGGTGCGCACCGGTTCGCGAACTGCTGTGTCGAGTGCTGTGATGCCTCCACTCGACTGCATCACAAAGATGTTGCTATGGCGCCGACCTTCAGATGCGGCGTCGCGCAGTCGGCGATCGAGGCTTTCGAGGTAGCGCTGCATCACCGGCTGAAGGTAGGCGTTCACGACGACCGTGCTGGTGCGTTCGTATTCGCGGAACTCAGGGAGAATTTCGTGAGAGGTGGAAAGGGGCGCGCCCAGCTTCATCAGTGCTTGGGCAACGGCCTGTTCGTTAGCCGGGTTCGCGAAGCAAAACAGCAACGAGATTGCGATGGCTTCCGGTTTCTTCTCTGTGACCTTGGCAGCCAGAGTCTCCAACTCCTGGAGCGACGGATGCATCAGAATCTGACCTTCCGCGTCGGTGCGCTCATCGATACCGAAGCGAAGCTCGCTCGGGACCAGGGGTTCTACCCGTTCGAAGAAGAAGTCATAAAGCTTGGGCCGAGCCTGGCGGCCGATCTCGATCACATCTTCAAATCCCGCGGTTGTGACCAGCGCAACGCGGGCGCCTTTGCGCTGTAGCAGTGTGTTGGTGCCGACAGTTGTGCCATGAAGAAGCACGATACTGGAGCCCGCGGAAATCTTCGCCACCGCATCGGCGATCGCCTGGGAAGGGTCCATCGGCGTCGAGAAGACCTTGAGCATGCGCACGCGTCCGCGCTCGACCCAGACACAGTCGGTGAAGGTGCCGCCCGTGTCGATGGCGATGCGGAGCGTGGGAGAAGGGCGCGACATGTTCTGACGGAAGGTTAGGGTAGCATCCGGCGGGGTCGCAGCGCGCTTTCCGCGGCGTTGAAGAGCCAAAGAACGTTTGCCGCTCCGCTGGCGCCTCCGTGGGTTTCAGGAACGAAGAGCGGGTTGCTCAGGTCCATCGCCAGCGAACCGAGACTGGTGGCCTGGCCGGTTCGATGTGCGGCTGAACGAGAGTGCGCCAGGGCCTAAGGCACCAGATTGTTTGCTCGCTCATCGACCCTGACTTCGCAGTCGCAAGTTGTTCCGACCATCGCCAGGTGACACCAGAAACCACCCCGCGGACTCAAGGGGGCCTGAGGCACCAGCACCGACACAGGCACGGCAGGAAGCGGTTCTGGCTCTTTCAAGCTTGCGTTCACAGTCACCGGCCTTTGTGGCGCTCGAACATTGGGACGCGTGACCTTGGATGGCTTACGAGACGCGATGACAATAGCAGGCGGCTTAAGCTCGGGAGCAGCCGGCGCAAGCTCGGGCTGTCGCATGACCCGAGGAGCTAGTGCGATTCGATGTGACGGCCGCAGGGAGCGATCCCGGTGCGGCCTCCACACGACGTAAAGGAGAACGAGCTCAACGATGACGATCGAAATCCAAAAAAGGCGCTTGTCGCTCACAGCCATTCTCCCCTCGGGGAGCAAAAATGACTCGCTGAAACATCGGCACGCAACTTAGAAACACGACCAGAAGAACACTCCGCAAATCGGGCAGCTTGATTTGCGGAGACCCTAGCTGCTTCAATCGCAAGGAGTTCGAGGGCTATCTTTTTCCTCGGAAGTCAACGTCGCCGACTCTTGGAATCCTGGCCACACCCCTCATGAAAGCGACAATTAGGCCCAAGGTTTCCTCCCCCGAAGAACCTTGGGCTAATTGCCCGGTTTTCTTTAAACCGGCGAAAGCGCTCTTCCAGTGGTGGAGGTTAAGCCAGCCGTCGAGTCTCCGCAATGGCACCGAGGCGCCAGCACTCATGGCACGAACGAGCGGTATGTCTGCAATGCAAGCGTCCATTCCGCGCTCCTGGGTCACTGACGCGCTAAATCAGTCCTCACCCCGGATTCGTGGTGATAGTGAAGATCCCCGCCCGAAAATTGACCGACAAACTCAGCCGTTTCGTGATGAGGTTTGCTGGGCTTAAAGTAGCCGTTGCCCACAGCCCAGTCGTACGCTCCCGTGTCCACTCGGTACAAGGTGAGTGTGGCAGACAGGCCGTGGCACTTGATCCATTCCTCTGCAAGTTCGACGGATGAAAACACGCTACTGGGGAGGGTCGGAAAGCCGGCAGTTGGGGAACTCCTTGCTCCCGTAAGAACCCACACTATGATAGTGATCGGGTGCCTAGTCCTTCCCGTTCGAAAACGCCAACGTCAGCAACGTCTTCTGCTCCACCTCGTGTGCGCCGGCCGATCCGGTAGACGGGCTGGGGCTGGCTGAGCGCTTCACCGACAGCACGGCTCGCTCTCCCGCGATATGACGCAGGCGGGGCAGGGTGTAGAACAGCGGGCCCATGTTGGCCGGTTCTTCCTGTACCCACACCACTTCGCGGGCCGCGGCGTGCTCGTCGATGGCAGCGTGGAGGTCGGCTTCGGGAAAGGGGTAGAGCTGGTCGAGGAAAATGATGGCGGTGTTCTCGTCTTTCCGCTTCTTCCGCTCCATGCGCAACTCGTGCCCGATCTTGCCGGTGCAGACTAAAATCCGCTTCGCGTCCGTGACGTCGGAGTCCGGAATCACTGGCAGGAAGCGCTGGTGGGTGAAATCCTCGATCGGAGAGCAGGCGTCGGGGTGGCGCAGCATGCTCTTCGGCGTGAAGACGACCAGCGGCTTGCGCCAGTGACGCAAAGCCTGCCGGCGCAGCAGGTGAAAATACTGCCCGGCGTTCGAGGGCTGACAGATCTGGAAGTTGTCACGCGCGGCCAATTGCAGAAAGCGCTCGATGCGGGCGCTGGAGTGCTCCGGTCCCTGGCCTTCGTAGCCGTGCGGCAGCAGAAGCACCAGGCCAGAGAGCAGTCCCCACTTGTCTTCGCCCGCGCACACGAACTGGTCAATCACGGCCTGCGCCACGTTGGCGAAATCGCCGAACTGCGCTTCCCACAAAACCAGAGCTTCGGGGTAGTCGCGGCTGTAACCGTATTCAAAGCCCATCACTCCGGCTTCCGAAAGCGTCGAGTTGTAAATCTCGCAACGCGCCTGCCCGGAGACGATGTTTTGCAGCGGAACGAACTCCTGCTCGTTTTCGATGTCGAGCAGCACCGAGTGCCGCTGGTTGAAGGTCCCGCGGCGGGAGTCCTGCCCGCTCATGCGGATGGGGATGCCCTGCTTCACCAAGCTGCCGAAAGCGAGCGCCTCAGCCATGCCGTAATCGACATCGCGTTTACCCGCGCCCATCTCGGCGCGCTGTTCCAGAAGCTTTTTGACCTTGGGATGGATGTGGAAGCCCGCGGGATAGCTCGTAAGCTTGGCGGTAAGTTCCGTCAACTGTTCGCTCCACACGCCGGTTTCTTTTTCGTACTCGGCCTTGTGGCGTCCGCCGAAGTAGGTGTCCCAATAGCTGGGCAGATCGCGCATGGTTGGTTTGCGCGTGATCGAACCGGCGTTTTTCTGTCCGGCTTCGTATTCGGCCTTGACCTCGGCAGCCTTGGCCTGGGCTTCGGATTCGAGGCTCGCGTCTTCCGCGTAGATGTCCCAAAGTGGAGGGTGGTCCTTGATCGCCTTGTAGAGCAGCGGCTGGGTAACAGTGGGATCGTCGACCTCGCTGTGGCCGTGGCGGCGGTAGCCGATCATATCGATAACGACATCAGTACCGAACGTGTAGCGGTATTCCAGAGCCATGCGGCCCACGCGGATCACCGCGTCCACGTCTTCGGCATTTACGTGAAAGATGGGAATCGACTGGCGCCGGGCCAGATCTGCGGAGAAGCGCTCCGAATGTTCCTCGCGGTAGCCGGTGGTGAATCCGACCAGGTTGTTGACGATGATGTGAATGGTTCCGCCAACGGTGTAGCCGGGCAGATCGGCATAGTTCATGGTCTCGGCAAAGATGCCTTGGCCAGCAAAGGCAGCATCGCCGTGCACCAGCAACGGAAGGTACTTCTCGCGCCCGCCGTCCCCGGCGCGGTCCTGCTTGGCGCGTGTGCGGCCGATCGTCACGGGGTCGACCGCCTCCAGATGGCTGGGATTGGAAACCAGGTGAATGTTGACCTTGGCGCCGCTGCGCGTGATGTACTCACCGGTCGCGCCCAGATGGTATTTCACGTCTCCCGATCCCAGGACGCTGCGCGGGTCGACGTCTTCAAACGACGCGAAAATCTCTTCCGGAGTGCGCCGGGCCACGTGCAGAAGCACGTTGAGGCGTCCGCGGTGACTCATTCCCATGACCAGGTTCACCGCTCCGCGTTGCCCGGCCCCGTCGAGAATTTCGTCGACGAGCGGTAGCAGAGCCGTGTTGCCCTCGAGGGAGAACCGTTTCGTCCCCAAGTAGCGCTGCTGCATGACCTGCTCGAACACGTCGGCGCGGACCAGAAAGTCGAGAACTCGCTGCTGATCGACCGGGCCCGGCTCCGACTCTATGCGCTCCTGGATCCAGCGCCGGCGTTCGCCGTCGGTGATGTGCACGAATTCCACGCCGATGGTGCCGCAGTAGAAGTTGCGCGCCTCGCGGGCAAACTCGCTGTCGAGTTGCAGGTCCGGCTGGGGTTGCGGTCGAAAAAGGCCGAGGGGATCGAGGTCGGCCTCCAGGTATCCCCAGTGGCGAAACGCGTCGAACACGCGCTCGCGCTCGAGGTTGGGAGCCTCCATGAGGCTGGCGGAAGTCGATGTAGATGAATTCTTGGGATTTCGCGGAGCCATAAAGTGACTCCTAGGATAACGGATGCGAGGCATTGTGCGCCGGATTCAGGGGTGGGGAAGGCGGTGGGCGGCTGCCCAAAGTAACGGCTAAGTGGCTGGCGCGGTGGCAGCAACCCGATGGGGGACAAGACGAATAAGCAGGCCATTCACAAGGATGGTTGCCACGGAAGCGGCCAGGGTCGTGTTGTACATATCGTCGCCCGCGACGTGGGCTTCGGGGGCAACCCGCACCAGCACATAGGAGACTCGCCGATTTGCGTCAGTCCGATGCCGGCCATCAACACCGTCCTGGCGGGGTAGCGAAAAAGCCTGACGACCACGGGCCAAACCACGAACTTGCCGACGATCACCAGCCCTAAGATGACCAGAAGAAGAGGGTTTCGAAATCAGGATGCGGGGATTAGTGGGTCGTTGCCCGACGGAAAACTGTGCGAGCCACATTTTCCACAGGCAAGGGTAAATTCATCGGACTGTAACCGCTCCTTCACAAGATCGAAACACTCGAACGGTAGGCTGGCCGAGCCTTTTGGAGGAGGGCAATGCATGGCATTCCGCCAGAAAGTTCCATGGAAACAGCGCTATGCCGCCGTGGCCAGCGTGATGACGTTAGTCGCTCAATTGATGTCCCCCGCCTTCGCTTCGGCGGCAGACAACTCCGCAAAAACCCGCACTCCCATCAAACACGTGATCGTGATTATCGGAGAGAACCGGACCTTTGATCACGTATTCGCCACCTATAAGCCCAAGAGGGGAGAGAGCGTGAGCAACCTGCTCTCCAAGGGCATCGTCAACGAAGACGGCACACCGGGACCAAACTTTTCTCTGGGAGCGCAGTCGTCGGCGATCGACGACCATGACGACGGTTATCGCCTCAGCCCCTCGCACAACACACCTTACTCGGTTCTGCCTCCGGTACTCGCCGGCGGAGGCCCGCCCCCGTTCCCGGACGCTACGACGGCCAAGTCCATCGAGAATGGCCTGCCCGACGACTACTACGTCTACCTGACTACGGGAGGCATCGGGAGTCTGCATCATGGAGACGTCGACACGCGCATTCCGAATGCGGCCAGCCTGCCCAACGGCCCGTTCCAGTTGACCTCGTCGACGCACCTCTACGACGCCTACGACAACAGCCCCGTGCATCGCTTCTACCAGATGTGGCAGCAGTTTGATTGCAAGGCCTCGAGAGGGACCAAGAGCAATCCCAGCGGGTGCAAGGCTGACCTGTTCCCGTGGGTTGAGGACACCATCGGTGCCGGGTCGAACGGAAACGCCCAGTCGTCCACCTTCACCGACACCAGCACGAAAGAGGGCTCCACGTCGATGGGGTTCTACAACATGCTGCAGGGCGATGCGCCCTACTTCAAATACCTGGCGGACCACTACGCCATGAGCGACAACTTCCACCAGTCGGTCATGGGCGGAACCGGTGCCAACCACGTCATGCTGGGTACCGGCGATGCCATCTGGTTCACCGACGGGAACGGGAACGCGGCCGTGCCGCCGCATAACGTCTTCATCAGCGCTGGCCCGAACAGCGGCACTGTCGATGAAATTGAAAACCCGAATCCGCAACCTGGCACCAACAATTGGTATACCGAGGATGGCTACGGCAACGGCTCCTACGGATCCCCCTCTTCCGGCGGCGGCACCTACAGCGACTGCGCCGATCGCCACGCACCCGGCGTCCGCGAGGTGGTCCGCTACCTGGATTCGATCTCGATCGACCCAAACTGCGAGAAGGGACACTACTATCTGCTCAACAACTACAACCCCGGCTACCTCGGTGACGGAACCAGCGCGTACAGTTCCGCGGTACTCTCCGATCCGGGACAGACCGTCTTCGCCATTCCGCCCTCGCCCCTGCGCAGCATAGGCGACACGCTCACGGACAAGGGCGTCTCGTTTGCCTACTACGGTGACCAGTGGAACACCTACCTCGCCAACCCAGATCTGAACTACGTCGCCGCAGACAACACCTTCTGCAACATCTGCGACTTCTTCCTGTATCAGAGCTCTATCATGGGCGCTGCGTCGGGCCGCGTGCACAACCTGGACACCGCGGACCTTTACACCGCGATCGGGAACGGGACCCTGCCAGCCGTTTCGTTCGTAAAGCCCGACGGCTACCTTGACGGGCATCCAGCTTCGTCGAAGCTGATTCTGTTCGAAGGCTTCGTGAAGAAGATCGTCGATGGCGTGAGGGCGAACCCGGACCTGTGGGCGAGCACAGCCGTCATCGTGACCATCGATGAAGGCGGCGGCTACTGGGACTCGGGCTACATCCAGCCGCTGGACTTCTTCGGCGATGGAACCCGCATCCCGACGCTTGTGGTCTCGCCCTGGACCAAGCCTGGCCACATCTCGCACACCTATACCGACCACGTTTCGATCCTGAAGTTCATCGAAGCGAACTGGGGGCTGCCGCCTGTGACCCACCGAAGCCGCGACAACTTCCCCAACCCGGTCGCAACCAAGAGCAACCCCTACGTGCCGCTGAACAGCCCCGCCATCGGCGACATGTTGGACCTGTTCAGTTTCGGGGATCGGTAGTAATCGCCGCCAGGATGAGTTGAAGGAAACAAGGGGGCGTCAATCGGTGAAATTCACCGGCTGGCGCCCATCTTGCGTGTCACAGGATTAGGGAGAGTCGTTGGGGCTGCAGAGGCCGGCATGGAAGGTGTAAGGTATTGGGACCTTCGAGGTCGGCCCCATGTCCAGTACGCCAAGAGGAAAACTGCCGTGGGGAGCGCCCACAGTGTTGGGAGTTCCCTTCGACGCGAATTCATCGTACAAACGCGGTTCGGCGGCGGCGCCGCCCCTCATTCTGGACGCGCTACGAAGCGATGCCTCCAACACGTGGACGGAACTTGGCGTCGATGTGGGGGCAGAAGGTGCCTATCGCGATGAGGGCGACCTGCGGTTCGGCGAGGGCGATCCCTTCCGCGCCATTGAGCAGGCGGTCGATGACTTGCTCGAGAAGCGCCAGCGTCCGGTGTGTCTGGGAGGCGATCACTCCATCACCTACCCAATCCTGCGGGCGTTTGGGCGGAAATTCAAAGACCTGACGCTGATTCATTTCGACGCGCACCCGGACCTTTACGATGAGTTCCAAGGCAGCCGGCACTCCCATGCGTCTCCGTTCGCCCGAATCATGGAAGAGAAATTGACCAAGCGCTTGATCCAGGTGGGCATCCGCACCATGAACGCGCACCAGGAAAAGCAGGCCAAGCGTTTCGGGGTAGAGGTCTACAAGATCGGTCACGAGCGCGCCTTGGAAGAGGTGAAGACCTGGTGCCCAGTCTATGTCTCGTTCGACATGGACGTGCTCGATCCGGCGTTCGCGCCCGGGGTGTCGCACCGGGAACCGGGGGGCATGTCGGTGCGCGAGGTGCTCGAACACCTGCATTCGATCACCGCGACCATCGTCGGTGCCGACATCGTGGAGTACAACCCCAGCCGGGACGTTTCCGAGCTCACGGCCACCGTTGCCGGGAAGTTACTCAAGGAAATACTCGGAAAAATGATGACCTCGTGTACCTGCCCGTGAGGCTTCAATGAGGATGTAATGAACAACGGCTTGATTGATACTGCCAGTCCGTACTCCGTTGCCGAGACTGTGCAGCGGTTGGAGACAATCCTGAAATCCAAGGGATTGACGATCTTTGCGCGCATCGATCACAGCGGAGAAGCGGCGAAAGTTGGGATGGAGATGCATCCCACGCAACTCTTGATTTTCGGCAGTCCCAAGGGAGGCACGCCGGTGATGCTGTCGGCGCCATCGGTAGCGATTGACCTGCCCCTCAAGGCGCTGGTCTGGGAGGATGATAAGGGTAAGGTCTGGATCACGCAGAACAGCCCTGAATACCTGAAGGAGCGCCACGGGATTCCCGCGATCCTGGTGGTGAATCTGGCGGGAGCAGGAGCGCTGATCCAGAAAGCTGTGGAATAATCATCCGGCACTGCCGCCCGCATGCCCGACAATCCTAACCGAGCGCGCGACCACTTGGCCAACGAGCGCACCTTCCTGGCCTGGGTACGCACCGGGATCGCGATCGTGGTCTTCGGTTTCGCCATTGGCCGCTTCGCGATTGCCCTTCGTCAGTTCAGCGTTCTGCAAGGCAAGCAACTCCAAACGACTGGAGTCTCGGTATGGTTTGGCATGATTTCGATCGTGGCGGGCGTGGTGCTGACACTGGCCGGGCTGGCGCGTTACCGACGCACCCGGACGCAGCTGGACAGCGGCAACTTCGAGCCGGCAAGATTCGTGATCGACCTGGTGGCAGTGGTTACTGCGCTGTTCGGTCTGGCCCTTGGCGGTTATCTCATCTACATCGAAACGGGATGGCACTGATTCATGGCGAATGAGGCGGAGAAACAAACCGCGGCTCGGGCAAGTTTGAAATACGTTCAGGACGGCCAGATCGTCGGCCTCGGCACCGGTTCGACCGCAACCATCGCGATCCGCTACATCGGAGATCGGGTGCGAGATGGCCTGAAGATCCGCGGGATCCCCACTTCAATCGCCTCCCGCGACCTCGCCATACAACTCGGGATCCCGCTTACCAACTTCGACGAGGTTCAAGAAATCGACGTCACCATCGACGGCGCCGACGAATTCGATCCTGCGCTGAACCTGATTAAGGGCGGCGGTGGGGCGATGCTGCGGGAAAAAATAGTCGCCTCGGCCACGAAAAAATTGGTCATCGTCACCGATTCGTCGAAGCAAGTGCCGATGCTGGGAAAGTTCCCTGTGCCCGTCGAGGTGATTGGTTTTGCCGAGGCTTTGGTCGGGAAGAAGATCGCCGAGCTGGGGGCCAGCGTGACCCAGCGAAAGGACGGGTCTGGAAAACCTTACGTCACCGACGAGAGCCATCACATTCTGGATTGCAGCTTCGGCCAGATCCCCGATCCGGCGACGCTGGCCCGCAAGCTCAGCGAGGTGCCGGGAGTCGTCGAACATGGCCTTTTCGTGGGGATGGCCGGCGTGGTCCTGATGGCAAAGGCCGGCGAAGTCGTGGAATTCTGCCGGTCGTGACGGGTCAAATATGGCAACGACGACGGCCGTGGCTTCCTTGACAGACGATGCCCTTACTGTGTGCGTGATCAGCGCCCTCGCGGCGATGCTGGCCGACGTGTTGCATGAAGGCGTGGGCCACGCGTTGTTGGCGCTGCTGACCGGAGCGCGGTCGGGTGTGCTCTCGACGGTGGCATGGTCCAGTCCATTCGACTCGCGCCTGGTGGCAGCCGGCGGAACGCTGGTGAATCTTGCGGCCGGCGTGATGTTCTGGCTGGCCCTGCAACGGGCCGCAAACGCCTCGGCTGCGACACGCTTCTTCCTGCTCATCAGCTGCGCCTTCAACCTATTTGACGGCACCGGGTACTTCTTCTTCTCGGGCGTTACCGACTTCGGGGACTGGGCACAGGTGATTGCGGGAATGCAACCACACTCGGTCTGGCGCGCTTTGCTGGTTGTGATTGGAATTGCCGCTTACTACGGAGCGGTGCTGCTGCTGGGGTTGGGCTTCGTACGCAGACTAGGGATTCCGGCGAACGATGCCCGCCTGCGCAAGTTGACGATCCTTCCCTACGTTTCCGCGATCGTGCTGATTGGCGTGTCGGGACTGTTCAATCCAATCGGGATTCAGCTGGTGTGGCAATCTGCGTTGCCCGCCACCGCTGGCGCGTATAGCGGATTCCTGTGGTTCCGTTACCACGTTCCAAAAGAAATCGTTCCCGGCCGGCCGCTTGAGGAGATAAGCCGAAGCTTCGCGTGGATCTCTGTCGCAGCAATCCTGGTTCTAGCGTTTATCATCGAGCTCGGGCGTGGAATTACGATTGCGCCGCGCCCGTAAGGGTATGGAACCTACCTTGCCACAATCTCGTGAAGCGCCGCGAGCAGGCGATCCACTTCCTCCACCGTGTTGTAGTGAAAGATCCCGACCCGCAGGAAGCCGCCGTCTTTCTCGATGTCCAGTTGCTCGGTGAGATTCAGCGCGTAGTAGTTGCCGTCCCAGGTGAAAAATCCGCGCTCGCCCAGACGAGTCGCAAGTTCCAGGGGAGTGAACCCCTCAATGCGGACCGCGATGGTGGGACACCGCTGGTCAAATCGCTCGGGATCGGTAATCCCGTAGACCCTAGCGCCCGGAACGGTTTTCATCCCCAGCAGTAAGCGCTCGCACAAGCCGCGCTCGTACTTCACGATTTCTTCGTAGGCCGCGAGGATGGCGGCCCGGCGTGATGGCGCCGACGGCCGGAGCCGCCGCCCGATATCTGCGATGTACTCGACGCAAGCCGTGATGCCTGCGATGCACTCGTGGTTGAGCGTTCCCCACTCCCACCGGTAGGGACTTTCATTCGTGTTGGCGCGTACCTTGTAGGGATGCAACCGCTTGAGGTGCTCGCGCTTTGCATAAAGCACCCCCATGTGCGGACCAAAGAACTTGTAGCTCGAGCAGACCAGGAAGTCGCAATCCAGCGCCCGCACATCGATCGGCCCATGGGGCGCGTAGTGGACGGCGTCAATGTACGCGAGCGCCCCCACCGCGTGCGCCTGTTGCACGACTTGCGCCACCTGGTTGATCGTCCCCACTGCGTTCGACGCGTAGCCGACGGCGACCAGCCGGGTATGGCTGTTGATCTTGCGCATCAGGTCGTTCGTGTCGAGAGTGCAGTCCGCTGGGCTGATCGCGACATGGCGGACGGTCACGCCACGCTCTTCGAGCGCTTGCCACGGGGAGAAGTTAGCGTCGTGGTCGAGCAGCGTAAGCACGATCTCGTCGCCCGGACCCAGTTCGCGCCCAATCGCACGGCTCATGGCAAACGTCAGTGACGTCATGTTGAAGCCGAAGACGACTTCATCGGAGTCGCAGCCAAAGAAATCGGCCATGGCCGAGCGCGCCGCGGCGATGGTCTCATTGGTGCGCTGACTGGTGGCATAGGCGCCGTTGGTGTTCGCGTTCGAATGCCTGAGGTAGTTGCTGATCGCGTCGATCACGCGCTGTGGAACCTGCGTTCCGCCCGGACCGTCGAGAAAGGCCGCCGGGTGGCCGTTCACTCTCTCGGCAAGGGACGGGAACTGGGAGCGGATCCAGGTGAGATCAAGCGCGGTGCTGATGGCATCTTGCGCAGTGAGCATAAAATTTCTGCGGTTCCCTTGATCCGACGAAGTCCACTAGCCCATGGTGGTGGTGTGTTCCGGCTTGACCTTGTACATCACGCGCACTTCGCCGGGTTGCCCGTAGGGGTACTTGTCCACGCCTAGGTATTTCTTGGCCATCTTGTCGATATGGTCGTTGGCGCCCTGTTCGGTGATTTCCACCACCCGGCCGCGGATTTCGAGGTAGCGGTAGGGGTTCTCCGGGTCGCTGATCGCGAGCGACACGCGCGGGTCGCGGCGCACGTTCCGGTCCTTCTGGCGGCCCTTGGCGGAGTTGAAAATCACGTGCTCGCCGTCGAAGTCGCACCAGACCGGGGTGACCTGCGGTCGTCCGTCGGGCATGAGCGTGCCCAGATTGGCGAAGGCGCGTTTCTGGAAGAGGTCCGTGTATTTGTCGGGGATGGCACCGGCCATGCAAAGCCTCCTGATCGCTGCAAAGGATAAGGCACGTCAGATTATAGCCGCGCGCAAGATTCACTTGCAGCATTGTGCGGCCGGGATCAATTTCGCGGGGTCTGGCGCCGCGTCGTTCAACACGGAGGGCTCATTTTCCGAAAACAGCCCGAGCCTTTTACAATGCTGGCTTACTCAAGCGAAGCGCAGTCTTTCATGCGTTGAGTGGAACCGGTGTGGGCGCTTCTGCTTCAGCTCAGATACAACTAGCGATCTCATTCGGAGGCAGGTTCAATGAGGAATCTGTTGGCTGGCGCGCACAAGCTTATTCTTTCGACCGCGGTGCTTTTGACTTTCACCACAGTGGCGATCCCTGCTTTTGCCCAGGACGCCAAGTATCCGCCAACCATCGTGTTCATGACCGATTTCGGCACGGTGGACGACGCCGTTCCGATCTGCAAGGGGGTCATGTACGCGGTGATGCCATTGGTGCGTGTCGTGGACTTGTCGCACCAGGTGAATCGGTTTTCGATCCTTGACGGGGCACGATTTCTTGAAGGCGCCTCGCCCTACTACCCGGAGGGAACGGTGTTTGTCACGGTGATCGACCCCGGAGTTGGCAGCAAGCGCAAAGCTGTGATCATCAAGTCGAAGCGCGGACAGTACTTCGTGCTACCCGACAACGGGTTGATCACGATGGTGGCCGATCGCGATGGCCTGGAAGGCGCGCGCGAAATCACGAATACGAATTGGATGTACGGGAAGGCTCTTTCGTCCACCTTTCACGGGCGCGACATCTTTTCTCCCGCGGGAGCGCACCTGGCCCGCGGCGACGATTGGACGCAGGTAGGTCCGGCGCTCGATGTGAAATCCCTGGTACGGCTTGACCTCGAAGCCGTCAAAATCGACGACGAAGGATTGCACGGAGAAGTGATTGCGACCGATGGCCCATTCGGCAACCTGATCACGAATGTCGCGGTCGACGACTTTCTGAAGCTGGGATATCAGCGTGGCCAGACTGTTCCGATGATGCTCGGCGATTTGAAGATCGACCTGCCGTTCGTGAATACCTTCAGCGATGTCCCCCTCAAGAAGCCGCTGATCTACATCGATTCGCGGGGATTTTTTGCGCTGGCGGTGAACCAGGCCAGCTTTGCCGATGTGTATGGGATCAAGCCGCCGGTGAAGTTTTCGATTCCACGGGCGAAATGAGCCGGCGGTCGCAAATAGATTCAGAATCTGAGGGTTGCTACCCCAGGTCAGCCGCAATACGCGGCAGCACTGCCTTCAGCAGGGCTTCGAACTGCACGCGAACCTTCTCACCGGTTTCCATCACTTCCTGGTGGCTGAGGACCTGATCGAGGATTCCCGCAGCCATGTTGGTGACGCACGAGATCGCGAGCACCTTGATTCCCATGTGGCGCGCGGCGATGACCTCGGCGACCGTAGACATCCCGACCAGGTCCGCGCCGATGATGCGGAGATACCGAATCTCTGCGGGGGTCTCGTAACTCGGACCGAGCAAGCCGGCATAGATTCCTTCTTCAAGCGCAATGCCTAGCTTCGAGGCTTCTTCCCGAGCGGCCTTCACATACGGGCGGTAGTAGGCCTGGGTCATGTCGGGAAAGCGCACGCCGAAGCGGTCGTCGTTCGCACCGACCAGCGGGTGGTGGCCCTGCAGATTGATGTGGTCCGTGATCGCGACCAGGGCTCCTTGCTGATACTTCAGGTTGATTCCCCCGGCGGCGTTCGTGATGACGACCGCGCCAATCCCCATGCGTCCGAACACGCGCATGGGGAAGGCGACTTCCTGCACCGAATACCCTTCGTACAGATGCACGCGCCCCTGCATGACGGCGACGGCAACGTCTCCGGCTTTGCCGATCACCATCTGGCCGGCGTGTCCGATGGCGGTGGAGCGGGGGAAACCGGGGATTTGCGCGTAGGGGGTGCGGACGGCGTCCGAGAGTTGGTCGGCGAAGGCGCCCAGCCCGGAACCCAGCACGAGTCCGATTTTCGGCTTGATGCGTGCCTGAGAGAGCAGGAACTGTGCGGCGGCATCAGCCCGCAAAAACCCATCATCGTTCGGCATGCAAACCCCTTTCAACCATGGAGGGCACAGAGGAACACGGAGGAATTCCTACCTCAGACTCCGCGACTACTGTTTCTTCTCAAACTCGGCGTAGGCCTTCTCCAGTTCCCACTGCACGCGGGCGCGCTCGCTGCCGTCTAAGAACTTCTGACAGTCCGCGGAATGTTTCTCGGCACCGGGGCGGTCCGCGGCGCAGGCGGCGACTGTCTGGAAATTCCCGCTTGAGCGCCACAAGCTATCGCCGGGCAGGAAGCTGTGTTCCAAACTCTGTCGAGCCATGCGTTTCAAGTCCGGGTAAGAAAATTTGTAAGTCTCGACGGCACGCAGATATTCGTGCGTCATGTCAGAACGAGAGACGCCCTGGTCATCCGTCGCCAGCGCTACCGGTACGCCGTGGCTGATATATGCCTGCAAGGGATGGTTCTCGCCTTCCACGCCAAGGATTACGTCGTTGCTGGTGAGGCAGATCTCGACGGCGACCTTTCGTTGCGCCATTTCCTTCAGCAGGGCAAGCGCATCGTGTTCGTTCATGACGTCGACACCGTGGCCGATCCGTTCTGCGTGCCCTTTCTCTACCGACTCGCGGATGTGGAAGCTCAGCCCCTCGGGTGGCACGAGCCCCATGGCAAGCTCACCGGCGTGCAGGGTGATATGGACCTTCGGATACACGCCGTGCAGGTAGTCGAGCGTCTTCATATGCAGATCGAAATCGTGCATCGGCACGTACCAGTCTTCCGGCATCACCAGGTTCAGGCCGACGAAGCGGGGATCGGCCTGGGCCAGTTCAAATCCAAGCAGGATCTGCGCGAACACCATCTCCCGCGGCAGACCGCGTAGAACTTGATACAGAAAGCGAATCG
Organism: uncultured Acidobacteriaceae bacterium; assembly: GCA_964641665.1. Classification (GTDB taxonomy): domain Bacteria; phylum Acidobacteriota; class Terriglobia; order Terriglobales; family Acidobacteriaceae; genus Gp1-AA133. The sequence continues at coordinate 114,809 of CAZXKO010000070.1, forward strand.
TGACCCGGCATCCGGGATTGGCCTCGGCAGTTCCACAACGCAGAAGTTGCTGCTGCTTGGCCAGGTTGCGGTCGAGGGCCTCCCGTGTGTTGGCCACCACGTCTTTGAGCCCGCCGGCCAGTAATTGGTCGCGCATCTTGCCGAAGTCATCTTCCCATCCCAGCTTCGCACCGAGCTGAGCTGACTGCATTCCGTCCGCTGTATGCATCAGCTCGACGTATTGCAGATGGTCGGCGGCGGCGCGGGAGGCTTCCTCCGCCAGTTGGCTGCCTACACTGTCGAGTGACGCCAGGTTGAACTTGTCGAAGGTGGCAAAGAAGTGGTCGTGGCCGGAATCCTCGGCCCGATTCCAGTTGCGCATCGACCACGCGTCCACCAGTTGGTTGTAGAGTACGTGATCCCCGTAAGCGCACCTTACCGCGGGCTTGGCGTTGTACTTGGCGCAAGAGGCATCGCAGGGCGGCGGCAGCAGGGTCGAACTCGTCCGATCGACGCAGAGATTGTCCTGCGCGCCGTAGTCGATCCAGCTTTCCGCGTAGATGGCGCCACCGAGGTGGTTGTGGAGGTCGCCGCCCTTCGGCATTTCCCGCAGAAAGGGCAGCAGGAGTGGGGGATTCTCGCGGATCGAGACGAGATGGCGTGCCGTGCGCTCCTCCGCGCTCTGGGCCGCAGCCCCCACCGCCAAGATACTCAAAGAAAATACGAGCAGAGACCGAACTCTCAGCCCCACGGGCAGGTCCTCCTGTGTCAGGAAAATGCGAATTGTACAGTTTCGCCGAAGATTTCCGTAGCGCGGACCTGCTACTGGCCCCTCAGCGGGAGCCGAGTGTGAATTTTCGAAACACGCGTGGTTACAGGACTGTGACGAGATTTCCACACGTGGAAAATGGCGTGCGCGCGCGGAGAAAACGAGCCTTCGCGTGGCGCTTTACCAGAAAAGACGGGCAAAGTGCGCGAGCTGTTGCAAAAACTATCAGACGCGTTGCACCAAAAAGTGGCAGCAGCTTGTGAACGTGCTGCACTCGATTGATTCTACAAGGGATAAAGGCGCGCGGTTTTGATTGACTGCAAAATTAAAGAGCGTAAAAAGACACTCGTTCTTCGGCGCGTTCTGAGAGTTTTGCCGATTGGTGCAGCGTCCGGGGCTCGAGCGCGATCACCTGCTTTTCGAAAGAGAGGTAGGAAGGTTAGCAAGGGTCTATAGCAAAGCGCTGGTCGAGGAGAACAGGAACGAGAGCTGGAGGCAAGATAGAGTCCCGAGGCGTTGGACTGATTTATCCGGTTGGCGGTGAGCCCGGAGCCCGAACCGAGATCGCGCGTCTGCGACCCGCAAGGAAGCGACGAGAGCAGGTCGGTGAGGGTCTAACGCGAGCTACTGGCCGAGACGAATGAGATCAACATCACTTCGGGACTCTTATATTTCGCGAGCTTCCCGGTTGAGGCTGCCCGCGAGCTCTCCCCCCTACATCCGTTGGTAGTTCGGCCCATTTCAACCTCCCGGTAGAGACGCGGTTCGCCGCGTCTTGTCCTTTTTTGCCCAAGGTTCCCCCGGCAAGTCGAAGCCAGATCAGTGTTGAGTTACTCCTCGACGAGTGCCGACTCGGGAGGCGGCAGCAGGTCGTCCGGCCGCGCCCAGAACACATACAGCGCCGGCAGCAGAATGATGCTGATAAATAACTCCACGATGAGCCCGCCCACAATCACGATGGCGAAGGGCCGCTGCGAGTCGGAGCCGATGTCGTGGGACATCGCTGCCGGTAGCAGTCCCAACGTCGCCACCAGCATGGTCATCATGATAGGGCGCAATCGCAGGGAAGCGCCTTCCTTCGCGGCGTCGCGCACCGAGCGGCCGCGCACTCGCAATTGATTGATGTATTCCACCATGATGACGCCAATCTCCACCGACACGCCGACCAGTGCCAGGAACCCCAACCCCGACGAGACGCTGAAGTGCGTTCCGGTCAGCAGCAGGCTCACCAGCCCTCCGAGCGGCGACAAACCCACCACGGCCAGGATCAATCCCACCCACTTCCACGACTGAAACGCCGAATACAGAATGAACGCCATCAGGAGGATGGTGATCGGCACGATGAACGCGAGACGCCGGTTGGCGCGTTGCTGGCTCTCGTACTCGCCGGTCCAGTCCAGGTGGTAGCCTTCGGGCAATTTCACTTTGTTGTGGACTTCATCGATCGCCTCTCGCACCGTGCTGCCCAGATCGCGCCCGCGCACGCTGTACTTGATGGCGATATACCGCGAGTTGCCTTCGCGGTAGATGGTGGACGCGCCGTCCTCCAGCTTGAATCGCGACAACTGCCCCAGCGACACGCGTTCGCCGGAGGGAGCGAGGATGCGGATGTTGGCGATGTCCTCGGTCGTCTTGCGGAACGGAGCCTGGTAGCGAACGGTGAGGTCGTAGCGTTGTTCTCCGATCAGAATCTGGCTCACCGCTTTCCCGCCGACTGCGGTTTCGATGGCATCCTGGATGTCGCTCACATTGATGCCGAACCGGTCAGCCGCCGCACGATCGATGTCCAGATTCACATTGGGCTGGCCCCGCACCTGAAATGTGCCGAGGTCGGCCACGCCCGGAATTTTCGCCATCACGCTCTGAATCTCGTCTGCCTTTTGTTCCAGGGACTTGAGATCGGTGCCGAACAGTTTGACCGCCAGCTCACCCTTCACGCCGCTGACCGCTTCTTCTACGTTGTCGGAAATCGGCTGCGAGAAGTTCCAGTCGACGCCGGGTATGCTGGCCAGGGCCTTGTCCATGGCCGCAATCAGCTCGTCCTTGGTGTGGAACTGGCTGCGCCAGCGTTCCCGCGGCCACAGGTCGACGAAGAACTCCGTGTTATAGAAGCCGCTGGCGTCGCTGCCATCGTCGGGGCGCCCCACCTGGCTCACCACCTGCTTGGCTTCCGGGAAACTGGCCAGCACCTGCCGCGCGCGCCGCGCCACATCGATCCCCGCCGTCGGTCCCGTGCTGGGCGCCAGCGTCCCCCGCACCCAGATCGCGCCCTCGTCCAGATGGGGCAGAAACTCCGACCCCACAATCCCACTGAAGCCCAGAAACAGCATGACCGCCACCATCGCGAGTCCCATTAACAACGTGAAATTGAGGTGCGCAAAGCACCAGTCGAGGGTCTTGCGGTAATGCCGGTTCAGAAGATCCAGAGCGGGATTTTTCCATTCCTTGATTGTGCCCTTGAACAGAAGGCTGCAAAGGACGGGCGCGATGACGAGCGCAAACAACAAGGCGCCTAGCAGCGCGAAAGCCACGGTCCAGGCCATAGGCCGGAACAGCCGCCCCTCCACGCGTTGCAGAGTGAAGATCGGAAGATAGGCGACGATGATAATAATGCGCGCGAAGAACACCGGTTTCTGTACTTCGTGCGCCGCGATGGAAATGGTTTCCAGAAACGACGTCCTCCGCCCGGCAAATTCCATGTGGCGCAGAATGTTTTCGACCATGACGACCGAGCCATCCACCACCATGCCGAAGTCTAGCGCTCCCAGGGATAGCAGGTTGGCGGGAATGTGATTGAGATCCAGAAGAATGGCCGCGAACAGCAGTGAGAAAGGAATGGTGATGGTGACAATCAGCGCGCTGCGCACATTCCCTAGGAAGAAAAACAGAATCAGCGTTACCAGAAGCACGCCATCGGTCAGGTTGCGCAGAACGGTGTGGGTGGTGTAGTGGACCAGGTCGCTGCGGTCCAGGTGTGGAACCAGCTTCACGCCGGCAGGCAGCACGCCATTGTTCAGCTGCGCAATCTTGGTGTGAAGAGCGTCAAGCGTGGAATCGGCTTCGGCCCCCTTTAGAAGCAAGACAATACCCTCGACCACGTCATCATCGTCGAGCACGGTCCCATCTTCGGTGCGGATGGCCTTGCCCAACTGTCCCAGCCTTACCTTGGGCGCTTGCACGATGGTTGCAACGTCGCGAACTCGCACCGGCGTCCCATTCAGTACTTTCACGACTGTGGCCCCGATGTCGTCGGTGGTCGCCATCAAGCCGACGGCCCGGACGTTCAGAGCCTGCTGCCCGCGCTCGATGAACCCACCGCCCGCGTTTGTATTGTTCGCGGCCAGCGCCTGCTCCACCTGAGTCAGGGAAAGCCCGTAAGCTACGAGTTTGCCCGGATCGAGTTGGACTTGGTACTCCCGCGTCGGCCCGCCAAAGATGTTTACCTCCACTACGTTCTGCACCGACTTGATCTGGTTGCGCACCAGCCAGTCATTGAGCATCTTCAATTCCATGACGTCGTACTTCGGATTCGTGCTCTTGAGCGTGTAAAACAGGATCTGGCCGGTCGGGCTGTAGTTCGGACCGATGCCGGGATTGACACCCGTCGGAAGCGTGGTCCCCTGGAGCCGATCAAGCACCTCCTGCCGCGCGTTGAAGGTGGTGGTGTCGTCGTCGTAGATGATGGTGATCATCGACAGTCCCGCCAGCGACACCGAACGCAAGTGCGTCATGTGCGAGACGCCGTTCAGGTTCACTTCCAGGGGGACGGTGATCTGCTGCTCGATCTCCTCCGCGGCGTGACCCGGCCACTGCGTGATGATCTGGACGTAGGTATCCGCTACATCCGGATACGCTTCAATGGGAAGACTGTGGAAGGAAAAAACACCCCAGACAAACAGAACGACCGATGCGCCCAGCACCAGGAGCCGGTTGCGGAGCGCAAAATCGATCAGCGCTCCAATCATTCCTTCTTCTCCGCGACGGCGGTGGAGAAGTCGAGCGCGTTCAGTACCACCTGATCGTCCGCTTTTACGCCGTCGCGAACCTCCTGCATGCCGTCGGAAGTTGCCCCGGTCGCCTGCACCTCCAGGCGCCGGAAGCGGTTGGAGCCTTCTTTGCGAAAAATCCAATCTTTGTCATGCAGGCGCATGACGGCCGTGCTAGGCACCACCAGGCTGGGCCGCAGCCGGCGCGAGCGGAAGGTCGCGATCGCAAACATTCCAGGCCGCAGGGCCCCGTCGCCATTCCCCAGCACAATGCGCACTTTGGCCGTGCGCGTGTTCGGATCAAGCACGCGCGAGATGTCGGCCACCGTCCCCTTAAGCACTCTCCCAGGGAAGGCGTTGAGCCGGATCTCCGCCGAATCACCGAGATGCACATCTCCTAGGCCGTTCTCGAATACGTCGCAAACCACCCACACCTGTGACAGGTCGGCAAGGGTGAAAAGGTTGGGACTGTTGTCGATGCTCTTGACCCCTTCGAATCCTGCGACATTCTGTTCGACGATGGTTCCCGAGACCGGTGCCCGCAAATCGATCAGCGGCGTGGGATGGGCAGGGTCACCACCCAGCACGCGCACTCTCTGCTCCGCGGTCTGCACGTCCACCAGCGCCTTGTCCTCGGTCCCCTGGGCAACTTGAAGATCTTTTTCCGCTACCGCTCCCCGGTCGAAGAGCAGCTGTGCGCGGTCTAAAGCCTTCTTCGCAACTCGCTCGTCTGCTTGCGCCTTCTGATAGTCGGAAAACGCCGAGGCCAGATCGGGGCTGGAAATGACGAGCAGTGTCTGCCCTTTCTTCACCGCGTCGCCCAACTTGACCTTCAGATCCACCACCCGCCCTCCGCCCAGCGAAGTCACATGGATGGTGCGGTTCACATCCGGAGTCACCGACCCGTTGGCCGTGAGCGTGGTCGGCATCTGCCGCGTGGTCACGGCGACCGTTTTAAACAGGTCTGGTTGATCGGTTTCAAACAGGTTGGGATCGAGCACCACTTCCTGCTTGGTTGGAGCGGCTTTGGTCTCACGCGTACACGATACCGCCAGACCAGCCAGCAGGAGACTCGTCACGACCAAAGCGCTGCGACACCCCCAGAGCGTTTTCACTGGATTACCTCTCGCCCCACGGCCAAGTTCATCTGGCTGGCGGCTGTCAGGTACGATCCGACCAGGTTTGCATAGTTCAATTCCACACTCCGGTACTCACTCGCCGCATTCAGAAAATCCAGCAACGAAGCTCCGCCATGTTGGTAGGAGAAGTAGACCGTATCGCGAACCCTCACCGCTTGCGGCAGGTACTTCGCCTTGTAGGGCCGCAGCAGGGTCAAGGTGCTGTCGATGGTGGCATAGGCGGAATCCACATCGCTGAACACCTGCGCCTCCACGGCATCGCGCAAGTGCTGATTCCGGTTGATATCCACTTGGGTTCGCAGTTTTTCCCCCTGGTTCCGGTCAAAAATACGCATGGGAACGCCGACGCTGACGCCGAGGGTATTGATGGCAGCCGGGTTGTTGTTCGATGAGTTGTGGGTATACCACGTGCTGAAAGTCGGGTCGGTAGAACCGTCGGCAATCGCCAGTCGGTGGTCGATCTTTGCCTTCTCCACAGAGTCCGCTGCCGCCCGCAGATCCGGCCGCGAGTCAAACGCCATCTTGCGGAAGTCATCAAGTGGCTGGAGCTGCTCGTTGAAGTCGAACGGGCCGACCACGTCAAACTGTTCTACCGGAGTGCGATCGCTCAGCAATTGCAGCAGTTGGATCTTCGACGTGCGCAAATTGACTTCTGCATTCTGCACGTCGGCCTCGAACTGCACCCGTTGCAATTCCAGCCGATCCAAATCGATCTGCGCGATGTCTCCCGCCTTGTATTGCTCCGTGCTCACCGAGAGCACGTGGTCGTAGTAAACCAGGTTCGCTTTGGCGACCTCGAGCACGGCCTTCGCCTGCAGGGTCTGGACGAATGCGCTCCGCAGGCTGAACAGGAGATTTCTCTCCAGGTCAGCCTGTTGCGACGAGGCAATCGAAGTGCCCTTCTGTGCACTGTCTCGCCGCAGTTCGCGTTTGTGCTGCCTTTCGTGCAGATAGCTGATGGCGGGCGACTCAAATGTGCCTGCGAAAGGGCGCCACACCCCTTGATTAGGAGCAATTTGGGTCCCATCTGCTGACAGGGTCAACGCCGGGTTCGGCCTCAGAAACGCCGTGATCTCCTGCGCCTTCGACTCTTCGATATTGAGCTTGCCCGCCAGCAACGTCGGGTTGCTGGTCTCAAACCGGTCCCGGACCTGTTCCCAGGTCAAGGGGAGCTTGTTCTGGCATTCCGCTCCGGGCCGCATCAATAAAGTCAGCATGCAGCTCCACCAAAAAGTCTTTCTCATCCTCTACTCCGTCCACCACTCCACCGCAGTGCGGCGCTATCCGACCGGGGCGCAGCCGTCCCCGGGGCTTCCCTTGAGATTCCGATTTCCGCGAGGGACTCTCGCCGCTGAGGGGTGCGGCGTCCGCGCACTATCCAAGAAAGGACAGAGGCGGTGCGCGTCCGGCGCGCGTAGGCACCAGTACCGCGGCCGGCCGCAGGACCGCTGGGGAAAGCACTTCCAACCAGACCGACTGATCCGACGACACTGCGGTTCGTGACGCCGACAGCGCGAAATTTCCGCTTACGCCGTCCGTCAGGGAGGAACACCTGCCGTGGGATGAATTCCGGAGACCGTCGCGGTTGGCCGACTCCTCGATCTCCGGGCGCATCGCCTGCAGGTCGTCCGTGGCTGAAACCACCGGGAACAACATGAGGAGCAGGCAGCCTAGTACCAACACGCACTGCCGCGATTGCCCCGCGGAGCGGACGTGCCGACACCTCGCTGTGTGCCACACCCACACCGCGGGCACAGCCAGCAAGAGCCAAAGCAGATTGAGAAACAACTCCATAGAAATTATTAAGGACGTTGGCTGGGGGGCCGAAATGGGATGCCGGGACGCGGCGGAAGCGCCTCCGAGACCACCCTTCAGGTTCCCAGAATACCAGAAGGAGATCAACGTGACTGCAGGACTTGTCCGGACGGGACCCGTGGCAGGCTACGGCCCGACGCTAACCTGCAGGTCCTGTTTCGTCTGCAGACGCACCCGGTAAATGGCCTCCTTCTCGGGGACCTCGGCGACCGCATCCACATGGATCGTGTACCCACCCCGGGGCAAGGTCTCGCCAAACGGTATCTCGAGGGACTCGACCCCGGCGTTCAATGAGAAGCGCTGGTAGCCGATGGCGGTTGCTCGTCCGTTTTCTGCCACCGCCAATACCACGAAGGTGAAATCGAAATCGTCGTCGGTGCCGTTGCTCACCAGCACCTTCCCGTCGATCCGATTGCCTAAGACCTTGGGATACGTTTCCCATTCGAGCGAAAGGGGCTTCAGCACTCGCAGGATCATCTGGCGGGTCGCGGTCTGCGGCGGCGTGCTGCTATCCGTCACCGACACGGTAAAGCGGAAGGTCCCGCCCACCAGGGGAGACCCCGCGAGCAGTCCGCTGGGGCTGAGTTTGACTCCCGCCGCCATGTCACCATCCACCACTGTCCATTTCAAGGGAAGAGTGCCATTGAGAGCCCGAAACTGAAAGCCGTAGGCGTGCCGCGGCATCGCCTTGGGCAGTACGGTGGTCTCAACGACCAGCGACGAAAAGTCGGGTGCCTGCGGACCCTGCGCCCGCACCGATGTCGCCCCACCCGTCAGAAGCAGTGTGAGACTGAAAACGACCCGCCGCGTTGGGCATCCCAGCATTATCTCGGTTCCTTCAATTCCGTCCCCTCATGGTTCTTGGATGCGGCCCCATGCAGAAATTCGTCAACCGTTTTCACGAATAATCCAGGTTGGTCCACGAACGTCATATGCCCGGACTTGGGAAAGATCACCAGCTTCGACCCGGCGATCTTGTCGTGCATCGCCTGCGACAGCGAGGGATCGCATTCATCGTGGTCTCCGACCAGCACCAGCGTGGGCACCTTGAGGCTCGCCAGCCTGTCCGTGTATTCCACTGACTTCAGATTTCCATCGATCACGAACTCCCCGTGCTCGCCCCACATCTCGCGATACAGGTCCCAGGACATTTTCCCATTGTCAACCGGATCGTAGTTTGGATCGGGATGCCCCTGATACACGTAGGGGAAATAGCCCTCGCCCCAAGCAGCAATCATGTACTCAGCTGTATACCGATTCTTTTCGTAGTCCTTGCCGTGCCCAAAAAGGCCAGCGGCCTCCAGCCGGTCGATGTGGTCGCGCAGCTCCGGCGACATCCGTTCCTTCATCTGCGCGAACACCTGGTTCAGGGCCACTGTGCTCGACCACGTGCTCCCCAGGATCAAGTGTCGCAGGTTCGGCTGGTATTTCAGCGCGTAGGCCTGCACCAGCGCGCCACCATAAGAATGTCCCAACAGGTTGATCTTGCCGAGATTCAGCGCCTTACGGGCCGCCTCGAGGTCCTCCACCATGTTTTCAATCGTGTAGCCCGCCGGGTCTTCGAGGTTCTGGGATTTCCCCGATCCCCGCTCGTCAATAAAGATGACGCGATTGTGTCGGGCCAGTGGCAACAGGTAGGGAAGGAAGTAATCATGCGAAGCCCCCGGTCCACCGTGCATCACGACCAGCGGTTCGCCACGCCCCACGATCATGTAGTAGAGCATCACGCCGTTGGCATCGACGAAACCTTCCTGCTGGGGATACACGGCTGGAGAGACGCCTTGGGCAGGATCGGCTCCAAAACTGGGCGCACAGAAGGCAACGAGAGCGAGAATGAGAATGCATCGGAGGTTTTTCATGGCGGCCCATCGTAATGCTCGGAATCTCGAAGCGCAACGCTCCAAACGGGTCTGGCCGTGGCACAATGGCCCAACTTGGAAACAGCGACCATCCGCGAGTGGGCAACCGACGCGATCCGTTACTGGGAACCGCGACGCATCCTCTACAACCTCGTGCTGGCCGCGATTGTCCTCGCCCACTTCGTCATGGGACTGCCCACCACCAAAGGACTCCTGACCGTTAATTTTGTGCTGATGCTCTTTCTGCTGGCGGTCCTGGCCAATGTGGCCTACTGCGCTGCCTATGCGGTCGACATCTTTGCCCAAATATCCGGGTTCCGCGAACTTTGGCAGAGAGTCCGATGGGTGCTATTCGCCATCGGGGTCGCGTTCGCCGGAGTCATTACCCGCTTCTGGTCGATCGCTTTGTTCAATCCCGGACACTAACAGAAGTCTTTAGCGAGTCACACGGCCGCGTGCGGTGCGTCCTCGACGTTTCCCATGCCTACGGGGTAAGCTATTGCGACTTGGGGTGCTCCGCTATGCGCGAAGCTGTCAACAAGATGTGGCCGGAAATTCAGTGGATTCAGGACGAGAAGCTCCGCGAGAAAGTCGCACAGACCTGGACCAAGGCTCTCGAACGCAGTCCCCTGAAGCCCGACGACCTGAACTACATTCCATTCACCCTGCTGATCCCGCACTGCTCTGTGACTTTTATGGAGCATAAGCGCTGCGTGGTGCACATCGCGCGCAAAAGCGCCGAGGCCATGAAGGAATTTATGGGACGCACATTGCCGGTCAACGTGGACACGGTGATTGCGGGAGCGATTCTTGCCGACGTCGGAAAGCTGCTCGAATATGAAATCGGTCCCGACGGCCAGGCCCGCCAGAGCGAACGCGGCGAGGCTCTGCGACATCCGTTTACTGGAGTGGCGCTGGCCCTGGAGTGCGGGGTTCCCGACGACGTGTGCCATATCATCGCCTCCCACGCCGCAGAAGGCGACCAGGTCAAGCGCACCACCGAAGCCTACATCGTCCACCACGCCGATTTCATGGCGTATTTGCCTTTCAAGAATCCGAAGAACGTCAAGACAAGACGATAGACCGTGTGAACAGCGTAGAGATGTGCGGAGGTTGGCCAACGACCAACGACAAGCGACAAACCACCAACGACCGCTGATCCGGAGACAACCTTCGTGGCGACTCGACAAATTCCCACATCGAACGAAACCATCACGACCAAGATGGCCCGCTGGGCAGCCGCCCTCGAATACCCACACCTCTCGCAAGACGCGATCTACCAGGCCAAGCGTTTTCTGCTCGACTCCGTGGGCTGCGCGTTGGGCGGCTACCAGCAGCACGACGTGAAAATCGCTCTGGAAGTTCTCGACGAGGTCGCGGCGCAAGGCCCCGCCACCGTCATCGGCACGGGCAAGAGAGTTGACCCCGTTTCCGCATCTCTGGCGAACGCCCTGATGATCCGCTGCATGGACTACAACGACATCTACTGGAAGCAGGACCCGTCGCATCCCTCTGACATTTTCCCGGCGGCCATAGCAGGGTGTGAGCGAGCCAAGACGGGAGGCAAAGAACTCATCGTAGGCTTCGTGCTGGGTCACGAATTTGAAATGCGCTTTTGCGAGGCGGCTTTTCCCGGCATCCGCGAGCGCGGCTGGCACCATGCCACGCTGACCGCGTTTGTTTCGCCCTTCGTCGCCGGGCGCGCTCTTGGACTCTCCTGGCAACAGATTCAGCACGCGGTCGGCATTTCGGCCAGCCGCCACTGCACCCTCGGCGCCGTCACAGCCGGGAAGTTGACGATGATGAAGAACACGGTGGACCCGATGGCCACCCAGAGCGGGATGTTTGCAGCGCTGCTGGCGGAAAAAGGCTACACCGGTCCCGAGCACGTAATCGACGGCAAGGAAGGGCTGGCCCATTGTTTCGGTCCCGAATGGAAGCTCAACCTCCTCACCGACAACCTGGGCGATTCCTGGCGCATCACGCAATGCGGCATGAAGTTCTTTCCCACCGAGGCGCTCACGCACGCGCCCATCTCCGCCGTGCTCGACCTGGTGAAGATGAACGACCTGCATCCCGACCAGGTTGCGAAGATCCAGATCCGCTCCCTGGCCCGCGCCGCCGACATCCTTTCCGACCCGAGCAAGTACGATCCTCATACCAAAGAAACAGCCGACCACTCCCTGCCCTACGTAATCGCGGCGGCATTGGTCGACCGGCAGGTGACTCCGGCACAATTCGAAATGGCCAAGATCATGGACCCGAGCATCCGCGCGCAGCTCAAGAAAGTGGAAGTTGTGGCGGATCCCGAGATCGAAAAAGTCTTCCCAGCGCTGCAGCGAGTCGTCGTCGTGATCACGACCACCGACCGCCGCACCTTAACCGAGCAACTCGACTATCCCAAAGGGGATCCCCGCAATCCGCTCACCGACCAGGAAATCGAGGAGAAGTTTGCCGCGCTAGCGGAGGGCGTTCTCTCGAAATCTGCGCAGCAAAAACTCAAAGACGCCATCTGGAATCTGGAGAACCTCGACTCGGCATCAAAGCTGATGGCCCTGATGAAAGCCGATGTGCCGGCAAAGAATTCGTCGGCGGCATAGACGATGACCACGAACCGCAAGACAACCACGAACCACGTAGGCACAGACGCCCCCGTCCGTGCAGGCGAGCCAAGCTCGCCAGTCTTTTGACGCTGGGAGACCGCCATGCCCCAGACCATCACTGAAAAGATCGCCCAGACCCACCTTGCCGAAGGGCCTTCGCGCCCCCTCCGCACCGGAGACTTCCTCTCCATCCGCCCGCACCGCGTCATGACCCACGACAACACGTCCGCGGTCATGAGCAAATTCAAAGGCATCGGAGCGAAGAAGATTCACAACTCGCGGCAACTGGTGTTCGCCCTCGACCACGACATCCAGAACCAGGACGAATCGAACCAGAAAAAATACCGCGCCATCGAAGCCTTCGCCAAAGAACACGGTGTCGACTTCTACCCCGCCGGGTCCGGCATCGGCCACCAGATCATGGTCGAACGCGGCTACGTCATTCCCGGATCGTTCGTCGTCGCGTCCGACTCGCACTCCAACATGTACGGCGCACTGGGCGCCATCGGAACGCCGATCGTCCGCACCGATGCTGCCGCAGTCTGGGCCACGGGAGAATTCTGGTGGCAGATTCCCCGCTCGATCGAAGTCACCCTCGAAGGCAAGCTCCCCGAAGGCGCTACCGGCAAAGACGTCATCATCACGCTCTGTGGCCTGTACAACCACGACGAGGTCCTCAACGCCGCCATCGAATTCACGGGTTCCGGTGTCGCTTCGCTCTCGATGGACGCGCGCCTGTCCATCTCCAACATGACTACCGAGTGGGGCCCACTGGTCGGCTGGTTCCCGGTGGACACAGTCACGCTCGCCTACCTGCGCGGCGTTCACCAGCGCCTCAAAGCGCAGGGCATCGAACGCTTCACCGAAGCGGACCTGCAGACTTGGGCGAAGAATCCGCCGCGTCCCGACCCCGGCGCCGCCTACGCGGCGAAGATCACGCTCGACCTCGCCCAAGTAACTCCGCACGTCTCCGGCCCCGACACCGTGCAGACCATGCAATCCCTCGCCGAAATGGAGCGCAAGAAAGTCGCGATTCAGAAGGCGTACCTGGTTTCCTGCGTGAACTCGCGCCTCGAAGATCTCGACGCTGCAGCGCGCGTACTGCGAGGGAACAAGGTAGCGCCGGGAGTACAGTTCTATCTCAGTGCCGCCAGCCGGTGGGTGCAGGAAGAAGCGGAGAAGCGTGGTACCTGGCAGATCCTCACTGACGCCGGCGCCCGCCCGCTGCCCGCCGGTTGCGGCCCCTGCATCGGCCTCGGCGTCGGCCTGCTGGAAAAAGGCGAAGTTGGCATCTCCGCCACCAATCGCAACTTCAAAGGCCGCATGGGATCGCGCGATGCCCAGTGCTATCTCGCGAGCCCCGAAGTCGTGGCTGCTTCCGCCGTCGCCGGATACATTCGCGGCCCGCACGAATTCGCCGATCGCCACCCGGAACGCCACTACACTGAACTCGCCGCCAGCGACGGTCTCGGTGCCGAGAAAGTCGAAATCCTCAAAGGCTTTCCCGAGCGCGTCAAAGGCCGCCTCGTCTTCATGCCGGAAGACAACGTCAATACCGACGCCATCTACGGCAAGGACTATACCTACCGCGACGACATGACCAAAGAAATGATGGCGAAGGTCGTCATGGAGAACTACGATCCGCAATTCGCCGCGCGCACCCAGGCCGGCAACGTCATCTTGAGTGGCTTCAACTTCGGCACCGGCTCCAGCCGCGAGCAGGCGGTCACTTGCCTCAAGGCGAAAGGCATCCCGCTGGTGATCGCCGCCAGCTTCTCGCAAACTTACCTGCGCAACGCCTACAACAACGGCTTCCTGTGCGTGGAGGTCCCCGAGCTGGTAAAGCGTCTGAGGGAGAAATTCGCTGTGGAAATCGCCGCAAAAGAAAGAACGATCATTCCCGGCGACGAAATTGACATCGACTTCACCTCGAGCGTGATCACCTGGCGCGGGGACAGATTCCCGTTCCCCGCGCTGGGCAGCGTCCCGCAGTCGCTCGTCATCGCCGAAGGAGTCGAGAACCTGGTCGCCAAGCGGTTGGGCTTGAATTGAGACGAAATTACATGTTTTTGTCATTCCGACCCCGAGCGCAGCGGAGGGGGAGGAATCTGCTTTTGGTCAGCGTCAGTTGAAACTCCGTGCCTCCGTGTCTCCGTGGTGAAAAAGCTCGTTAAGGAGAAACCGCTCTCATGCCTAAACACACCGTAGTCACCATGCCCGGCGACGGCATCGGCAACCAGGTCCTTCCCGAATCGCTTCGTGTCCTCAAAGCCGTCGGCTTTGACGCCGACTACGTCCCCGCCGACATCGGCTGGGACTGCTGGTGCAAGGAAGGCAACGCCCTCCCCGACCGCACCATCGACCTGCTCGCCAAGCACAAGCTCGGACTATTTGGCGCGATCACTTCGAAGCCCAACAAGGCCGCGCAAGCCGAACTCGATCCAAAGCTCCGCGGCAGAGGCTACGTCTACTACTCGCCCATCGTGACCATGCGCCAGAAGTTCAATCTCGACATCTGCATGCGTCCCTGCGTTGGTTTCACGGGCAACCCCCTGAACTACATCCGCAAACGCACCGACGGAGGTTTCGACGAGCCCCACATCAACTCGACCGTCTTCCGCCAGAACACCGAAGGCATGTACGCCGGTATCGAGTGGACCAATCCCCCCGATCTCGTCCGCAACGCGCTCAACTCCCATCCCAAGTTCAAGATCTTCGCCGGAGTCCCCGGTCCCGACATCGCCGTCAGCGTGCGCATCATCACCCGCCCTGCAGCGCGCCGCATCATCGCCGCCGCGTTCGAATACGCGAAGAAAAAGAAGTTCAAGGCCGTCACCATCTGCGAGAAGCCCAACGTCGTGCGCGAAACCAGCGGCATGATGGAAGAGACCGCCAAGGAAATTCAGAAGAGCTATCCCGACATCCAGCTCTGGTCCACCAACATCGACGCGCAACTTATGTGGCTCAACAAGAATCCCGAAGACTACAACGTGATCGTCGCCTCGAACCTCTTCGGCGACCTCCTCTCCGACGCCTTCGCCGGCTTGGTGGGTGGCCTCGGCTTCGCCGCTTCCGGGAACATCGGCGACAGCGTCGCCGTGTTCGAGCCGACCCACGGCTCGGCCCCGAAGTACGCCGAGTTAAACCCGCCCATCGTCAATCCAATCGCCATGATTCTCTCCGCCGCCATGATGATCGAGCACATCGGCGAAACCGGCAAAGCCGATCGCATCCGCAGCGCCGTCGCCGCCGTCGTGAAAGAAGGCAAAGTCCGCACCTACGACATGATGCGCATTCCGGGTGGCGCAAAATCGATCAGCCAGGGCGCGGCCTCGACCGTTCAAATGACTGACACCATCCTGGCTCGCTTGTAGGCAACACGACTGGCTGTCTCGGGCTGCTAACGCGAGCCGAACCTGTCGTGCAAGCCAATCCGGACCGGCCCCTGCGCGCAGGAACCACAAACGCCACGCAATCCTGCGCCGGAGTTGCCGTAACATAGTTCCTTCGTGCGACCTTCGTGTCCTTTGTGGTGAAGGGTTTTCCATGGCCGCCGCCGAACAGAAAACATCCCGCGCCGAAGCCGGACATTGGGGCAAAGACATCCGCTCGGACCTGCATGTCGCCATCGAACCCCGTGACTCGGGCGGTCTTGAAGTGGGTCTCGAGTCCCGCGTCGCTCCTTATTATGGGGACGCCATCCTCGGCCAGACCCGCCAGGTGCTCGAAACCCTGGGAGTGAAGAATGCGCGGGTCGCCATTCACGACGAAGGCGCTCTCCCCTACGTGATCGCGGCCCGCATTGAGACTGCCGCCCGCCGCGCCGGGCTGGCGAACAACAATAAGGCTCTGCCCGACAAAGTTGTGCTTCCCGAGCCCTCCGCCAAAGACCGCCTTCGCCGCTCGCGCCTTTACCTTCCCGGCACCGAGCCCAAGTACACAATCAACGCTGGCCTGCACGGTCCCGACGCCATCATCCTTGACCTCGAAGATTCCGTTCATCATGCGGAAAAAGACTCCGCTCGTCTGCTGGTGCGCAACGCGCTTCATGCAGTCAACTTCGGCACGTGCGAGCGCATGGTGCGCATCAACCAGCTACCCCTCGGCCTCGAAGACCTCGCCGAAATCATTCCCGAAGCGCCCGACCTCATTTCGATCCCCAAGGTCGAGCATCCCGGTCAGGTCACGCAGGTCGACCGCATGATCAGCGAGTTGAGAGTCCGCCACTCGATCGACCGGCCCATCTGGCTCATGCCGATCCTGGAGTCGGGGCAGGGAATTGAAAACGCGGCCGCCATTGCCGCGGTCGCGGAGAACGTGGCCGCAATTTCCATCGGCCTTGAGGACTACACGGCTGATCTGGGCGTAGCCAGGACCGCCGAAGGCCGCGAATCTCTCTACGCGCGCACGCGCCTGGTGAACGCCGCCAAGGCTGCGGGAGTGCAAGCCATCGATTCGGTCTACAGCGATGTTGCTGACATGGACGGCCTGAAGCGTTGGGGTGAAAATTCCCGCGCGCTCGGCTTCGAAGGCATGGGCTGCATTCACCCCGCCCAGATCCCTGTGATCCACGCGGCGTTTGCGCCCTCCGCCGCCGAGATTGAAAAAGCGCAGAAGATTGTCGTCGCATTCGAAGAAGCCCAGCAGCGCGGAGTGGGCGTCGTCAGCCTGGGATCCAAAATGATCGACCCCCCGGTGGTCCAGCGCGCGCTGAAGTTGGTGGCCCGGGCGAGAGCGATGGGATTGGCGTGAGCGAGCTGTGGCAGACGAGAACGAGCGGCAAGAGTTTTGTGATTGTGAAGGTTGGGAGCCTTGCACCTTCTCTCGTCAGCCGCCAGCTCATTGCACGTATTGCAAGGATCTGACGCGGCAGCAATTCGATGCAGCAAGGGCTCAAGGACACTATCCATCGTTGGCAGCTATGAGGAACAACATGGGAAACCGCACCCGGAAACTACTGGTTGAAGAAATTCCTCTGTGCTCCTCTGTGTCCTCTGTGGTGAACGCTCTTCCTCCGTGTCTCCGTGCCTCCGTGGTGAAAACGATCCTGGGAACCTTGCGATGACCGAACGCGTCGAACTCGCCCACAATGCTGCGCAGCGCCGCGTGCCCAGCATGGTCAATGGCAGGCCGCAGATCCCCTATCTCGGCGTGGGCAAGTACCAGCCTCGCGGACGCAAACAAGCTCCCCCGATCCGCTCGAGCAAGGACTACCCCGAGAGCGGCGACAAGCGCGTGCCTGACCTCGAAACCGCTCTCCGCAAGTGCGGCCTGCGCGATGGCATGGTGCTTTCCAATCACCATCATCTGCGCGACGGTGACAAAGTCGCCCTGATGATGCTCGAAGCTGCCGCGAAAATCGGCGTCAAAGATCTTCTCTGGTTCCCGAGCGCCTCGTTCCCCTCGCAGAAAGACGCGATCGCCTTGATGGAGAAAGGCGTCATTCATCACATCGAAGGCTCGATGAACGGCCCGCTCGGCGACTACTGTACCCAAGGCAAGATGCGGGGCATGGGCGTGCTGCGCTCCCACGGCGGACGCTGGCAGGCCATCCAGGATGGAGAAGTCCACATCGACGTCGCGGTCATTGCCGCGCCGACCGCCGACGCCTTCGGCAACGCCGACGGTTCGCATGGCAAATCGGCATGCGGTTCGCTCGGCTTCGCCCTCGCCGACTCCACTTACGCCGATAACGTCATCGTTGTCACCGACAACCTCGTTCCCTTCCCCTGTGTTCCCTGGCAGATTCAGGGCAACAACGTGGACTACGTGGTCGAGGTCGAATCCGTCGGCGATCCCGCAAAGATCGTTTCCGGGACGACGCAAATCACGCGCTCGCCCGATCGCCTGCGCATCGCCGAATTCGTCGCCCGCTTCCTGCGCGAGTCCGGCATCATGAAAAGCGGCTTCTCGTTTCAGGCCGGCGCTGGAGGCATCGCTCTCGCCTTCGTCGACCACCTCCGCCGCTATATGAAAGAGGATGGCGTAAAGGCCCGCTTCGTCCGCGGCGGCTCGACGAAATATCTGGTGGGGCTGCTCCAGGAGGGATTAACCGACTACATCCTCGATGGTCAGACCTTTGATCTCGACGGAATGAAGTCGATCGCCAGCGATGCCCGCCACGTCGCAACCTCGCCGTTTACGTCGTACAACTACCACGGCAAGGGAAACTTCGCCTCGATGGTCGACGCCGTCGTTCTCGGCGCCACCGAAGTCGACGTCCACTTCAACGCCAACGTGGTCACCCACTCCGACGGGCGCCTGCTGCACGGCATCGGCGGTTGGCAGAACTGTCTGTTCTCGGGTTGCAGCATTCTGGCGCTGCCCTCATTCCGCGACCGCATCCCCGTCCTTGTCGACGAAGTCACCACGCTCACCGGCCCCGGCGAGATGATCGACGTCGTCGTCACCGAACGTGGCATCGCCATCAACCCGCTGCGCAAAGATCTTCTCGACGCCGTGAAAGGCTCGAAGCTCCCCATCCGCCCCATTCAGGACATCAAAGCCGAAATCGAGCAAATCTGCGGCGGCAAGCCCGCCCGCCCCAAAATGGGCGATCGTCCCGTAGCCGTCGTGAAGTGGGTGGACGGCACAGTCCTCGACACAATCTGGCAGGTCGGCTAGAGTGAGCCGCGTCTTTTTTGCGGAAAGCCACCGGGCGAAATCAACCGGTCCGACATCAGTTCGGCCGTGTCAACTCAAAACAACGCTGCGAACGCCGTGGTAGGTGCTCTCGCTTGCGACTAGCGACTGAAGACTAGCGACTGCCTTTCAGAAACTCATCTTCAACGCAAACTGGATCTGACGCGGATCGCGCGCCGCGGTTAAGCTCCCAAATGTCGATGTTCCGAGGATGGTCGAGTTATTTCCGTTCTGCGGTCCCGACTTAGCGAACAGAAAGTTCGTATGGTTCGGCAGGTTGAAGAATTCCGCGCGGAACTCGATCTCCGTCTTCTCCGTCGGATGGAAGCGCTTGAACACCGACATGTCCCACGTTATGTAGCCAGGTGCTTGAACTGTGTTGCGCCCCACGTTGCCGAACGAACCCAGCGCAGGATCGACGAACGCACACGTGTTAAACCATGCTGTCGGAGTGTGAATCTTCGTTGGGGCCGTACAGCTGGGATTCAACGCGACCGTCCCCGCCTTGTTCGGATCGCCCACCTGGTCCGGACGCTGCGAGACGCCGCCCGCGCCGCCGTCGGCGTTGGCGAAGTTTCCGTTTCCATCCAGCACCGTGAACCAGTTTCCGCTCGACGCGCTAAGGATGTTGGCCACCTGCCATCCGCCCACCACCTGGTCTACGAATCCGCTCGCATTCCCCAGGAACGTCTTCCCATGTCCAAAGGGCAGCTCGTACAGCCCGCTGATCACCAGCCGGTGCCGCACATCGAAATCCGAATTTCCGCGCTCCTCTTCCGGATGGCGGAAGTCCCGGAAGTCGCTATTGTTTTGCGTGGGTCCCAGGTTCGCGTTCGACGCGATGTCGATGGAGTGTGCCCAGGTATACGAACCCTGCGCTTCCAGTCCGTGCGAGAAACGCTTCTCGTAGTGCGCCTGCAACGAGTGGTAGCTCGACGAGCCCGTCGACCGGAACCAGTCAATTCCCGTATCAAACACCGGCGCGCAGTCCTCGGGGTGCGCTAGCGAGCAGCCACTGTTGTTCGGCGGATTGATGAGCGTGGCGAACACCGGCCGCCGGGGGGCGGTTGGGATGGTTGGGTCCGCGGTCGGCTCGGCCTGATTGCCGTTGAAGAACGTGTATAGCTTCGTCCCCTTCGACCCCGCATAAGTAATGGAGAAGACGCTGTTGCCGGGCAGTTCTCGCTCCACCTGGAAGTGCCACTGCTGCATATAAGGCGTGCGCAGATTCTTGTCGACGGAGAAAAAGATGGGAGTGTTCGGATCGACCAGCGCATTCGCCGGGAATCCATCGGCGAGGGTCGGGATTTGCGCCACGCGGCAGTCCTGTTGGCCGGGGTTGGCCGCCGAAGCGCCGCATGGCGCCACAAACGATTCGGTTGTGAAAAACGGAGGATTGAATCCCGGACTTGGATTCGAATACGGGCCATTTTCCTGGCCACCGTAGAAAACTCCGTAGCCCGCGCGTAGCACCGTCTTCGGTTCCACCTGCCAGGCCATTCCGATGCGCGGGGCAAAATTGTTCGGATCGGAGTTGATCAGCCCGCGGCTGCCGGTCGCGCTGATCTTCACGTACTGCCGGATGAACGGCGTCAGTTGCGCCGTCTGCCCCTTGGGAACGATGAGCGTGGGGTCGGTCGGATTGCTCAAATCGAACGTCCCCATATCGTTCAGCCGGTCCGAAATCGTACCGAACAATTCATATCGTAGTCCGAGGTTCAGGACGATCGACGGCGTCACCTTCCAGTCATCCTGTCCGTAAAAGGCGTAGGTGTTCCGGAAATAGTCCACGTTGTGCAGATTGTTGATGCTGCCACCGTCGGTCAAGCCCACCAGGAACGAGGCGAACCCTGTTCCGCCTGTGCCCGGAGCCGCAGGATTATCAGTGAGGGTGCTGCTGAACGCAAGTGTTCCCCGTGGTGCCGCGGGCTGAAAGATCGTGAACTCTTCACGCCGGATCTCGGTGCCGAACTTCCACGTGTGCCGGTTCTTTACCCAGGTCAGATTCTCGGAAACTGTGTAGGAGTTCTGCAGCTCCTTCGAAGGCAGGAAGGTCGGGCTGCCCAGCGTCGCCACATCGTTGAACGTCAGTTGCGGCAGCCCGCCAATTCCCGACGCAAACGGAACTCCTGGAAAATTAATGCTCGGGTCGGCCGAAACGTTGGTATTGGCGTTTAGCTGCAGCCGCTGCGAGTTCACCCGGTTGTATCCCAGGCGGAATTCGTTGATCACCTCCGGCCGGAAGATATGCGTCCAGCTGGTGGCAAAACTCCGGTACGAGTTTTCCTCGTCGCCGCTGAAGAATCCCCCGCCATCCGCAAGCCCGCCGAATGTCCCCGGAATCGTGCTCGGTTGGTCCTCGTAGCTGAAACGGAAGAAGCCTGTGTCCTTTTCCGTGTACTTTTCGTCCACGCGCACGTCAAAGTTGTTCCGAGTTTCGCTCAACACGGGGTTCGCGAGGAAGTTCGTGCCGGTCGCGGTCAGCGGCGTGGCCGCTGGGTACAGCGCGGTCAGCCTCTGAGCCAGCAGATCCTGCGCGCCCAGGGGAATCAAGTTCGACGGCAGGCCGCCCGAATACGCAAACGGCACTCCGCACAGCCCGGTTGGATTGTTGTTGGTCGCCGGAACAACTAGCGTTTGCCGCGTGTTGAAAATCTCTCCCGAGTACGTCGCCTGCCCGTTGCAGTCCAGGATCGGAGGCCCGTTCGGCCCCGTCACCGGCGTGGGCAGGGTTGGGTCGACCGAACTGTTCAGCACCTGCGAGGTAGTGTCGAGCAGGTCCGAGAAATCCCCGCCCCGCCAGTTCGTCGGTGGGATGAACGCCACCTGCGTCTGCGCCTGCCGGATCCGCAGCCCCTCGTAATCCACGAAGAAGAACGTGCGGTTCTTCCCGTTGTAGATTCCGGGGATCACCACTGGCCCGCCCAGCGTGCCGCCAAACTGGTTCTGCTTGTACGGAGGGGTCGGTTGCGTGGGATCGTCGAAGTAATTGCGCCCATCGAGCTTGTTGTTCCGCAGAAACTCCCACACCGACCCGTGCACCTGGTTCGTTCCCGACTTGATCACCGCATTAATGATGGCGCCGTTGCCGCGGCCGAATTCCGCGCTGTAAGCGTTGGTCTGTACTTTGAATTCCTGCAGCGCCTCAACTGGCGGCTGAATGACGAAGTTCGTCTCATTGAGAAGGTCGGGCAGGTTCGAGTTGTTATCGACGCCATCCAGCAGAAAATTATTCTGCAGCGACCGGGCGCCATTGGCGCTGAAGCCGAACGACTTTTCATCGCGCGCCCCCGGTTCGCTGGGGGCAGTCCCCGCGCTCAACAGCGCCAGCTGTGCGAAATTGCGGCCGTTCAGCGGAAGGTTCGCGACCCGCCGCCCATCGACGACCTGGCCCAATTCTGAGGTCTCGGTCTGCAGCAGCGGCGCCGCTCCGGTCACGATGACCTGCTCGGTCTGCCGCCCCACCTCGAGCTTCACATTTACCGCCGCCCGCTGTTGCACGTCTAGGTCAATCGACTCCGAGACCGCTCGCTTGAATCCTTCCTTCTCGACCGTCACCGTGTACCGTCCCACGTGCAGCGGGCTGGCCACGTAGTCACCCGTTTCGCCGGTCGTAGTGCTGAAGGTCTGCCCGCGCTCCACGTCGGTGATCGTCACCTTGGCGCCCACGACCACCGCGCCGGTAGGATCCTTCACCGTGCCGACGATGCTGCCCGTATCCTTCTGGGCCCAGGAAAGTCCGGCCAGGCCGATGATGACGACATGTAGAAGAACGAGACGGAAGGTGCGCGAGGCTCGCATTTGTAGCTCCTTAAGCTTCTGTGCCCGCAGGGAAGAGCGGATCCGGTTCGGCGTGCCGGCCCACGGGTTCCTGGAACTGTGTTTCCCGGGAACTAAAAGCGCATGCTGGCTGCTCTTTCCTGTATATTACGAACACTTACTTTTACTTTCGTTATGGAGCGATTGTCAAGAATGAAGTTTGCCCGGCGGGAACCGCTGCCGCCCCTCGTCCGCCTTGGCTGCCGAAGACGGCGGATGGATCGGAATTGTCGATGATTGGCAGCAAAGCTGTGAATCCCCGCGGGCGCACGACGGTTTCGATCCCGCCGCAAACGCGCTACTATGGCCGGTCCATAATCTGCATTGAGATTGCAGCATTGGAGTTGAAATGGAAAGCAATCGAAAGTTGAGGTCGCTGCTCGGTTGTCCGGCGGTTTTGATGCTGCTGGCGCAACTGTTGAGTCTCGGGTCCTTTTCAAGAGCCCAGAATGCCGCCCCGGCCGGCGCGCCGGCGCCACCCGCCCAGATCGGCTACAAATCCGCCGCCGACGCTGAACAGAAGAAGACCCTCCTGCTGAAAGACTTCAAGCCCATCTCACGCCTGCACGCCGCCGCCCATCCCGTCGACAAAGCAAAGTTCTACGTCATCGACGTCCATAACCACGTCAACGACGCCGCCCGCATCGACGAGCACATGCCGCCCGAGCGCGTCGTCGAAGTCATGAACGCCACCAACGTGAAAACCATCGTGATCCTCACCGGCATGTGGGGCGACAAGCTGCAAGCCGTGATCGACGAGATGGTCAAACCCTACCCCGGACGCTTCCTGGTCTTCACTCAACTCGACTACAGCAAAATCAACGACTCGAATTTCGGCGACGAGATGGTCGCGCTACTTCATGACTCGGTGTCCCGCGGCGCCCGCGGACTGAAGTTCCTCAAAGACCTCGGTCTCGGCGTGCGCGACAAAAACGGCAAGCTCATCGCCATCGACGACCCCCGCCTCGATCCCGTCTGGGAAGAGTGCGGCCGCCTCAGCATTCCGGTCTTCATCCACAGCGGAGATCCCGAAGCCTTCTTCCTCCCCATCGACGCCACCAACGAGCGTTACGAAGAACTCATCGAACATCCCGACTGGAGCTTCTACGGCCGCGACTACCCCAGCCTGCAATCGCTGCTCGAAGCCCGCAACCGCGTCTTCGCCAAACATCCCCGCACTACCTTCGTCTCCCTGCACATGGGCTGGCCCGAAAATCTCGACTGGGTCTCGACCATGCTCGACCAGCATCCCAATGTCATGGTGGAATTCGGCGCTCGTGAAGCCGAACTCGGACGCCAGCCCCGCCGCACCCGCGAACTGTTTCTGAAGTATCAGGATCGCGTCATGTTCGGCACCGACAACGAAGTCACCGAAGCCATGTACCGCAACAATTTCCGCTGGCTCGAAACCGCCGACGAGTACTTCGACTACTGGGGCGCTCCCGGCCAGGGCCGCTTCGAAATCAGCGGCCTCGCGCTCCCCGACGAAGTCCTCGAGAAGATTTATCATAAGAACGCCGAACGCCTGTTCCAGCAGTTCCACCCATCCCATGCCGAAAGTAAGGGGGCTCCGTGAGATCCTTTCTTCGCGTTCACTCCGCTTGCCTCGTTGCATCTACCCTCGCGTTGACCGCGTCCCTGCTGCTCAGCTGCACGCGGCAACAAGCCGGCCCCAAACCGAAGGACCCGCCTACGCGCCCGTCCGACATCCAGGTCGAACTCAAAACCGGCGGACCCCTGATTCTGACGACTAGCGCCGCGTCGTTCGAAGTTTCACCGTCCGGCTACGTCCAGGCCTTCCTCCTCAGCGCTGGCAAGCGCCTCACCCTCGACGATCCCAAGCTCGGCCAGCCCGCCGACAGCGACTACCTCGTTCACGACGGCAAGGAAGTCCATTTCATCCTCGACTTCGACCAGGCCAAGATTCTCGAATCCATCGGAAAATTGGGCCGCGGCAAGCACGTCGAGATTCCGGCCCACCCTCTGGGTCCCGCCGGGACGACCGTGCAGCGCATCCTCACGGTCGAAGCCTACGACGACTTTCCGAACCTTCTGCTCTCGACCGTCGATTATAAAAACGTGGGCGCCGATGACCTCACCATCGACCGCGTCGTCGAGCAGCAGCACCGCTTCAGCGCAAAGCAGGCGGACCCGAAAGTGTCGCCCTACGACATGTGGTCGTTCCACGGATCCAGCTACGAGTGGGGCAAAGACGACGTGGTCCACCTGACCCGCACTTCCTCGCAGCCCAACGCCATGGGCGCCGCCGTGAAAGGGGGCTATGGCGGTGGCATTCCCGTGGTCGCGTTCTGGACCGCGAACGTGGGCGAAGCCATCGGCCACGTCGAAACCCTCCCGCTCACCCTGTCACTTCCCGTCAAGGTTGACGCCGATCAGCGCGTCGACGCCGCCGTCAGCATTCCCGCCCAGACTACCCTGAAGCCCGGCGAGTCCTACTCCACGCCGCGCAGCTTCGTGGCCGTCTATCACGGCGACTTCTACGAGCCCCTCCGGCTGTGGTCGAGCGTTCTGCAGCAAGAGGGCTGGAACATCCCCAAGCCCTCGAACGAGGCCTACAGCATCAGCTGGTGCGGATGGGGCTACGAATTCAACGTCACTCCTGCGCAGATGGAAGGCACCATCCCCAAGCTCAAGGAACTCGGCATCAAGTGGGCCACGCTCGACGATCGCTGGTTCGACACCTACGGCGACTGGAACCCGCGCCCCGAGACCTTTCCCGGCGACTCCATCAAGACGATGACCGACGACTTCCACAAGCAGGGCCTGCTGGTCCAGCTCTGGTGGTTGCCGCTGGGCGCCGAAGACGGCCAGGGGAAGTGGGAGTCGCACAAGTACATCATCTCGAAAGTCGTGCGCGAGCATCCCGACTGGCTCATCCTCGACAAGGAAGGGAAGCACGGCCGCATGACCCGCGACCTCGCTGCGCTCTGTCCCGCCGTGCCCGAAGTGCAGGCCTACTACAAACAACTCACCGAAAAATTCATTCGCGACTGGGGATACGACGGCTCCAAGCTCGACAACATCTACTCCGTTCCCATGTGCTACAACCCCGCGCACCACCACAAGTCGCCCCAGGATTCCGTGAACGCCGTGGCCGACGTCTACCGCGTCATCTTCCAGACCACGCGTGCCCTCAAGCCCAACAGCGTGACCCAAAGCTGCCCCTGCGGCACGCCGCCGTCGCTGGCGTGGCTCCCGTACCTGGACCAGGCGGTCACGGCCGATCCGGTCGGCGCCGTGCAAGTCCGCCGCCGCATCAAGATGTACAAAGCGCTGCTCGGCCCCGAGTCCGCGGTCTATGGCGACCACGTCGAACTCTCCACCATGGACCGCATCGGCAATAACTGGCGCGAGCACGGCGAAGACTTCGCCTCCACCCTCGGCGCCGGCGGCGTGGTGGGCACGAAATTCGTTTGGCCCGAGCTCGGCCCACACTACAAAGAAGTCAACCTCACCCAGCACAAAGACGACGTCTGGAAAAAGTGGATCGCCCTCTACAACCAGAAGATGCTTTCCAAAGGCACGTTCCTCGACCTGTACGTGTACGGCTACGACGCGCCCGAGGGCTACGCCATCGAGAAAGACGGGAAGATGTACTACGCCTTCTTCGCTCCCCAACAGAACGCGACCTGGAAGGGGGAGATCGAAATCCGCGGCCTGAAGCCCGGCTCGTATCGGGTCACCGACTACGTAGAAGGCAAGGACCTCGGCGTCATCGAAGCGGGAGCGGGCACCGTTCCCAAACTTTCAGCCAGCTTCAAAGACCACCTGCTCCTGGAGGTCAGCCGCTGAAAGCGACACCCGCAGCAGTTAACGACCCACCAAATGCCAACGATGGGTGCAGTCTTGGGAAGGGCACGCCTTCAGAAGGGGCCCGCCTTCAGGGGTTGCGGCAGGCTCTTGATTCGTATCAGGGCGCGCCTTCAGGCGCGCCGTTAGAGTGGAACAAAGAACCGGCTTCAGCCGCTGTCCGGAGCGTCTCCCGAAAGGCGGTACTGGCATGGCAGCGGGCAGGGCACGACTTCAGTCGGGGGCTCAATCGAAAGGAGGGAGTTACAACGGCGTGCCGGAGGACAACGTGCGGCTCACAACAGGACAAGCTCCAACGTGTGCAGAAAAGTTAAAACTGTCATCCTGAGCGAAGTGAGGCGTCAGCCGAACGCAGTCGACGGACCCCATGTTTGTTTGCAGCACCGCTGGCCCAAACAACTTCTCAGTTGAAATGGTTCTGCGAGCGCCTGAGGTGGGCTTCTGGCGCGCTAGGTGAGCTCTCCGTGGCCGAGCGAAAAGGGCCGGGCTATCATCAGCCCGGCCCGATCCAACGCCGCTCCCCGTTTTACGGGGAACTTTGCAGCGCGATGCTCCCCGACACTTCGAACCCCGTGTCCCCCTGCAGGATATACGCCTGGTTCGGCGACACCATGTACAACACCAGGTCGATGTTCGGCGAGGTTGACGGCACGATCGTCGCCGCCACCCGGCCGTTCGAGCCCACAGTGTAGGTCCCGGTCAGGCTCGGGGAATTGAAGCTGGCTCCCCCAGTCACGGTGAAAGCATTCACCAATTCGTTCAGCGTCACGTTCCCGTTGCCATCTGGAATGAATGTCCCGACGCGTGTCAGATAGTTGCTGGTGGTAATGCCCTCCATCGCCAGCCCATATTGCCCGCTCAGGTTGCTGTTGGCGAACGATGTGCTCGTCTGCAGGTCCACCGTGCCGTCCTCCACCTTGGTGGAATCATTCACCAGCACGAACGCTCGCGACGGACTCACCAGCCACAGAATTTCCTGTACCGGAACGCCGCCCGAGGGATTCAGCGTGACCTGAGTTTCGCCATTCGCACTGACGGTATAGCTCCCGCCTGGACTCTGCAGTGGATTATTCGCCACCACGTTTCCGTTGATCACCGCATCATAGGCCCCAGCGGAAATCGATCCGCCCCCCGCGGTAAATTGGCCAACGGTCCGCGTCAGACCTCCGTCGTTCGCGCTGAGATTACCCACCGTGCCAAACGCGTAGCTGCCTGAGAGAGAGCCGGCATTGAACGGCCCGCCACTCTGCTGCTCCGCGCGGCCCAGCGCCAGCACGTTGACGTCAGATCCCAGCAGCCGGATCGTGCTCGCGTTGATGATGTAATACTCGTAGTTCGCGCTGATGT
This sequence comes from uncultured Acidobacteriaceae bacterium, assembly GCA_964641665.1. Lineage (GTDB taxonomy): Bacteria > Acidobacteriota > Terriglobia > Terriglobales > Acidobacteriaceae > Gp1-AA133. Next base: position 142,598 of record CAZXKO010000070.1, read on the forward strand.
TGGACACGTTGTCTACGTAGGTCAGGGTGCCGCGCCCCGTACTGTCGGGCGCCTGGAACGAGCCGTTCAGCGTGACCGCGTTCATCGTCCCGTTGCGCAAAATGTCGGCGCTCCCCGTCACCGTGCCGTTATTGGAAACCAACTGCCCCACCGTGCCCACGGACCCATTCAGTGTGCCATAGGCATGCACCCGGAAGGCATAGCTCCCGCTCGGCGTGGTCGTGATCGCCGACGCGGTCTGCTTGTCCGCGATCCCCGCGCCGTTCGCGAACGAATCGTTCTCTGCCAGGTAGAACTGCGACGTGTTCACCAGGTTAATCGCAAATTGGAGGGTATTGTTCGGAGCCGGTACGTTCGTCAACGTGAACGAGATGGTTCCGCTGCCGTCCGGAATCACCTGGTATGTGCCTGTCATCGCATTCGAAGCAGTCGCCCCGTTCTGGTTAAAGTCGTCGGTCCCGCTGGTAATTTTCCCGTTTCCGCCGGCCGTGAACACTCCGCCCTCGGTATACGGATTTCCGCTCGTATCAATGCCCTCGAGAATATAGGTATACGACCCGCTCAGGCTCGCTGTGCTGAACGGCCCCTTCACCGGCACAAACGATCCGTTCGATCCGCAAGCGACAGCAGAAATCACCACGGCGAGAGTCAATCCGAGCGGCCATTTGTGGGTGGAATGTTTTGGCAAGAACGAGTACGAAGACAATTGTGGCGCACGAACAATGCTGGACACGACGAGGCCTCCACTTTTCGGAACCGCAGCTTTCTCCTAGTTAACCCCAGGTTCGGCCCAAAGTTGCGCCCCGACTGCAAGACGCACCCGCCCCTCACCCGTAACGTCCTCTATTATTTAGAATGAGAACACCTTGAAAAGGTTGCGCCTTCAGACGGTCGTCGGGCTATGTACGGAAGGACATGTCCGCGCAGATGTTCAAAGGAGCAGATGTCCAGAACGAAAAGATGCCGTTATGCAAAGGCGGGAGTTACTACGCGGTGCAGGAGGCCAACGTGCGATTCACAACCGAACAAGCTCTAAAGCAGGCAGAAAACTCAGAACTGTCATCCTGAGCGAAGTGAGGCGTGAGCCGAACGAAGTCGAAGGACCCCGTGCCTATTTGCAGCACCACCGGCCCAAACAACTTTTCTATCATAGGCCCTTCGTCTTTCTCCGTGCCCTCCGCGATCCCTCCGCGCCCCCTGCAGTTAAAAGCTTTTCTTGATCGCTGCCCGCGCCGTCTACACCACCACCCCATGATCCCGCAGAAACCCCTCCCGCCACTCTCGATCCCGAAACGCCTCCGTCCCCCCCGGCCGCGTGGTCGAGAGCGCTCCCGCAAGATTTCCCCAGGCGAGGCACTTCGCCAAGTCCGCCCCCCGCACGTACTGCGACAGAAATCCCGCGTCGAAGCTGTCGCCCGCTCCCACCGGATCCACGAACTCGCACCGCACCACGGGCGCCAACACCCGTTCGTGCCCGCGCTGGGCCAGCGCGCCTTCCGCGCCCATCTTCACCACCAGCAGCGGAACCCGCTCCGCCAACCGTGGCACTGCCGACTCCAGATCATCGGTTCGGGCGATCTTCTGCGCTTCCCGTGCATTTGGCAAAAGCACATCCACGTACTGCAGCAGGTCGAGCAACCCGCCGCCCCACGTGTCGTCCGGGTCATCGTTGGTGTCGAGCGAGATCGTGAGCCCCTCCGCCTTGAGCCGCCGGAACAGCTCCGCCACGTGCGCCGTCAGCCCGCGCTGCAAATAAAACGAGGAAAGGTGAAAGTGTCCCGCGTCGGTGAGGTAGTCGAAATCGAGATCGTCGAGGCTCAGATCGAAGATCGTTCCCGGGTAGGTCAGGATGTTGCGTAGAAGCTCGCGCTGCAGGATCATCGTCAGCCCGGTCTGCTTGTCGGAGACGCGCCGGATCTTGCCGACGTCCACGCCGCTCGCCGCCAGGCGCTCGACTGCGATCTGCCCCAGCGGATCGTCCCCGATGCGCGAAACAAATCCGACCTTGCATCCCAGTGCGGCGAGATTATGCGCCACGATTGCGGATGAGCTGCCCAGCGTTAGCATCATCCGCTCGGCCAGCAACTCCCGCTCCGGCGGCAATTCCTGCGGCAGCCCGTACAGGATCAGGTCAAGATTCAGTTCCCCGGCGATCGTAACGTCAAATCGCGGCATGTTCCGACGTTTCCTGGGAATCTTCTTCCAGTACCACCACCCGGCTTAGATTACGCGGCTTGTCCGGGTCGTACCCTTTCTTGATCCCTGTGTACAGCCCGAGCAACTGCGCCGTGAGCAGGTACAAGGCAAGCCGGGCCACTTCCGGAGCGTCGGCCCCAATTTCCACCAACAGATCCGCCGCCGCTCGAGCACGCTCCTCGGCGCGGTTCGAGACCACCAGGGTCGTACCGCCGAGCTTTTTCACTTCCTCAAGCACTTCCAATTCCGCCGAGTATCCTGTCTCGGAAAGCAGGAACACGATCAAGGTCTCCTTGCCGACGATCGATTTCGGGCCGTGCCGGAATTCGAGCGTGTGGAAACTCTGCCCGTACGACACCGACATCTCCGTCAGCTTTAATGCCGACTCGCAGGCAATTCCGTAGAGCGCGCCCTGTCCCAGGCAAACGTAGTCGGCAAAGCTGTGCCCGCTGACAAACTCGCGCAGCCGTTGCGGCAAAGTGCTGAGTAGTTCCTCACCGCCTTGCGCGAGCGAACGCTGCGCCGACAAAAAGTCTTGCTTCCGCGCGAGACCCGCCCCTACGGCCTGCAAAGCCATCAGCATCGACGTGAACGAGCGCGTCATCACCGTGCTGCGCTCGTCCGCCGCCGGAAGCACGATCGTGCTCGTCGCCAGCTTCTCCAGCGCTTGCCCCGGAGCACAGCTGATGCCCAGCGTTGGAATGCCGCGTGCCGCGAGCAGTTCCGCCGCCCTCAGGACTTCGGACGTGCGCCCCGACCGCGAAACCAGAACCGGAACGAAGTTGCTCTTCGCCGCCAGTACCAACTCCGGGAACAGCAGCAGTTCCGACGCGGCCACCGCCTGCGCCCGCAGTCCCGTGAGCGTGGTCAGCGTTGCCGCCGCAGCTTGCGCCACGTAGTAACTCGACCCGCAGCCGATGAACATCCACTCCTGGATCCGCGAAAATCGTTCGACCGTCGCCTTGAGCGCGCCGCTCGCCTCCACGTCGCCTAACGAAGTCCGCCAGCATGCCGGCTGGCTCAGGATTTCTTCCAGCGTGAATGCGCCGTGGCTTGACGCCGCTTTCCCGCCACTCGGTTTGTCAGACAAGCGTCACCTCAATGCCCGCTTTCTTGAGCAGGCGCACATCCGATTTCAAAACGCCCCGATCCGTCACCACCTGGTGCAGCGCCGAAGGCGGTACGATCAGCGACAGGCTCCTTCGTCCGAACTTGCTCGAATCGCACACTGCCACCGTCCGCTTCGCGACTTCGACCATCACCCGGTTCACCTTGGCTTCCAGCAGGTTGGGTGTGCTCAACCCGTACTGCACATCGAAGCCATCCACCCCGAGAAAGAGAATGTCCGCGTTGAGCCGGTGCAGCGTTTCCTCGGCGATGGGTCCGACCAGCGAAAATGAATTCTTGCGCAGAGTGCCGCCGGTCAGGATCACCTCCACCGCCGTGCCCGAGAGTTCGGCCGCAATGTTCACCGCATTGGTCACAACCGTAAGATTGTGAAAGTGGCGCAGCGAGTGTGCAATCCCCGTGGTCGTGGTCCCGGAATCCAGGATCACCACCTGTCCTTCCTGCACCATGCCCGCCGCCGTCTGGGCAATGCGCAACTTCTCTTTCCGGTGCAGTTTTTCCTTTTCCCGCAGGGTGGGATCTTCGAGTGCTCCCTCACGCGCCGGCAAGGCGCCGCCGTGCGTGCGGTGAATCAGGCCGTGCGCGTGCAGTTCCTCCAGATCCTTGCGAATCGTAACCTGCGACGTTTCGAACCGCCGCGCCAGGTCCAGCACCAGCACCCGGCCCTCGCGGTTCAGAATTTCAAGGATTGCCCGTCGGCGTTCTTCGTTGAGCAAGAAAGCTCTCCACAGAGGAGCACGCGATCCACTTTCTCTTCGCTTTCTTTTTATATCGTTTGCTTTCGTTTGTCTAGGGAAAACAACCCGGACCCAAATGCCGCCGTGGGCCACGATCACGACCGCCTCGAGGGTCTTGCGGGGAAATTTGTTCTCAGTCGGGCAACCGGAGTAGCTGGTCCACTGTAGCGCCGGCATCTTGCCGGCTGTCGCGAGGGCGTCTCGCCCTCGCCCGATCGCAGCCGATGCCGACGTCCATCCTAGTCCCTCTTGTCATTCCGACGCGCGAGCGCAGCGAGGCAGGAGGAATCTGCTTTTGGTCGCGAGATGCGGCCCCGGAAACGAAGGTCAACCTGGAGATTCCGACGGGTACCGCGGCAGCCGCCTACGCCCCGTCGGCGCGCAGCACGTCCCGCACCTTCCGTGACAGCACCTGCAGCGTGAACGGCTTTTGCAGGAACGCCGCTCCCGGCTCCAGCACACCTTCGTGGATAATCGCATCCTCGGTGTAGCCGGAGAGATAAAGCACCTTAATCTGCGGCCGCGAGGCGGTCACGCGGTGCGCCAGTTCCCGTCCGCCGATGCCGGGCATGACGACGTCGGTGATCAGCAGGTCGATGGTTCCCTCGTGCGCTTCAGCAGCCTTCAGGCCCTCCTCGCCGTTTTCGGCTTCGATCACCTTGTAGCCTTTGCCGGCGAGCGTCTCCCGCACCAGGTGTCGCACCGACTCCTCGTCCTCGACCAGTAACACGGTCTCCGACCCGCCCAGCGCCACCTGCGCGCTCCGGGCCGGGCCTTCGTGTTCGGCCGGGTCCTCCACCCGCGGCAGATAGATCCGGAACGTCGTGCCGCGCCCCAGCTCGCTGTGCACGAAGATGTAGCCCCCACTCTGCTTCACGATCCCGTACACCGTCGATAGCCCCAGCCCCGTGCCCTTACCTTTCTCTTTCGTGGTGAAGAACGGCTCGAAGATGCGCGACTGCGTTTCCTTGTCCATCCCCGCTCCACTATCGGTAACCGTGAGCAGCACGTACGGACCCGGCTCGATGAGCGAATGTTCCCGCCGCGCCGGATCGATGTCCTTCTGGCTGGTCTGGATCACGATCTTCCCGCCGCTGGGCATGGCATCCTTGGCGTTGACCATAAGGTTCATGATCACCTGTTCCAGTTGCCCTGCGTCAGCGCGCGTGTGCCCGACGTTCGGGGCAAGCTGGGTCGTCAACTCGATCGTCTCGCCGATCAACGGCCGCAGCAGCCGCTCCATGTCCGACACGATCGCGTTGACGTCCACCACCTTCAGTTCCAGCATCTGCTTCCGGCTGAACGCCAGCAGTTGCCGCGTGAGCGTGGTGGCCCGGTCGGCCGCCTGTTGAATCGCCTGCGCTTTCGGCTGCAGCGGATCGTCCGCCTTGAACTGCCCCAGCAGAACCTCGGTATACCCGCTGATCACCATCAGAAGATTGTTGAAGTCGTGCGCCACGCCACCCGCTAACCGCCCCACCGCTTCCATCTTCTGCGCCTGCCGGAATTGATCTTCCAGCGCCCGCCGTTCCGTAATGTCCTCGGCGATCACTTCCAGCACGCGGTCAAGCTCTTCCGCCGTGCTGCCGGCGCGCCCGCTTAACCGCACCGTGATCGCGCCCCCGTCCCGCCGTTTCCACTTCACTTCGACGCCGTCCAGACGGCCCTTGCGCTGGAACTCCTGCATCAGCCGCGCATGCTCCCCGGGATCGAGGAAGACCTCACGTTCCGGATCGAGCGCCAGCACCTGTTCCGCCGACTCGTAACCCAGCATGCCGATCAGGGCCGGGTTCACATCCAGAAACCGCCCCTCCACGCTCGACCGGTAAATGCCGTACACCGCGCTTTGCACCAGAGAGCGGTAGCGCGCCTCCGACCGGCGCAACGCTTCCTCGTGGCGTTTGTGATCGATCGCGCTCGCCACCTGCTGCGACACAAACGCCAGGATCTCCTTGCCCCGCTCTCCAAAGCGCACGTCACTGCTGTAGCTCTGCACCACCAGCGCCCCGAACGTCTGATTCCCCGCGCGCAGCGGCACGCCCAGCCAGTCCACCGAAGGCGCCCCAATCAACTCCACGTTCCCTTCGTGAACCAGCCGCTCGAACACTTCCGGCGAGGCCAGCAACGCTTCGCCCGTGCGCAGCACGTATTCGGTCAGACCTCGTCCCAAGGGCTTTGGCGCAGGCGCCGCATCCTGCTCATCCACAAAATGAGGAAAACTCAGCAGCTGGGTTTCGGGATCGTACAGCGCAATATAAAAATTGCGCGCGTTCATCAACTCGCCCACAAGGTTGTGGATCGAAGCATAAAAGCCCTGCAGATCCTCGGCCGAACTGGTGCGCTCGGCAATCCGGTACAGCGCGGAACTCAGCGTCTGCGCCCGTTTGTGCTCTTCGATGTCGCGGTGCAGGGCATAAATCCCGACTCGCTTCCCCTCGACCGTCACCGGTGCGCACGTAACTGACACCTCCACCCGCGTGCCGTCCTTCCGCTGGCGCGTCGTCTCCAACACAACGCGCTGTCCTTGCTCGACCACCTCGCGGATCCAGTTACTCTCCACCCGTAAGTCGGCCGGCACGATCAGCGTGTCCAGCCGCTGCCCCAACGCCTCCTCCGGCGCATACCCGAACAGCTTGCTGAACTCGGAATTGACCCGCGTGATCTGGAAGTGCGCATCCAGAATGCTGATCGCCTCCGACGCGCACTCCACCAGTTGTTCCAGGTAGGCTTTTTGAATGGCGGGATCGTTTTCGTCCCAGGCGGGCGTCCACTCCCGGCGCAACTCTCCCGGCGAGACCATGGCAGGCGAGCCTCCGCGCCGCAGCGCCTCTTGCAGTTGCCGGGCGCGCGCCAACTCCACGGATTGAGCAGGTTGGGTGATGTCATCACCCATTGCAGGACCCCTCCCACCGACCCAAGCTCGCTCTCCGATGGTAGAACTGGGGTGCGATTACTCGAAAGTTACGGAGGTAATTCTCAGGCAGGAAATTCGCTTTGCGGATCGTGATGCGTGGAGGATTTCCGACCGGCCAACACAAGCGGGCGATTCCCAAGCTTCAACTCCGTCATCCCGACCGGAGCGAAGCGGAGTGGAGGGACCTTGCGTTCTTTTTTGGAGCGCGTTTTATTCCGGACGCGGCTCTAAGCTCCACCCGCTTCCAGCATCTGGCAAACCCGTTCCAGCGATGCCCGCTGCTCCGCCGTCGGCGTCAGGAACTCAAACCCGTAGTGCAGGCCAATGCGGTAGCGCACAATCGCCCGCACTTTCAGCGGATACGGGCTCAACGGCAGCGGGAATTCCATCGACACCACTTCGCCCGGCTCCAGATCGCCGGTTAGCGTTGCGCCGATCCCGTCCCGCCCCAGCTCCGTCGACCGTCCCCACAGGTAGCTCACGCTGCCCGCGCGGAACACCTGCACGTTGATCCGCACATCCATCGAGTGCCGCGGATAGCGCCGCGTGTAAGGCGCCGTCTTCTTGCGAGTTGGAGCGCTGCCGCTCATTTCGCCATACCGTCAATCCGTCCTCGCGCTAATTCCCGTGCAGCGGATACCCCGGCTCGAACGGCACCTTGCCGCCGATCTTCATGACCTCGACCGAGCTGTTGATGGCGTATACATCCACCAACCCCACCGCGCCCGGAGTCGCCGCCACCTTGCGCACCAGTTCAGTGTCGGAATTGACGACCACGATCGCGGGATGATTCGTTCGCCCATGATTCGCCGACGCAATCAACTCGCTCGTCGCCTCCGGCGTCATGGAGTAAATCTTCTCCACCACCATCTTCATTTCGGGCGAAGCCGGATCCCGCACGATCAGGGTCACCGACTTGCCGTCGGGCCAGCGATTCGTCTGTGCCTTGCACAGCTTCACCAGCTCCGCCAGGGTCACCGCCGAAACGGCGCTCCCCTTGTTCCCGATCAGGGCAATATCTTTTGCCTGTGCCAGCGTTCCGCTCAGCCCCAGGAACAGAACCATCAGACTACGTCTTAGAAGCACGGCGTTCTCCGCTCGGGGTCCGCGTCGGACCTATGCTGATTCTCTTCGAACTCCACCGTCCGCTCAACCGCAGAAAGGTCATGTACCTCCAGAAGCAATAGGAATACCGGGGCTCTCGTCAGCGGCCCGTTCCGCGCGGGTCGCCGCACGCGGCAACTTTTTTGACACCGGCTGCGTACACTAAAATGGCTGCGAACAGCCCTGCGGAGGCTGGCCATGTTTTGCAATGCTTGTGGCACTGAACTTCAGGCCGGTTTCAACGTCTGCCCCAAGTGCGGGAAGCCTATCGGAGACGCCGTAAGCTACGTTACGCGGACCCGGCTGCAGAACCACTTGCCCACGCTCGGTGTGTTGTGGATCGTCGCCGGCGCCCTATTCCTGATTCCTGCTCTGATTCTGCTGTTCATCAGCGGCGCCGCCCAATTCCTCATCCACGAGAACGCCATCGCCCGCGTGCTCGGGCCGCTGATCCTGTCGCTGATCGGAGGCAGCATCCTGCTGCTCGCGGTCGGCGGCATCCTGGTCGGCTGGGGCCTGCGCAACCGCGAGCCCTGGGCGCGCACCACCGCCATCGTGTTCGGCATCCTCGCGATCCTCCATCCCCCCTTCGGCACCGCCCTGGGCATCTACACCGTGTGGGTCCTGTTATCCGACGAAGGCGGCGCCGAATACCGCCGCCTGGCCACCGCCACGCTACCAAGTCTGTCATCCTGAGCGAAGTGAGGCGATAGCCGAACGAAGTCGAACGACTCCATGCCCGCGTGCAGTACCACCGGCACCGCTGAATTTTCTACCACTTGCCCCTAACCACCGACCCCTGCTCACTCCAGCCCATACAACTTCACCGCGTTCCCCCGCAGCACCATGCGTGCGATCTCCAGCGCCCGATCCCGCGTGATCTCCCGGTCATTCACCATCCCGGTCAACGCAATCGCCAGCGCCCGCCGTGCCGTAAGATTCGTCGAGTACCCGATCACATCCCAATCCATCTCCGGAGGCCCCGGCGCCAGATCCGTCCCGTACAGCACCTTCTCCGGAAACCACTCCAGCCACTCGCGGATCACCGCGCTCACGGCCCGCGGCGGCAGCAGGAAATCCTGCTCCGAAAAATCTGCATACACATTCGGCTTCGCCAGCAGCGCCGCAACCTCGTGCGTGTACGGTCCCGCGCCTCCGTGCAACAACACGAACGTCGTCTGCCGCAGCGTCGGATCGTCCAGCACTGACTCCAGTTCCGTCGGCCGTGCTCCCGCCAGGTCAAAGTAATTTCCGCAGCCCTGCCCGGTGTGGATGTGCACCGCCATCCCCAATCGCCCCGCCTGGCGCGCGATCTCGCGGAACAGAACATCCTGCACGCGCAGCACCTCGGCCCGCGCGGCCGCTCCGCCTTTCGCGTAGCGCGCGTAGATTCTCTGCGCCTCCGCCCGGTCTTCGGCGTTCGGCGCGCGCCCAAAATTCAACGGCCGCAGGTAGGCGGCCTCAAACTTGATCGCCGGCGCCCCCGCCTTCTTCTGCGACTCGAGCGTCGGCGCGATGACCTTGCTTACGTACCCGTCCAGACTCTCCGGCAGCGCCGCCACACCCGCTTGCGACAGGTAAGTCTTCAGCAGTTTCGCTTCCTGCGCGTAGAACGATTTCTTGTCCGGGTTGTCGGCGACCGATTCGGCGTTCAATGGCGACATCAGTGCATCATCGAACGGCACCCACCGGAAGCGTGGTGGGTTCAGTCCCCGTCCCATCGCTACCCGGTTCGCAAACAAATACTGAATGCCGATCTGATCCAGCACCCACGCCGGGAAGTTGTCGCCCTGCTCGCGCATCACCTTCTCGCGTGCCGCGATCAGTTCCTTGACATGCGCCGGATCGCGGTCGTCGTACTTGTACCCGTAAAGTTTCTGCCAGGCCTCCAGAAACTGAGGATTCTCCGCCCGCGCCGCCAAAGTGTCCGCCCCCGCCTCGATCACATCGCAAGGCAGCACATCGAAATCACGGTCCACCCCGCCCGCGCCCACGACTTTTCCCACATGCGTGTGATTGTCCACCGCCTTGATCTGGTTGATCTCAGCCAGAAGCGAAGGATCCGCCGTAGTCTGCGCGGCGAGCGGCGAAGGCAGCACTCCGCCCAGAACGATTGTTGGAACCAGAGTCGCGACGATAGCTCTCACGCAAATTCTCCTTCACCGCGAGATAGTCATCCCGAGTGTGTGCGCATAATTTGAATTGTCATCCTGAGCGAACTGAGGCGCCAGCCGAACGCAGTCGAAGGACCCCATGCACCTCGGCGGTGCTCATGGCCCCAACGATTTCTCTACCACGGAACGGTTCGTATCAGGGCGCGCCTTCAGGCGCGCCGTAAGTTCTCGAATGAGGCGCCTTTAGGCGCTGGGTCGCGATCAGGTCGGTCAACGACCAACGACGCACGACCACCCAGCACCAACGCCCCCAATGACTAGCGACTCGCGACTACCGCCTGCTCTTCCGTCAGCCTTCGCAACGACTCCCCGTACGGCGCCCGCGCAATCCCGCGCTCCGTAATGATCGCCGCCACATACTTCGCTGGAGTCACATCGAACGCCGGGTTCTCGATCCCCACCCCGTCCGGCACCATCTGCTTTCCCGCGATGTGGCTGACTTCCTTGGCGTTGCGCTGCTCGATCGGAATCCCGCTGCCGTCGGCAGTCGCGAGGTCAACCGTCGAGATCGGCGCAGCCACGTAAAAGGGAATCCCATGCTCTTTGGCCAGCACCGCCACCGTATAAGTCCCGATCTTGTTGGCAACGTCGCCGTTTGCGGCAATCCGGTCGGCCCCGACCACGATGGCCCCGATTTTTCCCTGCTTCATCATCGCGCCCGCCATGTTATCGGAGATGACGGTCGTCGGAATCCCGTCTTTCATCAACTCCCACGCGGTCAGCCGCGAGCCCTGCAGAAATGGGCGCGTCTCGTCGGCGTACACGTGAATCTTCTTGCCCTGCTCCACCGCCGCGCGAATCACGCCCAGCGCCGTCCCGTATCCCGCTGTAGCCAGCGCTCCCGCATTGCAGTGCGTGAGCACCCCGCCGCTTGCCGGCATGAGCGTCGCCCCATGCCGCCCCATCGCCCGGTTCGACGCAATGTCTTCCGCATGCATGCGCTGCGACTCTTCGATCAGCGCCTGCTTGACTTGCGCCAGGGGCCGCACGCGCAGCGTCTCGAACTTGTCCTGCATCCGCCGGATCGCCCAGAAAAGATTGACCGCGGTCGGCCGGGTTTCGCCGATCACCTTGCAAATCTCGTCAAAATCTTTCTTGAGATCGCCGACACTCTCAGCCGAAGAATTCTTCACTCCGAGTGCAATCCCCATGGCCGCCGACACGCCGATCGCCGGCGCCCCGCGCACCACCATGTTGCGGATCACGTCCGCCACCTGCTGGTAAGTCGTGCAGGTAACGTAAATCTCTTCCGTAGGCAGCTTCGTCTGGTCGATGAAGCGTACGCCCTCGTCCGTCCATTCAAGAGTCTGAATCATAGATCAGTCGTCAGTCGCCAGTCCCTTCGCTCAGTTCAGGGCAGGCTCTCAGTTCGGGGCAGGCTGACTACGGTCGTCGGTTAACAGCCATCAGCCGTCATCGGTCAGTCGTCAGCTCTCAGCGATCAGCGGTCAGCGAAACCAACGCCCCATCATGTCGGTCATCCCGAGCGCAGTGAGGCGTCAGCCGAACGAAGTCGAGGGACCTTGCGTTTGCCGAGGCATTTCGGTGTAGGGTTGCCTGACACCAACACCCGACTCTAGTTCTTATGCGCCTCGCACCGGCTCCGCGGGTGATACGTCACCGCCGGATGCCCGCAGATTTCGCACGACGTGTTCACCGCCGGCACCTCCGTCGTCTCGTCGGTTTGCAGAACGTGCTCCTGGCGCACATCGTTCGCCTTGAAAATCGAAATGAACGGCGCCGGAGACGCAGCCTTCTCCACGTTCGGTCGGCCCAGCGCTTCTTCGCGTTCCACCAGGCACATCGCCCCGACCACGTCGAAACCAAACTCCCGCGCGGCCTCGATGGCCTGCACGGTCGAGGCTCCGGTGGTGCACACGTCGTCGACTATCACGACCTTCGCGCCCTTTTGCCGGAAACCTTCAATGCGCTGCCCGGTGCCATGCTGCTTTTCGGCTTTCCGGACCAGGAACCCGCTCAGCTCGCCACTCGTGACCGAGACTGCCACCACAATCGGGTCGGCCCCCATGGTCAGGCCGCCGATGGCTTGCGGTTTCCATCCTCGCCTGCGGATTTCTTCGAGAAACACCTGCCCCGTCAGTTGCGAACCGCGCGCGTCGAGCGTGGTGGTGCGGCAGTCGATGTAGTAGTCGCTGACGCCTCCGGAAGAAAGCTTGAACTCTCCCAGCTTGAACGACTTGTGGGCAAGCAAGCGCAACAGTTCCTGGCGCGCCGTAGACATGAAGTTTTCAAGATAACACACGAACCAGACACGTCAGGACCGCGCCGCAACGTTCCGTTACTCACTCGAACGGGAAGACCCCTTCAGAGGAAAACACGCCCGAGCGCGTCAGGAACTTCTCTGCGAACTGTGTGAGCCCCCTGCGCACTCTGCGGTCAAAAGCTCTTGTGTATTTTCCCAAAATGGAATAGCCTCCAGATAACAAAAACGCATTTAGAGGCCCGAACGCGCGTCCGAACGAATCGGACGGGGAAAACCATCACCCACCAATCGTCGATTGTAGCGCGTTTGTGCGCAATTAAAGGGCATTCCAGCAGACGTTGACGATTGGCATCCCGGCCTTCGCGTGAGCCCTCGACGGACTTTCAACAACTTAGCTCGAAGTGAATGAATCCGTGATTCCCGGGCTAAGTGAGTTCGGCTGTCACCACGTTCGCAAGAATTTGCCATGCTCCTCCCAAATCGGGTGGCGGAGCCGGTGGGGCGAGAAGAAGCCGCGAAGCGGCGCAAGAATGAAGCCCACGGCGAAGCCGTGGGTTTGAGTCGGCCCCCGCCCGAGGCCCCGGAGGGGCGAAACAAACAGCGCTCAGCACTAGCTCGCCGCGGTAGAGCCGGCCTCGAACTGCACTAACGGTTCATGCGTTCCAGGTGGCGGAAATGGTCAGTGACGAAAAACAGCGCGACCGTGATGGTGCCGTTGTAAGCCATGTGCATGAGCAAAGTGGCCGCGACGGATTTCTTGATGGCGCGCACCGCAGTAAACGTCACGCCGACAAGAAAGATCACCAGCACCGGTCCCCACGAGTACGTGAGCTGGGCGCCGTGAATCAAAGCAAATCCAAAAGCGGTGACGCCGACCGCGCCGACGATCGCGAGCAATGGCACACGTTGCGGATCAGGCCGGCGCACGAGAATGACCGTTAATGCCAGCGCCACCAGAAGCACCACGCCCGTTACAGCAAACAACGCGCGCCCATGCACGGCATGAGTGACTGCGCTCCACGCGGCAAGCCCCGCGACCGGCAGCACGAAGCGATCTCTGACGGAATGCTGTTCGCTCGTTATCCGCACCAGGAAGAGCGCTCCCGCCGCTACTCCGAGAACACTTGCGACGAGGATCTGGGCCATGTTCGGCAGCCAGTGCAGCGCGCATCCCCAGGCCGCCGCCAGCAGCAACAGGGCTCGGGCGATGCGAGTTCGTCGTGGCGAGGAAAGAATTTCATAGAGCCACCGGTCCACCACCGGATACATGAAGCCGCGAAAATACAGTTCCTCGAGCAGCGGCGCGAAGGTGATGCCGAAGATGGAAAGCAGGTACGCTTCCAGCCGCGTCTTGAAAAACTCGTCGATGGGAAGATTCTTCGGCATGGGCAGAAGCTGGGCAAGGCCTTGCAGCCCAATGGCGAGTGCCAACCCGCCGAAAACATACGCGGCCCAGGCCTGCGGCCAGTTCCAGTGAAGTTCGCCGAGAGCGCTACTTCCCGAGCGGCCCGCGATGCGCTGCATGATCAGGATCACCACGGCGTAGGCGATTATCTGTGCCGGGACGATCACGACCGGAAGCGCCGCGACCTCGGTGAACGACATCTTCGGAAACCACAGCAGCATCTCGGCGAGCGCCAGCGTCAAACTGAAGAAAACAATGATCGCGACTGTCACCACGGCGAGGGCGGCGACATCCCATCCGGTCCACACCGGGTTCTCGACCAACGCGGGAAGGGGCTCGGGCGGAGGCGGCGTCACGAGCGGTGGGCTGGTGTCGATGATCTGAGAGAGTTCGGGAATCGGGTTGGGCGGAGAGGACAAGGGATCTTTTTTGCTTTCTGTTGAATTTACACCAGTTTCAGCGCAATCGCGACAGCAGGGGAAAGCTCTTAACCGCAGAGGACCCAGAGGTTTCGCGGAGGGCGCGGAGAAAAGCTCTTAACCGCAAGGTTCGGAAAGGAACTGCCGCAAAGTTCGCAAAGATTCTTAGCGAACTCTGCGGCTTTTCTTAGCGTGCTTCGCGGTTAAAGGCTTTTGGGGACGCATTGCGGTCAAGGGTTTTTTCCGCGAGACTGCCGGCTACGCCTTCTTGCGCACTCCGTTGCCGTTGAAGAAATGCGCTAACGCCTGGCCGGTGTAGGACTTCTTCACTCGGGCGACCTGTTCGGGTGTGCCCTGCGCGATCAGGCGGCCGCCGTCTTCGCCGCCTTCGGGGCCTAAGTCGATGAGCCAGTCGGCGTTGCGGATCACGTCGAGGTTGTGCTCGATGATGATGACGGTGTTGCCGAGATCGGTCAGGCGGTGCAGCACGTCGAGCAGCTTTTTGACGTCGTCGAAGTGCAGGCCGGTGGTGGGTTCGTCGAGCAGATACAGCGTCTTGCCGGTCTGGCGTTTGCTGAGTTCGCGGGCCAGCTTGATGCGTTGCGCTTCGCCGCCCGAGAGCGTCACGGCGGACTGACCGAGATGCACGTAACCGAGTCCGACGTCGACCAAAGTCTGTAGCTTTTGTTTGACTTGGGGAATGTTCTCGAGAATCTGCAACGCGTCCGACACCGGCGTTTCGAGCACGTCGGCGATCGAGTAGCCCTTGTATTTCACCGAGAGCGTTTCGTGGTTGTAGCGGCGCCCGTTGCAAACTTCACAAATCACATACACATCGGGAAGGAAATTCATCTCGATGCGGCGCTGGCCTTCGCCCTGGCAGGCTTCGCAACGTCCGCCGGAAACGTTGAAAGAAAAGCGTCCGGGCTTGTAGCCGCGCTCGCGCGACTCGGGGAGCATCGCATACAGATCGCGGATCTGCGCGAAGACTCCGGTGTAAGTCGCAGGATTGGAACGGGGTGTGCGGCCGATGGGGGACTGGTCGATGCGAATCACTTTGTCGACCGCCTCGGCGCCCGCGATCGATTTGTGCTGGCCGGGGTCTTCGCGCGAGCGGTAGAGCTGGCGGGCGAGGGCGCGGTAGAGGATGTCGTTGACCAGCGTGGACTTGCCCGAGCCGGAGACGCCCGTAACTACGGTCATGACTCCGAGCGGGAAGGCGACGTCGAGATTCTTCAGATTGTTCTCACGCGCGCCCAGAATCGAAATCGCGTGGCCGTTGGTGTGGCGGCGTTCGGGGCGCATCTCGATTTGTACCTTGCCGGAAATGTAGGCGCCGGTGAGGGAGTCGGGTTCGCGCATGATGTCGGCGGGGGTGCCGTGGGCGACGAGGTTGCCGCCGTGACGTCCGGCACCGGGGCCGAGGTCGATGACGTAGTCGGCGCGGCGGATGGTGTCTTCGTCGTGTTCGACCACGAGGACGGTATTGCCCAGGTCGCGCAGATCTTCGAGGGCGGCGAGCAAGCGATCGTTGTCGCGGTGGTGAAGTCCGATGGAAGGTTCGTCGAGCACGTACAACACGCCGCGCAGCTTGGAGCCGATCTGGGTAGCCAGGCGGATGCGCTGGCCTTCGCCGCCGGAAAGGGTGGCGGCGGAGCGGTCGAGCGAAATGTAACCGAGACCGACGGCATTCAGGAACTGCAGACGCTCGACAACCTCGTGGACGATGCGCCCGGCGATGATTTCTTCGCGCCCGCCGAGCTTGATTTTCCGCCCCGCCTCGAGGGAACGCGCGACCGAGAGGCCGGTGAAGTCAGCGATCGACATGTCGTTAACTTTCACGGCCAAGCTTTCGGGTCGCAGGCGCTTGCCATGGCAAGCGGGGCATTCGGTGGCCGACATGAAATCGAGCAGCCACTCGCGGTAGCCGTCGGAGGTGGATTCTTCGAGGTTCTGCTTGAGGTAGCCGAGGATGCCATTGAATCCGGTTTTGCCGCCTTTGCCGGCTTCGCCGTAGAGCAGCAGGTTCTGAATCTTCTCGGGAAATTTGTCAAACGGCGTACTCAGGTCGAAACCGTGCGCGGCGGCGGCGATGTGCAGCATGTGCTGCAGGTTCTGCGAGCCGGAGCCGGGGCCGAGGCCGCCGTCGAGCAAGGGCTTTGACCAGTCGACGATGATCTTGGCGGGGTCGAAGTCGTACTTGCTGCCCAGGCCGTGGCACTCGGGGCAGGCGCCGTAGGCGCTGTTGAAGGAGAACGAGCGCGGCTCAAGCTGGGGGACGTTGATGCCGCAGTCGGGGCAGGCCAGGCGCGAGGAGTACAGCGTGTCTTCTCCGCCGACCACGGCGACCTGCACGAGCCCGCCCGCGAGTTTCATGGCGAGGCCGACCGACATCTCGAGGCGGTGCTCAATGCCGGGCTTCACCAGCAGGCGGTCGATGACCACTTCGATGGTGTGATTCTTGCGCTTGTCGAGCGTGATTTCGTCTTCGAGATTGACCAGTTCGCCGTCCACACGGGCGCGGGTGAAGCCATGCTGGACGAGTTTCTCCATCTCCTTCTTGAACTCGCCTTTGCGCCCGCGAACGATGGGGGCCATGATCATGACGCGGTCTTCGGGAGTGAGAGACATGATCCGCTGCACGATCTGCTCGGCCGACTGGCGCGTGATGGGGCGGCCACATTTGGGGCAATGCGGAATGCCGATGGAAGCGTAGAGAAGGCGAAGATAGTCGTAGATTTCGGTGATGGTGCCGACGGTCGAACGAGGGCTGCGGCTGGTGGTTTTCTGCTCGATGGAAATGGCGGGGCTGAGGCCATCGATGGCGTCGACGTCGGGCCTTTCCATCTGGTCGAGGAACTGGCGGGCGTAGGCGGAGAGGGTTTCCACGTAGCGGCGCTGGCCTTCGGCGTAAATGGTGTCGAAAGCAAGGGAAGACTTGCCGGAGCCGCTCAGACCGGTGATGACGGTAAGGGTGTTGCGGGGAATTTCGACGTCGATGTTCTTGAGGTTATGCTGGCGCGCCCCGCGCACGGAGATCTTTGTGATGGCCATCGGCAGCCGGTCGTAATGTCCTTCCGTAATGTGGACGGGTCCCCAGAATTGTTGGAAAGTGGGATTGCGTAGTTCTACATAGGTATCTTATCGGTCAACAGCGGCAAGCGTCAACGCGGGTAGATTGGAGAGTTGGCGCGAGGCGGTTGGTGGTGGCTGTAAGTACCGGCATGCAGAATATTTAAATCGAGTAAGGCGGGCCGAACCTTGAACGCGTTGGTAGCAACTTTCGTACTGTTTTCCACAGTTGTGGCTTCGCTGGGGCTGGGTGTTCTGGCAGCCAGCTGGGCCGTGAATTCCATCCTGGACGTTTTCGGGCACCGGACGCGGGAAGAAGCTGCGCCGATGCTGGTGCCGAGCCAGACGCACGCCAGCGGCGACTAGGCGGGCCGCGATCGGCCGTGGGTGCCTGGGTTGATGAGTGGAATGGGAATCTTGCGACAGTAGTTCGCCATCCTACCATGGGTCGCGGGATGGTTCCGAGCGGTCGTGGCGCGAGACCAAATTCCGGTTACTCCTGGCTCAAATCTGCAGTATCATTTATCGGCTAAAACAGCAGGAGGAGAAATCCTCATGGCTTTTCGATTGCGCATGATTCTCTGGATTCCGACGCTGGCGTATGCCGGCTTCTTATTGTTGGGTGGCAAAAGCTTGACTTCGCTGGGCGAGGTTTTCACGGCAGCGTTTCTAGGGGCTCTGTTGGGATTTCTCCTCGCCGTCATGTTCACGCTCCGGCAACATCGCCGCGAGACCCGCTTCGCCCGTTAGGACCTCCGAGAAGGGGCAAGGGGTGAACTGCGGGGCATTTCGCCAGTTGATCTTCTTCACGCCAGTCAACAGATTCAATTAGCAGAATCGCCAATCACCGAAACCATTGCCGAGGTAAGTCCCGTTACGCAGACAGGTCACGGTGTATTCGGATCGCATTCGCAACAGTCCCATGAAGGTCGCGGTCTTAACGACATCAAACCGGCCCTGTAAATCCTCTCCTTTGCTGGGAGAAGGCCATTTAGGCTGGTAGCTTTGCCGTCTGAATCGAATATGGCGCCCGAACAGCGTGGGTGAGTGAAACTGGCCAGCGATAACCGTCGGTGATGAATCCACCCTTGCATCGACCGATGATCCACGCTCCTTCCAGCGTACTGACAAACTCGCCGCGCACCGCGACGCGTTTGCCTTTCCAGGCGGAAAGATTCTGAAAAAGCTCACAGATCGGAACCACTGTTAACGAGCTAGGATCGGGCAATGCCTCGACTCTCAAATTGTCGAAGGAATCGAAGACAAGCTCAGCAGGTAGCTCGCCAGACTGCGCGAGTTTAATCCTGCCTGAAAAGGATGCAGAAGCACTAACCGATTTACCCTGGCTTCGTAGGCTGTCGGCATCCGCCGCGGCCTTTTGGAACTGCTGAAGCTGATCGAGTGCGACGGAGGATGATGGACTCAGGGAAAGCTCTGTCGGCCATCTGTGGCAAACGCCGGTTTCTGAGGTGTAACGATTGTCACAGTCAGCAGCGCCAACTACGGCGATGTCTTTCGCAATAATCAAATCACCCGTAACGACGACTTGGCTTCCATCCGCGCTTCCCAGATGAGAGAACAGATCACAAACTGATTCCTGTGCATTCAAAGCAGTTGCAGTGATTAATATCGTACTCAGAACGAGCGAGCGAATCATGGGCTTCATTGCAGCTCGGCTTGCGAGTTTACCGCATATCGTGCGAATGCCTGCTGTTGGATGGGTCGAGTGCGTCGATCCGGCGCGCCGAGTATGACGTAGAGAACGAGATGAAAGCTCTTTCCGCTTGCGCTTTGCCTCATGCCGACTGGATTGCAAAGACCCTGCAGAGCGCGTCTCCCCAGATGCCGTAGCAGTTGCATCGGTGGTACACATTCAGAAACGGGGCAGCGTTCGAGCTAACGCACTGGCGTGGACGTCGGGTGTGCGAAGCGAGACAATGGAGACTGGGAAGGCTTTCGAAATGGATGCGGTTTCAGCGGCGACGGTCGAGACATTTCGCCCACAGCGCCTTGATCGGCGGGCGGGGGCACCGCGATCACGACGAACACCACATGGGCACCACCACTAAGCGTCAGTAGTCGAGTCCTCGGCGTTTTTAGTCCATCATGATGCGCGATTGAAAGGGAGTATTAGAACTCGGGCCGCGCATTTTCCTTAGCGAGGGACGGGCACATGGATATTCCCCTCGATGATCCTCGAGCCTCCGCAGCCGTAGAAGCGATCCACGGCGGCGATGCTGAATCGTTGGAACGGATACTGGGGGGGAACTCCAGTCTGGTGAAGGCGAGGGTGGACGGCCAACGTACCCTGCTTCACGTGGCTACGGACTGGCCAGGCCATTTCCCGAATGGTGCGGAGATCGTGGCCACCCTGGTTGCACATGGCGCGGAGGTCAATGCGAAGTTCGCCGGGCGCCATTCCGAAACCCCGCTGCATTGGGCCGCCAGCAGCGATGACGTGGCTGCGATCGACGCTCTCCTCGATCACGGCGCCAACATCGAGGCACCGGGCGCAGTGATCGGCGGCGGGGCGCCTCTCTCGGATGCAGTCGCTTTCGGGCAATGGAACGCGGCGCGGCGGCTAGTCGAGCGCGGGGCGCGAACCAACCTCTGGCAAGCCGCGGCTTTAGGGTTGATAGCTCGGGTCAAGGAGTGTTTCGCAGGTGTTCCTTCACCCACGGCGGACGAGATTACCAAT
The DNA here is from genome assembly GCA_964641665.1 of uncultured Acidobacteriaceae bacterium. Lineage (GTDB taxonomy): Bacteria > Acidobacteriota > Terriglobia > Terriglobales > Acidobacteriaceae > Gp1-AA133. Next base: position 162,669 of record CAZXKO010000070.1, read on the forward strand.
GCGTTCTGGTGCGCATGCCATGGCGGCCAGCGGGTCACAGCTGAATACCTTCTCGAATGCGGCGCCGATTTGAACTGGGTTGGACACGACGGCCATTCGCCGCTCGACGCGGCGGAGCGAAGCGGTGCGACGGAAATAGTGCTATGGATGGGCAGCTTGGGGGCCAAGTCGGCGAGAAAATCGACGTAAGCCGCCAAGTCGGAGAGCGAGCAAAATTTGATGGGCCGACGCGATCATTTGCTCTTAAGCCCGATGCCCGCGTGGACGTTCGCTGCACAAAGCGAGAGAATATGGAGGTCGGGAGGGCTTTCGAAATGGATGCAGTTTCAGCTGGGGCGGTCGAGACGTTTCGGCCACAGCTCCTTGACCGGCGGGCGCGGTTGCAGGCGGCGTCGGATGCGGTTCCGGCTGCCTACTTCAACGAACTGATTGCGGAAATCGATGCCGCCCTGGGAAGAATTGATAAGGGGTCGTATGGGCTGTGCGAGACTTGCCACGATCCGATCGAGGCCGACCGGCTCGTGCAGGACCCGCTGGTTCGATTCTGCCTCGACCACCTCAGCCCGGCAGAGCTGGAGGCGCACCAGAAGGATCTTGAGTTGGCGGCGCAGATCCAGTCCAACCTCTTGCCGGCACGGGACGTCAGCGCGGAAACCTGGGATACGCAGTTCCGGTACCTGCCTGTCGGCGCAGTGGGCGGCGATTATTGCGAACTGATCGTTCTGGGCGATGGCAGTTCGCTCTTTTTTGCCGTCGGGGACGTGGCCGGGAAAGGAGTGGCGGCCTCGTTGCTGATGACACATCTGAGTGCCATCTTTCGCAGTTTGTTATCGCTGGATTTGTCGCTCACGGAGGTGATGTCGCGGGCGAACCGCCTGTTCTGCGAGAGCACCGCGTCGGCCCACTACGCGACCCTGGCGTGCGGCCGCGCAACCGCCAGCGGAGTGGAGCTCTGCAACGCGGGCCACTGCACGCCGCTGCTGTTGAAACGGGACGCGACCCAGCGGCTTGATTCCCCAGGATTGCCACTGGGCCTGTTCTGCTCCAGTCATTACCCGGTTCGGAAGGTGAGTCTCGACCCGGGCGACAGCCTGGTTTTGTATTCGGACGGCATTACCGAGTCGCAGGATCCGGAGGGGAATCCGTACGAACAAGAGCGCTTGATTCGTTCCCTTTGGGATCGTCGTGAGCAGACCACGGCAGCGATGGCGGACGGAGCTTTGCAGGATGTCGCGCGGTTCCGGCAGACGCGTCCGGCGGGCGACGATGTGACTCTGCTGATTGTGCGCCGGCGGGGTTGAAGAACAGTGGTCGGCGCCTCCGCAGATACTTCTTTCCAGGCCAGGCATTCAGGGCGCTCGGCGGGGCGGGAACGGGGGCCCTCATTCGTTGACTCGCCGAGGGTGCGTCCGTAAGATGAAGCGACCCGGGCGCCACGCCCACCTCGCCGTATGATCGGACCGACCATCTCGCACTACCGCATCCTCGAGAAAGTCGGCGGCGGCGGGATGGGTGTCGTGTACAAGGCGGAAGACACGCGCCTGCACCGTTTTGTCGCGCTCAAGTTCCTGCCCGCAGAAGTGGCCCGCGATCCCCAGGCCCTGGCCCGCTTTCAACGCGAGGCCCAGGCGGCGTCCGCGCTCAATCATTCCAACATTTGCACGATTTACGACATCGGCGACGAGGATGGCCAGGCGTTTATCGCCATGGAGTTTCTGGATGGCGTGACGCTGAAGCACATGATCGTGGGGCGTCCGCTCGAAAACGACACGCTGCTGTCGTTAGCGATTGAGTTCGCGGACGCGCTCGACGCCGCTCATGGCAAGGGGATCGTTCATCGCGATATCAAGCCCGCAAACATTTTCGTTACTGCGCGCGGCCACGCCAAGATCCTGGATTTTGGCCTCGCCAAAGTCGCGCCCGGCGCCCGTTCTTCCAGCGTGCTCGCAGGGGAAACCCAGGCCGCCAGCATTGACGAGCAGCATCTCACCAGCCCCGGCGCCGCGCTGGGCACGGTTGCCTACATGTCGCCGGAACAGGCGTTGGGGAAAGAACTGGATCCGCGCACAGACCTTTTTTCCTTTGGCGCTGTGCTCTATGAGATGGCAACGGGGACGATGCCGTTTCGTGGGGATACTTCCGCCGCCATCTTTAACGGCATCCTGCAACATGCTCCGATCGCTCCGGTTCGCCTCAATCCTGATATTCCGCCAAAGCTCGAAGACATCATCAACAAGGCGTTGGAAAAGGATCGTAATCTGCGCTACCAGCATGCTGCCGATCTGAGGGCCGACCTTCAGAGGCTGAAACGAGATACGGAATCGGGCCGGACCCCAGCCGTGACGCCCATACCGGTGCCCGGCGTGGCCGGCACAGCCTCAGCCTCAGCCTCGGTAACAGGCGTATCCGCGCCTGCGCCCTCTTCGGCGAGTGCGGGCATTTTTTCCTCCACGACGGCTGTGGTTCCACCGCAGACTCCCGCGCCCGCACCCGCGTCAGCGACCACGAGCAGTGCTCGAACGAAACGCACGGGGCTGGTTATTGCCGCGGCTGCCATCGTGCTCGCGGCAGTAACCGGTCTCTTCTTCCTCCGCGGTCGAAATGGCCGATCCGACGCCGGCCGGCAGCACAAGTCCGTGGCCGTGCTTTACTTCAACAATCTCTCGCAGGATCAGTCGCTGAACTGGCTCGACAACGGTCTCACCGACATGCTGACCACGAATCTGGCCCAGGTGAAGGGCCTGGATGTGCTCTCCACCGAGCGCGTGATGAGCGCGGTGCAGCGCGCGAGTAAGGATGGCAAGTCCTTGGATCCGGCCCAGGCGCAACAGGTCGCGCGCGACGCCGGCGCTGATGCTTACATTACCGGCGCCTTGTTGAAGATCGGACCCACACAACTGCGCCTCGACGTTCGCGCCCAGGACACCAGCACTGGCCAGATCCTGTTCTCCGACAAGCTGGAAGGGCAGGACGTCCAAAGCATCTTCGGCATGGTGGACCGGCTGACCGCGAGCCTGGCCAGCAGCTTTCTGCCGGCGTCAGACGTGCCGCAGAAGGCACCGGAAATCGAGCAGGCGTCCACCTCCAACGTCGAAGCCTACCGCCACTACCAGTTGGGCATTGAGTATGGCCGTCGCTTCCTGGTCCCCGACTCCGTCCGCGAATTGGAAGAGGCGGTCCGCTTAGACCCCGAGTTTGCCCTGGCCTACATGCGCCTGGCTGATCAGTACCGCCTTGAGGGCGATCTGCAACGCGGCAAGGAGTTGGACCTCAAGGCCGATCAGCTGCAGTCACGCCTGCCTCGCTACGAACAACTGTCGTTGCAGGTGAGCAAGGCCGCCCGCTCCCGGGACCCGGAGGCTGAGTTAGCCGCGCGGCAAGCGCTGGTCTCGGAATTTCCCCGGCGCGAAAGTTTCGACCGAGGCATCCTGGGCACGGTTCTGTCGGATTTCGGCAAGCGTGAGTTAGCGGCCGAGGTATTCCAACAGGGGCTAGCCGCCGATCCGAAAAACGAAGACCTGCTCAACTTTCAATCCTACGAACTGGCGAAGTGGGGCGATTTTGAAGGGGCCATGAAGGCCAGTGACGGGTACATAGCGATTCGTCCCGGGGATCCGAACCCGCTCGACAGCCGCGGCGACATCCTGTTCATGGCAGGCCGGGATGACGAAGCCGTGGCTGATTACCGCAAAGTACTCGGACTGAAACCGGACTTCAGCGACTACGGAGAGTACCTCAAGCTCGCGATCGTTTACACCGATCAGAAAAAGCCGGACATGGCCAGTGCCGCCTTCCAGCAATATGCCCAACACACGTCTCCGCTCTCCAGGCTTTATGTTCCGGGCTTCGAGGCGCAGTTCAAACAGACCGAGGGTGACTTGGATGGCGCGCTCGCGAGTTACCGGAAGGTCGTGCTCCAACTTGAGCACGCGAAACAGAACGAGGCCGCAGAAGAGTTGTTGCAGCCGTTCGCTTCCCTTGCGGTTCTGTTGGGGGAGGGTCCCTCCGCTCTCTCCTTTACCCAACAGCAAAAGCTCGAAGGCGAGGAACTGCGAACCATTGCATTCCTGCAGGTCCTGGCCGGGAACTCATCCGCCGCGCAGGAAAGTTTGCGGCGATACGCCTCCAGCCACGCTTGGATCGCGCCCCGGGCTCTTGAAATCGACCAGGCCTATGCCGACGTAACCGCAGCGGTGCTCCGGGGAGATGGGCCCACGGCCTTGAGTCGTGCCGCCAGCATGCCCGATTTTCAGGAACCCTATCTGCTCTTCTTAAAAGCCCGCGCCCATCTCCTTAGCAACGACTATTCCTCGGCCGAAAGCGGGTTTCGCGCGGGGTTGCGGCTTGAACGCTCGTTGGAGAACTCCCGGGTACTTAACGACCGATTTCCCGTACTTGGAGTCCTCGCCCATTACTATCTTGGCCAGCTCTACGAGCGCACCAGCAAACGGGACCAGGCGATCAACGAATATCAGGAATTTCTCTCCCACTTCGCGAATTCGCAAGCCCGGCTCGCCGAGGTCGGCGAGGCTCGGATCGCGCTCAAGCGATTGATGCAGTGAAGAGCTGAGGAGTCTTATCGGATGCGTAGTTTCCTGCTCATTTTTGCGCTGATGGTGCCCGTGGGGCAACGATCGCCCGACGATCCACTGCAACATTTGCCGGCAAACATCGAGGTGCTCACCCATTTCGGAGAACGGGCGGATATTTCTCCGGATAACCGGCGGGTCGCGTTCATGGCGAAGAGTTTTGGAGACGCGATGGTGATCGATCTCGACTCGCGCATGATTCGGTGCCTCACCTGCAACGTGCCGGCGGCGGTTTTCCTGCGGGTGATGCACCTGGTGACGGGCGACTACATCCTGATCGGGCCCGATCACTTCGAGAATGTTCATGTCAGCCGCACCCGCGATAACGAGCTTTGGTTCCTGAGCAGAGAGCGCGGGGCAAAGCCGGTGAAACTCGATCAGAAGATGAGTGAAGGCGCGGCCGTTTCCAAGAAGAGCCTGAAGATCTCGTTTTCGCAGACCGCGGAGCAGGCTGCGGATCTTGCGCCCGACGCCTCGCGGCTGATCGTGGCCGAGGTCGATCTTTCCGGGACACCGAAGCTGATCAACAAGAAGACCGTGTACGAGAGCAAGGATCGAAGCTGCGTGCTCGAGGCGCAGGATTTCTACGACGACGATCGCAAGATGACTTTCACCTGTTATGAGCCCGAGGGGCACTCGTCGGTGATGGGGATTGATCTGCAGACGGGGCAGGTGACGAACTTTTCGAAAGCTCCGGGGACGTATAACGAAGTCGAAGGCATCTTTCCGGATGGTCTGTATGCGGCAGTGGAGGCGGACCGGCAGTGCGAAGAGCTGGGCGGGAAGCGAGGGCCAGGAAACATCGATATCTGGAAGCTGCGCCTGGACGGCACGGGAAAAGACTTCACGCGGCTGACGCACTTCAACGATTATGAGGGCGGCAAGGCGTCGAACCCGGTGCTTTCGACCGACGAGCGATTCATGGCGTTTCAGAGCGCGCGCACGACCGATCCGGCGGGCGTGGGGTACGGGATTTTGCTGTACTGGTTCAAGAAGTAGGGTGTGGGTGGGGCAGAGGTGGGCGCTATTCGGGAGCGCGGGCGGTTCACCGCTGCCGGATCATTAGGATCATGATTCTCCATCGCTGTTGCCTCCGCTTGCAGCATAACTGTCGAGAGCGGCGATTGCCCTAATGGAAAGGCAAGGCGCAGTCAATTCTTCGAACTGAGATGCTCCGGTTCGGTCGGGTGCAGAGACTTTCTTGATTTCGACGGAGGAGAACCCCGCAGTCCTCGCCCGGCGATGGCTATTTCGCGGAGAGTTTTGACCTGCTACTTTCGAGTTCCCTGATCTTCGCCATGTTGGCGGCAATGCGTTGAGCGTCCTTGCGCTTGCCGGAGCGGTTGCGACGTTTCGCCTTCGTGGTGTAATGGTTCTTTGCCATGTTTTGCTTTTTTCCCCTTCAGGATGAACTTGTCCAACGTTACGGTTTGGTTGACTTCGAAGCGCCCGATTCTCTGCTCCGTCAGTCAGGATCGAAACGATACACGAAGCAGGGCGCGTTGCCCTTTCAATTGTAGAGGAGAAACGACCGGGCCAAGAGCACTGGGATTGTACTCGGCGTTGGCGCTCATTGACGGGGCGACCCGGTCCAGCGTCGGCATCGTTGGTGCTATCGCGATGTTTCGGCGGGTGGAACCAATGCTTCACAGCTTAATGCGCATTTCGTTGGTTCCCTGGAAGCCCATCGACTCGTAAAGGCGGCGGCCATCGGGGCTGGCGTGGAGAACGACGACGTCGACTCCATTGGAACGGCACCACTGCATCGCGGCTTTCATGAGTTCGCGGGCTAAACCTCGCCGGCGAAATTCGACTTCGGTGTAGACATTCAAGATATTTCCTCTGGGGCCGGCGCCGACCATATGAGGTATCCAGTCCATGACCCATAGACCAGCACCGGCTGCGATGGACTGATCCGGAGCGATTGCCAGCCACGCCAGATATTCTCCACGGTTCATCCGGGCGAGCAGCCAGGGATGACACTTGGCGGCCATTGCGTCCAATGCCGATTCGTCCTGGTAGCCCATGTCCACGAACATCGCGCGCCGATGGGCTACCAGCGTGTTGATATCGTCGGCGGTGGCGCGGCGTATTGCGTATCCTTCAGGCAGGCTCATGCGATTCTGACTTGACATACTACGAGCCATGGTGGTGAAAGTGTCTGAAAGTGAAGAAGAACACGATTGCGCAGGCCAAAACAGACAATGGCAATGCGCGTTCGTCGGCCCAAAAGGTGAACTCCATGGGGAGCCCGTCGTGCCGCCATTCCCAGTACTTGACGAAGGCCCGGAGAAAAGCGTTGTAGAAAACTGCAAAAGCTAATAGGGCGACGAACAGTGCAACGACCACGGCCCGCACTCGCGTCGATGATGGCACCATCATGTGGGAGAAATCCTAAGGCAGTTCGGCAGAGAACCCAAGCGGTCTTTGCATCAGCGGCACTGCTGTCCTTAACGGGTGGGATAAGGTCGGGACCGCGGCTAAGGCCTGGCGATCTTTCGCTTATACTGCGCGCCTGAAGGCGCGCCCTGACACAACGGAAGGTCAGGGGGCGGAAGCCCCTCCAATGCGCGGCTCAGTTCGGCTTGTTGGGGTTGGGTTGCGAGGTGGGGGGTTGATTGGGGAACAAGCCGGGCTGGGGTTGGCCGTTGGGTGGTTGTTGACCGGACGGTTGCTGCTGTTGTTGCTGTTGCTGGCGCTGGAGTTCCTGGAGCAGCTGTTCGGGGGTCTTGGGGGTTTGCTGAGCCTGGTTTGGATCCGGTTGTTGCGCCTGCGGCTGTTCCTCCTGGGCGTCGGCCTGGTCGGGCGGATCGTCGGCGGAGTCGGAGGAATTGTCGTCAGAGGTATCGGCTGCTTGCACGGGTGGAACAGCGCCACGCAACATGCGCTGGGGCATGCCGGGGCGAGTCGGAGGTGCTGCGGAAGCCGTCTCGGGGCCGGTGGTTTTGGGCGTCAAGAGGACGTTCTGGACGGCGGTAGGATCGGTCAGCGAGCCGACGATGACGTAGTTGAAATGGGTGCCGTTGAGGAGTTCGGTGAGTACGTCACGTGCCGGGCCGGGGCCGATATCGGCCACTACGCGCTCGGTGGCGTTGGAGGGAACGTCGAATTCGGCGCCAATTTGCTTGCGGATTTCGCGCAGCACGTCCGCCAAAGTCGAATTGTGGGCCTGGACGGTGAGCTGGCCGCCTTGAAAACTGACCTTGGGAGCCGCGGATGGCAATTGGTCGAGCGGCATGGGCGTGAGGGGCCCGGGGGTGTACGCCGGAAGGGGGGGAGGGTCCTGCTTCTTTTTGACAGATTTTCGCACGCCGCCCTTCTGGGCCAGGGCCGGTAAGGCCGCTCCGTGAACGCACAGGGAGAGAGCCAGCAGGAACAGTGCGAATTTCGGCGAAAAGCGTGACATGGGTCCCCTCGACGTCGTCATGGAACCGGCTTCCATGCGGTCGTACCCCAAATGCTGCGATACCAAAATTATAGCATCGCATTCGCGGGGGCCCTGGACCGATTGGACCCTGTACTGCCGTCCTTGACGCACACGGCCCAGAGCGACTAAGTTGCCCGTATCCGCGAGTTTCCGCAACGCGGCCGGGTTGGGGAGCAACGAGCCCGAACCCCAGCGCCTCAAGGCGGATTGAGACGGCAGTTCCGGCATGCCTGAAGGCATGCCCTGATACAAATCAGAAGACTCTCGCTGTCTATGAAAGCCGGACACGATGCTCTTTAGTGAGATCGCTCGAACCAACCCTTCTTGCGTGCAAAGAGGTTGGCGATCAGCGGCACTGGCGGTGGTGTTGCTGGCGGGGCGCGCGAGGGGGCAGACGTGCCTGTCGACCGAGGACATGGACGCCGCGAGCAGGACAGCGCTGGAATCGGCGGCCCGGCAGTATTTCGATCTGGCGGCTAAGGGGGATGTCGCAACGCTGCGGCAGCGCGCTATTCCCAGCCTGGCGGCGAATTTCGGCGGCATCGAGGCAGCGGTCAAGGAACACCAAGAAAGCTTTGCCGGAGCGACAGCCACGGCGCGGCCTCCGTTTTTGTTGGAGGCCGAGGGGAAGGAACCGCTGGAACGGGCCGAGTTCCTGTGCGGTGTTTTCGGCAAGTCGGGGCAGACGGCGAACAGCGCCGTGTTCGTGATCCCGAATCTGCCGCCCGGCACTTACGGAGCGGTGATTCTAGATGTGGGCAGCAAGGCGCCTTCGACGCTGTCGTTTGTCCTGCAAAAAGTGGGCAATGACTGGAAGCTGGCGGGGTTTTACGCCCGGCCGGCGCAAATCGCGGGCCACGATGGGAAGTGGTTCTGGGATCGGGCGCGGGAGTTCAAAGCAAAGGGGCAGGCGCGCAATGCGTGGCTCTACTATCTCGAGGCGCGGGATCTGATGGCGCCGGTGCCGGTGATGAGCACGATGGCGACCGACAAGATCTACGACGAGATGCAGTCGGTGCAACCGACGGACTTGCCGACGGCGGGGAACACGGTCGATTTGGCCGCTGGTGGCAAGACCTGCAAGCTGACGAGTGCGTTTCCCGTCGGCGTCGGAAATGACCTGGACCTGGTGGTGAAGTACGCGGTGGCCGATGTTTCGAACGCGAACCAGACGTTTCAGGACAATGTGGCGTTGATTCACGCGCTGGTGGCGAAATATCCGGAGCTGCGGGACGGGTTCGCGGCGATCATCGCGCGCGCGGTCGAGCCCTCGGGGAAGGATTACGGGACGATGGTGGAGATGAAGGAGATCAAGTAGCAGGCAGGTGGTAGGTCTCAGGTGTTAGGAGTGAGTTCTCGGTTGTCGGTGGGTGGGAGTCAGATGGTTTTCTGAGAATTGAGGACCGAGAACTGAGAACTATTCTTCCAGCACACACTCCTTCGGCTCCTTGTCGTCCCGCAGTCCCAGAAACACCGGTGCCCGCAACTTCGCTCCCCCTTCTTCGGTGACGTGAGTCCATTCGGTGAATTCGATTTCCGCCACAAGCTTTGGTTTGACCCAGTGGACTCTCTTCAAGGCCTCGACCGGGCCGTGGAAGGGGTTCGTTTTCGATTCGAGGGGCTTGAGAAGTTTCCAGACGGCGGCCAGGGTTCTCTGATCGAAGCCGCTGCCGGCCTGGCCTACGTGGATCAGGTCGCCTTTCTTGTCGTAGAGACCCAACACAACCGAACCGAAATGTTCGCGGCTGCCTTCGGGCTCCGTGTAGCCGCCAATGACGGCTTCGAGACGGTGCTTGATCTTGATTTTGAGCCACTCGGAGCTGCGGCGTTGTTCGTAAGGGCTGGCGCGCTTCTTCGCGAGGATGCCTTCGAGACCTTTCTGGCGGGCGGCGTCAAACAAGGCTTTGCCATTCACGGCGAAATGTTCGGAAAGGCGCACGGTGTCGTTGGCAGCGATGACAATGGAGGCGAGCGCGGCCTTCCGCTGCTCGAGAGGAACGCGGCGCAGGTCGTAGCCGTTGAGATAGAGCAGGTCGAAAGCGTAGTAGAGGACGGTGATGTCGGGTCTGGCGGCGACGCGGCGGCCACGCTCGCGGAAGCCGGTGCGCTGCTGCATGAGGCTGAAGGAGGAGCGGCCGTGCTCGTCGAGGGCGACGATTTCGCCGTCGAGGATCGCGGTCTTCGCACGCAGGAAGCTGGGCAGGTCGTGCAGGTCAGCGTATTGCGCGGTGAGGTCGTTCTGGTTGCGGGAGACGAGACGCAGGCGTCCGTTTTCGACGAAGGCGACAGCGCGGTAACCGTCCCACTTGATTTCGAAGAGCCAGTCGGGGCTGTCGAAGGGTTCGTCCACCGACGTTGCCAGCATGGGATGGATGGCAGTGGGCATGGGGGCGCGGACGGCTCCGGTGAGATCGGCGGGAAAGGCTTTCACCACAGGGGGCGCAGTGGACACGGAGGGAGTTTCAGGGACTGGGGACGGTTTGGATTTGCTCGTTTCCTTACGTGTGGATTTGGGAGCGGGCTTGACGAGCTTCGACGCCGGCGACCTGGCTAGGCGGACTTCATTCGCGGATTCTTCGTTTTTTTTTCCTCGGCGGAACTCAGTGTCCCCTGTGGTTGAGCTTTTTTCGTTGCTTTCTTTTCGGCGGCTTTTTTCTGATCGAGCTTGGCGACTGCGCTCGCAAGCCAAGCGGCCTTCAGCTTACCGCGTCCAGCGGGGCGGCTTTGCCATTCGGCGGAGCCTTCGTCGCCGGCGATCTCGTCCATGCTGCGCTTGGTCAGGACAGAGCTATCGTACTGGTCGATGTCGTAGTCTTCGACTTCGTACTGGTCGTGCTTTTTGACAAGAAGCCACTCGTTGCCTTTGCTGCCGGAGCGGCGCGCGCGGATGTGCACGAGGGCGAAGTCTCCTTTGAGCCGCTGGCCGTTCAGGCGAAACTTCAGGTCGCCCTTGGCGAGCATGGCTTTCGCTTCGGCTTCGGTCGCGGGAACGTACTTGCCGTCGACGGGGATGGGGGAGAGTGGTTGCCAGGTGCCGACGTCCCAGACCATGACCGAGCCAGCGCCGTAGTTGTCGGCGGGAATGTTGCCTTCGAAATCGAAGTAGGTGACGGGATGATCTTCGACTTGCATGGCAAGGCGCTTGTCGGCGGGATCGAGCGACGGGCCTTTGGGCACGGCCCAGGATTTCAGGACGCCTTCCATTTCGAGGCGGAAGTCATAGTGCAGGCGCGAGGCGCGGTGCATTTGGACTACGAATCGGTGGCCAGACTTGAGCTCGATTTTGGGCGGAGGTTCGGGGGTCGCGTCGAAACGGCGCTTGCGCCCATATTCGTCGAGGGACATGGGAGGTATTGTAGCGGGAGATCGAGGATGGTGGTACAGGGCGGATCCCCGATGGCTCGAAGCTTACAGTTCGGAGCCGGCCGTTTCTTCAACGAGGTCGTCAGCGCTGGTTGCAGATTCTTCCAGCATAAAGTTCAGGACTTCCTGCGAAGCCGAAGCATTCCAGACGGGAGCGAACGACTGGCGGTGGAGCGGACAGGGGCCGTGCTCGCGCAGGGCGGCGAGGTGGTGGGGGGTGCTGTACCCCTTGTTGGAGGCGAGACCGTAGGCAGGGTAGACGGGATCCCAGTCGCGGAGCATGCGGTCGCGTTCGACTTTGGCGAGGATGGAGGCGGCGGCGATGGATGCGGAGAGGGCGTCGCCGTGAATGATGGGGTGCTGGGGAAGGTCGCAGTCGAGGCGGACTGCGTCGATGAGCAAGTAGTCCGCGGCAGGCGCGAGTTGGAGAACGGCATCGCGCATGGCGACACGCGAGGCCTGATAGATGTTGATCTGATCGATGCGCGCGGCGTCCACGGCAGCGATCGCCCAGGCGACGGCGTGCTGACGAATGCGCTCGGCGAGAACTTCGCGGCGCTGGGCGGGCAAGAGCTTGGAGTCGCGCAGCCCGCGAATGCGATAGGTGCGATCGAGGATGACGGCTGCGGCCACGACGGGGCCGAACAAAGAGCCCCGACCAACTTCATCCACGCCAGCGATCAGCTGCGCGCCCGAATCCCAGGCTTTCTTCTCATAGCGTAGCGTGCAATGCAGGCGTTTCAGCAGGCGCAGTTTGGCGGCAGAGGCAGAGATTTCTTTCTCAGCAGCGGGCTTGGATTTTGCAGGCACGAAGTTACGGTCATGGTCGCCGAGAGAGCTGTGGAAAGGCAAGGGAAGTTTGCTGAAATTGCCGGCGGAAGGTTCGAGCTGATCGGGCTGACGGGTTGGAATCCGCGTATTTCGAACCTGCGCGCACAGGAGTGTGCGCGCCACACACTCGTCATGGCCAGTCCGTAATGGCTCGCTTGGGTACCACGGTAAATTGAGGCGTCACCCTTCGTTTGGTACCGTGGTCATGTCTCCCCCGGAGGGTCTGTGCCCCGCCGCTTAATACCTAGGAATCCAGGACTCATGCTGTGAGCAAAGAACTACTCACGACCCCGTCCGCTCGAACAGACAAACGCATTCATGTTGCTCTTCCGGTTCGGGTCACCTACTTCGAAAACGACTCCAAACCCCGGCTGGAAATGGCCTGCACATACGATATTTCCGCTCACGGAGCGCGGGTCACCGGGCTGCGGTGCGTGAAGGAAGCGGGGGAGATCGTGGTGTTGGAACGCGGCCGCAGCAAGGCGTACTGCCGCGTGGTGTGGATTGGCAAGGCGAATTCACACCTGCAGGGGCAGGTGGGGATCCAGTGCGTGGAAGCCCAGAAGACGCTGTGGACGGCCGAACTGGGCGACATGGAAGAGATGTACGACCCGCTGACTCGGGACGGCGCTCTCTACCGCCTGGACACGGGCGGGAGCAGCAAAGGGAACCGGCGCCGCTACCAGCGTTTTGCCGCGGAGGGTTCGGCGAACCTGTTGCAGAAAGGGACCACGAGCGGGCACCTGGAGGGTGGGCTGAAGGACGTTTCCGAGGTAGGGTGCATGGTTGCGACGAAGACACGGATTTTGCCGGGAACCGACCTGACGGTGGTCTTGACGGTATCAAACTACGATTTGAGCTTTAAGGGACAGGTGCGGCACGCGGCGGAAGAAGCGGGCCTTGGGATTGAGTTTCGGGAAATCCGCAAGGGCGACCGGGCCGTGTTACTGCATCTACTGCGAAAGCTGGCGAAAAAAGAAAACGAAACCTAGGGCGAGGTTGTGGTCGAAAAGCAGAGTGCAATCTCGGCCGGGGCGTCGCGGTAGGAATTCAAATCCCACTCACACCGCGGCACACATTCGGCTAGAAGCAAAAATTCTACGCCCGTAAGGCTCTCGGGCGACGCGCTTGAACGCACTCCGCCCAGTCCACATTGAAATCGGCGAGGTCGGACTGATCCGGCTACTTCGCCGCTACCGGTTCGACAGTAGCGTGCTCGCGGTCAACATCTTTCAGGCGGGCAGCCTTGCCTTTGAGGGCGCGCAGGTAGTACAGCTTGGCACGGCGCACCTTCGACGAGCGCAGCAGTTCCACCTTGTCGATGACCTTCGAGTTCATTGGGAAAATGCGCTCGACGCCGTGGCCAAAGCTGATCTTGCGCACGGTGAAGCTGGCCTGCGGTCCCTTGGCTTGTGAGATGACCACGCCTTCGAAGGCCTGGACACGCTCCTTGTCGCCTTCGCGGATCTTGACGTGAACCCGGATGGTGTCGCCAGCGGTGAATTCGGGTAAGTCGGTGCGTTTGGTTTTGGCCAGCAGCTTTTCGATAATGAGGTTCGTCATAAGCTCGTTCCTTCGTTAGTGTCGTCCCTTGAAAGGGACTCGGATCTCTCTCGTTGGTGCCCTGTTCCCGGCACTCACGAGCCGGGCTAGTCTCTGGCGCCGCTGCGCGGCTCTCAATCTCCCGTTGTCTCACCCACAGCTTACGCCGTGGGCGTCATTCTTTCGCCGCTCCGCGGCTGGCGGTTGTATCTTACGCCCCGACATCGGCCTCTCTTCGAAGCGTCAACCTCGGCCAGTAATTTCGGCCAACAGCTTTCTGTCTTCGTCGCTGAGCGTTGCCGGATCCAGTAAGTCCGGGCGGTTGCGCAGCGTTTTTTCCAGCGCCGTGCGTCGGCGCCAGCGGCGGATCTCGTCGTGGTTGCCGTTCACCAGCACTTCCGGCACCGCCATTCCGCGAAAGTCCGCGGGGCGAGTGTAGTGCGGATAATCGAGCAGCCCGCCGGATACGCACGTCGAACTTGGCGGGTCGCCCGGCGCTTTCTCCGCGTCGGAATGCGCCGTAAACGACTCCTGCTTCGTCGAAGCATCGTTGCCGACGGCTCCCGGAATCAGGCGGGTGACCGCGTCCACGATCACGGCTGCACCCAACTCCCCGCCGCTCAGGACGTAGTCCCCGATCGAGATCTCCCGGTCGGCCAGGTAGGCGTTGACCCGCTCGTCCACGCCTTCGTAACGGCCGCAGATCAGGACCATGCGCTCGAGCGCGGCCAGTTCCTGCGCGAGCGCCTGATCGAACTGCCGCCCCTGGGCCGAGAGCAGGATGACTGACTCTTTCGCTTGCCCGACTGCCTGTGCGGCAAGGCGGTCTGCCCGCGACGCCAGGTCCAGCTTCTCCATACATGCAAAGATCGGTTCCGGCTTCAGGACCATGCCTTCGCCGCCGCCAAATGGGCGGTCATCGACGGTGCGATGCTTGTCGCGGGTAAACTCGCGCAAGTCGTGGACGCTGATCTCGACCAGTCCCGCTTCCCGGGCCCGGCGGAGAATTCCGTAATCCAGCGGCCCGCGAAAGAAGTCGGGAAAGATCGTGACCAGATCGACTTTCATTGCGGACCCGCGAATAAAATCCCACCACGGAGGCACTGAGTCACGGAGGAAACCCGGGGAAAATCCCTCGGACCCGGATTCATTCCGACTGTGACTTCCGCTGCTGCTCCCGCTTTTCTTCGTCCGTCAGCGGGGCGTTGATCTCCAGCATGCCTTCCGGCAATTGCATCCGCACTTGCCGGGCGGCCAAATCCACGCCGGCCAGATATGCTTCTGCGAACGGAATCTCGTAGGGCGCGCTCTGCTTGGCTCGCGACTTGTTCCGCACAATCAGCAGGGGCGCTTCGCCGGCGCCGAACTGCACATCTTCCACGGTGCCGATTTCGCGATCGCCGTCGAACACGGTACAGCCGGTTAAATCGCTGACGTATGTCCAGCCGGGTTCGAGTCCGGCCCGTTCTGCCTGCGGAACCTGAAGTTCACAGCGCAGCAGCGCTTCCGCGTCAGAAATCGAATCGATGCCGTCAAACTTCAAAACCAGGTGGCCCTTGTGCGGCCACAATTCTTCTACTTGCAACTGCCGGCGCTGGCCCGATTCGTCAAGAGCGAACAGCCGCATGCCTTCGACGAAGCGGTCGGGAACATCCGAGTGCAACTCCACAGCGACTTCGCCGCGCCGGCCCTGCGTTTTCAGGACGCGAGCCAGGGTGATGTACTCGTCGCCCATTGCGGTCCCTGTTCGGAATCCTGGTGGAGGCTCGGTGTTCGAGGCCCTATTCGAGGATCTCGAGGGTGTAGCGCTTGTGCGCCTTGAAGCCGGCCGCGCTCAACAGAGTGCGCAATGCGCGGGCAGTGCGTCCGGATTTGCCGATCACCTTGCCCAGATCGCTTTCGGCGACGGTCAGCTCGAGGACGGTCTCGCCACCCTCGTCCACCGAATTCACCGAGACTTGGTCCGGGGCGTCGACCAGCGCCTTCGAGACGTGCTCGAGGAGAACCTTGACGTCCCCACCCTGCTCGCTCATGTGCGGCTCCTGTCTTGTGGGGTGAACTGCACTTTGAGGCGCACCGCTCTAGGCTGCGGGCCCGGCAGCGACCGGAGCCGGTACCGGCTTCGCCAGCAGCTTGCTCACGCGATCGGACAGCTTGGCGCCCTTCGATACCCAGTAGTCGATGCGCTCGCGCTTGAGGTCGATGTGGGCAGCAGCGCCCCGGGGATTGTAGGTCCCGACGACCTCGACCGAGCGGCCATTCCGGGCCCGCTCCTTCTCAATGACCACGACACGATATTGCGGTTGCTTGCGCGCACCTGTGCGCGATAAACGAATCATTAACACTGAACTGGTTTCCTTTCCTGCTTTGCTGTTTTCTTGGTCCTTCCGAAAGGAGGCCGTAGGTCAGGCTGACCTGACGTCCCAAGCTGCCCTAACGGCAGACAGGGACCGGCGGGAACAAGACAAGTAATTATTATCCTAGAGGTTAGCCGGAT
>CAZXKO010000071.1:0-24091 GCA_964641665.1 uncultured Acidobacteriaceae bacterium
TTTCCCCCAAGGTTAAAGTGCCATTGTTCAGGCCCGTCGTTTACAAGCCGACATTAACCATCCTGAGTCTGGAGCGCCGGCAGCGCCACACTCAGCTTCAATTTTCTGAAGCGGGGCGTTCTTTCATAATGCATGGACCCGGTTGTGAGTCAGACCCGCGATAGGGCAATGCTGGTGACATAGCAGGCCAAAGAGATACTGATGCCCGTGAGAGGCACGCTGAAAAAATAAAGCTTGCAGAGTACGACAAAACCCACAAGGGCCGCGCACCCGACGACGAGCAGAAACGGCGAGTGAAAGAGGAGTTGACCGTGAGCTAACCCGAGAAACCCGAAAACCACGCCGAACAAAATAAGTCCCATGCTGTGACTGGCATTGAAGCCCACCCAGCACCGCCACATGGTTGTTTCCTTCGTGATGACGGGGGAAATCTGACTCATGCTGATCTGCAGCGCGGGGTCGCGGGGCGTGAGTTTCGGCCCCTGAAACGTATAGGCGAGGTGAATGACTCCGAGCACAAACATAATGCTCGCACTAAGAACCATGAGAATTTTTGCAGCCAAGACGCTCTCCGTTGTTTTGTGAGCCCGGTGCCCCAGGTTCGCGTCCGTTCTTTGGACGCTAACCTGGGTGTTGTTGTGCGCCTCGGGCTGATGTCAGTTTGCGGATTCCATCAAAACGGCATGCCGAGCTGGATCAGTTACAGGCGCGGCACTTCGTTGTGTTAGCAGGGTGAGCAGCTTATCGCCTCCGACATTTCGTGCGTAGTCTGCTTCGCCCTCGGTGATGCCTACAAACTGCAGAAATTGAAATCGTCCGGTTGACAGGGTTTGCGGTCCGTCAAAATTCGGAGACGGCGTAAGCAGAACCCAATTCAGGGCCGAGGACAAGCCGTCGATTGGTGCGCGCAGTGGAATGCGATCCCAGACCTGAAGCACCCCTTTCCCCGGAAACCGTCCAGCGGACAGCAGTACTTGAAATGCAACCATCCGGCGCAGCAAGTGCAACGCCCACTTTGCCCGCACTGGGCATTCAAGGATGAACTCACACCCCAACCCAGATAACCCGTCTGGTTCCTGCGAATCCGCTTCCCATGCATTGGACAGCCCGGCGGACACATACAGCCAGCTCTGCCTCGCACCACGACTCGGCGGAGACTCAAATACTCCGTGAGTAAGCCAGCGCGGATCGATTGACGTCTGCTGAAATTGGCCTTTGAACAACTCGGAGTCGAGGGGGGTAGATCCCGGAGCCAATGTCACCAAACAATGCGCGATAAAGGTTCTCCTCACGATCAGCCCACGCGCTCTCAAACCATTCCTGCCAAGTTGGATCGGCCACGGAGTTCTCCGTCTCCCTTGCGAACCATCGTGAGTGAGGATTCAGCCGAGAACAAGCGAAAGTCGAGCAAAACCCGCTAGCTACGCGGCACTCCCACCCTCACCTCCCCTGAAAGTGCAAGGTGATCGAAGCCTCGTGGGCATCGGGTTTGCCGTTACACATCGCCGGCGTGAAGGCCCACTGCTGCGCCTGCGCGAGCGCCTCGGCGTTTAGCTCCGGGCGTTCGGAGCCTTGCACCGCCAGGTCATGCATCTTGCCATCCACGCCGACCTGCCCCCGCACCACGACGTCCACCGTTCCTGCGCCGTTGCCCGCCTTGGGTTGCGGCATCGACACTCCGAACGGCCGCCGGTACGTTGTGCAGATTCCGTGAATCTGGGCATTCTGCGGCGCAACCAGCACATTTGGGTCCGCGTCGGTCAGCGGCGCCATCGTCTGCGTGATCTCGATGCTGCGCACACCCCGAACGGTGTAGCTGATCTTGCCTGGCATCAACGCTCCGGCGAACGGAAAGAACTCGCTGTTCTCGATGACCTCACCTGCGAGCCTCTCCAGCACTAGTGTTCCATTGGCGGCGTCCACGCACAGTTCGTTGTGGTCGGCCCGCTCGCCTTTGACCGTGACGAACCCGATGCAGCGCGCCGCAACCCCATTTACATCCCGCTCGGTGATGGTGTGAATCACGTCTTCGCCATCAAAGCGCACCAGGTTGATGGGTGTGAGCCGCATCACATTGACCAGTTCCGGCGGCAGAAGCCGCGAACTCCCCACCACGGCAACCTGCTTCTGGGTCCACACGTTCAGCAGATGGAAGTCGCCGTAACTGTATTCGTCCCGCCGCCCCGTCCCCTGCACGACGACGCGCGTGAAAGAGCCTTCCTTCACAGCCCCGTCCTCGAAAATGCGGAACGTGTCGATGCGCTCGAGGTTGGGAAGATGCGGAGAGGAACTGACGGCGTTCGCGCGCTCCAGCAGATGTTCCGCTTGCTCGCGAACCTTCACGTCCTGATTAAAAGCAGGGATGGGTATGACCAACAGCGTGAGGAGTGCCAGGGCCGACTTCATACAACTCACCTCCCGGCCACGTGCCCGCCGCGAGTCGGGCGTCTGGTGCAGTCCGCAATTATACGCACAAATGCGGAGGACGCCCTCGCATGGATCGTCACCGATCCGTAGCTGTCTTAACTGACGGCTGATGGCTGACGGCTGATAGCTTCGTACCGGCGTGTCCCCGTACACTCGCCCGGGAGAGTCGGAACCATGAATCGTCGCGAGTTGCTGAAAGGCGTCGGAGTGGTGGCTGGAGGGAACTGGGTCGTATCTTCGCCATCGGAAACTTCGTAGTAGTACAGGGCGAACCGACGTTTCAGTTGTTTCCACGATTCATAGGTCAGGTTCGCCATGGCGCGGTGATCGGGAAGATTGTCGATGGGCCAGTGAGTGAAAAAGCATCGGGGCGCTCGGCTTCGAGAATCCCCTGAAACGCTTCGTGGTGAGGATTGTCGACCATCGCGTGGCCGTTGATCTGGTTGGCAT
Source organism: uncultured Acidobacteriaceae bacterium (assembly GCA_964641665.1). GTDB lineage: Bacteria > Acidobacteriota > Terriglobia > Terriglobales > Acidobacteriaceae > Gp1-AA133. Next base: position 2,878 of record CAZXKO010000071.1, read on the forward strand.
AGGCGGGCCGCGCCCTCAAGATCTCACGGGCCTTTTTCGCTTCGGCAAGGCGAGTGGCCGAGGAAATCTGCGCCACGCTCCATCGTTCAGATAGAGCAGCACCACGTCATGTCCCAGGGCGGTGAACCGGGCGACGGAGCCTCCACAGCCATACTCGGGATCGCCGGGATGCCCTCCCGTAACGACGATCTTGCACTTCGATGAGGGCTGCGCCGCGCTCGAGGGATTCTGTTCCGCCGCTTGCGCAACCGTTGCTCCTGCGCCGACTCACTATGTCGACATCACCGCCGTAGCCGACACGAAAAAAGCCGCCTGCTACGCGCATGCCAGCCAGACCCGGATTTCCACTACCCGCTGCAGGACACGGTGGCAGCGTTCCGAGGCCTGCAGGCTGCCTCGAAAAAAGCCGAGGCGTACGTTCTCCAGCTCGGGAGTCCATACGACATCTTCCCCCGCGCGGGCCTCGCATCGCGCCCATAAACTCAACCGCATTGGACCAGGGTTTGGCAGGTGTGAACTGGTGCCTTCCCGTTGAACACCCAGTGCTCGTCTCGGAAAGCCCGTAGCTCGAACCTCACGGCCGGGTTCGAAGTCGCGGCCCCTCCTTGGATGCTAACCTGAGTGTTGTTGTCCGCCTCGGCTGAATGCTGAGTGCTGAGTGCTGAATGCTGAATGCTGAGTGCTGATCGCTCGTAGCTCATAGCTCGGAGCTCGTAGCCCGAACCAGCACCTTGCTATCCTGAAATTCATCTCATGATCCACACCCGCCGAGCTTTCGACCCTGCCGCCATCAAGCTCCTGATCTTCGATCTCGACGGCACGCTGATCGACTCGCAGCTCGACCTCATCCACTCGATCAACGCCATGCTATGGCACTTCGGCAAGGCCGAACTGCCCAGCGAACTGATTGCGACCTATGTGGGCGACGGCGCGCCCATGCTGGTGCGGCGCGCGCTCGGCGATCCCGAGGACGAGAAGTTCGTGCAGGAAGCACTTAATTTCTTTCTTGCCTACTACCGCGAACACAAGCTCGACAACACGCGCGTCTATGACGGCATCGTCGAGGCGCTTGCCTCGATCCGCCAGTCGGGCAACGGGCAGCCGCGCACCCTCGCCGTGCTTTCGAATAAGCCCGTGAATCCGTCGCGCGCAATCGTCGAAGGCCTTGGCTTGGCCGGATTCTTCGCGCACGTGTACGGTGGCAACAGCTTCCCCACCAAGAAGCCCGATCCGCTGGGCGCGCAGAAGTTGCTCGAGGAAACGGGATCCCATCCCCACCAGACGGCCATCGTCGGAGACTCGTCCAACGACGTGCTTACCGGGCGCAACGCCGGCCTGTGGACGGTCGGCGTCACCTACGGCTTCGCGCCGCACTCGCTTGCCCTGACCTCACCCGACGTCCTGGTCGACACGCCCGGGGAACTCGCGGAAGTGTTTCGGTAGAAGAAGCACGCAGCACTCAGCATTCAGCATTCAGACGGCGTGGGGCACTTGGCACTTGGCACTTGGCACTTGGCCAATCGCCAATCGCCATTCGCCATTTTCTCCCTAGCTCGTTATCTTTGAGATAATTTTTCATTTAAACGCGATTAAAGCGATTCCAGCCTCACGGACGCCCCCCTCAGGTCGCCTGGAGACCCAATCGTGCAGCCTGGCTCGTTTCTGTGCAATTACCGGGCATTCCACGCGACGGTCAGACCCCTGGTCTCCCCGCCGCAGCTTCAGTAATCTTGGTTTTTATGGTTATCTCAGGGCTATGAGAAGAAGCTCCCCTCCTGGCACTTGGCACTTGGCCATTCGTCAATCGCCATTCGCCATTCGCCATTTTGTCCCCTGGTAACCTTTCCCCTCATCGCTGACGTGAGCACCAAGACTTTGGCTGGCAGTGCGCTCAAGCGCAGCTGGGACCCAGAGCGATGCAGAGTTAAGCGTGAGACTGTCAGAGCCGCGAAGCCGGCGGAAGAATGAAGCCCACGGCGTAAGCCGTGGGTAGGGGCGACAGGAAGGAGTACGAAGCCCTGGAGGGGCGAAAGAAACGTACCCGCGCGGACTTACGGAACCGAGGCGAACCCACCCCTCCGTCGGAGCAATCGATCAGCGCTTTTTCTGCTTGGCCTCTTGCAGCTCGAGCCGCGCCCTAACCAGCTTCTTCACCAGCGCGACGGGGAGAGGCTTGTCCACCGGGAACCGGATCGTCCCCTTGGCGGTCTCGTGGCCCTTGAGGTCCTTCTTGAACTTCACGATCAGCGCCGCACTCGTGGGAAACAGGCTGCAGTGATTGGTAAACGCTGCGTAGCCCATGAGCATCCCCTTGTAGCTGAACATGGGCATCCCATAGCTGATGGTCTCCGTCGTCTCCTTTGGCACGGCCGAGCGGATCATGGCGCGAATCTTGTGCAGCGTGCTGCGCGCAGGTTCGGGTACGCCAGCCAGATATTCCTCGACATTCTTCGCGGGTGCACCCATGCCTTTTTTCATAGCACCAAGAGACTACCACGCGTGAATCGCACTTGGCACTTGGCATTTAGCATTTAGCATTTGGCCCTGAACGCTTTCGCAGAACCTTCGGGCGCCCTTGGCTCAAGGCTCAGGCTCAAAGCTCGAGGCTAGATGCCAATTGCTAAGTGCTGCTTTCCCCGCACCTTCCGTAGCAACCGGACTGGGACGCATCCTGCGCTACACTCGAACGCAAGTCCCGATGAACCGGAACCATATTGGCTTTACGCCGAAAGAACTGCGCAAGCTGCGCAGCCTGAAGGATCCTCATGGCATTCAGAGATATCTCGATGCTATGCCTTACCACCTCGCCGACACCGCTTGGTCGCCGCGGCGCGTGCTTGCGGAAAACACTTCGCACTGCCTGGAAGGGGCGATGTTTGCCGCCGCGGCCCTGCGGGCCAACGGCTATCCGCCGCTGATTGTTGATCTTGAGGCCGAGCATGACACCGATCACGTGATCGCCGTCTACCGCGTGGACGGCCACTGGGGCGCGATTGCCAAGTCGAACTACACTGGCTGCCGCTACCGCGAGCCCGTGTATCGTTCGCTGCGTGAACTTGCGCTGAGTTACTTCAACATCTACTTCAACTTGCGCAAGGAGCGCACCCTGCGGCGCTTTTCGCGGCCGGTCAACCTGGCGCGCTTCGACGGTCAGGAATGGATGACGACCGAGAAGCCGATCTGGTTCATCGTCTATTACTTACTTGAGATCAAGCACTACCCGCTGTTTCCCCAGCGCATTGCCAACCGCCTGCACCGGGTCGACGAGCGGGTGTACCAGGCGGAGATCCTGGGAAAGGCTTACAAGAACAGTCGTTAGTCGTCAGCTTCTGGGCGCTTGGTTGTTGGTTTTGGCTTCGACGGTTTCCCATTGGCGTAAGAATTTAACCCCAAGGCCCTGACGACTGAAGACTTGCGACTGAAGACTGCTTCCCTGAAACTCTTTGGGGAACTTCGGGTTCTTTCCGAACGTAAGTGAAGTGATGCGGATGTGGCGTCGGGTTGTGACTTTCTCGGTTCTCGTCGTAGCAGGGACACTTGCGTTTGGGCAAGGTGATCCGGCGAACGCTCCCGGGACTTCCCCGACCACTGGCGCGGCCCCACCGCGGCCCGAAGCTGGAAGATCCGTTGCTTCAGCGGTTTCCACGACGCTGTCGAACGAACAAATCAAGCAACTCATCCAGAAGGTCGCCGAGAACGACCTCGAGAACGATAAGAAACTGCACAACTACACCTACAGCGAGCGCGAGGAAGCGCACCGGCTGAACGGCAAAGGCGAAGTCGCGTCGACCGAGACCAAGAACTACGACGTTCTCGAGATCTTCGGCGAGCAGGCCCGCCGGATGGTGAGCAAGAACGACAAGCCGCTTTCCGCGAAAGACGCGGCCAAAGAAGAAGCAAAAATCCAGAAGATCATCGACAAGCGCAAGACCGAATCGAACTCCGAGCGCGAGAAGCGATTGAAAAAGGAAGAGAAAGACCGCGAGGAGGGCCGTCAGTTCGTGAAAGAGATCGCCGCTGCCTACAACTTCACGCAACTGGACAACGAGACCATCGACGGCCGCGACACCTACGTCATTGCCGCCGAGCCGCGGCCGGGGTTTGAGCCGCATCGCAGTGAAGCGAAGGTTCTGACCAAGATCCGCGGAAAGATCTGGATTGACGTGGCCGAAAGGCAGTGGGTGAAGCTCGATGCGGAGACGATCGACACGATCTCCTTCGGCCTGTTCCTGGCGCGCCTGCACAAAGGCACGCACATCGTAACGGAACAGACGCGGGTAAACGATGAGGTCTGGCTCCCCCGCCATACCGCCGTGCATGTCGATGTGCGCGTGGCACTTCTGAAGAACTTCAATGTCAACCTTGACGTGAGCGACAAGGACTACAAGAAGTTCCACACCGAATCAAAGATCGTAGGAGTGGAAGAACTAAAAGAGACGCGTTAGGGAGATCCGGACGCGCGGCGGACCAGGCAGCTTGCGTCTCTGTGGCAAACGTTTGCTCCCCTGGTTGCGCTATACTTCCCGGCGTGCGCCATCGTGCACTACTCTGAACGGAGCAACCTTCCCCCTCATGAAGAAGAAAGCGTTTGCCTGGATCGTCGCCCTGGCGGCCTTCGTCCTGTCCGCCACTTTCTCCCAAGGCCAGCCCGCAGTTCTGACCATTCACGCCGATAAGCCCGTTTCCAAGGTGAGCCCGATGCTCTACGGGCTGATGACCGAGGAGATCAACTTCTCCTACGACGGCGGACTGTATGCGGAAATGGTTCGCAATCGCACATTCCGGGCCAGACGACGGGATGTTCCGAACTGGCTGCTGGTGGAAAACGGAAATGCTCAGGCCAAAATGGAGGTCGATCAGCAAACCGGCCCCAGTGAGTCGCTGAACTACAGCGTGCGGTTGGAGGTGAGCCAGGCCGACGCTGAGAATCAGGCTGGCGTGCTCAACGCCAGCTATTGGGGCATGCCGCTGAAACCCTACACGACTTACAAAGGCTCGTTCTACGCGAAGGCAGACTCCGACGCTCTGGACGCGGTGACCATAAAACTGCTGACGGACGCAGAAGACAAAACCCTGGCAGCCACCGCTGTTACCGGATTAACGACGGCCTGGAAGCAATACCACTTTTCGCTGAAGACGGGCGTTATGCAGGCGTCGTCCACGAACCACCTGGTGCTGACGGTGGGGCACGCAGGGACGCTATGGCTCAGTCTCGTGTCTTTGTTTCCGCCCACCTACCATGACCGCGAAAACGGCAACCGCATCGACCTGATGGAAAAGCTGGCCGGGATGCATCCGGCCTTCCTGCGCTTTCCGGGCGGGAACTACCTGGAGGGAGATCACATTCCCGAGCGCTACGAGTGGAAGAAGACGATCGGCGCGCTGGTGGACCGGCCGACGCATCCCAGCCCGTGGCGTTACCACTCGTCGGATGGACTGGGCCTGCTGGAATTTCTGGAGTGGTGCGAAGACCTGAAGATGCAGCCGGTGCTGGCGGTCTACGCCGGATATTCGATGCAGCAGGAACACGTGAATCCCGGAGCGGACCTTGATCCTTACGTGCAGGACGCGCTTGACGAAATCGAGTACGTGAGCGGCGGAGCGGACACGAAGTGGGGCGCGGTGCGCATACAGAATGGGCACCCAGATCCGTTCGCGCTGACCTACGTTGAGATCGGCAACGAGGATTTCTTCGACAAGTCGGGGAGCTACGATGGACGGTACGAGCAGTTTTACAAGGCAATCAAAGCCAAGTATCCGAATCTCCAGATCATTGCCACCACGCCAGTGAAGAGCATCCGGCCCGATGTGATCGACGATCATTACTACCGGCGGGCCACGGAGTTCTTCCACGACACTGCGCACTACGACAAGACCGATCGCAGTGGTCCGAAGATTTTTGTGGGCGAATGGGCAACGCGCGAGGGATCGCCGACGCCCAACTTCGGCGCGACCCTGGGCGACGCGGCGTGGATGACAGGAATGGAACGCAACAGCGACGTGATCGTGATGGCGGCATATGCGCCGTTGCTGGTGAACGTCAATCCCGGTGGCATGCAGTGGGAGACCGACCTGATCGGCTACGATGCGCTGCGCAGCTACGGGTCGCCCAGCTACTACGCGCAGGCCATGTTCGCCACTTACCTGGGGGACGAAACGCCTGACTCGCAACTGACCGGCGGCGGTCCGAAGTTGTTCTACTCGGTCACGCGAGACACGAAGACGAAACGCCTCTACCTGAAGCTGGTCAACGCCGCGTCGGTCCCGCAATCGATCGATATCAACTTCGCCGGTGCGAGCGTTGGGAATACGGGCAAGCTTGTGACGTTGAAGGCGAAGAGCACATTGGCTACAAACACGATCGACGAGCCGACAAATATCGTGCCCCAGGAGAGCGTGCTGCGAAACGTTGCGAGCCTGCTCCATTACACGGCGCCCGCATACTCCATCCAGGTGCTGCAGATCGATCAGCACTGAGGGGGGACCTGCAGCGCGACAGACATGGGGTGCCCCCCAAATTGTCTATTGCGGTGCTGGGGCCAATTGCGAGGCATTAGCCCCAGCGGAGTTGTTCGTCCAAGCTGATCTCCAGAGCGGTTTTCGCCACCACCTCGTGCGTGAGGAAGGAGTTGGCGGGATGGATTCGGCCCAGACGCGCATCGCGGAGCAATCGTTCGTAGCCCGCCGAGCGAAAGATCCCGAAGCCACCAGCCACTTCCAGCCCAAGATCGACGACGCGCCAGGAGCCTTCGACGGCACGATATTTGGCGGCAAAGATTTTTGCGGGCCAGCGGGCGCCGTGATCGACGCCATTCGACCAGTCCTGGGCCACGGTTTCCAGATGCGGCTCGATGGATTCAAGTTCGATCACCATTTCGGCGATGGCGTGCTGCACCTCGGGGTGATAGGCCATCGAACGTGAAAGCGCGAGGGAGCCTTTGCTCTTGGCAGCGGTGATGCTCTGGTCCAGCGCGCGCCTGGCAAGTCCGTAATACACATTTCCAAAACCCATCAGCGCCCAAGCGAAGACCGAGAGCACGAAGGGATCGAGTCCGGCCGCGCCGGCGGGCACGACCCGGGCGACGTAGCGGTCCGGGACAAACGCGTTCTCGAGTACGGTGTCGTCGCTGCGGGTCGCGCGCATGCCGAGTACATCCCAGGTCTCCTTGATTGAGTACCCTGCGGTGCCGCGCGGCATGAATGCGTGAACGATCTTTGGTTGCTTAGGGTCGCTGGTGTCCATTCCGTGCAAGCCAAAGCGGGTCCAGACCGGCGTCAGGCTGCCGAAGTGCTTCCGGCCGGTGAACCTGTAGCCGCCCTCGACACGTTCGGCTTTCGAAGTCGAGAGCAGCACCGGCACATCGTTGCCGCTTTCCGCGTGTCCTGCTGCGAAGATCTCGCCAGCGGCTGCCTCTCGCAGGATCCATTTCAGGGAGGCATCGCCCCGGCGCCAAAGATCGGCTGCGACGCCGAGCCAGTAAAGATGCATGTTGACGGCAAGCGCGGTTGCGGGCGCGTGATAGGCCAACCGGCGCTGCTCCCGGCAGACTTCCGCCAGCGTCATGCCCGCACCGCCGAATTCCGACGGCAGAGGCAACAGCAGATACTTCGCCGCCCGGAGCTCTTCGAAATCTTCTTCAAAGAAGCGGTTGTCCCGGTCGTAGGCAGCGGCGCGCGAGGCAAACCGGGCGAGCATCTCTTCGCTTAGCACGGGGGAAGGCGCGAGCTTTCCAGTCTGCGACGGGAGCGCACCCGTGTTTCTCGCATTGTGCGCACCGCCATCGCTGTTTACGCGCTCGACGGAAACAGTTTCTTTTGAAAGTGGATTCATCGGATTCTTCCTGCTGAAGTCGGGTTTTTTTCGCATCATTCTACAGCGATGGTGCCGGCGAGAGCGGAAACCCGGTGATCCTTCCGGGTTCTCGCGAGGACGGCGACGGGCCGGGCAAGCGCGACGGCTCGATATCTTGTCGAGACCCGCCACGCTCCCGCGATCCCCCCGCCTTTCTAACCTAGGGTCGAGCTTCGTAAACGATGTTGAAGGGAGTCTCGGTAGCCCGTCGAAAACGCTTGAATCCGGCCGAGTTTACGACCTCCCGAATGCGCGCTTCGCCTGCCTGGGCGCCCAAGCACAGTCCGACCTCCTGCGAGCGTGAGCAAGGGGTGCACAGCAGCGTCGAGAAGGAATAGTAGACCCGGCCCACGGGATTGAGATTGTCCTTCAAGTGGTCGTTGGCAAAGGGTTCAACGATCATCCATGTCCCGTCCCTGGACAGGGATTGCCGGACGTGCGCGGCTGCCCCAATCGGGTCGCCCATGTCGTGCAAGCAATCGAAGACGGCCACGAAGTCGTAGTCGCGCCCGGGAAACTCTTTTGCCTTCGCCACATCGAAGGTGACGCGGTCGGCAACGCCGTTGCGCTTGGCGGACTCGCGGGCGGCCTCGATCGACTTGTCGTGGTAGTCGAATCCGAAGAAGTGAGATTTGGGGAAAGCCTTTGCCATAAGTAAGGTGGAAGCGCCTTTCCCGCAGCCGACGTCGGCCACTCGAGCCCCCGCCTCCAGTTTCTCTCTGACGTCGTGCAGGGCGGGGATCCACGAACTTACGAGATTTGCGGCATAGCCGGGACGAAAGAATTTCTCGCACCCGTGGAAGACGCCGTCCACGTGTTCATGCCAACCCATGCCGTTGCCGGTGCGGAAGGAATCCGCGATCCGTGGAACCGCGGCCAGCGAACCCAGAGCCAGTTCAAATGCTCCAGGCAGGTATGCGGGACTGTCTTCGGTCGCCAGCGTGAAGGCTTGTTCTTCAGTCAGGCTGAACTTGTCGCTCTTCGCGTCGTAGGTGATGTAGCCGCCTGCGGCCTGGGAAGCCAGCCACTCGCGCAGATAGCGTTCATCGGTATTGGTCTTGGCGGCAAGTTGTGCAGAACTCATCGGGCCTGCGGCGAGGGCCTTGTAGAGCCCCAGCTTCTCCCCAATGACGACCATGCCGGTATGGACCGCGGCACCGAGATCGGTCACGAATTGACCGATAAAAGCGTTCAGCTTGTTCATGTCGAGCGCAGGAACCTGTGTGGTGCTCATCGGATCGTCTCCTTGTTGGGATTTAGTGCTCATTCTCGTTCGCTTCGACTGGGCCAATGTTTTGCTAGAATCCGCTCTGTGTAGCGCCAATCCTGGGCTGCTAAGGTGTTGCTGAGCCTCCCCGAGCAAGTGCAAAGTAACAAGCGTCCGGATGGAAAGTAACGAAACAACGCCGAAGAAAACCCGAAAATCGGGGCTAACCACGACTTTGGCGCGGAAACGGGAGCAGACGTGGAGACAAGTCCTTTGAGCTATCGATTCGGCGAGTTCACGCTGGATGTCGCCCGGGGTTGTGTGCTCAAAGCGGGGGAGGAGATCAAGCTTCGCCCCAAGGTGTATGAAACCCTCAAGTACCTGGTGGAGCACGCCGGACGGCTGATCGGGAAGCAGGAATTGATTAAGGCGGTGTGGCCCGACGCCTTCGTGACCGACGATTCTCTGGTGCAGTGCACGCTCGAGCTGCGGCGCGCACTGGACGATCGCGGCCAGCAGTTGCTCAAGACGGTGCCTCGGCGCGGGTATTTGTTCACGGCCGAAGTGATTCAACGTCCGACCAAGTCAGAGCACTCTCCTCGACCTGATCCTTTTGACTTGACCGACGGTTGCGAGCTGTCCTCGGCCAAGATCGTCAGGACAAAGACCGCCAAGAAGGGTCACGATCTGCCCAACCCGCGCACTTCATTGGTGGGACGAGAACAACACGTGACGGAGGTGGCCGAGCTACTCCTGCGAGAGGACGTTCGGCTCTTAAGCCTCACGGGGCCGGGGGGTGCCGGAAAAACTCGCCTGGCGATTGCTGTCGCCGCTGCGATTGCGGAGCGCTTCACAGCAGGTGTGCAGTTTGTCAGTTTGGCATCGATCACTGATCCCAACTTGGTGGCAACCACCTTGGCGGACGCGCTCGAAGTCCAGCAACTGGGCCACCGGACCGTCCCACAACTTATCGGCGATCAGCTGCGGGACTCGGGACCGTTCCTGCTGCTGCTGGACAACTTCGAACAGGTGCTTCCAGCCGCGGGGGTGGTGGCGGAAACCCTGGAGGCATGCCCATCGCTCAAGATCCTGGTCACCAGCCGGTCGTGCTTGCGGATTTACGGCGAACAGGAATTCCCGGTAACGCCGCTGGCGCAGAACTCCGCGGTCGAGTTGTTTGCGCAACGCGCCGCGGCGGTCTGGCCCGATTTTGCGATTGCTGCAGAAGATGTACCGGTGGTGCAGGAAATCTGTTCGCGGCTGGATGGGCTGCCGTTAGCGATTGAGCTGGCGGCCGCCCGAACCAAGGTATTGTCGCCCCGCGCCATCCTGGACCGGCTGCAGAGCCGCCTGCAACTGCTAACCGGCGGCGCGCGCGACCTGCCGGAGCGGCAACAAACGCTGCGCAAGACGGTGGATTGGAGTCACGGGCTGTTGAATGAGGGCGAGCGGAAACTGTTTCGCCGGCTTTCGGTGTTAGCCGGCGGATGCACGTTAGAAGCTGCGGAGGCGGTGTGCGACACGGGTCGCGACCTGGGGATCGATCTCTTTGAAGGACTGTCATCGCTGGTGGACAAGAATCTGATTCAGCGTGTGGACCGCGCCGAAGCCGAACCACGCTTCGCGATGCTGGAGACGATTCGCGAGTATGCCCAGGAACGTCTTTCCGAGAGCAGCGAGGAATTCGGCACGCGGCGGGCACAGGCGGCGTACTGCCTGGTTCTGGCGGAGGAAGGAAATCCCGAACTGAGTTCCGCCGATCGGGCTCGCTGGCTGGCGCAATGCGACGCCGAGATCGACAACTTTCGGTTCGCTCTGGACTGGCTGTTTCAGACCCTGGATCTGGACTGGGGGCTGCGTCTATGCGTGGCGCTGTTTCGATTCTGGGACATGCGGGAACACGTGACTGAGGGCCGCGTACGGCTGGAAACGGTTCTGCGCCTGGCCGGCGATGGTCACTCGAAAGAGCGCGCCAGAGTCGCGCATTTTGCGGGGGCCCTGGCGACGACTCAGGGCGATTATCCGGCTGCCGAGCGTTTCCTGGAACAGAGCCTATCTCTCTACGAAGAATTGGGCGATCAGTCGGGCATCGCCGCGTCGTTGAACGCGTTGGCAGTATCGGCGCGGGACCGGGGCGACTACGCGGCAGCGCAAAGCAATTTTGAGCGAAGCCTGGCGTGCTGGCGCCTGCTGCCGGACCGGCTGGCGATCGCGCGTTGTCTGCACAACCTCGCCAACGTGGTCAAAGTGCGCGGGGACTATGCGCGCGCGCGATGGGCGCTGCGCGAGGCGACGGATATTTTCGAGGAACTCGGTGATCGCAGCGGGGCCGCCTGGTCGATGAACCAGCAGGGCGACATCGCGCGCGAGCAGGGCGACGTAGCTGCCGCTCGGAACCTGTACCAACGTGCGCTTGCAGCCTTCAAGGAAGCCGGAGACCCATGGGGTTGCGCGCGGTCTCTCACCGATTTGGGCTACATCGACTGCGAACATGGAGACCACTCGGCTGCGCAGGCCGCGTACCGGGAAGCCCTAGAGATTTTTTCGGGTCTGGGACACCGGCGCGGTATAGCGCGGACACTGGAAGGTTACGCCTGTCTCGCCCTGGCTCGAGGACAGGCCGCGCGTGCTCTGACCCTGGCGGCCGCGGCAGCGCATCTACGCCAGCTGATTAGCGCTCCGCTGACTCAAGCGGAACAGCTCAAGCTCGACGGAATGCTGTTCCCTGCCTGGGAATCCCTCAGTGAGCGTGAGGGCAAGGGCGCGTGGGAAGAAGGTGCTGGGATGAGTTTGGAGAAAGCGATCCAGTTCTCACTGGAGCCGGAGTCCGCTACAGCTTAGCGGGATCAATGAGACGGCGTACGGCGGCGACACGATCGGCGGGAATCCCTACCCTGCGGGCGTGTTCCCGGATGATGTCCTCGTCCGGCGCAAGGTAGACGCAGTAGACCTTGTCCTCGGTGACGTAACTGTGAAGCCACTGAATCTGCGGCCCCAACTCCTTGATCTTCTCCAGCGAACGCAGGGATAAGTCCCGGATCTGCATCTCTGACAGTGATCCGGCACCAGGGACTTCGCGTTCGATCACGTATTGCGGCACAGTTGTAGCAGTTTAACATCAACGCCGACCGGGGCGGCGCAGGGGCGGCCTTCCCTAAAACCATACCAATGCCCCGAAAGTTCCAAGGGGCGGGCGAAGGCGGCGCGAAGGCGGCGCTTGACCGTTGGGCGTGGCGAGCGCACAATGCGCGTCGTTCCGATTCGTGAAGCTGCTCGGCGTTCTTGATGCCCCGCGGCGCCAACGAGGACACCATGCCCGTTCAGCAAGGAGATCTGGGACTCCTGCAAGATCCCATTGCGAAAGAGTTGCTGCAGTCCACGATCCCGGCGCGGTTGGCGTATGTCTGGACGGATGGCACGCCGCGGGTCGTGCCGATCTGGTTCCACTGGAACGGGCGCGAGGTGGTGATGGCGACTCCGCCCAAAGCGCCGAAGCTGAAGGCGCTGGCGAAGAATCCGAAAGTGTCGCTCACCATCGACGACAATCAATTTCCGCATAAGGTGTTGTTGATCCGCGGGACGGCGCGCCTGCAGCCGATGGACGAGATCGTGCCCGAGTATGTGATGGCCGCCGAGCGCTACTTCGGACCGGAACAGGGGCAGGCGTGGGTGAAGCAGCTGCGCGGGATGATTCCCAGCATGGTGCGTATCACGATTACGCCGGAATGGGCCGGGCTGCTCGATTTCAAGACGCGGTTTCCGAGCGCGCTGTCGGCCTAAGGATTCGCAGTTGTTCGTAGGAACGGAGGGTTTGTCGCTGATGCGCAGACTTGTGCTGGTAATGCTGCTCGTGGTCGCGAACGTCCACTACCTGGCTGCCCAGGCGCCTGCTGCTCAGGGGCCGCCCAAAATTAAGGTGCTGATTCTGACCGGATTCATTACTTACCACGACTGGCGGATGACCACGCCGATTCTGCGGGAGATCCTCGAAAGCACGGGACGGTTTGAGGTGCACGTCAACGAAGAAGTGCGCGGGAACACGCTGACCACGTTTGCGCCCTACGACGTGCTGCTGTTGAATTACAACGACGGGAAGAGCACGGGCCCTTACTGGGACGACACGGCGCGTCAGGCCGTGCTCGATTTTGTGAGAAATGGGAAAGGACTGGTCTGCTACCACAGTGCCGACGGGATGTTCTACGGCTGGCCGGAATATGACAAGCTGGTGGGTGGCACGTGGCGCGATACGGCGGCGCACTCGCCTTACCACTCGTTCACGGTCAGGGTGGCGGACCCGAGCCATGCCATCACCCAAGGGTTGACGACGTTCGCGACGAACGATGAGCTTTACCATGGGCTGACCATGCAGCCGAACATCCATGTGCTGGCCACGGCGTTTGATGATTCCAAAATCTGTGCCAAGCCGGGCGAACGTTGCGGCACGGGCAAAGACGAGCCGATGCTGTGGACGCTGCCCTACGGGGCGGGGCGGGTATTCACAACTGCTCTGGGACACGATGCGAAGTCGATGCAAAGTCCGGGGTTCCGGATCACGCTGCAGCGAGGCACCGAGTGGGCGGCGACGGGACAGGTGACGATTCCAGTGCCGGCCGACGTGAAATGAAGCAGTCGTTGTTAGCGAAGTGACAATTTCGCAAGCCCCAGGTTTACCCGCCCGAACCGGCGGTCGTGCCGCTTGACTCCCAGCCAATCCGCGGTCAACCCGAGCCTGTCGATTTCGACACCCCCGGTTCGACATACTGGTGAGAAGGAGAGATTCCATGCAACTACGAAGAAGAATGCTATCGACCTCGGCTGCCGGAGTGCTGCTGGCCACGACTTCCCTGGTGGCGGCGCAGGAGCGCGCGGGCGTGAAGAGCGGGTACGCTCCGGTCAACGGGCTCAAGCTGTACTACGAAATCCGCGGGGCCGGGGAGCCCCTGATCCTCCTGCACGGCGGGGTGGTCGGGATCACCATGTTCGGTCCGAACCTGGAGGCGCTCTCGGAAAAGCGGCAAGTGATCGCGGTCGAGTTGCAAGGGCACGGGCACACGGCCGACATCGACCGGCCGCTGAGCTTTGAGGCGATGGCGGATGACATCGCCGCACTCATGAAATATCTCGGCATCGAACAAGCGGATGTGATGGGGTATTCGCTGGGCGGCGGCGTGGCTCTGCAGACAGCGATCCGGCATGCGGGGCTGGTGCGGAAATTGGTGGTGGTGTCGGCTCCGTGCAAGCGGGATGGATTTTATCCCGAGGTGCTGGCGGCGATCGCACAGATGGGTCCCGCGGCGGCGGAGGGGCTGAAGAAGTCGCCGCTGGCGCAGATGTACCCGAACGTCAACTGGGCGGTGCTCTTCACCAAGCTGCGGGATCTGCTGACGAAAGACTACGACTGGTCGAAAGAAGTGGCAGCGATCAAGTCGCCGACTATGCTGGTGTTCGCCGATGCCGACGCGATTCGGACGACACACATGGTGGAGTTCTACGGGTTGCTCGGCGGGGGCCAGCGGGATGCGGGGCTGGATGGCTCGCAACGTCCGGTGGCGCAGTTGGCGATTTTGCCGGGGCTCACGCATTACAGCATCGGAGCGGCGCCGGCATTGGTGGCGGCGGTGACGCCGTTTCTGGGGGGCGGGGCGCAGAAGTGAGCGGGAATGCGACTTGGACGCTTCCTAAGCCGATGTGTTCCTCAGCGTCCTTTGCGGGCCTTTCAGCCCCCTCTGCATTTCAAGGCTTTTCTTGACGGCGAAATCCACAACCTGCCCCGAGGCTAGAAGCTTCTACCTTCCTCGGTGATCCTCTGTGCCCCCTGTGGTTGATTTCTGTCTTACGAGCCGGCGATGGGTCGGCTACTTGCGCTTGAAGTGCTTGTGACTGCTCAACTCGACCGCGGCTTTGGACAGACGGAAGCGGACGTTGTTACCGCACTGATGACACGGGGGGAAGGTTTCACCCACGACGCACGTGGCCTGATGGCGGTCGCGATGCACTAGGTCGTGCACCACGTCGTAGATGCCGGACTCCGGGACTTTTTGTCCGGGAGTGAACGTGTCACCGATGCTAGCCATGACCAACGCCTAGCCCTTGTGCGCCTTCCGCCACTTCGCCCAGCGCTGTTTTTGCGCGGCACGGATATGGGCGATTCCCGCAGCGGACAACTTGGGCCTGCGGCGAGCGATGGAAACCACGTTTGATCTCTTCCCTTTCGCGGGTCGACCGCGACCGGCTTGGCCTAAGTGTATCCCTTGAAGGGCTGAGATGGCCTGGCCGAGACTTTCAATGCGAGCGTTGAGAAGGTCGCGTTCGCGCTGAAGCTGATGAAGTGCCGAAGTTAGATTAGACATGACGGAATTGTACTAGAGGGGACTTCTACGCGCGGGGAAAGTCTCTGGATAGGAACCCATTTCCGCTCCAAGTGATTGCATGCGAGCACGCTCGCTGGGCGCGTGGTGCGCTCCACGAGTCCCACTCCCTCGCGAGGAGCGGGCTCAGTTTCATGTCAGACTTACAGACTGTCCCGGGACATCCTTTACACTCCGCGCCCGGGGACTTATGCGAACGGATTCTCGTCGGCGCTGCGGCCGTAAATCACGGGCACCGGGACTTCCAGCAGGCGCAGGTAGACCGAGAGCTGGCCGCGGTGGTGGTACCAGTGGTTGAGCATGATGGAACGAACCACGGCAATGCGGGGCTTGCGGAACACTTCGCGCCCTTTGGAGGTCAGACGCCAGCTCTTCTGCGCCGCTTGTTCGGTCATGCCCTTCAGGTAGTCACCGGCCGAGCGGATGCTCTCATCGAGGGCGGCATGAATCTCATGAATGTCGGCGGGCGCCGGTGGATCGAACGAAGCCTGCGAAGTATCGAATTCATCGAGCTGGGTAAGCCGCGTCAAGTTGGCAGGAATGCGCGCAACGTGAAGAGCGAGCTGGCCGAGGGACATCGACTTGGGATGCGGCTTCCAAGTTAGCTTGTCGGAGGGAACACGTTCGAGGATGCGTTTGGTGACAGCGGCTTCCTCGTGGAATTCGTTGAGCATGGGTTCGAGGGCGGGTGTCATGCAGGTGTCTCCTTCGAGGGCAAAATCACTGAGGGGTTGGGCAGTGGATCATCGCCACTGCCCTGCAGCGTGAACCTGCGATTCCAGGCGCGCTATTTCTCGGAACAGCAGTCGTGGGATTTCGCGGGCTGCCCGTACAGCTGCTTGGCGTCCACGACATAGCCGTCTTCGTACTTATCGTGGTGACGGACCCACGCCATGGGGTGCGCAAGCTTTTCTTCGTCGCGCCCCTTGGGAGTCATGTCGAGGAAGTTGTAAGTGCCGAGCAGGATGTCGAGTCCGCGGGCATAGGTGGAGTAAGTGTGGAAGACCTCTTCGGCGGCATTCTTATAGAACACGCTGGCGCCGGGGCGCTCTTCGGAGGGGAAGTCCGTGAGTTCGTAGTTGTAATAGACCTTGCCCTTCCCGGCTTCGTCTTTCGACATCGAGACCTGGTAGTCAAAGTTGAAGTCGGTGCCAGAAGACGAGAGCCACTTGAAGCGCCATCCCATGCGTTGCTGGAAGGCCTGGATCTCGGGCAGGGGCGCGCGCGAGATCACCGCGAAGGTGGTGTCGCGATGGGCGAGGTGGACGACGTTGCCGTCGAATCCATCGGCGAGATAGGAGCAGCTGGGGCAACCTTCTTTCCAGCCGGGACCAAGCATGAAGTGATAGACGATGACCTGGCTGCGTCCGGCGAAGAGGTCGGCGAGGGTCTCTTTGCCATTGGGGCCGTCGAAGACGTACTTCTTTTCGACCTTCTCCCAGGGCAGCGCGCGGCGCTGGCGGCTTAGGTCGTCGCGCAGGCGGTTGAATTCCTTCTCTTTGCGCAGCAGTTCCTTCCGGGCGGCCAGCCATTCCGCCGGCGAAACGACTTTCGAGAGTTCAGTGTTGTTGGTCAGGGTTGCCATGCTGTTTTCTCCTTCGGATTGCATTCTTGAATCGGGTTGCGAGGTTTACGCCGGCGGACGGCGCGTCTTTGCGCGAGCGAAAGAGTTTCACGAGGAGCGCAGTGAAGCCACCGGTGGTGGTGACGCTGCCTGCTACAAGCGCTGCGCTGGCCATACATGCTGGACACATGGTTGCTCCTCCTTCAGAGAGGTTCAATGCTAACGTTTGGCTTCGGCGATCGCGCGGAGGCGGGCGTGGATGTGCGTCCAGCCCTTGCTTACATTGGCGCGGTGCTCGTCCTGGATCAATCCAAGCGCGCTGTGCTGGAACTTGATGAGCGTTCCGCCGGGCTCCTCACTCAGCCGGTACTGCAGATTCGAGACGGCGGCGTAGGACATGAACAATGGCCCGCTGATTTCAAGCAAGGTGGGGCGCTTGATGGCCTGTACGTGTCCCCAGAAGTGGCCGTTGTCGTTGCCGAGGTCACGGAACCACCGGCCGCCGGGCCAGGCCTCGAGTTTCATGGGCATGGGGCCGTGTTCGCTCTCGTTCGCCGGGCCGAGTTGTTCGAGGAGCGCGGCGAAGGTTACCTCGAGCGAGGCGCGGACGTGGATTTCCTGGGTGATGTTCAGGGTCAGAGTTTCGATGCCGGCTACGGTTCCGATCACGCGTTCGTCTCCTTTTGCAGAAGCCTGAGAGATGGCCCCTCAGTCTGGTTTGATTTTCTCGTCTCTTATCCCCGCCTCGGCCATCTTGGTCTCAGCTCGCTCCTTGATCCGAGCCAACTGGTGACGCCAGAAGCGTTCGAACTTGGCCGTCCATTCGTGGACCGGGCGGATCGCCTCGGCGTTGGTGCGGTAGAGCATCTGGCGTCCGTGGCGGCGGACGTGAACCAGGCCGACGTCGCGCAGGACGCGAAGATGCTTTGAAACCGAGGGCTGCTCCAGGCCGAGGGCATCCACGATATCCCCCACCGGGCGTTCCTGCAACGCGAGGTAGTTGAGGATGTCGCGCCGGCGCGGCTCGGCCACGGCGTTGAAGGCGTCGGAGGTAGTCGCGGCCCGGGGCATGCAGGCTACGTTACATTCCTATATAGGAATATGTCAAGAGCTCGCCGAATGAAGACTGAGCGCAGCGCAGGATAGGGCGAACAGAGTGAGAAACCTCACGAATATCAGATGAAGATGTCGAATTTCCGATGCGGGCGTCGCGGAATATCAGCAGACAGCACAGCCCTGCCGTTTGGTGCCAGTAACTACGCACACAGGTGCCATTCCCTGCAATGCTCGGTAGCAATTAGCGTCGGTCCAGTCAGTTATTCCAGGTTTTGATTGTGGAGGGGTTTGAGGAAATGAAGTCCTACATACTTCTTGTGGCGCAGGACGGCGATCAGCAGAAACAGTGGGCGATTCGAGTGGATCGTTTGCTGATCGGCCTGGCAGCTGGCGTTTTGTGTTCCCTTTCCGTTATTGCCTTGCCGCTATTCCAACGCCCGGCTCCTCGAGCGGAACACTGGGCGGGACCCAGGCCGGCACACGAAACGCAGCTCCCGTCGATTCCGCCTTCGGGGAGGGCCAGCGTCCAACCGCCTGCGAGGGCTCGGGCGAGTTGAGACTCGATATTCAGTCACACCACGCGGACTGAGTTAATGGGACAACCCACTTTGTAATACTCCAAATACATTCCTCATTGTCCCCTTTTCAGGTAATTTTCACCTTCGCTTGACACTCTTTTCCAAGATATCTGGGGCTCTGAATTAAATCCAACCATCGATCGTTCGGCGACACTCAGAAGGGCTCCCGTGGTCAGAATCGCTGCGCTCGCGTTGCTCGTGTTGTGGGTGGCAGGTCTGGTTACGGGACGCACGATGGGCGGGTTCGTCCACGTTCTTCTGGTGCTGGCGCTGATACTCGGGATGATCAGCCTGGTTAGCGGTAAGAACCGTTAGGGAAATTCTCGCACCTGCCCCTCACAAAGGCTGACCTGTCTGTCGTTCAAGTCGCAAGGAGGCCGGTATTGCCGCTTAGAAAGGGGCCCCTGGACCAAACACGGATGCTCAGCCGGCGGCAGCGGCGAGTCGTTGAACTCGTCGCGGGAGGGCTCAAGAACCACGAAATTGCTGCCAAGCTTGGGATCGGAACCCACGTGGTTCGAAACTATCTGAGCGCCATCTACGACAAGGTCGGAGTCAGCAACCGCGTCGAACTCGCGCTGTGGTACGAGGCCCGAAGGCATGAACGGCGGTTGCCGCAGTAGCGATGGCTCGGTGTGAGCCCGGCTTGTCGGGAACTTTGACGAAACGTCCCAGACCCCTTGGTCAGAGTTTCTGGGACGTTCGCCCGAGCAGCCCTCCCCCAAGGATCTGCTCGCTGCTGGCGGCCAAGTGACCCTCCATGGCCGCAAGCGATAGAACGGTAGCCCGCGCCCGGGAGTTTGCGGAATGGCTCGGAGGGGTTGAGGGCGCTGGCACAGGAGTGCCGGGGGCGGGCCTTACTCGTGATGGGTGGCGATAAATCTGCGCCCCGTGCTCGGAATCCACACTCAATACGCAAAGGGCGCGCCTAGCCGTTGGTCCGGCCAAAGGCTGCGTTTCTTAATGGAATAATCATCGGCGGATCGATCTGAGGTCTGAACCTTCTATGCCCGAATGGGCTGCGCGGTATGAGAAAGATGCGCCCACTATTTACATCGACGGGAGAAAGTTTCTGGGCGTCGTCCGGCAAAACCAGGAGCGTGATCACCGGGCATGTTTCCGAATCGCCGGCCGCGTTCCGCGCCAAACGCTGGCCCACGGCGATTACCAGGACGTTCTCCAGAAAGGTCGCCTCACGCTGATTGTCACGAGTCGGATTGCCGCTGATGCAACATCGACGTGCGTTCCAGGGACCACGCGGCCGGCTGGCGCCACCGCATTAATCACGGGCACCGATACCGCACGCATGCCGGGCGGGACCAGCGAGGTACGGAAGGCGTCGGCGTTCTCCGCTGCCACCTTGTGGCGCGAGATACACTCGCTCTCCTCGATCGGGTAGATGACAACTCTCCCAACAACGGGAGACTTAGACCGCAAACAATTCGAGGAAACCAGAGACGCCGGAAAACTCACAACCCGGATATCTTTCTCCTCCAGCCGCGTGCCCGCCTGGAGATCATTCGCCGGCCACTACGACGTCTACTCCCGGTTCCTCGATTGCACCTGATCTTGAGTGCCGGGGCTTGTAGACCGTGAAGCAGACGAGGACGGTCAGAGTTAGCGTCACAATTCCGAATGCCAGGAGGGCGCGGTTCACAGAAGCTCCTCGAACCGGAACGTTACGAAAAAGATTGCGCCCGCACGGCGGAGCTGTCAATCGGTTTCCGAGAGCACTTGTCTTTGACGTGGCCGACCTTCGCAAAAAGCGTGAGAGGCCCAGCCACCCGCCAGCGTTGATGCGCGGGTGGCCCACACAGGCGTGCCCAATCACTCGCGGTCTGTGCGATTGAGTGGGGTAGTAATACCGTTCGCCGGAGTAAGTCTGTGGTGTGTGAACATCCCCACTCAAGCCAAAACCGGGCTTGAGTGGGCCACCCGCCGGGCAGCGTTTCAATCGACCATTCGTTCCTAGTTCACTGCTGCGCAGAAGACGGCGGTAGCGAGAATTTCTCCCCCGGACGAAGTAAACCCAGGAAGCCTACAACGATGAAGAAGAGTCCGACAATCGCCCCCCAAGGCCAAGGGCCTTTAGGGCCCACCTCAAGGTCCTTGTTCGGGATCCAGCCTGTAAAGCTGACCACGAGAAGGGGCAAGGCCGAGATTCTGGCCATAGTCGCGCGAGAGCGTATGAACCAGGAATCTCGAACTCGAATCGATGGAACCCGTCCCATGCCCCTCATTGTGAACGGGACTCAAGCTGGGCGAAAAGTTACGGGAGTCCAGGTATATCCCTTGACCACCGGGTGGTGGCGAGATACCAGTTGAAGCGGGCAACCGTCCGCTTGTGAAGTCGAGGGGTGGCGCGACGGTTTAGGTGAAGCCTAGCCGAGACCGGCCCTTTCGTTTGCCGGTGCCTCAATAACTCCACCGTGCCACGTTTCCACACCTCCGCTTATCGGTAGGGTCGAGGTCTGGCGCCGTGTCCCTTAGGTTCGGCCTACCTGGGGCTCCCCGTTTCCTCTGGGATTGGACTCACTAGCCCAACCGTAGACCGGTTTCCAGACCCCGCCGCGTCAAACCGAGCGTGCC
>CAZXKO010000072.1:0-6884 GCA_964641665.1 uncultured Acidobacteriaceae bacterium
TGAAAATCACAGCCTATAATCAGCATGACGTTGGCTCCTTCTCGAGCCCTTGGTCGTTTCGTCACCACCAATTTACTCGGGGCAGTGAGCCAACGTCGTTATCCAATCAACCGAAGTGAGGCGAAGCCGAACGCAGTCGAGGGACCTTGTGTTTTCCTTGCACCATCGAAGCGGTTCGCAACCAACCACTTCCACGCGCAAGTCGTTATGGCGCACGTTACCGTTCCGGCTCTTCCCCTATAATTGAAAATCCTTCCGCACTCGGCGTTTCACCGCGCCGGGGTTTCGGAATCAATCGCATGCTGCAGCCTGATTACAAAGAGTTTTCTCGCCTAGCCCGCGAGGCCACGCTGGTGCCGGTGGTGAAATCCGTCACCGCCGACCTGCTCACGCCGGTGTCGGCCTTCCTTGCGGTCGCCGAGGATGAACCCCATTGTTTTCTTCTCGAATCGGTCGAGCGCGGCGAACAGATCGGGCGCTACACCTTCCTGGGCGCGCGTCCCTACATGCGGGTTTGGTCCCAGGGCGACGACATCACCATCGAACGCGGCAAGCGCCGCGAGACGCGGCGCGGCAACGTGTTCGAAACACTCAAGGAACTGCTGCGCGCTCACCGTCTTGCGCATATTCCTGGCCTGCCTCCCTTCACCGCAGGCGCGGTGGGATATTTCGCCTACGATGCGGTCCGCCGCCTGGAAAAAATCGGCGAGCACGCCAAACAGGACGTGGCCGTGCCCGACTGCCTGCTGATGTTTTTCGACCGCCTGCTGGCCTTTGATCACCTGCGCCACCAGATCCACATCATCGCCAACGCCGACGTCTCGGCCGAAAGCCCGAAACGCGCCTACGCGCGGGCGTTGCGCGACATCGCCGCCCTCGAGAAACGCCTCGCCGCCGGGCTCCGCCCCGCGCAATGGCAGAAGTCTAAGCCGAAAAAGGGCACGCTCAGGGTGCACAGCGGCACTGGTCGTGACCGTTACATGAAAAGCGTGGAGCGGGCCAAGGAGTACATCGCGGCCGGCGACATCTTTCAGGTCGTGCTTTCGCAGCGCGTCGATTTTCAGCCCGACGTGCCTCCCTTCAACCTGTATCGCGCGCTGCGCACGGTGAACCCGAGTCCCTACATGTATTTCCTGCGCATGGGCGACATGCATGTGCTGGGTTCCTCACCCGAGATGCTGGTGCGGGTGACCGGGTCGAAACTCGAATACCGGCCCATCGCGGGCACGCATCCGCGCGGCAAGGACGAAGCTGCCGACCGCGTGCTCGAACAGCAGATGCGCACCGACGAGAAAGAACGCGCTGAGCACGTCATGCTGGTCGATCTCGGGCGCAACGACCTGGGCCGCGTCAGCGAGTACGGATCCGTGAAAGTAAAGGACTTGATGTACGTGGAACGCTATTCCCACGTGATGCACCTGGTCTCGGCGCTCGAAGGCAAATTGCGTCCGGAACTCGACGCGGTCGACGCCTTTGCCGCCTGCTTCCCGGCCGGGACGCTGAGCGGCGCGCCCAAGGTTCGCGCCATGCAGATCATCGAGGAACTCGAACCGACGCGCCGCGGCGCCTATGGCGGCGCGGTTCTGTACGCCGATTTCGCCGGCAACTTGGATTCCTGCATCACCATTCGAACCATGTTCATGGACGGCAAGCGCGCCTACTTGCAGGCTGGCGCCGGCATCGTCGCCGACTCCGATCCGGCAAAAGAGTTCGAGGAAAGCCAGAACAAAGCGCGGGCTGTGCTGCGTGCCGTGGAGATGGCCAGGAATGCGTAGGGCAGTCGTTAGTCGCTAGCTGAAGGCTGACGGCTGATCGCTGCCGGCTGGTTTCCGGAACTCGACCCCGCCCGCCTTAGCCCTGGGATAACAAACCGCGATTAGAAGCTCTCAGACGCACACCTGGCCTCCGGATGACCTTATAAAAACCACAGCTCGACCCTCAGGATGCGCTGGAATCGCTCCTACATCGCAATTAACAGGCACTCTACGCGACGGTTGCGGTGGCGTTTTCGATCCGAATCTCACTCCTGACGTGCGTTCAATGACTTAGCTGGAAGTGAATATGATTTTCTATTTCAACACGGTGAGCCCGACTTCCACCTTGAACACCTTCCCGCTCAAGGGGTCGGTGGCAAACGTGCTTTCCACGGTCTGCCCGTCACGCAAGGTCAAGCTGAGCTCCGAGCGGAATTGGCGGACGATCGGCTCGGGGAATTGTCCAGACGACGCTGGCGAAGAGGCTTCCCTGTCCACGGGAACCGACACATCACCCTCGACCCACGACCGATCGAGATCGAGCCTGAGATCGAACTTGTTGTCGTTGGTGTGGTGTGCCTGGCAGTCGATATTGCTCCCCACGTCGAGATATTGCATGCCATGTTCCTTCCCGGTGTACACCGGCACGCGGCTGCCCATCTTCAGCTGGGACTTCGGCGGTCTGCCGTCGGCAACTACCACCAGGGTGTAGGGCAAGCTCTTCACCTTCTTGTCGCCCTCGAACTCCACAAAAGTGACGGCCACCTTGACGGGTGTCGTTTCGGTAGCCTGGGCTTCGCCCGGCGCGTCTGCGCTGTTCTTGGGTTTCTCCTGCGCCCACACACCGATGGTTAACATCGCCAGTGCCGCTAGGAATGCGACTCCCTTTGCTATTCTCATGCTTTTCTCCTGGACCACTGAATCTCGCGGACTTACTCCGAATCCGAACCCTCGTCTGTCCATGCTTCCCACTGCAGCGGTTCTCGCTGGAGGTCGGCCATGTCGAGCGTCAGGATCTCCGACGTTCCCGCGCTTCCTGCATTCGCTTTGTCCACTGCGGGACTCACCACTGCTTGCGCCCTTTCATCTCGCCCCGCCACGCGTGCGACAAACTGCGCAAATGCTCTCGCCTCATCGGGAGGAACCAGTACTTCGGGCTCGAGAGTTGCTGGTTGCTTTGCCACGGGGGTCTGAGCCTGCAGAGGCTGAGCGGAATCGAGTCGCGCATGTTGCTGCGTTCGCGAATGGTCAGCCGATCCGCGCACGGACTGTGTCATCGCTGGACTCTCGTGTGCGCGAAGCGCCGGAGCTTTCACGTTCTCGGCCGTGACGGGCGGTTGTTGCAACCTCCCCCACGGATGAGCGATCACGACCAGAACCAGCGCCAACGCTGCCACGCCCGCCCACGCCCACATGGGAATCCATCCCGATTGTTTCTGCGCGTCTTGTTTTTGTGCCTCGTGCGCGATTTGTGTATGCACACTCGCCAGAAAGCCGGCGCGCGGCGTCTCGCTCATTCTTGCGTGCAGCGCGTCGTCGATCGCCGTAAACAGATCCTGCTCGTGCGTCAGAGTCGCGCGGCACGGCGTGCAACCCTCCAGGTGGACCGCAAGTCCGCGATCGAGCGGTTCCCCGGCGGCCGCATCGATCAGGGCGTCTCTGTATTTTTCGCACGTCATCGCAATTTCTCCGCCAGCCGTTTCCGGGCGAGATGCAGGCGCGACTTCACCGTGCCTACAGGAACGTGTAACAGTTCAGCGACTTCTTCGAGCGAGTGCCCGTCCATCGTGGAGAGCAACAGCACCAGCCGCGATTTTTCGGGCAACGTTTCCATGGCTCTCTCCAGGCGCCGCTCAAATTCGCCGGAGGCCGCCATGTCGTCGGCCGTCGGCCGGGGCACAGCAACGGCCCAGAGCGTCTCGCGCTGTTCGCGGCGGCGCGCCGAGCGCGCCTGGTCCAAGGCCAGGCGAAACGTGATCCGCACCAGCCAGGCCCGGAAGCGCGACCGGTCGCGCAGGCGCGGGAAGCGGCGGTAGGCCTGCAACATGGCCTCCTGAGCCACGTCCTCGGCATCGGGGGCGTTGCGCAAGACTCCGCGCGCCACCCGAAAGGCGAGGGTCCCGCATTCGGCCAGGCGTTCTTCGAACTCCCGTCGCAGCGCGGTCTGTTCCAGTTCGAGCACCAACTTGGTATCCGTCGGGTGACCGGGCCGGATCAGGGCTATTTCCTGCATCCGCTCTCTCCGTACACTTGCCAGACGCCGCCGTCGGGGCTGAGGTTCAGTAGACGGTGGGTTTCTTTCAGTGGTATAGCAGTCTTTCGCGAACTAACTACGCTTCTCGTGTGACTCTCGTCGCCAGTGCTGGGCTTTCATCCGACTCCCGGTCGCAGCGTTGTAGAGTATTTCGCAGCCACAAAATGCCCCCTGTCCCATCAACACATGGAAGACATCAGACCAGTCGGACTCTTCAAATCCGCACCGTTGGAGCGCTTGCTTTGCGTAACGAAAGTCGCCAGAGCACGTTTTTGGCGGAGTCGTACTGCTTTCTTGGGGACACAACATGTCATCAAGTGCAGCGAAGAAGCCTCCCCCTTCCAGCGCACCCATAACGTCTGGCGTTATGGACGCGATTAGCTCGTCATCGGGGTCGTCCTCGACTATTTCGGGACGTTCCTCCGGTGTTAGCTCAAACCACACTGTATTCGTGAGCGTGGAGTCGTAGTAGTCCGTGGGGATCAGGTGAACGAGGTAATGGTACCTCTGACGCCGGTACAGAGTCCTGAACCGCTCGTCGATGAAGAACAGCGCGATTCGAGATGGGTCTTCCTTCCAATACTCTGCTCGGACAACCATCTCCGGGTACGAGGCTCGAACAAAACCTCGAATGTCAGACTCTATTTTGGCGAGGCGACTATCGTGCATCAACATGACATCCTAACCAGTCCGAAACGCACTGTCATCGGCAGTTGTTGTAGACAGATTTCACAAGTTCGGAATTGTTGGTGAGAAGGCGATGTGTGCTAGCGGCCGGTCGTGGTTTATTTCGCGTGATGCAGTTGGTGGCGCAGGGTTTCTACGATCAGACCGACCAGCGCATACGTAACGGCATTCGCCGCCAGAGTCTCATAGAGACTAATGGGGTAGTACCGGCCAGCGATCGCAACCGGGCAGGTCAAGCTCACGAGAGCCCAGAGATCCCGCAGTCGTTCGTTGGTTGAGGGAAAGGTTGCGAAGGCAAAGAGTGCCCAGAAGCTCGCAACGAGAAAGCCTGCACCGGCCCACAACGCAATCCGGTATTTCATGGTGCGGCTCCTGGGCATCATTCTACGCCTTTCCGGAAGCGTGACTGTTGAGAACAGCGTTCTCACCAGCTTGCATTTGTTCGCCAAAACCGGGGATGAGCGCTAACGCGATACTTCAATATTTATCCCCACCGCAGCGTATCCGATACAATCCTTCCGGCTATCGGTGATGGTTGTAAGGCCCGCACAGGCCGTTTTCGGAGGTTTTCATGGCAAGGCTAGAGCAGAGCGGCGAGGAGCCGCGAACTGAACGACCGCGCATACCCGGCTATGGCATCAGCAAGAGCAAAACGGGGATGCTGCCTTGGAAGTGGGCAGTAAAAACTCTCGCGGAGTCCCGCGAGTATTGGATTGGGACAGTGCGATCCGATGGTCGGCCCCATGCCATGATTATTTGGGGCCTGTGGTTCGACGGTGCATTTTGGTTCGGCACAGGGGCCAAGACCCAAAAGGCACGCAACCTATCAAAGAACCCAAATTGTGTTGTCGGTACTCAGAATGCCGCTGAGGCAGTCATTCTGGAGGGGGTCGCCGAGTTGGTGACTGACGCAGAGCTCCGGCGGAAATTGGAACCAGCATCGCTGAGCAAGTATGGGATGCGCGGCGGTAATGAGCCTCTCTACCGTGTGCGACCAACTCGTGTATTTGGCCTGGTCGAAAAGACCTTCCCGAAGACGGCCACCCGCTGGACATTCAATTCACGTAAATGAGTGAAATGATTCCATGACAATGCCGGCGATTTTTCGGCAGCGATCCTCTGACAATGGCGTGAAGGCCGCCTTCGCAAACGCGGGCCGGGATCACTTTCCCAGCAAGCCACCGACGATGTCTGAACAAGTGTGCGCGATCATGCCAGGGCGTAGATTCTTGCGCCATGCTGCCAACACGCCGTAGAGCGCACCCAGCACGCTGATCACGACGACCTGCTTCATCCCCTGATAAGCGTGACCCGCGCCAAAAACGAGCGCTTGCAGAACCACTGCCAGGGCAATACTTCCGGTGACTGCTTGAAACTGCTTCTGCAAGTAGCCGCGGTAAACAATCTCCTCGCAAACCCCGGCCGAGGCGGAGAGCGCGATCCAGAGCGCAATTTCCAGCCACGTTTGAGGGAGCAAGCTCTGGACGGTCTTGGCATGACTTTGCCCTAACGCCGATTGCACCAACCTTGCCGTGACCTCCCACAGAATCCAGAAGGGGAGCGCGATCGCCAGGTCCAAAGCCACATTTTTCCAATCGCTCCATCTTCCACCGACGAGATCGAGCAAGCGGTGTCCTTTGTCATGGATGCCGCCCCATACGTACCACACCAGCCCCCATTCCAGCGCAATCATGGAAACGTAGAGGGGCACGATCCCGCTGTGCTCCGCAGTCAGATTCGGGCCAGCGCTGGGCCGACTTTGCAGATAGGCGCCTCCGGCCGCAAGCGCCACCTGGATCAACAATAGGCCTACGGTGTGGCGCGGGGATGCAATCAGCTTGCGCCCAGAATCGGGCAGGGGAATTGTGGCGGTCGCCATTAGCCTCTCCAGGCCAACGATCTCTTTATCGGTCGCTAGCAGGCGCCGGGAAAACTTCCTACGGTCAGGACGGTAGCAACAGTTGCATGGTAAGCCTTGAGGGGTTCGCTTCCTTAACCAGTTTTGTAAATTTGGTTTGGAGGAGAAATGCGGATCACGAAGGCTCACGCGGGTCCATGCATTATGAAAGAACGCCCCGCTTCAGAAAATTGAAGCTGAGTGTGGCGCTGCCGGCGCTCCAGACTCAGGATGGTTAATGTCGGCTTGTAAACGACGGGCCTGAACAATGGCACTTTAACCTTGGGGGAAA
>CAZXKO010000073.1:0-14912 GCA_964641665.1 uncultured Acidobacteriaceae bacterium
ACTTTCGTTACGGCCCGATGACTTGCTCACCATCCTGAAGATGGCTTTGTCGATAGGCATCAGAAATTCGATTTCTCTCCTCTCTGCTATCCAAGCTACAAGGCCTCTGACTATTACCTTGGTGGGTCTATCTCCCACTGAGCACACTAGCTTTTGCTGGACACGCAACCGGACAGGCGGAGTCACCGCATCCGGCTCTCGGAAAAGACTCACGAGGTTCCGTGTGATGCCGCCTGCAACTTCTGAACACAACGCGGGGTATTTTGGCGAGGCACAGTTGTGTTCCCATTAGCGTCTCAACTTTTCCTGAAAATCTCTTCTCAATCACCGGGTACGTTTATAAGAGGATTGCGCAGGTCAAATAGGGCCGGTCGTTCTCGCTAGAGCAGGTCTCGCATTTCCACGAATCGCGCCTGCACTTCTGCCCACGACGGATAGGGTCCATAGCAAAGCATCCGGCATTGGGCTTCGTACTCGGGGCCGATCGTTGTGAGTTCTGGGGGTGGGAAGAGCGCATCGCTGCGGGCGAAGCTCATTCCTTCTGGGAAGAAGTAGCTCCGCGGAAAGTGAGCGCGGCTGATCTGGTCGTAGTCGGTCTTGATCGCGCTGTATTCGGCGGAGCGGAGCATGGTCCCGACCTCGGGGTGCCCTGAGAGCTGATACAGGTCGTAGTAATGTCGGGCATAGCTGCCGAGAGGCTGCTTGTCTCGCTTGAGCAATTCGACTTTGCCATGAATGGCAAACATCTTCTCCACAAAGGTTCGCCGAAAATGGAGTAGACGGAGCGAGAACGGACCTTCATCTTCCGCGCTGAGGGACTGCTTCTTCTCCTCCAAGTATTGGCCTAAATACGAACGCAATTCGACGATGGCAGATGGTTCGCGCCCGCTGGCTGTGCCCGCTTCGAGAAGCACTCGGTTGGCAACCTCGCCTGGCCCGGCGAAGCGTTGTGCATAAGAGAAGCGATCGTTTCGACCGAATCCACCTATGGTTTGACTCTCGCTCCCAACAAACGACAACGCAGGATGCTGTCCTATGACATCCCGGAGTCTCTTTAGTTCCCTGTCGATCGCGTTCTTTCCCAATGCCGGCTGAAACGCTGTCGGATCAAGGAAGATATCAATGTCTTCTGAAAAGCGCTGGATGAGGTTCCATCCCTTGGCGAGGCTCGTGCCACCTTTGAAAATGATTTTGTCGCCACTGGCTTTGGCGATGACTCGAAGAGCCTCTGTCACGTAATAGTCTTTCTCGATGATCGCTGGACGCAGCCTCCGCTCGCGAAAGTGTTCTGCGGTCTGAAGGATTGCCTGCTCAAAATCGGGATGCTCGAACAGTCGCAAGGCTATTGTTTCTCCTTTGCCTGCCAATTGCTCGCGTTTGGCAATGCTGTGAGCATCCCGAAGTCAAATCGGGACAATGAATTCAGAGAAGCCCGCAAACGCTGTATGGTCCTGCGATTGGTACCAAGCTGCTCCCCAAGGGCACCAAGCATCGCCCGGACGCGCGGGGGTTCAGAATCAGCAACTTTGAGAAGCCGACTGAGGCGCCCTTGCTGGGATAGAAGCGCTAATAGCTTGCGGATCGTATCTTCAGGGCTCAACTCGCTGAACTTGGCCCCGTGCCTCAAGATGTCGAGCAGGGCGGCATCTGTTTCCGTGAGGTCGGCCCAAGCCCCGGGTCGCCGGGTATGAATTAGGGTATCTTTCCCGACGAGCTTTCTGGGAAGGCTGAGAGCGCTGGTGGCAATCTCGCCCCGTCTCGGCATCTGAGTGGTAAAGCCCAGGAGATTGGCGGCGGCCATCCCAGACGGGAACAGGGTCTTTCGTCGCGACACCAAGCTGCGAATCGCGGCTGGATTTGGTCTGCTTTTTCCGAAGGCCGTATCGCGTGTCCGATAGTAAACACCCTTGCTAAGCCGCTCGACGGTTCCCTCTCGTGTCAGGCGAGAGAGCGCCTGTGCAACCGCTGAGAAGGGGAGGTCGCGGAAGTCCTCGAAGCGCCACAGGCGCTCGCCGCCTCGTTCGATACGACGGCGGACCAGTCCCATGACTCGATGTGATCTGGTTGGGGCCTTGGCTGCCGTTCCCATGCCTCAAATATGAGCTCTTCGCGTAGTATTGTCAAGTTTTTTAGCAATAAAACTTGACATAATGTATGGCCTACGCTCGCTCCGCCGATATCCCAACCCTTAAATCGTCTAGGGAGGGATATGGCGCTACACAATCTACTTGACTTTGTACGACCTATCTGTCATAGGTAGAGGCGGAATGCTTTACTCAACTCGGCAAACAGCGAAGAAGCTAGGAATTGATCTGAGGTCCTTGAATCGCTACATTGCGGCGAAGAAGGTTCCTGCCCCTCCATTGACCCGCGTTGGTGGGGTGAAAGTCCGCCTGTGGGCGGACGAAGATATCGCGACGGTTCGCAAGATTCTACCCACCATTCAAAACGGCAGAAAACTCCGATACCGAAGACAAAAGAAAGAAAGCAAAGACACAGACTAACCAGCGGGCAGTGCCCGGTGCGTGAACACCGAGCAAAGCCCTAACCAACGTCGCCACCGTAGGAGGCAACAATGGCTGAAAATGACCTTATACGCTTCGTTTTCTGGGTGCAACTTGACACGCGGCAAGTGCCCCCTTGCCCCAATCCAAGCCATTCTGGCCTGCCGCAAGAACCAGCGCGCGGTTCTGGAGGCGAGCTATGAACGAATTTAGCAATCCACCAATTTGGAAAACCCTTCCAACAAAGCCCCGAGCGTACGAAGCACTGTACTTGATGAATCGCTGCTTTGAGGCGACGCTTTTGAGTCTTGAGCGACTTGAAGGGCTTGGAATGTTCCGGCTCGAATACTTGAATGAATACAAGGTCGCGTTGGAACACACACGCGCAGAAGCGAACGAAGAACTGATCGACACCCTGCACGAATATGAAATGGAAGACTCTGCCCGCTTCGAGCGAATGCAGCGCGATTGGGAGAAGCAGCGCGGAGATCCTGATGATGTTTTTTTCGAGGCAAGCGACCGAAAGCAGGCGATCAAGGAACAAATTAGGGAATTGCAAAAGACGTTGGAACGCCGGAGCCCACGACGCAAATCAAGAAGAAGCGGCGTCGGTAGCCACTAAAATCGCAGAGCAGAAATGCTGTTCACCGGTCGTAGCGTCGAAGCCCTGCAAATATCAGTGCGGAAAATAACGCCGCCGTGTCGCTGACGCCGCTCGAACGAATGTTCAGCCTTTTCAGGTCCGGACAGCTCTTCACCAATTTCTCCGGCGCCGTAACATCCTTTTTGCCCAAGGGTTTCTTCGGTTGCACGCCGTTGAGAGCCGCTTGCCCGTTGCAGCGCACTGCGAGAGCAAAACATATTTAAATCGTTTATAATCAATTGGTTGGCGGAGAGAGTGGGATTCGAACCCACGTTACCCTTTCGAGTAAACACGCTTTCCAAGCGTGCGCCTTCAGCCACTCGGCCATCTCTCCGGCGAGGTTGCTGCTGTGGGAAGCTGGATCTGGGAAGCACGACAGATCGCAGAGGCGGGGCGCCAGGCCCGGCGTGTTCTTCCTGTTTGATTCTATGGCTGATGAGGAAGAACCGCAACCAACCAAGTAGACGGGGAGGATTGGAATCGTCGGTCGCGCTTGAAGTCGGCACCGATTTTCGCGACCGTCGACACGCAGCAAGTCGATCGTGCGCAGGAGTGGGAATAAGGATGCGAGCCGGTAGAGCTTAGACGAGTTTTTCGGGAGGCACGGAGTGTACCGGCTCAGCTTCGTGGGACACTGCGGCCGAGCCGTTGGCGTTTCCCTTCGCCGGTTCTGCCTGTTTCTTTTCGCTCTCCACGACGCGGTGGTTCAGGCAGTACAGCGCCAACTCGAGACGGTCGGCAACGCCCAGCTTGTCGTAGACCTTGCGGAGATAGTTCTTCACCACCTGCTCGGTGGTGCCCACGCGCAGAGCGATTTCCTTGTTCTTCATGCCCTGGGTTACGCAGGAAACGATCAGCGATTCTTTGGGCGTGAGCTGCACCTTAGGACGGGCGCCCGCGGGGCGCGTGCCCTGAGTGCGGTACGCGCTTAGCACCCAGCTGACGCCCTGGCGATCGAGCCAGGGTTCGCCTTGCGAGACTTTGTGCAGGCATTCGACCAGGATTTCGGGTTCGACTTCCCGCGAGACAATGCCGTGGGCGCCGCGCCGGAAAAGGTCCAGGGTGAGTTCCTCGTTGGGCTCGTGAGTCACAACTACGATCTTCATCTGCGGCGCCTGGCGCAGGAGGTCGGCGACCGCTTCCACGGGATTGGTGGTGAGCGCGGCTTCGAAGATCAGGACGTCGGCCGAGAATTTCTTGGCGGCGGCCAAGGTCTGAGCCAGGGTTTCGGACTGGCCGACAACCCGAATGTCATCTTCGAGCGCGAAGATCTTGCGCAGGCCGGCGCGGAAAATGGCTTGCGTATCAGCCAGGATCACACGAATGAACTGGGCGTTGCCGTCCGCCTCGTGCGGCTGATCCAGATTGTCTGCCACTTCCACTGGAGTGCTTGCCATCGGCTTCCTTATGGCGCCCTACCTGCGCTCGAATCGGTACTCGTCGATGACCACGCCCACACCGCGCCGGCCACCATCTTCAAAACTGCGAACCACGCGACCTTTGCAATCGACCCGCACATCCTCGTCTGAACCGACCACGTCGGCCGGCAGCGAGATGGTAAAGTCCACGGGCGATCCCACCGGCATGTCGGCGTCCATCTCGAAGAGCACGCCGTTGGCGGAAACGTTCTGCGTCTCGGCGGAACGGACTTCGGCGCCCGCTTTGACCGCGATGGGCAACTTCACCGGAAAACGCGCCGCGCTCTGCACGTCCGTGTAGTGCTTGCGACCCGGGTTGTTCGCAGTCTTCACGTCCTTGCTGTCTCCAGATGACACGGCGTCGCGGGCCCTTCTTTCCGGGCCACAAGGCTTTGTCGCCCTGCAGCCAGAGATGCACATTCTCGAAGGCAGCTTACACCGCAGAATCTGCAGGGGAAAGTTACCGAAGTCATGGAACTTCCTGTGCGTAAGATGTTGTGGGGGAAGGAATTATGGGGAATCTGAGGGGTGTGGCGAGAGCTAGGGGGCACGCATTCACGGCACTTGGCAATTAGCACTTAGCATTTGGTCCAACACGTGGAACTGGAAGGAACCGAGATTTCTCGTAAGACTGCGGCTTGGGAAATGCGTACTTTTGCCGGATGGGAGATGAAGGCTAAATGCTAAGTGCCAATTGCTAACCGGCCGCCTTCAGAACTTCGTCACTTCGGTGAAGTTGAAGTCGCGAACTTTCATGGCGGGCACGACCATGTCGAAGGATTCCTCGCCGCTGGCGCGGACGGACGTGCTCATGGCCTCGACGTTAGAGAGCATATGGATGAGGCTTTCGTTGAAGCGGAAGTTGCGCACGCCCGCCTGGATTTTTCCGTTTTCGACGAGGAAGGTGCCGTCGCGGGTCATGCCGGTAAGAATTTTCTCGTAGGGTTCGACCTCGCGAATGTACCAGAGGCGCGTGACCAGAACGCCGCGCTCGGTCGAAGCGATCATCTGTTCGACCGTCTGGGGATTCGCCGGGCCGGCGACCACGATATTCCCGGGCATCTCGCCCACTTCGTTGGGTAGGAGGAAGCCATGACCGGTGGCCGCGATGGGGCCAACCTTGGAGGCGTGCTCGGACTTTTTCATCTTCTCGGCGGTGCCGCGAGCGTAGACCACGCGCTTGACCACGCCATTTTCGACCAGCGGAACGCGCTGGCGCGGCACGCCTTCGCCGTCATAGGGCGTGCCGGATTGCAGAGGGTGAGCGACGTCGTCCCATATGTTGATGTTCGCGCCGAAGAGTCGCGTGCCGATGCGGTTGTTGAGGAAGGACCGTTCGTCGAGAATTGCCTGACCGGCGAAATCCCAGAACATGAAGCCGACGATGTCGAGCACGGCGGCGGGCTCGAGGATCACGGTGTACTTCCCTGCCGGAATCTCGCGGGGCGCGGCGGAGTCGATCGCCTTGCGGGCGGCGATCTCGGCGAGGGCGAGAGGGTCGAGGTTGCCGACGTCGGGCGAGGTCGCTTTTTGCCAGCCGGAGGAGTCGCTGGCCAGCATGGTGATGGAAATCTCGGCGGAGGTTTGCGTATGCCAGGTGTTCACGCCGCGGGAGTTGAAAAGGCCTTCCAGGTACTCGGAGTTGGAGTAGATTCCCGCGGTGGTGAGCTTGTGGCGGTTAGCAACCCCGACGATGCTGCTTACGCCAGCGGCGCGGTCTTTGGGAGTGATGGCGGCGGTCTGTGGAAAATATCGCGATGGCGGAGTGACAGGCGGCGCACCGCCGGGCTCGCGGCCAGCGGCTTCGCTCTCCTGCGGGGTAAGCATGGGCAGCAGGTCAGGATCGGGCGCCTGCACTTTCGCGAGACTCTCGGAGGCGAGCACAGTCCGCCTCAGGCTCTCGTCGTCGAGCTTGTTTGTGGAAGCCCGAGCGGTGCGACCTCCGAAGACGGTGCGCACGGAGACGCCGTAGTTTTCTTCCGCGACGTTTTGATGGATCACGTTGTTTGCGAAGCGGGTGAGCGCAGAGCGGCCGCCGTAGAAGTAGGCCTCGACCTCGTCGGCGGTCGAATGCCTGCGGATGCGGGCGAATAGGTCAGAGGCGAGGTCTTTCGTTAGCATTCAGCGTTTAGCACTTGGCATTTAGCACTTGGCACTTGGCATTTGGCATTTAGCACTTCGAGAGGAGGCGCTCTGCGTCGACTTTGCACAGCAAAGACGTCAACATTTTTCTCAGCGCCGCCAGATCGTCGGCCAATGCGAGATAGTCAGCCTTGGGCAGGAACCCCAGGTCGCGTGCTAGCAAGAAGTGGTAGTCGAGCTCACTGGCGGAGCCTGCCGCGATTTGCAAAAAGCGCTGGAATTCACTGTTGCTGCGCTTGCCACATCCTTCCGCAATGTTCGCGCCGATCGAGGCTGAGCATCGTCGGATCTGGCTTGTCAGTCCGAACCGCTCCTCCCCCGGAAATAAGCCCGTTACCTTGTACACTTGCAGAGTCAACTGATGAGCCCTCTCCTACACCCGCAGTCCCTGAAGTCCTTCATCTTGGCAGCTCGTCTCAGACCAAATGCTAAGTGCCAAGTGCTAACTACTTCTGTAACCATCGTCACGAGCCCTTGTACGCCGACCCCACTTTGATGTTGCGAAACCTTGCCGGGGCGGCGCCGTGTCCAGTGCCCATCACCTGCTGGGGCTGGCCTTTGCCGCAATTCGGCGTTCCCCACAAGGTCCACTGGTCGCGCGAGCAGATCGCATCCATGGAGTTCCAGAAGTCGGTGGTGATGCCGGAATACGACGGGTTCTTCAGCATGCGCGCGCGCTTCCCGCGCTTGATCTCCCAGCCAATTTCGCAACCGAACTGGAAGTTGTAGCGCTTGTCGTCGATCGACCAGGACTTGTTGGTCTCCATGTAGATGCCGTCGTCGGTGTCGGCGACGAGTTGCTCGAGCGTGAGCGGTTTCTCGCCGGGAAGAATGCTGATGTTGGTCATGCGAATCATGGGCAAGCGGTTCCAGCCCTCGGCGCGCAGGGTGCCGCCGGAGCGGTTCGCTCCGATGGTGTGCGCCGTTTCGCGGGAGCTGAGATATCCGGTGAACAGGCCGTTCGTGATGATGGGAGTGCGCTGCGCGGGGACGCCTTCGTCGTCGAAGCCGAAGGTGCCCAGGCCGGGGCCATGTTCCTGGCGCGCGTCGGCGACCACGTTCACCAGGTCGCTGCCGTAGCGGAGCGTGCGGAGCTTGTCGAGCGTGAGGAACGAAGTGCCGGCGAAATTGGCTTCCATGCCCAGCACACGGTCGAGTTCGATGGGATGTCCGACGGACTCGTGGATTTGCAGGCCAAGTTGCGAGCTGTCGAGAATGATGGTGGCCACGCCTTCGGGACACTGGTCGGCTTTGTGGAGGGCAACAGCTTCTGCTGCGACACGGCGGGCGTTCTCGAGCAGTTTGAGTTCGTGAATCAGCTCGTAACCTTTGTTCTGCCACTGTCCGCCGAAGGAGTTGGGGTAGGAGCGCTTCATGATCTCGGTGCCGGCGAAGGCGTAAGCGGCGTAGCCGGCGCCGGTGGAGAACTTGGTCTGGTGAATGCGAGCACCTTCGGAGGAGGCGTACCACTGTTCCTCGCGGCGAAAATTCATGCTGGTTTCGGCCAGCGTGACGCCGGCAACAGCGCGGAGTTCAGCGTCGATTTTCAGGAGCAGATCGAGGTTCTGCTCGACAGAAATAGTGAAGGGATCGATCTGGCAGGGCGTGGACCACTCCGCGGTCACCGGTTTCTCGGGAGCGAGGCGGACGTCTTCCTGCTTCACGCGGGCGGAAGCCTGGGCGATGGCGAAGGCGCGGGCAGCTGTGCCTTCGACGGCGGCGCGGCTCAGGTCGTCGGAGGCGGCAAATCCCCAGGCACCGTTGGCGATGACGCGGATGCCGATGCCCTGCGATTCGGCGTCGGAGGCGTGGCCGATCTTGCCGTTCTTGGTGGCCAGCGAGCGGCTACGGTCGTCGACAATGCGTGCGTCGGCAAAGGAGGCGCCGCGCTGCTCGGCGATGTTCAGGGCCCATTCGGCGATGTGGTGCATGGGTGGGTTAAATCTACCACGGAGGCACGGAGGCACGGAGAAGGGACAGCTCAAGCGTCGGCGGTTCGCGGGGAAAGCCTTTAACCGCAGAGATCGCAGAGAAAGGCGCGGAGGCCGCGAAGAAAAACCGCAGAGTGTGCAGAGAAAAGCGTCCCCTCCCATTTCACCGCCTATTGCGGTTTGGGTTTGAAGATGAGGAAGTAGTCCATTCCATCTTTCACGAAGTCGTAGCTGCCCTCGAGTTCGTATCCGGCTGCGGCAGCTTCTTTGAGGACGACGTCGCGATTGACGCCGTGATTTTCGGCTTTGCCGTTGCGGTCGATGATGCCAACTTTCGCGCCGGGGCGGAGCGAAGCTCTCAGGTGACGCAGCAGGGCTACGGGCTTGGCCACCTCGTGATACGTCTTCAAAAGCAGGACCGAGTCAATCTGATTGGCGGGTAGCAGGGGATCGTCCTCTCGGCCCAGGATGGTTTTGACGTTGTGCAGCCGCTCTTTCTGGACACGGTCTTCGATGTAGTGGATGGCCTCCGGGTTGATGTCGACCGCATAGACCGTGCCGGCGTCCCGCACCCGCTTGGCGGCGAGGATTGTGAACCAGCCGGACCCGGCACCGATGTCGGCGACGGTTTTTCCGGTGCCGATCCCGAGGAGGTCCATGACGCGGTCGATCTGCAGGCGATCGGCGCGGCCGGGGGAATCAAAGATGGTGAGATCGCCGGTGTAGGGTGTGCTCGTCTTGCGGGTGTCGGGAGTCTGGGCGGGCGCGGCTGCGGTTTGCGTGGCAATCGCCGGAGAAAGGAAACACCACGCCAGGAGGAGAATTCGGAACGGGTTCATCGCTGAGATCGCTTTCACGGGGAGTGTTCTTCTAAGGATAGACTCGATGAGGCGAACTTGGTTAGTCGGGGAGCGAGGGCGAGGACGCCCTCGCGACAGCCGGCAGGATGCCGGCGCTACACTGAAACGCAGGGTCCCTCCACTTCGCTTCGCTCCGGTCGGGATGACAGATTTGATGGGGAGGGGCAAAAACAGCACGTTTGGCGCTCTGTCAAGGCTAACGGGCAAAATGCCAACGGCTCGGTGCCAACAGCCAACTTTCAAGGGCTGGCTGCCTATCCCAACCTCACCCGTCCCTGTGACATGCGGCACTGAAGCCCGGCCCGTCGCAGGGTCCAATAGGAACGGCGATTCGACTGCCAAGGAGAGACCTTTCATGAGCACTCTCGTACTCGACAAGAAAGCCGACCTGGCCGGGCCGGGAATCGGCGACTACAGCGAACTTGAAAAGATTTTGCCGCGGGATTACCACTCGCTGCTTACGCCCAAAGAGACGCAGCAGGCCATCTTCCATCTGAAGCGCTACATGGAAGACAACCTGTGCCAGGAACTCCATCTAATGATGGTCGAAGTGCCGTTGATCGTCGATGTTGAGAGCGGTGTCAATGACATGCTCGACCGCGACGGCTCGCGCACTCCGATCCAGTTCCACATTTCCAACGACCGGGACAAACACCCGGTGGATGCGCAGGTGGTGCAGGCCGCGACCAAGTGGAAACGGACCGCATTGAAGCAGTTCGATTGCCGCCCGGGCGAGGGCATCTGCACCGACATGCGCGCTGTGCGCAAGGACTATTTCCTCGATCACGATCACAGCGCCTACGTCGACCAGTGGGATTGGGAACGGGCGATCACCGCCGAACAGCGCAATCTGGATTTCCTGAAAGCCGTGGTCAGCCGGATATGGAAGGTTCTGGTGGGCGCCGAGAAGTTCGCGCTGGAAATGTTCCCCAAGCTGAAAGATCCGCGTTATCCGAGCCTGCCCGAGGAACTCATCTTCCTGCATGCCGAAGAGATTCTCGACATGTATCCCGACCTGCCGCGCAAGCAGCGCGAAACGGCAGTGCTGCAGAAGTGTCCGGCCATCTTTATTGTCGGGATCGGCTGGCCGCTAAAGGACGGCTATCCGCACGAGATGCGCGCGGCCGATTACGACGATTGGGCCACCGACACCAGCAAAGAGACTGGCTCGGCGACGCACGGGCTGAACGGCGACATCCTGGTCTGGAATCCGGTGACGAAGCGGCGCCACGAGCTGAGCTCGATGGGCATTCGGGTCACAAAAGAGACGCTGCGGCAGCAGCTCGAACTCTCGAAGCAACTCGACTTCCTGCAACTGCCCTACCACCGGGCAATTCTGGAGGACCGCATTCCGCTCTCGATCGGCGGCGGCATCGGACAGTCACGGACGTTGATGCTCTTGTTGCGGAAGGCACACCTTGGCGAGGTCAGCGTGACAGTGTGGCCGAAGATCCTGAAGGAAATCTGCGCGAGAAAAGACATTTTCGTGCTCGAGTAAGCGAGAAATCGGACGCCTGCGGGCAGGAACGTCGGGAGTGATTTGGGGTGCCTGGTGGGATTCGAACCCACGTCATCCGGAGCCACAGTCCGGCGTTCCACCGCTGAACTACAGGCACCACACGGAGGTATGGCGCAGCTTTTGATTATAGCAACTGGATGCGGGAGCCGTCAGAAGGGCGCGTGGGGAGATAGTCTGCGGAAAACGCTCAGCGTTGTTTCAAAGAAATAAGCTGCATGTGGAGCGCCGGCTAGAGGTTGAAGGGCTGAAACGCAGGGTCCCTCCACTCGCTGCGCTCGGTTTTTTAGGGACAGCACACGCCAGTCAGCAGAGAGAATTACCCGCGCCCTACGCCCATGTACTGAAACCCCATGGCGCGAAGTCGCACTGAGTCGAGCAGGTTCTTGGTGTCGAAGATGATGGGCCGCTTCAGCAGGTTCTTGATCTTGCTGAAGTCGAGGGTGCGAAACTCGGGCCAGCCGGTGCCGACCACGAGCGCATCGACGCCTTCGGCGGCAGCATAGGCCGTTTCGCAATAGTGCACGGTTCCATTCAGCTCGAGCTTGGCATCGGAGAGGGCGACGGGATCGTAAGCCCGTACGCGCGCTCCCTGGGCCACCAGGGTCTGAGCCAGGCGAATCGAGGAAGAACCCGCCACTGAATTGGTGTTCGGCTTGAAGGCCAGCCCGAGAATGCCGACGTCCTTGTTCTGGACCGAGTTCACCATCCCAGAGATCTTTGCCACCAGATTCTCGGCCAAGGCGGTGTTCACTTCACGGGCGGCGG
Organism: uncultured Acidobacteriaceae bacterium; assembly: GCA_964641665.1. Classification (GTDB taxonomy): domain Bacteria; phylum Acidobacteriota; class Terriglobia; order Terriglobales; family Acidobacteriaceae; genus Gp1-AA133. Next base: position 11,783 of record CAZXKO010000073.1, read on the forward strand.
TGAGGATTTTCAGGTGCACGCCCTTGTCGCGCGCCAGCTGGGCCAGATGGTCCATGTCGGACTCGGCGAAGACGCCGCCCATCCCGGCGCCGGGTTGCAGGCAGCGGGGCGCGATCTTCTTGTCGAGGCCGAGCGCCAGGGACAGGTTCACGGCGTCGGCATTCACGTGCTCGCAGAGCGTGGCCAGCTCGTTGATGAAAGAGATTTTAGTAGCGACAAAGGCGGTGGCCGCTTCGCGCACCAGTTCCGCCGTCTCATGATTGGTGAGGACCACGGGAACTCCGCGCATGACCAGCGGATGGAAGATCTGTTTGATCGCTGCGACCGCGTCGTTGGAGGTTGCACCCAGAATGATGCGGTCAGGCCAGTTGAAGTCCTCGACCGCGCAGCCATCGGTAAAGAACATGGGCTGCGAAACGATGGAGGCCTTGAGTTTCGCTTCTGCCAGGGCGCGCTCGAGGCTGGCGGCCGTTCCGACCGGAACCGGGGTGACGAGCGAAAACGTGACCGGCCTTCCGGCATGTCGCGCGATGCGCAAGACAACTTCCTGCAGACGCTCCGCGGAGTCCTCGGCCAGGAAGATCACGAGGTTTCTCTTCGAGAAGGCTTCCACGTCGGTGGAATAGGCGAGCCGCCCGCAGCGGACGTTGCGCTTTACAATTTCCTTCAGATTTTTTTCGAAGAAGAGAATGTTGCCCTGGGCCATCTCGACCATGCGGGTGCTGTCGGTATCGCAACAGCCAACGGGAGTGCCAAAATCCGCCAGGCAGGCGGAGATGACCGTCCCCAGATACCCCGAACCGTATACCCCAACGTGCATGTAGAACCTTCTCCCAATTGGGGATGCAACCCCGACGTCCGCTGGGGAAAGCGGTCTGCGCCGAGCGCACTGCGCCTCGACTTCTTCATGTTGGGGCCACACCTGGAACGTTGGCAACGCACGTCGGGACAGCGGGGCAGCCTGCCAGGGACATGTCCTTCTGGCCAGGGCCTGTCCGCGGGCTTGGAAGAGGAGCAGGGACTAGCGTTTACGGGGAAGAAATCCGATGAGGTCCGGACCGCAGGCTGAGGGGCACTACTTCCTTCGGGACACCAAACTGCGCCCCAGCGGCACCGGTGCCAGATCAACCCAGCGGCAGTGCTCGTCCTCCCGGACGAAGGTGAGTTCTTCGAGCGGGATGTGGCGACTGCCGGAGTACCGTGCCCAGCGGCGTCGCGCAACCTCGAATGCCTTCCAGGCCGCCTCTTCGGTGCCCATCTTGGCGATGGTCAGGTGGGGAATGTACGGCAACTGTTCGGTGCAGCAGAGCGCGTCCCGGTTCAGGCGGTCATGCAGTTCCTGCATGCGCACTGCGCCGTGTGCCACGCGGATGAATAGCGTGGGGGTAACAGGAATAAAGGTCTCGACTTCGCCGAGGGAGACTTCGAAGGGCTCAACTTCGCGGCAGATCTCTTCGAGGTCATGGACGGCCGCGCTTTCGCTGCCCTGGAGCAGCCGAGGTGGAAGGATGGTGAGGTGGGCCGCCATGTGCGGCAATTCGGGATGCAGATCGCGGCGGAGAGTCTCCACGAATTCCCCCACCGGTTTTCGAACGTAGGCCACCAGGGCGTAACGCGAAACGGACATGGTCGAAGAGGAATTATACCGCGCAGGGTCAGACGGCTTGGCGCGATTTCAGGAAAAACGGCGTCCCGGAGTGCCTTGCTGTTCTGAGGTGGGATTGGTCGCCGCTACTTCGCTGTTTTGAACCGCGTCGCTCGGTTTCATGCTTTTCTGGTTCGGTTCAGCAAGCCAACCGGAAGAGTCGTTTAAACGCTACAGACTGGGGGGCATTTCACTCGAATCTAGCCGAATAGGCCTTTGACACCCCCAAGGGTGCGGACTAGACTTTGGCGCCGGAAGTGACACGCCGGAGGACGATTGAAGAGTTCTGTGTTTTATCGAATCGCTTCTGTTCTTCTGCTGCTTTTTGCGGCCGGACATACGTTTGGGTTTCGCCAGAACAATCCGCAATGGGGTGCGGACGCGGTTCTTGGGTTAATGCGATCCATCCACTTTGACGCTCAAGGGTTTAACCGGACTTATTGGGACTTCTTCAGCGCGTTCGGTTTCTTTGTCTCCGTGTTTCTTTCGTTCGCGGCGGTATTAGCGTGGCTGCTGGGCGGACTTCCGGCAGAGACTTTGGCACGCGTGCGCAGCATTGCGTGGGCGCTCGCCATTTGCTTTGTCGCATTCACAGCCTTGAGTTGGAGGTACGCCTTCACCACCCCCATCGTTTTCGCAAGCCTGATTACAGTGTGTTTGATTGCGGCCGCGTGGCTCTCGAGGAAGCCGAGGTCAGGGTGACGATGGAAGTCGCGGCCCATTCTTTCTGTTCTTTGCAAAGGGCGGACATTCCAAACAGCTTCCCTACTCTGCTGGCTTGAGTATTTGCTGGTGATGAGAGATTGGTCGGCCCTAGCAGACGATTTTTCGAACTCTTCTGAGTGCCGATCGCTTCGAACCACCATTTTCAGTTCTTTAGCTTCCGCATGGCCGACAAGGACTAAGCCGCTGGTGCGGCGGACGCTACGCGTGGGGTGAACCCGAAGGGGTGAGGTAGCTGACATAGTGTGGGTCACAGTGAAAGGAGACTGCTGTGACCCGTTTACGCAAGATGATGCTGGAGGAACTCCAGCGCCGCAACTACTCTGCGATCACGACGCGCAATTACCTGCGGGTCGTCACCGAGTTCGCCAAGCATTTTGGCAAACCTCCCGATCGGCTCGGCCTCAACGAACTCCGAACCTACCAAGCCTATCTGCTGCGTGAGCGCAAGCTAACGCCCGGTACGGTGGTCAACCAAGTGGCGGCGCTACGGTTTTTCTTCGTCAAGACTCTCAAGCGCCATCAGTTCCGCGATTTCTTGCCATACCCTCAGGACCGACGCCGGCTGCCGACAGGGCTCAGCCGAGAAGAGGTCTCGCGTCTCATCAATGCCGCCGGAAACCTGTTTCGACGGACGCTGCTGATGACACTCTATGGTACCGGCATGCGACGCGCCGAACTCGCACGTCTCAAGGTCAGCGACATCGATAGCCAACGGATGATCATCCGTGTGGTGGCGGGCAAGGGCGGCAAAGATCGTGA
>CAZXKO010000074.1:0-32919 GCA_964641665.1 uncultured Acidobacteriaceae bacterium
CTTTCCCCCAAGGTTAAAGTGCCATTGTTCAGGCCCGTCGTTTACAAGCCGACATTAACCATCCTGAGTCTGGAGCGCCGGCAGCGCCACACTCAGCTTCAATTTTCTGAAGCGGGGCGTTCTTTCATAATGCATGGACCCTGACTCTGCCCCAAGACGCGTTTCAGTCGCCGGGCAATTGCTGACACCGACGCCTCGCGCGCCTTTTTTTGCCTTAAGCTTTTATTTCCGCAGGCGGCGTGGCCCTCTTCAGAAGCTCTGCTAGCGCATACGAACCGCTGCAACCTGCGGCGCTAACTCGCGTCCGAGCCTCACGTAGCGGTCGCCGCCCTTTCCCTGTGAGACAATACCGCTTCCAAAATTCACTCCGATCCATGCACTCTCACCGCGCCTCATGACTCTTTCCGTCGCCGTCGTTGCCATGGACGAGGAGGCCAATATCGGCCGCACCCTCGCGAGCGTTCGCTGGGCCGACGAAATCATCCTCGTCGATTCCGGCTCGAAAGACGGCACCTGCGACATCGCCCGCGAGCATGGGGCCAAAGTCATCCTCGAACCCTGGCGCGGCTACGTCGCGCAAAAACAGTACGCCATCGACCTCTGCACCAAGGATTGGGTGCTCTTGCTCGACGCCGACGAGGAAGTCAGCCCCGAGCTCGCCGAAGAAATCCGCGCCACGCTGGCCGATCCCAACGCGGTCAACGGCTACCGCCTGCCGCGCAAGAATCTCTTTCTCGGACGCTGGATGCGCCACGGAGGCTTCTACCCCGACCCCAAGCTGCGCCTGTTTCGCCGCGGCACGGGCGTCGTCGCCGGACACGATCCCCACGACCGCGTCGACCTCAAGCCCGACGTCCCCCAGCAGACCCGCCAGTTCCAGCACGCGCTCGTGCACTACACCTATCCCACGCTCACCTATTACATCGGTCACATGAACCGCTATTCCTCTCTCGGCGCCCAGGACGCCTTCGCCCAGGGTCATCGCAGCTTCAGCATCTCCAACATCGTCATCCGTCCCCTGGCCACCTTCTTCTATAACTACATCGTCCGCCTCGGTTTCCTCGACGGCCGCGAAGGCCTGCTGCTGCACCTCTACCACGCCGTCTACGTCTCCTGGAAATATGCCAAAGCGTGGGAACTCTCCCGCACCCAGCCGAAACCCTGAGCGACGTATGAGAAGGAGCAGACGATTTTGACGGCAAAATTTCGTACCCGGAGACGCGGCTCGTCGCGTCTGAGCCGGCAACGCAACTCATTTTTGTCATCGCGAGCGGAGTGAGGCGCTAGCCGAACGGAGTCGAGGGACCCTGCGCTCCTGTGGGGTGCCACCGGCTCCTTGGCCAGCAGCCGCCCGATGATGCCTGCGAGCACATCCTCGAATCTCCACGAAACCAACCCTCATCTGATCACGCAGGAGGCGCCCATCATGATTGCCCGCATCTGGCGCGGCACCGTCCGCGAAGCTGACCAGCACACCTACTACGAATATCTGAAGCAGACCGGACTCCACGAATACGCCGCCACTCCCGGCAACCAAGGCGTCTATACCCTGCGCCGCGTCGCCGACGGCCAATGCGAATTTCTCCTCCTCACCCTCTGGGATTCCTGGGAGGCCATCAAAGCCTTCGCCGGTCCCAACCCCGAGCAAGCCGTCTACTACCCCGAAGACGACAAGTTCCTCCTGGACCGCGGCCCCAAAGTCGTCCACTACGAACTCCTCGAATCGTAAGGACCTGAAACCTGAAACCCAAGACCCAAGACATAAGACCCAAGACCTAACCCCCAACACCTGCCGTTAAAGCACGACATCCCGCGCCATACCACGCCACGTCACTGTGCGCACTCCGCCCCTTCGACTAGAATTCGGCCCATTCGGAGGCATTGTGACCCAGTCCTGGCAAGCAAGTCTGGAGCGGTGGAAGAGCGCGGGCCTGGTCGACGCCGCCACCGTCGACCGTATTCAGGCCTTCGAGGCCTCCAACGAAAAGCCCGGCCAGTTGCGCTGGCCCGTCCTGATCGCCGTCGGCTTCGGCGCCTTGATGTTGGGCGCCGGTGTGCTTCTCTTCGTCGCCGCCCACTGGGACGAACTCTCTCCCACCGGCCGCTTCTCCCCGGTCTTGCTGCTGGTCGCGGTATTCCACGTCGCGGGCGCGTTTGCGCATAGCCGCTTCCCCGCCCTGGCCACCGCCCTTCATGGCATCGGAACCATCTCCGCCGGCGCCGGCATCTTTCTCTCGGCCCAGATCTTCAATCTCCAGGAACACTGGCCCGGCGGCAACATGCTGTGGGCGCTCGCCGCGTGGCTCGGATGGTGGCTTCTGCGCGATTGGGTGCAGGCCGCCCTCGCGGCCATCCTGACTCCCGCATGGCTTGCATCCGAGTGGATCGACGCGGTTAGCCGACCGGCGCAGGTTTTAAGAAGGCCCGATTGAACCTGCCCCGTGAGAATTCCTCCTACACCGATCGCGACCGACCCTCCACGTTTTGTCATTCCGACACGCGAGCGCAGCGAGGCAGGAGGAATCTGCTGTTTGATCGCTGGCTGCAGCCCCAAGCGGAATTCTTCCCCGGGAAGGGCACGACTCGAGTCGTGCTGCTAAAGGGCTGGATGTGACCGCGCTCTACCGCCTGCGGTGTTGCTTCTTGCGCTTCCAGCCCCCACCCGATTTCATCACGTCGAGAGCCAACGGCCAACGACCGGCAACCAACGACCGCCCCTCCAACCCCCTCAAAACAAGCCATATCCGATCCTTGACAAAACATTACAAATTGCAATATAAACATAGCGATCTGGAATATGACGCTCGGCGAAAAAATCCGCTACCTGCGCGAGGTCGAAGGCTCCCTCCGCGACATGGGACGCCCCATGACCCAGCAGGAGATCGTGCGCGCGGTGAAGCAGGAACTGGGCAAGAGCATCAGCCAGTCCTACCTCTCGCAGATCGAGCGCGGCTCGCGCCGTCACATGACGCAGTCGTCGCGCACGTTGCTGGCGCGTTTTTTCAAGGTGCACCCCGGCTTTCTGGTCGATGACCCCGAGGGCTACCACACCGAACTCACGTCGGACCTGCGCACCACCGAAGGCAAGCTCGACGTGTGGCTGCTGCAAGGTTCGGAGCGTTTCGTCAGCGACCGCGAAGTGAGCGACGTGCTCATCAAGTGCGCGCGCCACAAAGACACGCGCAGCTGTTTTCTGCTGCTGGGCGCGATTCTCGACACGCCGGGCCTGGCCGAGCGGTTGCTCGAAGCGCTCGATCCGGACGCGGCCCGCAACCATCGCAGTCGCAGCCGCAAGGCTTCGGAAGGGAGGCGAGTGCAATGACCTGGGCAGACTTTTACCTGACCTGTTTTGCCGTGGGTTTTGCCTTCAGCCTGATCTCGTTGCTGGGTGGAGGCACGCGCTGGCACTTCCACCTCCACTTGCCGCATGGGGCCGGGCACGTGCCCCTGGGAGGCAACGGAGTCGGAGCCCATGCTCCCGTTGCTGGCCATGCGCCAGTGGCCGGCCATGCGCCGGTAGCGCCCGGAACTAGCGCGCCGCTGGCTCGCGTGGCACAGACCACGTCCGTTTCGCCGTTCAACTTCGTCACCTTCACGGCGTTTCTGGCGTGGTTCGGCGGGACGGGCTACCTGCTGACGCGCTATTCGAGCCTGTGGTTTCTGATGGGCCTCGGCATCGCGCTGGCGAGCGGAGTGGTGGGCGGCGGCATCGTCTTCCTCTTTCTCGGCAAGGTTCTGACTTCCGACGAGGAGAGCATGGACCCCGCAGACTATGACATGGTCGGCGTGCTCGGCCGCACTTCGATCCCGATTCGCGCTGGCGGCACCGGCGAAATCATTTACTCGCAAGCCGGCACGCGGAGAACCTGCGGCGCCCGCAGCGAGGATGGCGTCGCCATCGCGAAGGGTGTGGAAATAGTCGTGACACGATACGACAAAGGCATCGCCTACGTCCGCCTGTGGACAGAAATGTCCGGCGAGGAAACCAGTGAAGACGCGACCAAAGCGTAGGTGCCGCGCTTTACCGGTAGAGACGCGGCTCGCCGTGTCTGAGACGGGGCGAGCTCCATCTCTACCAGTGAAATGGGCCAGCCAGCGGCAAGGTGTGGGAAGAGCAAAACGTCGGCGCGCTGAGTGGTCCCGCAAACCGCAAGAAGGTTCGTATCAGGGCACGCCTTCAGGCGTGCCGTACAGGAGCGAAAAACAATGCGCCTTTAGGCGCTGCGCGTTTGGGAATTAGAAGAAACAGAAACACTAACACGGGAAGCGCACGACTTTAGTCGTGCCGAAAGCTGAGAGGAGCAAGGGGCTTCAGCCCCTGAGAGGCAACCGCGATGAACCGCAGATTATTCACAATCTTGACCGCGCTGATGTGGCTCGCTCTCCCGCTCACTGCGCTGCGCTACTGGCAGGTCTGGGACCAACTCCCCGCCCGCATGGCGACACACTTCGCCGCCGATGGTCATCCCAACGGCTGGATGTCCCGCGAAGTCGCGCTCTACTACGCGCTCGGCGTCACCGCGTTCCTGCTGATCGTCTTCACCGGGATCGCGTTTGTCGTTCTGAAGCAGAAAGCGGCCACCGATACGTCACCGTTCGCACTACTCGGTCTCTTCTACGCGATCCTCGGCTTCATGTTCTACGTGAACAACAGCATCCTCCAGCACAACCTGACGGGGAATGCCGTCACCGTGGCGCCCGTGCTGCTCGGAGTTCCTTTTGCGATCGTGCTCTTCACGCTGATCTACCTCCGCGGTCAACGCGGCGCGGCCCTTCCGCAGGGACAAACCCTTGCCGAAGAAACCCACGGCTCGCGCCCGTTCGCCGTGTTCTTCGCAGCGCTGGCCGTTTTTGAGTTTGTGATCCTGGCCGCGATCCCGCAGACGGGTGTTCGCATCGGGATGGGCGTCTTGTGCCTCTTCTTCCTCGTGATCGCGGCACACGCCTGGACCGGCTTCCAATATCGCTTCACTCCGGCAGGCCTTGAGATCAGCACGCTCGGCATCCGGTTGCGTTCCATCGGCCGCGACCAGATTGGCCGCTACAGCATTGAGCGGTGGAACGCGCTGCGCGGCTACGGTATTCGCGGCGTGGGCAACACCCGCGCCTATGTGTGGGCCAACCAGGTCGTGCACATCACCACGCTCGAAGGCGAAGTTTTTCTGGGACACAACGATCCGGCGCGCATCGTGCGCGACCTGGACGCGATGAAGCAGTTCGCTCATTCATAACGGTCTAACAGTTTCGCAGCGTTGCGAGGAGGAGATATGACGTTCGGCATTCACACTGGAGTTTGGGTCATCGTGGGACTCTGCGTCCTGGTGGTGATGTTCCTGATGAGTTTTCTGGCCAGGCTCTACCGCAAGGCTGGCCCGCACGAAGCGCTCATCATTTACGGGTTCGGCGGCACCCGCGTGGTGAAAGGTCACGGGTCCGTCGTATGGCCGATGGTGCAAATCTGCCGCGAGCTATCGCTCGAACTGATGTCGTTCGACGTGGCCCCGCAGCAGGACCTCTACACCAAGCAGGGCGTAGCGGTCACCGTCGAGGCCGTCGCTCAGATCAAGGTCAAATCCGACGTCGAGTCGATCCTGACCGCATCAGAGCAGTTCCTCACCAAGAGCGACCAGGAGCGCGAGGGCCTGATCCGCCTGGTGATGGAAGGCCACCTGCGCGGCATTATCGGTCAGCTCACGGTGGAAGAGATCGTGAAGCAGCCCGAGATGGTCGGCGAGCGCATGCGCGCCACTTGCGCGGATGACATGAGCAAGATGGGGCTCGAAGTAATTTCCTTCACCATCAAGGAAGTCCGCGACAAGAACGAGTACATCACCAACATGGGCAAGCCCGATGTCGCGCGCATCAAGCGCGACGCCGACGTGGCCACCGCCGAAGCCGAGCGCGACACCGCGATCAAGCGGGCGGTTGCGACGCGCGAATCCGCGGTCGCGAAAGCGCAGGCCGATCAGGAACGTGTGCTGGCCGAGACGCTGTCACAGGCAAAGCAGGCCGAAGCCCAGCGCGACCTCGAGGTCAAGAAAGCGCAATACCTCGAAGTCACCAAGAAGCAACAGGCGCAGGCGGACAAAGCCTATGACATTCAGGCCAACGTCATGCAGCAGCAGGTCATCGCTGAAAGCGTGCGCGTGCAGCAAGTCGAGAAAGAAGGCCAGGTCAAGGTGCAGGAAGCCGAGATCATGCGGCGCGAGAAAGAACTGATCGCCACCGTGCTGAAGCAGGCCGAGATCGAGCGTCAGCGCATCGAGACCCTGGCGCAAGCCGAAAAGCAGCGGCTCATGGCCGAAGCCGAAGGTCACGCTTCGTCGATCCGCCAGCAAGGCGAGGCCGAAGCCGAGATCATCTTCAAGAAAGGTGAGTCCGAAGCGAAGGCCATGAACGTGAAGGCCGAGGCCTTTCAGGAATACAACCAGGCCGCGGTCATCGACAAACTCCTCACCGGCCTGCCGGAGGTGGTCAGAGCGCTGGCCAGTCCGCTGGCCAATGTCGATCGGATCACCGTAGTCTCGACCGGCAACGGCGACGCGGCCGGCTTGAACAAGGTCACGGGAGATCTGACGAAGATGGCCGCGCAGGTGCCGGCGTTGTTCGAGACGCTCACCGGCATGAACCTTGGCGACTTGATGGGCAAGGTCCGCCAGATTGGCGACAAGGCCGAGAAGCCTTCCGACAACGGCGGGAAGAAATGAAGTAGCGCCGGCATCTTGCCGGCTGTCGCGAGGGCGTCTCGCCCTCGCAAGTGGAGCGATGTTATGAAGGCAAAATCAAACTTCTCCATTGCACTCGCCCTGGGCGCGGGAATCGGCGCCGCCCTCGGCGTGGCGATGCACAACCTGCCCGTGGGCGTCGCTCTCGGAGTCGCCCTGGGAGTTGCGTTCGGGATTGGACGCAGGCAAAGCGGAGCGTCGCATTGAATCCGTTCGTGAACGAACGCACAGCTTCTCGCCGGCGTGAGCCGGCGCGAACCGAAGCAAAGGAACCGGAGTATGGCAGCAGCGAGCAAATCGAAGTCGATGGGGCTGAGCATCGTGATTGGAATCGCGATCGGAACCCTGGCCGCGATTCTCTCCAGCCACGTTGCAGTATGGCTCATCGCCGGAATCTTCGTAGGCATCGCGGCCGGTGCATCAGTCGGCCGCAAGAAATGTCCCGAGTGCGAGGCAAAACAGCTACGAGCCTCGAGCTACGAGCGATGAAACGAGCTACGAGCTTTGAGCCAGGAGCCACGAGCAACCACAAAGCTGAAAGCTGGCGACTGATAGCTGACAGCCATCTGAGAACCGAGAACTGGAAAAAGGAGCCAGGAAGCAAATCCCTGACACCTGACACCCAAGACCTAAGACCTGATTTTCAAAGGAGTCCCATATGGCATTACTCGAGCGCGTTTCCACACTAGTCCGGGCCAACCTGAACGATCTCATCGACAAGGCTGAGGATCCGGAAAAGATGATCAAGCAAGTCATCCTCGACATGCAAAACCAGCTGCTGCAGGTGAAGACGCAGGTGGCCATCGCCATCGCCGACCAGCACCTGCTCGAAAAAAAGCAGAAAGAAAACGAAGACAAAGTAGCGGAGTGGATGCGCAAGGCCGAACTCTCGGTCGACAAGAAGCAGGACGACCTGGCGCGCGCCTCGCTGCAACGCGTCGAGAGCTATCGCGACCTGAGCGCAAGTTTCGGGCAGCAGGTGACCGACCAGAAGGCCCAGGTCGAAAACCTGAAGACCGCGCTGCGCCAGCTCGACCAGAAGTTGACCGAGGCGCAAGCGAAGGCCGACCTGCTGATTGCGCAGCATCGCCGTGCTCGCGCCGTGGGCAAAGCCAGCGACGCGAAGATCAACATCGGCGACGGCTCGAAAGCCGCGGCCTTCGACCGCATGAAACACAAAGTCGTGCGCGAGGAAGCTGTGAGCCAGGCCAAAGCCGAGATCGCCGTCGACGACGTCGAAGACCGCCTGGCCGCGCTCGAAAAAGAAGACCGCGTCGAGCAGCTGCTGACCGAGCTGAAGTCGAAGCGGGGCGCGTAGCGTGCGGTGTGATTGCTTCGACGAGCGTGCTCAATCGCCAAACATGTTCGAGGACCTATATGATACGGTAGCGCTGATTTTCTCTTGCTGGTGGCCCAAAGCTCAGGGGGAGATTACAGCGATCGACGTTGAACGCATACGACACAGCCAAGGCGGGGATACATTGCGCTTGGTAGTTGCGTATAAGTTCGCTGTTGGAGACGACGGACCCTATACGGGCGAGTCCTTTTGGCGGCCGTTATTTTTTTGTGAACCCAAGGGTCATTGCTGCGAGGCACAAACTGCATCTTCACCAAGCGGTCGTGGTGCGCTATCGTTCCGACGATCCGAGTGTCAGCAAGCTCGATCGTAGCGTCTGGCGCCACTTGCAAGAGTAAGAGCGTTCCTTTATGCGTAAGGTTTTCCATTTCGATTCACCCGCCGACCCGTACGTGGCCGATGCCGCGGTGCTGTGCTGCTTTGATCATCGCATCAGCACGGCGGTGCGGAAGTTTCTGCGCAAGCAGAATATATCGCGTCCCGATATGATCGTCGTCGCGGGAGGCGCCAAGACACTGGCTTCGCCGCGCAACGATTTCGAACAGGACTTCATTCTCGAGCAGGTGCGCATGTCGATCCGCCTGCACCAGACCAAGCGTGTGCTGGTGATGAGCCATTCCGACTGCGCGACTTACGGCGGCCTGGCGAATTTCAAGGGCGATCACGCGGCCGAAGCGGAGCATCATCGCGGCGAGCTGCGCCGCGCGGCGGAGCTGCTGGTGGCTCAGTTCTCCGACATCTCGGTCGAGCCTTACTTCGTGAAGTTTGATGGGGTGTGGGAGGTGCAGGCGAAGGGACGGGCGAGCGCGGAGGCGAGCGAGCTTCGAGCCGTGGGCCAGGAAGTTCTTTAGCCGCGAGCTGTGAGCTACGAGCTTTCTTGTTTTATTGATGATCTCGAATGTTCTTCCAACGCGGAGAAAGTATTGGGTGAAAAATACGGACATGTCCCTGCAGATCGAGGCGGTGCAGGGGTCCTTCGACTCCGTTCGGCTGACGCCTCCACTTCGCTCAGGATGACAGTTGGAAAAGGTTTGTAAGTAACTTCGAAATTTCTTGCCGCTTTGCCGCTTCTCTCTTTCTTCTTTTCTAAGTTTCCTCCAAGTTCTAAATTCTTTCTTCCGTCCCGCTTCTTATAATCCGTCGAAACTATTCGTTCACTGCAAACTGCAAGCGATATGGAGTGATCACTCCCGCTGCGGTGTCCATCCGATGCCTCGGACGGGAAGCCCGCTCTGATGTCCGGTACAGTCTCCCCTCAGGTCTGGAGTCCGACTAACGTCGCGCCGTTATCCCTAGGACGCGCGATGCGTGCCATCTACTTCCATTTCTATCATAGCAAATTGAATATCGATATCTAAGTCGATTAGCTCAACTAGATTTGGCTTGTTTCGAGTCGCTTGCACTCGATTCCCAATTTGGGGCTTGACACGCGATTTTTGGCGCGCGGATTTTTCCGTCGGGGCAAAAGAATTTGAGGTGTACACTTTCACGCCTACCCCGGGTTCCCAGGAAAATTCACCCAGCGAGCTGAAGAAATGAGAAACCAACGCACCGCCGTGGCGTTGCGGTGGGCCATTGCAGCCTTGATGCTGCTCAGCCTACCCGCGTGCAAGTCCAAGAGTGCCCGCTCCAGCAGCATACGGGAATGCTGCGCTGCCTACCAGCAAAGCGATTCCCTGCCCGACCAGCCTCCAGCGGGCGTAACCCGGCTGGCCATCGGTGGCGACTCCAGGGACGACCGGCTGGGCGTTTTGCCGTGGGCTTTCCAGCAAGCCAAGAAGCGCGGGGCGAATGCGTTTCTGTTCCTCGGTGACATGGAAATCGACCGCAAGGAAGATAAGCTTTTCAAGCAGGAACTCGGCAATCTACAGGGCGTACCGTTCTATCCCCTGATCGGAAACCACGAGGTGGAGTTGCTTGGCGCGATCCGGCTGCCGGGTGGCAAGCACGCGGTGGACGAATTCAAGGAGGACTTCCTGGCCACGCAGGGGTTAAAGCTCGCGCCGATCGCCGAAGTAGCCTACGGGGCTGACATCGGCCCCACGGTGCATTACGTCGCGGTTGACAACGTGAGCCGCCACAAGGAAGGCTTTGGCGCGCAGCAACTGGCCTGGCTGGGCGACGATCTGAAGGCGGCGAGCGCGGCAAAGAAGGTGATCGTCGTCGGGATGCACAAGGGGCTCGCGAACAATCCAGTCACCCGACATGCCATGGACGAAGATGGAGCAAATGCCGTTCGCGACTCAGAGATCGCGCTCTCCCTCTTCCGCCAGTACGGAGTCGCTCTTGTGTTCGTAAGCCACAGCCACATGTACGCAGCGTACAGCCAGTGTGGAATCCCGGTGCGACTGACGGGCGGGCTCGGGGCTCCGCTGGTGAAAGGTCTGGACGAGGCGAATGGTGGATTTCATCATTTTCTTCTGCTCGACGTGTCCTCTGGGGACAGCACGACTCCCCTGCGGGTCGAGGTGGTCAAGTTTACGGGCGGGGCTGTACCGGACGACAAGGACGAAACCGACGAGATCGAGTGAGCCGCTGGCGCGCTCATGAATCAGGGTCGGCGTCTTTGGTGGGCGCGAATGGAAGTTCTTCCGTGGTTTCCTCGCCCCAGTCGAGCGAAAGCGTGCGGGTAGTGGTTTCGATCTGGTCGAGCTCGGGGATTTCTTCCGTGATCGGCGCGCCGAGTTCGGGGAACTTGCGCGCGGTGACCATGACGCGGCTTTCCATGGAACCGGCGGCGCGGTTGTAGGACTCGACGGCGCGGTCGAGCCCCTTGCGCAGGTTGTCCATGTGGATGGACATGCTGCGCAGGCGGTCGTGCAATTCCTTGCCGAGCGCGCTGATCTGCTGCGCGTTGCGCGCGAGTTTCTCCTGGTTCCATCCGTACGCCACGGCCTTGAGCAACGCGATCAGCGTGGTCGGGGACGCGACAATCACACGCTGGCTGACGCCTTGTTCGATCAGACCGGGATCCTGTTCGAGTGCCGCGCTGAAGAAGGTCTCGCCGGGCAGAAACATCACGACGAATTCCGGATTGGGGTTGAACTGTTCCCAGTAGGCCTTGGAAGCGAGGGCGCGCATGTGCTCGCGGACCTGGCGGGCGTGGTCGACGAGTTTGTCGCGGCGGAGTTCGTCATCGGTGGCCTCGACCGCTTCGAGATAGGACTGCAGCGGGGTCTTCGCGTCGACGACGACGTTTTTTCCGCCGGGCAACTTCACCACCAAGTCAGGACGCAGGCGGCCGTCGCTGGTGGTGACGGTGACCTGCTCGTCGAAGTCGCAGTACGCTTCCATGCCGGCGATCTCGACCACGCGCTTCAGCTGGATTTCGCCCCAGCGTCCACGCACCGACGGCGTGCGCAGCGCCTTGACCAGATTTCCGGTTTCGGCTTGCAGGGCTTTCTGCGTGCCGATCAGCGACTGCACCTGTTCGGTGAGCGTGCCGTAGGCCTGGCTGCGCTCTTTCTCGATCTGCTGAATCTGGCTGTCGACCTTGTTCAGCGACTCCTTGATGGGCGCGACGAGGGTTTCGACGGCTTTCTGGCGGGCCTCGAGATCGCCCTTGGCTTCGCTCTGGAATTTTTCGAGGCTGGCCTTGGCGAGTTGCAGGAACGACTGGTTGTTGCTCTTGAGGGCGTCGGAGGCGAGGGCCTGGAAAGCCTCGCGCAACTCGTCGGTGGCGCGGTTGATGAGATCGAGTTTCTCGGCCGCAGACTGACGTTCGTGCTGCAGGGTCGACTCGAGAGCCGCAGACTGCTCGCGAAGCCGGGAGTTGGCTTCCTGCAGCCGGGCGGCTTCGCCGCGGGACGTGGCTAATTCCTTCTCAATCAGGGACAAGCGCGCTTCGGTGCCGGCGGAGCGCTGGCGCAGACCGAGCCAGGCAAGCGCAATGCCAAACGCTGCGCCCACAAGCACGGCGATCAGTTCCATGGCCATTGGTAATTAGCTGTACCTGGATTCTAGAGGCTAGAGTGGGTGTGTAGCAAAGAAGAAGTTCGTGCTCCGACGTAGCAGCCTCCCAGGGCCTGGCGAGTGGGCACAAGAAGATGCTACGGGCCCTGATTTCCGTCGCGCTGGTGCTGGCCACCGGCGCTCCGCCGGCGCAAGTGAAAGTGAAACCGGCGTCTTCGAAGAGTTCCGATCGCGCGTTTGCCGCAGATTACACGCCCTCCCCAAGTTTCGATCCGGAAGCCGAACAGCGGTTGCTCGAAATGGCGAACCAGGCGCGCGCACGAATCGGCGCCCCCGCTCTGCAACTTGACCCGGGACTGACGCAGGCGGCGCGCGCGCATGCCGACGTCATGGCCCAGCAGCAACAGCTCTCGCACCAGTTTGACGGCGAGCCCTCCCTGACTCACCGGCTGGCATCGGCCAGCGCCCTCCAGCTGGATCATGCCGGCGAAAACGTGGCGCTCGATCTGAGTCCCGAGCAGGCGCACGAACACCTGATGCTTTCTCCGCCGCATCGCGAGAACCTGCTGGATGCGAGCTACAACGTTGCCGGATTCGGCGTGATCCGCAGCGGAGCGCGGCTTTTCGTGGTGCAGGATTTTGGCCACAGCGTTCCGGCTTACAGCACGGAGCAGACCGAAGCCGCGATCTTGAACGCGGTGGGCCGCTCACGCAGTGCGGCGCACCTGCCGGCACTTGAGCGGAAGGCGGACTCGGCTTTGCGCGACGCGGCGTGTTCCATGGCGCAGGAAGACCGGCTGGGAACACGTGCCATGCATGAAGTCGCGCAGCGCTACAGCGTGCTGAGCTACACCAACCTCCATCCGGACGTCCTGCCGGCCAACGCGGCCCGGTTGATTGGCGACCATCGGGTGCGGAACGTTGCCGTGGGTGTCTGCTATGCCCGGACGGAAACCTATCCCACAGGCGTTTATTGGGTGGGGCTGGCGTTCTACTGAGAGTTTCTTTGGGCGATACCTCCACCAGCTTCCGGAGCCTCGCTGTGGGGCGGGCTCAGCGGTGGGGTTGCAGTTTGCAAAGTCTGATCGGCTGTTTACCTGGGCAGTTCCGTTTGTCGTTTCGATTTTGCAGGGATGTTTATCGAGGATAGAATTAGACATGGCCAAGAAAACAGGAATGAGCGATTCGTCCCTCTGGATCATCGCGGTTGTCCTTGTCGCAGTTGCTGCCTATATGTACTTCCGCTAGGCCGCCGGGCGCCGCCAGAGGGGTTCTTGTTTCCAAGTTAGTCTTGCGCTTGTGATGCCGCCACGCTTGGTCGGAGCGCGCCGCGGACATCCGCTTGCCCGTCAGCGAGAACTTTCGAGCGCCTCCGCTATCTCCAGCAGCTTCGTCACCGTGTTCCAGTTCCTTCCCGTCCCGGACTTCTTCAGGATTTTCTCCATCACCGGCGCGAGTTTTGATCGTCCCATGCCGTCGGGGAAATAGGTGTAGACCTCGCGGCGGTGGAGGCGGACTTCCTCCGGGTCGGTCTTCAGGTTGCGCACTGCGTCGCGTACTTCAGGGGCAGGGTCGGCAGGGAGGAAGGTCACGATGAGCTTGCCGGGCTCGATGCCCTGGCGCGTGGCGAAGGGGTTTCTGGCGATCACATCTTTCAGGTCGGATGGGGTGCGGAGAATGACGCTGGAGTGAAAGCCGGCTTTCTTCTCGATGGCGTCTTCAATGCGGGCGGCGAGGCGGGCGAGGTTGCGCTCCGTCGCGCGGAAGACGACGTTGCCGCTCTGCAGGAGGGTTTGCGAATCGCGCAGGCCGAGGGAGTCACAGAGGGCGCGAAGGTCCTCCATCTTGATCTTCTTGTGGCCGGCAAGATTCACACCGCGAAGCAGACCGATAATGACGGGCATGGCGATAAGGATTACCACAAAGGGCGCGAACGCGACAGTCGTCCGTCTTCGTCGCGATGATAGGCGGCCTGTATCTTCAATCGCGGCGTCAGCCGGCGCGCCGGTTCACGCCCTGGTGTTGGGCGTTAACCTGGGTGAGGCAAGTCCCACATCGACGCGGGCTCAGTCGAATCCACTGTCTCCCAGGTTAGCGTCCAAAGAACGGACGCGAACCTGGGGCACCAGCACCAAGCCAATGTTTCTCACTCCTGCCAGGATCACATCGTCAGAACGACGCGAAACTGTGCCTTGCCGCTCAGCATGCGTGCGTAGGCCTCGTCCGCTTTTTCGAGCGGGTAGGTTTCAATCATGGGACGCACGCCGGTCAGTTCGGCAAAGCGCAGTGTGTCTTCGGAATCGGCTGCTGTTCCCGCGGCCCAGCCCTGAATCGAGCGACTTCCACTAATGAGCTGAATCGGGGTGACCTCAATAGGATCGAACGTCGCGCCGATTACGATGAGCTTGCCGTTCGGTCCCATTCCGTCGATCAGTTCGGACATGAGTTTGGAGCTTGGGGCCGTCGCGAGAATGACCTGCGCGCCGCCCAATTTTTGCAATGCCTCGGCTGCGTTCGTGGCCTGGCTGTCGATGTACACGTTCGCTCCGAGTTTCTTTGCGAGCGACGCGTTTTCGGGGCCGCGCCCAACTGCCGCGACTTTGTAACCAAACTTGTTTGCGAATTGAATTCCGAGGTGACCGAGACCACCGATGCCCACTACCGCCACCAGGTCTCCGGGAAACGCACCACTGTGGCGCAACGCGTTGTAGGTGGTGATTCCGGCGCAGAGCAGCGGTGCTGCTTCGGTGTCTTTTAGACTGTCAGGAATCGGCACCAGCGCTTCCACGGGAGCCACCATGTATTGCTGGTATCCACCGTCATAGCTGATGCCACAAATCTTCAAATTCCGGCAGTTGCGAAAGTCTCCGCGCCGGCACTCCCGACATGTGCCGTCCTGGCCGCCATGCCAGCCGACACCGACACGCTGTCCCTTCTTCCACCCGGAAACACCGGCGCCCACTTCATCGATAACGCCGGCGACCTCGTGTCCGGGAACGCGGGGATACTGAATTCCAGGCCAGAGGCCTTCTTTCGTGAGCACGTCGCTGTGGCAGACGCCACAAGCCTGCACCTTGATGCGCACCTGTCCTGGACCCGGCTCAGGAATTGCGCGCTCGACGACCTCGAAATCTCCACCGGGTTTGGAAATCTGTGCCGCCTTCATTGGCGCCATCGCTGGTTTTGCTGCAACTCTCAGCGTTGTCATAAATCGCATCTCCCTTCTTCTCTTATTGGCTGTGATGAGGCTGGTTCGCGAGAAAGATCTGGTCGGTCGAAATCGTCCGGCGAGTCTGGTGTTCCGCGGCGGAGCGGGCGTTCCCCGCATTCTTGGGGCCTGTTGACGTTGGCTGTTGGCGAGGCGACATCCCGACTGCCTTCCCGCACATGACCGGCGCGGGAGACGGCGAAATCTGGCCAGAATTCCGAGAAAAAGAGAAACGGTGTCGAGGCGAAACCCGAGCAGAATGCTGGTGCCGACAAGTTTTGCACTCGGGAACAAATCTTGTCAATCAACCCAGGCCGCAAAGAGCTTTGAGGGCGGGGCAGATTGTCCACACGGGGTTACGCGCAGACCAGAGATAACTCCACGGTCAGGCTGACCGGACAGCGTCGACCCTTCCGTCTAGACGGCGACGGGGCCGCGGCGACTTGGCGGGCGCTCGAGAGCCAGCGGGGCGCGTGTCTGTAGGGAAGACTTGATGTAGTCCTCGCCGGCCTGCATCATGCGTTCCACATTTCGTAGGCGCGGCCGTTCTGGTTGAGGAATGCCATCGCTTCCTCTGGCGTGAGGGAGCGACCCATCTGGCTGGCGAACTGGGTGAGGTGAGCCAGGGTAATTTCAGCGACTACTCTTTCGCGCGGCTTGCGGTCGGGCATGGCGACACCTCCGCGTCCCAGAGAATTATGGATACCCCGATTCAATACCGGCGGGCTGTGGCCCGCGACTACGAAGCGTTTTGTTCCCAGACGGTTGCTCGCCGTGGTTAAAAAACGGAAACCGTGGTGAAGAAATTCCTCAACCGCAGGGTTGCCTCGGCAGGCGCGGGGTCCTTCGACTTCGTTCGGCTGACGCCTCAGTTTGCTCAGGATGACAGACGAGGAAAAGGTGAGTATTCAGGGCAGTCAGAACGCTAGGCGGAGGTTTGGAGAATGGCGGGGGTGGAGCGCGGTTGCCAGTCGACCGGCTCGACCGGGCCCACGATCAAGAGCCATGACAACATACACACAAACATGATCAGAGAAACGATCAGAAACGGCCACAGAAAGTGACCGGTGCGATCGAGCAGAATACCGGTCATAGTGGGCGCAACCACTCCTGCCAGATTCCCCATGAAATTCTGGAATCCCGTCCAGCGCCCCGAGGCCTCCGGACCCGCCAGGCGCTGGGTGATGACCCAAACATTCGAAATGGTGACCCCGAACGCAAGTCCTGACAACATAAGCGGCAGAAGGTATGCGCCGCGCGGAGCCAACGCCGAGAGAGCGAGGAAGATACCCATGGCCGCCGAGCCACCTGCGACAAACGTCTTGCGCACGCGAGTGTGCGATCCACCGCTGACGATCCAGCGATCGGCCAGCCATCCGCTGAGGCTCGCCGAGATCGCCGCGAGCAGGAAGAAGCCGGCTCCCATCCTGGCCATGGCAGAAATGGAGGTACCACGTTCCCGCATCAGGTAAAACGGGAGCCAGGTGACCATCGAATACTGGAAGTAGTTGATGCAGAACAGGCAGAGGAAAGTTCCCCACGCCGATCGCTGCCGAAGAATTTCCAGCGTGCCGGCGCCCTGCGCGACGTGTTTGGTGATCGTTCGCGGGCCGCTCGCCGGCATCCACCAAAGCCACGGCACCAGCCATAACAGGCACAGGCCGCCCAGGCCGACGAAGAACGGACGCCAGCCATAAAGCGCAACCAGGCTTCCCCCAAAGAGCAGCCCAAAGCTGGGCCCAAGCGTCTGGCCCACGGAGATCATCGAGTTGGCAAAGCCGCGTCGCCCTTCCGGGCACTGCAACGCAATGATCTTCGAATACGAGGGATAGGCGACCGACTCGCCAATACCGAGCACGACGCGCGATAGCAGCAGGAGCGCGAGCGTGTGCACCAGGCCGGTGACGGCGGTCGCGCTCGACCAGAGGAAGAAACCGCCGGCGAAGACCCACTTCACATCGAAGCGGTCCACCAGCCAGCCCGAAAGCAGCTGACAAACCGAGTAGGTATAGAAGAACGCCGACAACAGTGTCCCGAGCTGAGTGCCCGAGATATGAAGCTCGTCCTTCAGCAGCGGCGCCGCAATGGAGAGATTGCTGCGGTCGATGTAGTTGATGAAGATCGAGATCGAGAGCAACACCAGGACCCGAGAGAAGACGGGAGTGAGGCGCGGGTTGTCCGAGGCGGCAGGCACAGGAGTAGACGGGGGTGGGTTATTGTGCGTGATGAGTTGCGGGATTGCAAGACGAATACAAGCACGCCCAGGTCATCTACCACGGAGGAAAATAGAAAGAAGTTCTCCGTGCCTCGGTGTCTCCGTGGTGGAGTCACTGCAAGACCGTAGTCCCGTCATTGCTATATCGCAGACCGTATGTTAGCGTCTTGAATCAGAAGGGGATAGCGTTGCAGGCTACGATTCCCGCCGGGCTGGATCGCAAGGAAGCAGACCTTTACCGGCACCTGGATCCGGGACGGCTCCCAAAACACATCGCCATCATCATGGACGGCAACGGGCGCTGGGCGCGCCGCCGTCACATGCCACGCATTGCCGGACATCGCGCGGGCGTAACCGCAGTGCGTTCGACGGTGGAGACCGCCGCGCGCATTCATATTCCTGCGCTTACTTTGTACGCCTTCTCCGAAGAGAACTGGAAGAAGCGGCCCAAGAGCGAAGTCGACTTCCTCATGCGGTTGCTCGGCCGCTACCTGAAGCTCGAAGTTCCCACGCTCAACAAGAACAACATTCGCCTCGAGTACATCGGCCGCCAGCAGGAACTGCCCGAGGCCGTGCAGGAGCGCATGCAGTGGGCGCGTGAGGCGACGGCGAAGAACACGGGTATGGTGCTGACGCTCGCGCTCAACTACAGCGCGCGCACCGAACTGGTGGATGCGTTTCGCTCGCTGGTGCAAGCCGCGGCACGCAACGGGGGGATCGACCATTTGCAAGTGGACGAAGAGGCCGTGTGCCGGCACCTCTACACGAAGAACCTGCCCGATCCGGACCTGGTGGTGCGCACCAGCGGCGAGATGCGCCTGAGCAACTTCCTGCTCTGGCAGCTGGCGTACGCGGAAATCTACGTGACCCCAACACTGTGGCCCGACTTTCGCGGCCAGCACCTGCTCGAAGGTATCGCGGAATACCAGAAACGCGAACGCCGCTACGGCGGCCTGAACGACGACCACGCGCATCACCACGCCTCGAGTGCAGCCCGAGGCTAAGGCGACTTCCCTTTGATCAAACGAATCGCGACGGCAGTGGTCCTGATCCCCATTGTCCTGCTGCTGGTGCTGCGCGCGCCGGTCGCGCTGGTGGCGATCGTGACGGCGGCGATTGCGCTGCTCACCGTGCATGAGTTTCTGAAGCTGGTTGAAGCCTACGGCGTCCAGCCGCTGCGGAGACCCACCTACGGCTTCGTGATCCTGTTTTTTCTTCTGCTGATGATCGGGGCGGGCGCGGACAAGCCGCTGCTCTCGACGGAAATCTTTGGCATCGCGGCAGCCTTTGCGGCAACGATCGCGGCGTTTGTCTTCCTGTCGATCGCCATGCGCCGCACCGACCTGAGCACCGGCTATCCAGCCGCGGCGGCGTCGGCATTCGCTTTCGCCTACATCGCGCTGCCGCTGGCGATGCTGGTGCAACTGCGGCAGCAGTGGGCGGGTGCGTTCCTCATCCTTTATCTGTTGCTGGTGGTGTGGGCGGGAGACATTTTCGCCTACTTTGTCGGGCGCGTCATTGGGCGCCACCTCATGTCCCCGCGCATCAGTCCGAAGAAAACCTGGGAAGGCGCCGTTGCCTCGATGATCGCCAGCCTGGCGGTGGGGGGATTGCTGTTCTACTACGCGACCCAGTTGAGCACGCGCTTTCTGGAGTGGGGACTCATCCAGCGCCGCGACGGAATCTTCTCTCTCGAAAGGTCTGCTCTGCTGCCGGTGCTGCTGTTGACGGCTGTGCTGAATGTAGCGGCGCAACTGGGGGACCTGGTGGAGTCGCTCATCAAGCGCGGGGCGAACGTGAAGGACTCGGGGACGATTCTCCCCGGGCACGGCGGCATGCTCGACCGGATTGACGCGTTGCTGTTCGCGGCTCCGGTCCTCTGGTTTTATGCGGCGTGGCGGGTGATGCGGTAGGGAATCTCTGAGATCCAATCAGCCGGCAGCAGCGTTCTGCAGGCTGCTAGTCATGTGCGATGGGATATATTATCCCGCTGCCGGGGAGAGCTATGAACGAAGCGGCGAACATGGCTGAACTACCATCGCAGGATGAGCGCACGATGGCCATCCTCGCTCACGTCTTGCAGCTGGTGGGAACTTTCATCGCGCCTCTTGTGATTTTGTTAACCAAGCGTGAATCTCGGTTCGTATCATTCCATGCTGTGCAGGCCTTGCTTCTCCAGATCGCCTACATGGCGCTCATGTTTGTGTTTTTTGTGCTCTGGTTCGGCCTGTTCTTCATGATCATGGCGCACCATCCTCCCGCCAAGGATGCACTCCCTCCTCCGATGTTCTTCGTGATGTTCCCACTCGTTTGGCTCGGTTTCATGGGCACGTGGGTCGTCATGCTGGTGGTTGCCATTGTGCATGGCATCACGGCTGGACGGGGAGAGTGGGCGGACTATCCATTGCTGGGATCCTTAGCGCGCAAATACTGAAGATCGGACCGGGCGGAACAGCTCTTGCTTAGCGACTCAGCTCCGCTCGGGGTACTGCTATTCCTGAGACAGGCGAACACCGAGTTTGGATGGATCTCTACGCGACAATTCTGGTGGGCACGAGTGTAGTGTTACCTCACCTTCCCCACAGTCACTTTTCACGCTGTCTTTAAGCGCGGCGTGCGAGGGCAAGGTGCCCTCGCGACAGCCGGCAAGATGCCGGCGCTACCCAAGGACCACCGCGCCGCGTAAGATAAAGATTCCGCATGCGAAGCATCGCCATCCTGGGTTCGACGGGCTCCATCGGACGCAGCACACTCAGCGTGGTCGAGTCCTACCCTGACCGCTTCCAGATCGTCGCGCTCGCCGCCGGCTCCAATGTCGAAGCGGCCTATGAACAAGCCTTGCACTGGAAGCCACGGGTTCTCTCGGTTGCCCACGAGTCCGACGCTGATGCCCTCCGCAAGCGACTCAAAGCTCAAGGTCTCGCGGAAATCGAAGTCGTCCACGGCTCCGCCGGGACGGTGCGCGTTTCTACTCACCCGGATGTGGATTTTGTCGTCAGTGCCATCGTCGGAGTGGCCGGCCTCGAGGCCACCTACGAAGCGGTGAAAGCGGGTAAGGCGCTCGGCCTGGCGAATAAGGAATGTCTGGTTGCTGCGGGCGAGTTGATCACCGCCGAGGCCCGCAAACAGGGCGTAGCCCTTCTTCCCATCGACAGCGAACATAACGCGGTACACCAGTGCATGCGCGGCGGGCGCATGGAAGAAGTTCAGCGCATCTGGCTCACGGCGTCGGGCGGGCCGTTCTTCAAAACCCCACAATCGGAATTTGCCTCGATTACCGTTGAACAGGCCCTCAATCATCCTACCTGGAAGATGGGTAGGCGGATTACGATCGATTCGGCTACCCTGATGAACAAGGGTTTCGAGGTCATCGAAGCCTGCCAGCTGTTCCATGTACCTCCGAGTCAGGTGGAAGTCATTGTGCATCCGCAGTCTACGATCCATTCCATGGTGGAGTTCGTCGATGGCAGCATACTTGCTCAGTTCTCGGTGACGGATATGCGGTTACCCATTCTTTACGCGCTTACGTACCCCGAACGAATTCCGTCGGAACTCCGGTTCCCGGTCATGGACTTACGTCAGCTGGACTTCTACCCGCCGGATGTGAGGAAATTCAGATGTTTAGGACTGGCTTACGAGGCTGCCGAGGCCGGAGGCGCGAAGCCGGTGGCCCTAAACGCGGCCGACGAGGTGGCGGTGGCGGCGTTCCTGGAAGGCCAGATCCGCTTCGATGACATTCCCAGGGTCATTGAGGACGTGCTTTCTACAACGAAAACTGGGAGAATAGAATCTATACACCAGGCGCTCGCACAAGACCTGGAAGCTCGCCGAGTTGCCCATGAGCGAGTGGAGTGGTATCAGCGCGGTACTTCCCCCATGCCGCCCGCAACTTCGTTATCCTGTCCGGGGGAGTAATCGAACGTTATGCCTCATTTTCTTGATTCGATAGCGGTGGCGCTCCCAGCCATGGCGGTTGTGCTCGGGCTCCTGATACTGATCCACGAGTGGGGCCACTACGCCGCGGCCAAGCTCTTCAAGGTGCGGGTGGAGGTGTTCTCCATCGGCTTTGGCAAGCGCCTGCTCGGCTTCCACAAGGGCGACACCGACTACCGGATCAGCGCCATCCCGTTGGGCGGCTACGTCAAGATGTCGGGTGAGAACCCGATGGACGAGCGCACCGACGATCCCGGCGAATTTCTGAACCATCCGCGCTGGCAGCGTTTCGTGATTGCCATTGCCGGACCTTTCATGAACATTGTGCTGGCGGTCGGCCTCTTGACCGTCGTCTACATGGTGCACTACGAGTACCCAGCGTTTATCGACCAGCCCGGCGTGATCGCCTGGGTGAAGCCCGATTCGCCGGCCGCGCAGGGTGGCGTGCAGCCCGGGGACCGGGTGATTCGTATTGCCGGCACCGAGAATCCAACGTGGGAACAGATTGGCCTCAAGGTCATGCTGAACCCCAACGAGCAGTTGCCCGTCACCGTCAACCGCGGCGGGCAGATTCTGGAGAAGATCATCGTTCCCAAGCCAGTCTCGACCTCCGAGATCGGGAACGCCGGCTGGAATGCAGACGAGTCCATCATCGTGGCTGACGTAGAGAAGGACATGCCTGCCGCGAAGGCCGGCATCCGCGAAGGCGACCTGATTGTGGCCGTCGACGGCAATCCCGTCCCCGCGATCGAGGCCCTGATCGACAGTTTGCAGCAAAGTAAAGACCGCGTGGTGAGCGTCGACGTGATGCGCGCGGGCCAGAAACTCACGTTCCCGCTGCAGCCGGTACTGGCTGGCAACGAAGAGAAGGTGAAGCGCTACCGGGTGGGTTTCGAGAGCACGCCGCTGATGAAGATCGGGAAGCTTTCGCTGATCCCCGCGCTCCAGCGTTCGCTCGAAGACAACAAGCGCTACTCGTTCGTGCTGCTCGAACTGATCCAGAAGATGGTGCAGCGTAAAGTTTCGATGCGGCAAGTGGAAGGCCCCATCGGGATCGGCAGCGCCATCGGCCATGCTGTCACTGAAAAAGGTTGGACACCGTTACTCGGCTTGACGGCTGGCATCAGCCTGAATCTCGGCATCTTCAACCTGCTGCCGATTCCGATTCTGGATGGCGGCGTGATCCTGCTGCTGCTGATTGAAAGCCTGATGCGGCGCGACATCAGCCTGCAGATCAAAGAACGCATCTACCAGGCGGCGTTCGTCTTTCTAGTGCTGTTCGCGGTAACGGTGATCTACAACGACATCGTGAAGCGCTGGCCGCTGGGCAGTTGAGGAAGAACCCTTTTAACCACAGAGGACACGGAGGTGCACAGAGGATTCCAAGCTTTTCTCCGTGTTCCCCTGTGTCCTCTGTGGTTTATGCTTTAGAAACTGGCCAACTACTGCGACGGCAGAGACCACGCCCCCGTTTTCCGCGTGTTAAACTAGTACTTTCCATGGCAGACATTCGCCGCAGAAAAACCGTTACGGCGTCGATTGGCGGGGTGCGCGTCGGCAGTGATGCACCGGTTGTGGTGCAGTCGATGACCAACACCGACACGGCCGACATTCCTTCCACCGTTAAGCAGGTCGCCGCGCTTGCCCGCGCCGGCTCGGAATTGGTTCGCGTTACCGTCAATAACGAAGAAGCCGCCGCCGCGGTCGCGCCCATCGTCGACGAACTCGACAAGCAGGGTATTCGCGTTCCCATCATCGGGGACTTCCACTACAACGGGCATCTGCTGCTCACGAAGTATCCCGAGTGCGCGCGGGCGCTCGCGAAGTACCGCATCAATCCTGGCAATGTAAGCGTCGGCCGCAAGAATGACGACAACTTCCGCACCATGATCGAGGTCGCGGTCAAGAACCAGAAACCGGTCCGCATCGGCGTCAACTGGGGCTCACTCGACAGCGCCCTGCTGACCCGCATGATGGACGAGAATTCCCTGCTCCCCGAACCGCGCGACGCGCGTGAAGTCACCATGGAAGCCATGGTTGTGAGCGCGTTGAATTCGGCCGCGCTCGCGGAGAAGTACGGCCTGCGTCCCGACCAGATCATCCTGAGCGCCAAAGTCAGCGGCGTGCAGGACCTGATCGACGTCTACCGCTCGCTCGCCGCGCGCTGCGACTACCCGCTGCACCTCGGGCTCACCGAAGCCGGGATGGGCGCCAAAGGCATCGTCGCCTCGGCCGCCGCGCTGGGCGTGGTTTTGCAGGAAGGGATCGGCGACACGATACGCGTCTCGCTCACACCGGCGCCCGGCGGCGATCGCACCGAAGAAGTCCGCGTGGGGCAGCAGATTCTGCAATCGCTCGGCATCCGTAGCTTCACCCCGCAGGTGACGGCGTGTCCCGGATGCGGACGCACCACCAGCACCTTCTTCCAGGAAATGGCGGAGCAGATCCAGACCTACCTGCGCGAGCAGATGCCCCACTGGAAAGATCACTACACGGGCGTAGAGGAAATGAAAGTCGCGGTGATGGGCTGCGTGGTCAACGGCCCCGGTGAATCGAAGCACGCCAGCCTGGGCATCTCGCTACCCGGGACGTTTGAAGAGCCGAAAGCCCCGGTCTACGTAGATGGACGCCTGTTCACCACGCTCAAAGGCGACAAGATCGTCGCCGAGTTCATCGCCATCCTCGACGACTACGTGGAGTCGCACTACGCGGCGAAGGTGGAAGTGGCGGCTAAGTAGGAACCCCCTTCATCACGGAGTCACGGAGTCACGGAGACACGGAGACACAGAGAAAGACATTTCACTGGGACTCATTTCAAGAGCAATGTCATACGGTACCCGACGGTTCAAGCCAAATTCTCCCGCCTCCGAAGAAGCCATCTCTGAACTGATATCCGCTTCATCGAGCCCCCTGCCTGGCAGCTTTCTGGCATTCCTCAAACGTGCAAATGGCGGAGAAGGGTTCATTGGCAACCGATACACGCAACTATGGCGCGCTTTTTGATTCGTTTGTCGCTCGCATAAAGTTCTAAGACTTCGGGCCAGGGTTCAAGATTACCGGTTGACAGGTCGTCACGAACTCACCGTCGGCGCGGTCTAGATAGGACTTGAAGTCCAAGACGGTGCGACGTTGTTTTGCGGCCTCGGCGGATTGATTCTCCTGCGTGGCCAGCTTTGAGAGCATCCACGACAGCGAGAGCAGTTACTCGATATCGGCGATCTCTGAGACTGGCTCCAATACGACGCTAACTCCAGGTCTTCGGCTTTCGCGCGTTTGCCATCCGTACCAGGCAACCGCCGCGCCCAGATAGGCGAGGAACAGGTAAGGCAGCCAGTTCTTCGGTGCTTCGGGGACCGGATAGAGGGTTCCCTCCAGCACCAGAACCATCGCCAGCACCGAGGCTACCGCCAGCACCACGATCGCCAGGGAGAGTTTCTTCTCCGCCTTCAAGTGCAGCGGAAGGGCTACCGCGACAAGCGCGTACACCGTGATGAATCCATAGGTGGCCAACGAACCCATCCAGTCGTAGATCGTTTCGCCGTTCGCCTTCGCGAGCGTGAGCCCGACCGGCAGCAGCAGAGTCGCAAGACCGGTGACCAGAACCGCAGCGTGCGGAGTGGAGTTGCGGTCATGCGCACGGCTCATCCAGCGATGCGTCATGCCATTGTGAGCCATCATAAAGAGCACGCGGGCGGCCGCGGTGACACAAGCCAGCGTGCAGGCGAACATGCTCACCATCGCGCCGATGTCGATCAACGGACCCAGACGCGCGGCTCCGGCGGCAGTGGCCAACACGCTCATCGGGGACGCGCTCTGATCGAGCGTTCCTGCTGAGGCCGGAAAGCCGAGCACCTCGGTGTACGACGCGGTGATGAAGAAGAGGCCGGCCAGCAACGCGCTTTGGATCACCGCGCGCGGAATCGTCTGCAGCGGGTTCTTCGCCTCTTCTCCGAGCGTGCTCGCGCTCTCGAATCCTACGAAGCTGAACATGGCCAGCACCACGCCGAGCCTGACTCCGCTCCAGCGCACACCGCGCAGCGCAAACTGCGCCGGATCGATGTGCAGACCACGCTTCCAGAGCAGCATCACGAAGACCGCGCCGATCAAGGCCACCGAGACGAATTCGATGTACACCATGAGCTGCGTCGAAATCTTTACGTCGCGATAGGCCACGGCGGTCGAAACCGCGACTGCCAGAACCGTGAGCAAGATCGCGGAGGCGCCGACTCCAAAGAACTCGCCCAGCACTACATTGGCATAGTGGACAAAGCCGCCCACCACCGACGCTCCGGTGGCGACGTACGCCAGCAGCAGGGCCCAGGCGGACATGCTGCCCAGCACCGGATGCAGAGACGTTGTGGCATACACATAGAGAGAGCCGGGCGAAGCCGACTCCCTCGCAAACCGGGACACGCATAGCGCGATCAGGAGCGTGCAGCCCAGGGCCAGCAAATAGGCCAGCCAAGTCCCGTTTCCCGCCGAAGCAAAGACCAGGGGCACGGTCATGGCAGGCGAACAGATTGGGCCCATCGTCGAAATCGACTGCGCCAGCGTATCGAGCGGCCCCAGGGCCTGGCGGTGCAGCCCGTAACCCGGCTGCTTGTCGGTTACAGGTTGCACTTCCGCAGGCGCGCTTGCATGTTTCAAGCTGCACGTCCCTTTTACAAGTTGAGTTTCGGTGGCCGCAGAGAGGAGCGGACATGGCTGCGGGTTGGAGTTCAGTTTGGAGGCCGTACCCTCCTTGAGTCAAGCAGATTGCAGTGATACGCTCGATCGATGGAACCGCTCGTCTCGCCTGCAGTCTCTCCTGTCCTCGATGGACGTGGAATGTTAGCTGTCGCCTTGGAACAAGCTCGCATCGGATTCGCTGAAGGCGGCGTCCCCGTCGGCGGAGCGATCTTTCATACGAACGGTACCTTGTTGGGCGCCGGACGCAACCGCCTGGTGCAGGAAGGCAACTGCTCACTGCACGGCGAGACAGACGCCTTTCGGGCGGCCGGGCGCCGCCCCACATGGCACGACACCATCCTGGTCACAACCCTGGCGCCATGCTGGTACTGCACCGGCCTGATCTATCAGTTTCGCTTCCGCCAGGTGATCGTGGGTGACTCCGTGAATGCCCAGGGCGGGACGCATTGGCTCCGGGAGAAGGGCATCGACATCGTCGATCTGCACTCCGAGGAGTGTATCGAGCTCATCGCCAAGTTCCAGCGGAGCCGTCCGGATCTGTGGAAAGAGTGCATCGGCGAGGCTTAATCCGGAATCTCGTTTACGCCAGCAAAGATAAATTCGGATCGGCCGCCTCATAATCCGGATCGGCGAACTTCTTCAGCTCCGGATAATTCTCCAGTAGTCCTGGCGGCGCTTTCACGCGCTGCCCTGCCAACATGGACTTCAACTCGAGCGCATTCACGCCTGCCCGGCCCTGGTAGTGGTTGTTGGTGATGACGTAAGTCGTCTGCGCTTTGGCGGCGACGGTTTCGATCTTGTCCTTCCAGCCGCCGAGTTCACTTTCGCTGTAGAGATAGTTGTAGCGATCGTTGCGGTCGTCGCTATTGAACCAGTCCTTATAGTTGCGTCCGTGCAGGCGCACATAGCCGACGGTCGAGGTCACGTGCTCGGTCGGCGCGAGCGACTGGCCGATGGTCGGCTGATCGATATTGCAGAAGGCGACGTCGCCGCGCGCGAACAGGGCCAAGGTTTCTTCGTTGTTCCAGCTGTCGTGGCGCACCTCGACCACCCGCGGGTACTCGATGAACTGGCGCAGCAGCCGCTCCAGATATTCGCGGTTGAGATTCGTGTTCTTGAAGGAGACGGGAAACTGGATCAGCAGCGCGCCCAGCTTGCCCTCGCTGGCCAGCGCGTCCAGGCCCTCGCGTGCCCTGGCTTCGTCCTCGTCGGTGGGCTTGATCGACGCCGCCGAAGTCGGCTCCATCACCGCGATCGGCGAGTGCGTAAACGACTGGTGCAGCTTGGCCGTGAACATGAAGTTCGGGTTGAACGCCACTTTCCGCACCCAGAGCTTGGCCAGCTCGGGCTTGATGTGCCCGTAGAACGACGTGTTGATCTCAACCACGTCGAAGAAGTGCGCCAGATACTCGAGCGCGTGGACTTTCTTGCGCTGCACCTCGGGGGGATAGACCACGCCCTCCCAGTCCTTATAGGACCAGCCGGCAGTGCCGATGCGAATCTGGAGCGCGCCTTCCATAAGGCAGGCGAAGTGGCGGGAGAGGTTGCCCTGCAGGGTAGCACACCGGGGCCAGAGGACCGCACCCCGGGAGCTCTCAGTTCGCGTCGCGGGTTTCTTCCGGAACAATCGCCAGGCTGAGTTTCTCGGTTCCGCGAAGAAGCGTGAGCTCGGCTTTGCTGGAGGCGCGGACATCACTCAGCAGGCGGTGAAGATCATCGACACCCGCCACCGGCTGACCTGCGAGGGCAATGATGACATCGCCTTCGCGCAAGCCCGCTCGTTTCGCGGGGCTATCGGGCTCGGTGGAGAGGATGACGACACCGGTTTCTTTGGGCAGGTCGTAGTAGCGGACCAGGCGGCGGTGGATGGGCACGGTCTGGGCTGACACGCCGATGTAGCTACGGCGGATGCGGCCGTCGCGCAGCAGGCGGCTGGCGACGAATTTGGCGGTGTTGATCCCGATCGCGAAGCAGATGCCTTGCGCGGGCAAAATGGTGGCGGTGTTGACGCCTACCACGCGCCCGTCGGAGGCGACCAGCGGTCCGCCGGAATTGCCGGGGTTCAGGCTGGCATCGGTCTGGATGACATCTTCGATCAGGCGACCCGAGTAGGAACGCAGCGAGCGGCCTAGCGCACTGACCACGCCGGCGGTGACGGTCGACTGAAATCCGTAGGGGTTGCCGATGGCGATGACGAGTTGTCCGACGCGGAGGCCCTGGGAGTCGCCCAGGGTGGCGGCGGTCAAACCGGTGCCGTCGATCTGAATGACCGCGAGGTCGGTGGCGGGATCGTCGCCGATGGTGCGGGCGGGAATGCGGCGGCCGTCGGCAATCGTGACCTCGATCCGGTTGGCATCATGCACGACGTGGCTGTTGGTGAGGATGAGGCCGTCGGGGGTGAAGATGAATCCAGAGCCCCCACCCTGACGCTCCTGCGGTTCGGCGCGGCGGCGGGATCGAACAGATTGATGCACTTCGATGTTCACTACGGCGGGGCTGACTTTCTCGACCGCGCCAGTGACCGCGCGCGAGTAGGCGTCGAGCAGGACGGAATCGTCGGGGACCGATGACGTGGCGGCAGACAACCGAGCGCCAGAGGAATCAGCCAGGGAAGACACCAAATCCACGCTTCTTTCCATGTTCATGGGGTGATAGATGAGTTAACGGGAGGGCCGGATTCAGGTCGGCCTTCCTACCGACGGACGCTGGGGGGGACCGGCGTCGGAAACAATTTCCAGGGAGAAGGCAATTCGTTCATGGGTCAGCAGAAAGGAAGTTGCTGAATTTGAATGGGTTACGCTGGAGATTAACGTGCTGGCAAACGGGAGGAGGACTCCCATGTTTGATGAAATTCCGTCTGCTTCCGCTCCCGTCGAACCTCATCGCAAGGCGCTTCCGCCCCGCGTCTGGGGTCCATCCATTCTGGTGCTTTTGGTGGCGCTGGCAGCCGCCGCAGTGTACGGTTTTCACGAGCACAAGATGGTGCAGCAAATCGGCTCTGAGAAGAGCGCGATGATGGCGTCGCTGGACGCGACGCGAGGGCAGATCGCGACCCTAACCGGCCGTCTGGACGAACTTACCACGCTAGCCCCACCCAGCAAACCTGCCGCTTCCCAGGCGGGCAACCATGGATCGCCCACGCGACGCGTTGTGGGCCATCGTCGCCCGGCGGAAGATCCGCGCTGGAAAGAACTCCAGGCACAGTTAGCGGAACAACAGAAACAGATCGAAGCGAACAAGGCTGACTTGGGCAGCACCCGTACGGAACTGCAAGGCTCCATCGCGCGCACCCACGACGAACTGGTGGTGCTGGAAAGAAAAGGCGAACGCAACTATTTCGAGTTCGATCTGGACAAGAACGGCCAGTTTGCTCGCAAAGGGCCCGTCGGCGTTAAGTTGCGCAAAGCAAACACGAAGCACCAGTTTGCCGACCTGGAACTCATGGTCGACGATTTCAAGCTCTCGCAAAAGCACGTAAACCTCTACCAGCCGGTAGTCTTCTACGCAGGCGACGGCAAGCAGCCGGTGGAGTTGGTGATCAACAGCATCGGCAACAACCGGATTCACGGCTATGTCAGCGAGCCGAAGTACAAGTCTGCGGACCTGGAGGCGATGGCTGGCTCCTCGGCGACCGGGAGCGGCGCGTCAACGAGCAATGGCGCGAGCACGGCCCAAAGCGAGCCGCGACCACGGTTGGAGCCCCCAAAGAACTGAGTGGGAACCGGGAGCTACATGCTGTACCTTAGCGGGCTAAGGCAACCAACTGCCCCGGCTCCAAGGTGCATCGTATTCCGGGTATTGGCGCGGATTTGATAGCACCACGGTGATCTGTGCGGGTGCCTGAAACGGCGGTACAAACGGATCTATGCGCCTGAGGAATCGATACGCCTGGTGGTTGGTGGTGCTATGCGCTTGCGGCGTATTGCGCGCACAGAGCCAGCCGCACGCGCAACCGGCGCAGCATGCGGTGCGGGCGGAGTCGAACAAAACGAGGCTCGCCCCCAAGTTGATCAATGCGGATGAAGGCCTCTCGATTCTGGGCGCCGCCCTTGCGGGCCGCTACAAGGCACAGGGAGGGTCCGATTGCTCGCACCTGGTGCATACCATCTACGAGAAAGCCGGCTTCCCTTACAAGTATGAGAGTTCGTCGGATTTGTATGCCGGCATCGACGATTTCCGACAGGTCTCTCGGCCGCAGCCGGGAGACGTGGTGGTTTGGCCCGGACACGCGGGCATCGTGGTGAATCCGGCACAGCATACCTTTTACAGCGCGCTGCGGTCGGGATTCGGGGTGCAGCCGTACGATTCGGTCTATTGGAAGAGCCGCGGGCGGCCTCACTTTTTCCGTTACGTGAAGGCGACGCCCGCGCCGGTGTTATCAGCGGCGAATCACGCGCCGGCGGATCACGCGCCGTTGGCGAATCGCATTCCGGAGGCCAGTCGAACTCCCAGCCTGAAGCCGGCCGGGCTGCGGAATGGAAGTGCGATCGGCCCGGTCCCAGCCATCGCTGTCACCAGCCCCGTCGTCTCCGAGGATGAGGATAAGGTGACGGCCGGCACTGAAACACAGCCTGTCGTTCCCTTGATTCCCACGACCGTGGCCATCAAGGCAGTCCGACCGAAGCCGGAGCAAGTGAGCGACGCTCTTTCGCAACAGTTCCGCGAGACCGGCGACAGGTTGCAGACTCAGGATGTGTTCAAACTGCGTCCGGCGCTGGTGGCCTGCGACCGCGTGCAGGTGCAAAAAGTCCATGTGAAAGGCAATGCTGGCTGGGTTGACGTCCGCGTCCTGAATACTGTCGTTTTGTCGGGAGAGAAGCCTGCCTCTAAGAAGCGCGGGCCGCTGCAGCGCTGGAATCTGCAGCGCGCTCAGGAAGGCTGGGAACTGGGACTTCCCCAGGACACCATCTATGTTCCGCGGGAAGCTGCCGCGCGATTTCTGGCACACCAACTGGCCGACCTGACCGACTCGGCTTCGGCAACCGATCAGGATCGCGACCGGAAAGTCCAGCTCGCCCGCTGGCTTAGCCTGCTGCTGGACGATCCTTCGGCGCCTTAGCCTGCAAATCTTCCATTCCTGAAGCAAAACATCACTGAAGCAAAAAGCCGAGGTCCGAAGACCTCGGCTGTCAGTTGGCTGGTTGCCCGGATAAAACCTTAGTATGTCGCTGGCTTCCTGCTCAGGACGCCGCAACACAAGGTCCCTCGACTGCGCTCGGGATGACAACTTCTAGAGAGGATCGCCCGTATTCTCTTCCCTTCGATCACGATGACCTTCGCGGCCGCAGTGTCAGGTCACGCACCTGCGCCACGATGCTCGACATCTGGATGCCGCTGAGCTGCGCCACGAAGGGTAAAATCTCAGCGATAAACTGGTCTTGCGCGAGGTCGCGGATTTCCTCCTGCCGGTTGCGCTCGCCGCCAGAGAGCAGGTCGGGGACCGTGACTTCGAGCGCGCGAGCCAGCCGCTCCAAAGACGAAAGGGTCGGGGTCGCCTTTTCGTTCTCGATTTTCGAGACGTAGGTACGCGGCACCGACATGCGAGCCGCGAGTTGGCGCTGGCTCAGCCCGTTGCGCAAACGCAGCGAGCGGATGGAGGCCGCGAGATTGAGATGTCCGGGACCGTGGCCGTGCGACGGCACGACCATGGGCTGGGGCACGACCGCAACGACTTCGGGCTCTTCTTCGTCGAGCGAAGCGTGGCAGCGGCGGCACAGGTCGTTGGTGGTACGGAACTGAACGAGCAGGCAGTGGTCGCAACGAACGACTTCCCGGGAATCGACCGGGGCGAGAGTCGTGGCCATCTAGGTTTGGGAGGTGCCAGAGCGGAGGCACTCCACGGAGCCGGTGGTCAGGCTCCAAACTGAAGGGTAATCTGAGGGATAGGGCCTGTGGAAGTCAAGGGATTTCTGGTGTGAAACAGGAAATATGTTCTATGAAAACCGAAGTTGTCGGGCGAAAACCAGGAGAAAACAGGTAAGAAACCATGAATGATCGAGCGGCCGCGTGGTGTTTACTAACTGAGTTCACCCAGTCGGAAAGCTTGCTGAAGCACGCTCTCGCCGTCGAGGCCTGCATGCGTGCCTATGCCCGAAGACTTTCGGGGGACGAGGAGTTGTGGGGTGTGGTGGGACTCCTCCACGACTTCGATTACGACCGGTACCCGAGGCTTGAGGACCATCCCTATCGCGGGAACGAGATTTTGAAACAGCGCGGGTACTCGGACGAGATCCGCCGGGCGATTATGTCGCACGCGGACTACTCGGGTGTGAGACGGGATTCGCCGATGGAGAAGGCTTTGTTCGCCTGCGATGAACTGGCGGGATTCATTACGGCTTGCGCGCTGGTGAAGCCGGGAAAATCGCTGGTGGAGGTGGAAGCGCCGTCGGTGAAGAGGAAGATGAAGGACAAGGCGTTCGCGCGTAGCGTGAACCGGGCGGATATTGTGAGCGGGGCGGCGGATCTGGGGGTTGAGTTAGAGGAGCACATTGCTTTCTGCATTGAGGCTATGAAGGGGATCGCGGGGGAGTTGGGGCTGGATGGGAGTGGGGCGAAGACGGCTTAAGGGCAGATTCACCACGGAGGCAGGGAGCCACTGAGGAAAAACTGGGGCCGCCCGGGTTCGTGATGAGTGGCGCGTCCAGTCGCGAGCAAAAACAGATTCCTCCCCTTCCGCTTCGCTCCGGGTCGGAATGACAAATCCTATCTTCAAGTGGATAACGACGTTGGCTCACTGCCCCGAGTAAATTGGTGGTGACGAAACGACCAAGGGCTCGAGAAGGAGCCAACGTCATGCTGATTATAGGCTGTGATTTTCATCCTGGGTTTCAGCAGGTCGCGATCTTTGACAACCGAACGGGAGAGGGGGAGCAAAGACGGC
>CAZXKO010000075.1:0-49003 GCA_964641665.1 uncultured Acidobacteriaceae bacterium
CTTGCGACGGACGTACAGGGCACCCACACCTTTGGGGCCATAAATCTTATGGGCGGTGATCGACATCAGGTCGATATTGTCCTTGTTGACGTCGATAGGAACCTTGCCGACCGCCTGCACGCCATCGGTGTGGAAGAGCACGCCACGCTCGCGGCAGATCTTGCCGATTTCCGCCCACGGCTGCAGCACGCCAATCTCGTTATTCGCGGCCATGATCGTGACCAGGATCGTTTTGTCGTCGATGGCACGCTTCAGTTCTTCCAGGTCCACGAGGCCGTCTTTCTGGACCGGCATATAGGTGACGCGATAGCCGTACTTCTCCAGCCGCTTGCAGGTGTCGAGCACTGCCTTGTGCTCAGTGACCGCCGTGATGATGTGGTTGCCCTTCTCGCGGTACATTTCGGCGACACCCTTGATCGCAAGGTTGTCGCTCTCGGTCGCGCCGGAGGTGAAGATGATTTCTTTGGCCGTAGCGCCAACTAACTTGGCAACCTGCTCGCGCGCTTGCTCGACCGCTTCTTCCGCAGTCCAGCCGAATGGATGGTTGCGGCTCGCAGCATTTCCGAACTTCTCCATGAAGTAGGGCAGCATGGCCTCAAGCACACGCGGGTCCATGGGGGTGGTGGCATGGTTGTCCATGTAAATGGGCAGCTTGATGCCGTCGGGAGCCGGGGTACGCTGCTCCTGGGTCGTCGCTTTCAAATCCGTAATCATGATTGCCATCTCCTACCTTAAAGTTCTCCAAACCTGAGTCAGCAACGTAGTCAGGGTCAGGTCAATGTGACCAGGTCCGCGAGCGTCTTCTTTGCGTCGCGGCCGCTGCCGTCATTCATTTCCGTCATCTCTGCAATCTTGATGCGTTTCAGAACATCCTCGATGCTCTGGTTCACCTTGCGCAGCGGCTCGCGGATGGTGCACCGCTGGGTCTGGTCACACTCTCCACGCACCGTGATGCACGACGTGATAAAAAGCGGGCCGTCGATCGCTCGGATCACCTCGTAGGCCGAGATGTCGTGCGCATCGCGCGCCAGCGTGTATCCGCCATTGATGCCGTGCTGTGAGTGCAGCAGCCCGGCCTTGGCCAGCCGCTGGAGAATCTTGGCCAGCGCCTCCGGCGGGATACCGTACGACTCCGCGACGTCTTTGGCGCTGCAAGATCCCTCGTGCGCATGCTCGGCCAGATGCTTCATGGCCATCAACCCGTAATCCGCCTTCTTGGTGAGCTTCAGCATGCTGGACAGACGACAATCCGACCAATTTGATCGGATTAAACTCCGACTATTTGGGTCGCCTTTTATTCTAACCCCGCCCCGCCATTCCGCGCAACCCTGCCCATTGGGCAGTTCGGATTCGCCCCTGGCCGGTAACTATCAGAGGTCGAACTGCTTACGGGAATCCGATGCTTTTGGTCGGCTTTGGCGAGGCGAGCGTTCCTCGCCCGTCCGAAAGACGGCACTGTTTTGACAAAAGAGTTACCACAGGGGACTTGACTTGTTTCCGGGCCGGTCTAAAATACCCAAAATTTCCGGGCAATCGAGATCCCTCTTGCCGGGACTGGGTACCCTCCGGAGCTATGAAGCCAACCGCCGTCCGAACCCCCCAAGCTGAGAAGGAACATGAATCAGTGTAAGCACCCGCGTGTGCAAGTCGTTAGCCGCGATGAGGACAGTGAATATGTCGAGTGCCTCGAATGCGGCGAAGTATTTGAGTCCAGTGAATTCAAGGACATGGCGATCGAAGAGCGCGCTCAATCGGAAGAAGTTTGAACCCCTCCAAGCCCCCTCCCACCGACCCCGATTGGTGAAGTGCCAGGATTCGCTTGCGTCCTTAGAAATGACCGACGTAATGCCCCGGGCTGCTTGTGTGTTGTTTTGGCCTTCCGAGCCCTGCTAATGTCGGGCACGCAGATTTCTGTCTCGCGTGGGGCGCCGAATGCCGGTGGTGGCCTTAGTGGTCGACGATTCGATGGTCATTCGCCACACCATCTGCCGTTTTCTTGAAGAACGCGGCTTTACGGTGGAGTCCGCCTCCAACGGGGTCGAGGCGCTGCAGGTGCTGGATCGGGTGCGGCCCGATCTAGTCGTCACCGATATGCAGATGCCTGAGATGAGCGGTGGCGAACTCATCAGCGTTCTTAAGAGCAAACCCGAGACGGCCGCGATTCCCATCCTGATTGTGACTGGGCGCTCCAGCGGGTTCGACGCCAACGAGACCCGAGCCCAGTTCACCATTTTCAAGGACATTGACATCCAGGAGCAGCTCGAGAAAGCTGTGGCCGCCATGCCCTGTGGAAGCGCCGCTAAAGCACAAGCCTCTGGAAAGTAACCCTTACGGCCGGTGCAAAGCGAGACCCGCCTCCGCAGAAAAATCCATTGGTGCAAACTCCCGCGCGAGCCACTTGGGGTAAGCGGCCGCCGCAATCATAGCCGCATTGTCGGTAGATAGCGGGCGCGACGGAAAGTACACCGGCAAGCCTTCCTGAGCGGCATCGCGTTCGAAGGTCCGCCGCAGTTCATTGTTCGCAGCCACGCCACCCGTTACGAACAGAGTCGCCACGTCGTACGCGCGGGCGGCCGCCAGCGTCTTTTCGACCAGATCCTCGACCACGGCCCGTTGGAACGACGCCACGAGGTTCAAAGTCTCCCGATCGCAGACGGCCAGGTGGTCTTCGAGCGTCGGCTTTTCCAGGGCGGCCAGTTTTCTTCGCCGATCCTCGATCGCGGCCCTCATGGCGCGTGTCTCAACATAACGTAGTACGGCTGTCTTGATCCCGCTATAGGAGAAGTCGAAGCGTGGACGACCTTCGTCCGGCTGCCCTCGATCTTTGCGGTCGCGGTGCTTGATCTGCGCGGTTCCGAACTTTACCGCCGACGGATCACCGTGGCCAGAAAGCCGGTCGATGATTGGTCCGCCCGGATATCCGAGACCGAGCAGCTTAGCGACTTTGTCAAAGGCCTCGCCCGCAGCGTCGTCGCGGGTGTGCCCGACGTTCTGGTATGACCAGCTTTCCCCCTCCTGCTCGGCGAGATAGAGATGCGTGTGCCCGCCGGAGACCACCAGCGCCAGCACGGGAAAATTCACCTGGTGATTACCCTTCTGCCGCTCCTCGAGCAGAACAGCGTGGATGTGTCCCTCAAGGTGATTTACCGCAATCAACGGTTTCTCCAGCGCAAACGACAAAGCCTTGGCGTAACTGATTCCCACCAGCAGGGCTCCGGCGAGTCCCGGTCCCTGAGTGACCGCGAGCGCGTCGATGGACTGGTAGGTCTGACTTGAGTCGGCAAGAGCTTTGCGCACGACGGGGACGATCGCTCTCAAATGCTCGCGGGAGGCGAGTTCAGGGACAACCCCTCCGTACGGCTGGTGCGTGGCGATCTGTGAGAAGACCACGTTGGAGAGAATTTTCTCTCCCGAGCGCACCACGGCCGCGGCGGTCTCGTCACACGAGCTTTCGATGCCCAGGATGTGGGCGTCTGGCATAATCGCTAGGCTCCAGTCTAAACGGTGTCATCTTTTCACGCGTATGGCTGACTTGCTTAAACACATCGCCGACTCCGGATTCCCGCACATGAGTCGATTGATCCATGTGTTCGTCGGTGGATCCGAATTGCACGGCGCAAAAGTACAGGGCACCGACGATCTGGACATCTACGGCGCCTACATTGAGCCCCCCGAATTGGTGCTGGGGCTGGAGTCCTTGCCACATTATGTGTGGTCGACGGCAGGCAATGATCGCCGGAATGGCCCCGCCGATGTTGATGTGACTTTGTATTCGCTACGGAAATGGGCCGGGCTGGCATGCAAGGGCAATCCCACCGCTCTCCACTTCCTCTTTGCGGACGGGACCATGCGGAGCCCGACTTGGCCCCTGATCACAAAGCGAAAGGAGATCTTTCTCTCCCGGCTTTGTGCGAAGCACTTCATGGGTTTTGCCAACGATCAACTAGCGCGGATGACCGGAAAGAAAGGCCGCGGCAAGAAGGGTCAGCGGCCAGAACTTGAGGAAAAGTTTGGCTACGACGTGAAGGCGGCGATGCACACGTTACGCCTTCTCTATGAGTGCAAGGAGGTCCTGCAGTCCGCGACCATCACCTTGCCGAGGCCGGAGCGCGACCTGTTGATTCGAGTTCGGACGGGGAAGTTCACGCTCGAAAGAGTGCTGGATATGGCCAACCGCCTCTTCGCGGAGTGTGAAGAAGAGACCAAAAAGTCTGCGCTTCCGGACAAGGTGGATCGCAAGGCAGTGTCTCAGGTGCTGACTGAGTGTTATCTGCGCTCTTGGCAAGCTGAGTAGCTGGCCAAGTTCTCATAATCACGCTGGTCCACTCTAGAGTCGAACCCTCATGACCACGGTTAAACAACACGCGGTCACCATCATCCGCACCCTGCGCGAGCGCGGCTTCCAGGTCTACCTCTGCGGCGGCTGCGTTCGCGATCTGCTACTGGACCGCGAACCCGCCGATTACGACGTGACCACCGACGCTACTCCGGACCAGGTCATGCGCATCTTTCCCGAGACCTACGCTGTGGGGGCCCAGTTTGGCGTGGTGCTGGTTCCCATCCCAAAAGACGTCGCGAGGGGGACCCAGGACACTGAGCCCTCGTCCAAGGCGAGCGTCGTCGAAGTCGCCACCTTCCGCTCCGACGTTGGCTACAGCGACGGCCGTCATCCCGACCAGGTGCGCTACAGCAAGGACCCGCGCGAAGACGTTGCTCGCCGCGATTTCACCATCAACGGCCTCCTGATGGATCCGATTTCGGGCGAGGTGCTGGATTTTGTCGGCGGGCGCGAAGACCTGGCAGCGCACCTCGTGCGGACCATCGGGGACCCGGAACTGCGGTTTGGTGAAGACAAACTGCGCATGCTGCGAGCCGTGCGCTTCGCAGCCCGCTTTGAATACCGCATCCATCCCCCAACTTTCGCCGCCATCCAGAAACTGGCTCCACAGATTCACCTGGTGAGCCACGAGCGGGTTCGTGACGAACTCACCAAGATGCTTACCGAGGGGCGTGCTCGGCAGGCGTTTCTTTTGCTGGATGCTTCGGAACTTCTGCGCGAAGTCCTGCCCGAGATCTCCACCATGAAAGGGGTTGAGCAACCTCCGCAGTTCCATCCGGAGGGCGACGTGTTCGTCCACACGCAGCTGTTGCTACAGAACCTGCCGCACCCGTGCTCGCCCACGCTGGCATGGGGCGCGCTTTTACACGACGTGGGCAAGCCACCGACCTTTCGCGTCGCTCCCGATCGCATTCGCTTTGACGGGCACGTCGAGGTAGGCGTGAAGATGGCGGAAGAAATCTGCCGGCGTCTGCGCTTCTCCAACGAAGACACGGAGCAGATCCTGGCGCTGGTGAACCATCACATGCGCTTTGCCCACGTCACGCAAATGAAAGAATCCACCCTGAAAAAATTCCTGCGCATGCCCGCTTTCGCAGAGCACCTCGACCTGCATCGCATGGATTGCCAGTCGAGCCACGGGGATCTGAGTTCGTATAACTTCGCGAAAGAAAAGCTCGCCACGATTCCCCCGGAAAAAATGCGTCCGGCGCCGCTGCTGACCGGTGACGACCTGATCGAAGCTGGCTACGTCCCGGGCCCGCGCTTCAAAGAGATTCTGGCTGCGGTCGAAGACGGACAACTCGAAAGCCGCCTGCAGTCGAAGCGCGACGCCATGGAGTTCGTAGGCCGCGAATTTCCACAATGACCCACCTGCTTCCCGCTGAGGCGAGCGACAATCGAAGTGCTAAAATCAATTCCTTCACGCCTAGACCCTGGAGCGCTCAATGCAGAACAGGCACGGCATGCAGCCCGTTGGGGCCGAACTTGAGAAGATTGTGGCCCGTTCCGTGCGCAAAGCTCCGGTGGGCGAAGGGCCGTTACTGGCGTGGCCGCTGGCCTGCGGCAGCGCGGTGGCGGGGCGGACGCGGGCCGTTGATTTTGTCGGCGGCGTGCTCCGCGTGGAAGTCGGCGATCGCGGATGGCAGACCGAATTGCAGGCCCTGGCCCCGCGCTATGTCGCCCTCATCAACCGGTACGTCGCAGAGAATGTGGCGCGCGTGGAGTTCGTCGTCGCCCCGCGAAAATAAGTAGCGCGAGAAACGCAACAAGAGCAACTCGCAACACACCATCTGGAATCGATGAAAGTCACCGACAAAGATGTCTCCTACGTCGCCGACCTCGCCAACCTCGAGTTGACCGAGGAAGAGCGCACCCACATGGTGCGCGACCTGAACTCCATCCTTGGCTACATCGACCGGTTGAACGAGTTGAATACCGACAAGGTCGAACCCATGGCTCAGGTTTCCGACCGCTATGGCGTAGACGAATCCAAGTCCGGCAGCGCGCGCTTCGCCTACGCCAGCCGCGAAGACATCCTCGAGGGTCTGCGCAAGTCCCTGCCTCACGAAGAGGCGCTCGAGAACGCGCCCGATGCCGACGAGAACTTCTTCAAAGTGCCCAAGGTAATCGAACGATAGAGAAGATAGAGAGTTGAGAGAGACCATGCCAGCAGAACTGCAGATCCCGCCGAACGTCGTCTCCGACAAAAAAGCCTGCGAACTGATTCGCGCGTGGGCAGCACATGGCGGCCTGGTCTGCAGCCTGAATACGGGTACCTGGCCTCAGGACCAAGCCGCCGTAGCCTGGGGAATCCTGCTCAGCGACATTGCGCGCCACGTCGCCGACGCTCTCCATCAGGCGCATGGTACGGAGAAAGCCGCCGTGCTCGCCACCATGCGTGGAGTCTTCGACTCGGAGTTGGACGGCCCGACCGCCCCGGCCACGGGGAAGTTCGTCTAGCCGCATGGACCTCCACCTCCTCACCATCGACGCCGCCCGCTCCGCCGTCGAGGAGCGCCAGACTACGTCCATGGCGCTGGTGAAAGCCTTCTACGCCAGGATCCAGAAGGAAGACTCGCACATCGGCGCCTACCTTACACTCTCGAAAGAACGCGCCCTCGAGCAGGCCGATCGCATGGATCGCCTCGCCGCCGAAGGCAAGCCGTTGCCTCCGCTCGGCGGCGTGCCCGTCGCCATTAAAGATGTGATGTGTACCCGAGGCGTCCGCACCACGGCGGGTTCGCAAATCTTGGGAAATTTTGTTCCCCCGTTCGACTGTACCGCGGTCGCCCGCCTGGAAGCCGCGGGTGCCGTGCTCCTCGGCAAGCTGAACTGTGACGAGTTCGCCATGGGCTCGTCCAACGAGAATTCTTCGTTTCATCCTGTGCGCAATCCGCGCGACACCAGTCACGTGCCCGGAGGCTCCTCGGGCGGATCGGCCGCAGCCGTGGCCGCCGACATGGCGGTCGTTACTCTCGGTTCCGACACTGGTGGCTCCATCCGCCAACCGGCTTCGTTCTGCGGTGTGGTTGGCCTCATGCCTACCTACGGACGCGTTTCGCGCTATGGCCTGATCGCGTTTGCGTCTTCCCTCGACCACATCGGACCACTGGCAAAAACAACCAAAGACGCAGCCATCGTGCTGCGCACCATCGCGGGTCGCGATCCCATGGATTCCACCTCGGCTCAAGTCCCCGTGCCGGATTACGTTGCGGAACTTGACAAGCCGGTCCGCGGGCTCAAGATCGGTGTGGCCAAAGAGTATTTCGGAGAAGGACTCGACGCCGAAGTCCGCAAGGCCATCGAAGAGGCCATTCAGAAGCTGGCAAAGCTCGAGTGTGAAGTGGTGCCGGTCTCGCTTCCGCACACCGAGTACGCCGTGCCCACCTACTACATCGTCGCCACCGCCGAGGCCTCCGCCAACCTGGCGCGCTTTGACGGCGTGCGTTACGGATACCGCGCCAAAGGCGCTCGCACCCTTTCCGACATGTACCGGCGCACTCGGGATCACGGCTTCGGGGCGGAAGTAAAACGTCGCATCATGCTCGGCACCTATGCCCTGAGCGCCGGATACTACGATGCCTACTATTTGAAAGCGCAGAAGGTGCGCACGCTGCTGACCGGCGACTTCGATGAGGCCTTCAAGAAGGTCGACGTGATCGTGACTCCCACCAGTCCGACCGCCGCGTTCAAGCTAGGCGAGAAAGTAAACGATCCGCTGGCCATGTATCTTGCCGACATCTACACCGTGACCGCGGATCTGGCCGGCATCCCCGGCATTTCGATCCCCTGCGGCGAGACCCGCGAGAAGCTCCCGATCGGCCTGCAAATTCTGGGCAAGCACTTCGACGAAGCCACGATCCTGCGCGTAGCCCACGCCTTCGAGAAGGCCGCAGCCTGAGTGTGGCGCGGACACTCCTGTCCGCGGCTTCTCATCAGTGACGAAGCACTGGCCGGTTGTCAGTTCCGCTGGAATTCAGTAAGTCCCACCGTTATTTTCTCCTCCACCGTACCCCGTCTTTGGTGATCTCCACGAGAATGCCGGCGGCCGTGAGTTCTCCGCGCAAGGCGTCGGACTCTTTGAACTTGCGGGCGGCGCGCGCCGCATTCATCTCGGAGACCTTTACCTCGATCGCCGCATCCGTCAGCGCCGCTGAGCCGATCAAATCCAGCACTTCCTTGCTGATGTTCTTCTCG
Organism: uncultured Acidobacteriaceae bacterium; assembly: GCA_964641665.1. GTDB lineage: Bacteria > Acidobacteriota > Terriglobia > Terriglobales > Acidobacteriaceae > Gp1-AA133. The sequence continues at coordinate 8,537 of CAZXKO010000075.1, forward strand.
CGTCCCCCAGCCCGCGCCCAATCGACGATCGCCTCAATCTTTGGGGCATCGTCATCGGCCAGCACCGCGAAGATTTCATCGAACTTCTCCAGCGCCCCCAGCAGCGGCGCAACATCTTCTTTCCGGATCTCCCCCGCATCAAACGCCGCGTTCGCGGCGCGCACCATCTCGAAAATCGCCGCCTGCGCCTGCGCGGTGTTCAGGTCGTCGTCCAGTGCAGCCTTCATGCGGTCAAGGGTCTCTCGCGCCAACTTGGTCATCGCTTCGTTGGCACCAGCCGGAAACTGCCCTTGCGAAAGCCGCAGGCGGAAATTGCGCAGGCGGTCGACAGAGGTCGCGGCCTGCCGCAACCCGTCGAAGGTGAAGTTGAGTTGATTCCGGTATGGAACCGAAGTCAGCAAATATCGAATCGACGACGGCTTATGCCCCATCAACACCAGGTCGCGCGGGGTATAGAAATTCCCCAGGCTCTTCGACATCTTCTCGCCTTCGACCAGGAGAAAGCGCGCGTGAAACCAGAAGTTCGCGAACGTCTTCCCGGTCAGCGACTCCGACTGCGCGATCTCGTTCTCATGATGAGGAAAGATCAGGTCTTCGCCGCCCGCGTGCAGATCGAACGTCTCCCCGAGTTCCTCCATCGACATCACCGAGCACTCGATGTGCCATCCCGGCCGGCCAGGCCCGATGGCCGTGGCCCAGGAAGCCTCACCCGGCTTGGGAGCCTTCCAGAGCGCGAAGTCGCGGGCGTTGTCCTTTTCGTACTCATCGACGTCGACGCGCGCGCCATCCTCCATCCCGGCAAAATCTTTCTTCGAGAGCTTTCCGTAGGCAGGGAACTTCGCAATCCGAAAATAATACGAGCCATCGTCCGTGCGGTAGGCAAGGCCCTTCTGCTCGAGCCGCGCGATGAAATCGGCCATCGCGGGAATGTGATCGGTGGCGCGCACCAGGGCCGCTGGCTCGATGTTCAGGGTGGCCGCGTCTTCCAGAAACGCTTTCTCGTATTTCTCGGTGTACTGCCGCACCGGAACGCCGTCGCGGGCGGAGTTGCGAATGATCTTGTCGTCGACATCCGTAATGTTCATGACATAACGGACCTTGTAGCCGCTCTGCCTCAGAAATCGCTGCAGCACGTCGACCGCAATAAAGGTACGGAAGTTGCCGATGTGGCCGTAGTCGTACACAGTGGGGCCGCAGGCGTACATGCGAACTTCATTGGGCTGAAGCGAGTGGAACTCCTCCACCCGGGCGGACATGGTGTTAAACAGGCGCAGTGGCATAGAAGAGATGAGAGCAGCCGAGTCGAACCGTTCATTCTAGGGGCGCGGGAGAAAGGGGGTCAATCGGCGAAGGGGGTAGTGGATAGCACGGGGAAAATTGGGCCACCCCGTAACGTTCGAGTTAATGATATTAACTGATCAGTAATGGCGAGGCGACGAGCGGCGTGCGGACGAACGGGCGGGCGGACGAACGCAGGAGGCGCGCGAAGGGGGGCGTGAGAGGGGGGAGAGACGAACTTGATATTACAGGCTGTCGGAAAACGACCCCACCAAAGCATCAGAAAATGCAAATCGCAGCAAAGTCAGGTGGTTTACGTCGCTTGTGGTCCGATCTCCACAATTGATCCCCTGACTATAAACTTGAGACCTACGCTACGCTCCTTGGGGTGGTTATTACAGGCTCGAGGGGCACACTTGCGTTGAGAGGCACGCGCGCGAGGATAGTTGTGCCATTCTGCTGTTTTGACTCGATGGATAGCTGGCCATTTACCAGTCTCAGCCGTTCCCTCATGCTGGTAAGACCGAGACCATGTTTGTGTCTTGCGGTCGCAGGATCAAAACCTATTCCCGAATCGTGAACGGACAGCTCGATTTCATTCGCTCCACCTGTGAGGGATACTTCGAAGTCGCGTACACCGCTATATTTGACCGCATTGTGAACGGCTTCCTGCAAGACTCGGAACAAACAGAGTGAGACTTCGTGAGGGAGGGTTCGGGGGACTCCATCAAAGCGCACATGAATCGACAGATTCTGCTGCTCCGAAAGCTCTCTGCAAAAGCCACTGACCGCCGCCTCCAATCCAAGATATTCAAGCCCTGAAGAATGCAACCGGTGGGACAATGCTTGAATATCGTTCTCAAGACCCGAAACCTGTGTGCAAGCTTCTTCGAGACGACGGCTCGTTTCAGTCTCTGAAAAGGAAAGATCTTCTCTCACCGTTTTTAGGTTTATTGCCAGCATTGCAAGGCGTTGATTGATATCGTCATGTAACTCTCTTGCAATGCGCGTACGTTCTGCCTCCTGGGCTTCGATCAATTTTCGACTCACGCCAGCAAGAGCGTTTTCTGCCATCTTGCGCTCAGAGATATCGGCGGCGACGGATAGAACGCATGGCTCACCATTGACTTCAATCAATTCGGCTGAGCCAAGGCCCGTGAGAACCTGACCGTCTTTTCTTCGAACTCTAAACTCCAAGTCTCGCACGTTGCCAGTTGCAAGAAGTTGTTCCCGCAGCGCGAGCCTTTGCTCGGGACTTTCCCAAAGTTGGATGTCAAACGGTGTCCTGCCAAGGACCTCGTCGCGTTTCCAACCGGTGTAGCGCTCGAAAGCCTCATTGACTTCAATGAACCGAGCATCTTGTATGTTCGTAATCGTGACTGCCAGAGGACTCTGACGAAAAGACTTTGAAAACTTCTCTTCTGATTCTCTAAGTTCCGCTTCTGTTTTCCTTCTTCGCGTACGTTGCCACAATAACCCAAAGATCAACAAGGCTTGAGCGACAATTAACCCCAGGCCGGCAAAAATGTAATTTCGGTTTCGCTCCCACAGAGTGGGTTCCCGATAAAAGACCATAGCGCCCGTCGGCAAAGCGGACTGTGGGATGTGCCAACGTTGCAGTGCCCGCCAGTCCACCACGACATCAAAACCATAATCGCGAACTATCGGAATGTCCTCCGGCCTTGTACCTAGCAGCACTCGCGCAGCTATATCTCCGGTTATGAGGGCTTCTTTGATGTACTTCTTGTACGCTCCTCCAACTCCGCCGTGACCTAAAACCAGGTTCTCCCAGGGCGAATAGGTTGGCACACGTTGTGCGACCATCTCCGAGGCGTCATAGACATCGATTGCCGGTTGAGAGTACTCACTCATCAGGACTTGATACAGAACGACCGAGTGGGGAGGAAGTGCAGCAACTTTTTCGATCATCTGGCCGTTCGGCGGTCCGATGATATCAATCTCCGTTACTTTATCTCGACGATGAAGAAGCTCGGCATGTGTTGCCGCCCACCAGAACCCCTTGTCGTGGGAGATGACGGCGACGGTAGTTGCATCCGGGTGGAGACGGAGCGCCAAGTCGATTGTTGGCCTAATACCCTCACAGGGTGCGTAACCCGTCACTCCAGGCAAATTCTGGACGTCCGACAATTCCAATTCCGCATCAACTGCCGTAAATACAATGGGTACATTCGGAAATATCTTGTTTCGATGTTCTAGCACGAAACGAAGAGCCTGCTTAGCAACCGGAATGATGAGGTCCAGTTTCACATTTTGGTACTGGCGGCGCAAAATCTCAGCTTCGCTGTCCAGATAAGCTGGGTCGTCCAACTGCGAGTATTCCAGATATCCAGCAACAAAATTGACTTCACTAGGTACACGAGCCCGCACCCTCGACTCGATGTCATCCAGCCACACATTATGACCGCGGTGGAACTGGCTAAACAGCACCAGTACGTTCTTGGCGTTCTGCTCTGCCTCGGCATAGGGAGTGGCGAAAACAAGCAACAGGATGGCCAAAGGCGAAATCCACAGGAGCACAGAGTTGCCACGGCCGGCGCTGGAGTCGCTTGGCATGATTGCTCTTTTGGCCTACAAGTAATGCCTCGCAAGGGCATTTTAGCGCACTCGGGTCTTGGGCAGGTGAGCCATTCTCGTGGATCCGGCCGCGTCATTCAGCGGCACCAGATTGATTCCGAATCACCAGGGCAAAGAGAAATCAGCTTTTCGGGATACACGACGTTGCTGTCAAAAGAATAGTTTCAGTGCGAACTGCAACGTGCGCGGGTTGCCCCTCATGGTTGTAATTGAGCTGAACCCGCCTGTCGGATTGTTGAAGCTGTTTAGGCTTCCTGGTTGTCCGAATTGCGGCGTATTCATCGCATTAAACGCTTCTGCTCGAAACTGCAGCCGAACAACTTCACTGAGGGCAAAGTTCTTGAGGACGGACAAATCAAGATTGCTAAATCCGGGCCCGCGCACTTGCTGTGGGGCACCGCCAAGAGCGGCGAAATCAGACTGTCCGATCTGAGTGGCAACGGGCGGTTGAGCAAAGGCGTTCGGGTTCAGCCATTGTTGGTAGTTGTGCGGTCCTGCGTAAAGGTTTTCTCCAGGAACTTTGAACGCGAAACACCCAAAATCCCCAGTGGTCGCAACGGGGCAGCCGACCGTAATTGGCTGGCCGCTCTGGTACGTGTAGATGAAGTTGACGACCCAGCCGCCGATGATTGTGTTTACAACCCCGTTTGAGCTAGACAGTAGTGCGCGGCCGCGCCCGAACGGCAGGTCGAAAGTGCCCGACAGATGGACCACATTGGAGGCATCCGTTTCGCAGAGGCCATAGTCGGCATTGATTCCAAAGCCTGGAAGCCACTCTGCCCGGTACCCTTGAGTCTGAGTAACTATCGTATATTGGTCGCTCAGGCATCTACTATAAGTATAATTGGCAAACAGAGACACTCCAGAGCTTAGTTGTCGTTCATAGGTTAACTGCAAAGAATTATAACTGCTCGTTCCGTTTGTTGTTTCGTATATAGAGTTGCGGGCGAAGCTAGGAAATGGCACATAGTCCTGAGCATTTGTTCCAGGTGGCAACATCAGAGTGGGAGAGTTGTGATATCCCAAGTTATCCAAATGCCTACCGAGCGCACCGACATAAGCGACCTGCACGGAGTCGTGACTGGAGACCTGATCCTGCACTGTCAGGTTAAAGGTCTGAATGTATGGAGTCTGAAACTTATACTGGCGGCCATACAAATTCAGGCCCTGGCCGCTGATAATCGTGGGGTCTCCGAAGTTAATCGCTGAAAAGGTATTTTCCATTGTCGCTGGTTCGCCATTGGGCAGCAGAATCGGATGCTGCGAATCCGCACTAGGAAATGTGGATGTGAAAACAAATGGATAGTTTGTTCCCAAGGTTCCGCCATAGCCGACAGTTGCTAGAGCTCCGTATACGATTCCGTATCCTCCCCGGAAGACGAGCCTCGGTTTTATGCGGTAGGCGAAGCCCAACCGGGGAGCGAAGTTGTTTTTTTGCGCTTCTCCAAGCGCGAGCTCGGATACGCAATCGAGCGCAATATGGTTGCTCGTCAGTAGTGCGTCGAACGACGCGGATCTTGGGACTTGGCATCCCTGTTTGGACATCAAATACGTCCCCGTGCTTCCGTTGCCTCCTGCTGCGATGAAGTTTGCTTGACGTCCATTGATCTCGGCATATGGCGTAAAGTAATCCCAACGAAGTCCCAGATTCAGAGTCAGGTTTGAAGAAGCTTTCCAGTCATCTTGGAAGTAAGCGCCCATGTACCAGCGATGATAGTCGGTAAATGCAATATTCGATCCTGCAAAGCTACTCATACCGCCTATAAAGTCGATGCCTCCTACTGCGGATCGAGGCGGAATCAAAAGCAGATCTGCAATTCCGTTTAGATTGTTATTGCTATTTGGTATGTCGGAATACTGACCGTTGAAGTTAAGACTTCCTCTTCCTGCTGGCGGCTGAGAAACATCACCTTCAAGATCGTCGATCTGAAACCCAGCTTTGAAAGTATGACTCCGATAGACCTTAGTCACATTATCCGATCCCTCGATGCTCCTGACGTACGCAAGCGTAGGGGTATATGTGCCAACGCCTATCGGGCTCAGGCCGCTGATGGTGATCGGCGGGAGGCCGCCGTTGTTCGCAACCTGAGGTATCCCACTGATTCCGTATTGAGCGGGGATGCCGAAGGTGTTTCCGTAGAAGGATCTCTGAAGATTATCGGCGTGCACCATTCCAAAGTGCATGTCAGTAGTCAGAGTTGGCGCAAAGATGTGGGAATAACCAACTGCAAGCGCGTATGCCGGGAAGCTGAGATCAGCGCCTCCGACCTGACCTACGGCTACACCGGGAAGTGGCGACGGACTGATCCGCGAGATTAAGCTGCGATTGAAAACACCAAACACTGAGTCACTGGCGTTGATATTTTCATCGATTCGTATGTCGTAGGAATCTGTGTCTTGCGACTCTTTCGCAACATTCACGAAATTGTTCGCAAAGCCCGGTCGATTCGGAGATGGATAGTCTCCGAGCAGCTTCACCGCATTTGGATCAAGGCGCTGCTGCGGAATAATGTTGAGTTGCGCCGTTGCACCAGTGAAGTCGGCCTTCCCGGTTAGATTCCCTGTATAGAACGGATCCCGAAGATAAACTGCACTGCCGCCACCATTGACGAGTCCTGAGATCGGATCGACAGCACCAGCAGGTACCTGGCGCGTCGTGCCTGGGTCGAAGATCGTACCAAGTCTGAAAGTTCTGCCCAGTGGATCCCTCGAGGTTCCACTGTTGAACGTGATTAGATCCTGCAAATTCGTAAATTGGCTGGAAATCATTCCCCCGGTAGGAACAGTGCTGGTCGCGGTTGATGACGTGATGTATCGTCCGCCTTGATAATCGACGAAGAAAAAGGTTCTGTTCTTGCCATCGTACAGGTTCGGTATATAAACCGGTCCGCCGAGCGTGAAGCCAAACAAGTTCTGTCGATACTCGGGGGTGGGCGCGTGCGTGGCATTGTTGAAGAAGAGATTGGCATTAAAAACGTCGTTCCTCAGGTACTCCCAGACATCACCGTGAATTCGGTTGGTTCCAGATTTAGTCGCAGCATTGATCACGGCTCCCGTGGAGTGACCGAATTCCGCATTGAAATTGCCGCTTTGTAGCTTGAACTCCTCGATCGCGTCGGGCGGAGGAATGATTGCAGCGTTGGTGCCAGCAGCGTTGCCACCGAAGAATTCAGTATTGTCGTTGATCCCATTCAATCGAAAATCGTTCTGCCAGACATTGACACCATTTACCGAAAAGAAGGGGCTGCTCGTAGACCCGGCATCGGCACTCATTGCATGAACGGCAGCGGTAGTAACCCCAGCCGAAAGTTGCGCGAGAGAAGCCCAATTCCGTGTCTGAAGTGGCAGGTTATTGACTGTTTGACTCGTTGCAGTCTGGCCGAGTGCCGCACTTTCGGACTGTAGCAATGGAACGGCCGCCGTCACGGTAATCTGGTCGTTGACAGTGCCAGGAACAAAATTGATATCAACCGTCAGGGTCTGTTGAACGTGCACCTTGACGCCGGTCTCAACAACGCCTTGAAACCCTGTTGCATGTGCTTCCAGGGAATAGGTTCCGGGTCTTATCTCATTCAGGGAGTACGTTCCGGTTTGAGTGGACATGGTCGAAGTAGCGATCCGTGTCCCTTCATTTGTCATGGTGATTTTGGCTCCAGGCACTACAGCGCCCGTCGCGTCAGTGACTGTGCCGGTGATTCGGCCGGTGTCGAGCTGAGCCATGGCCGCTTCCGCTGTGAATTCGACTACTGACAGCAGGAGCACAACCCAAAGAAACCCACCTTTTGGTTGTCTGACTCCTTTTGGGATGCAGGACATTCCACAGGAGGCAAGCACTAGTAACTCCTTTGCCAGCCGAGAGGAAGGCACGCACTCGTGGCTGCATCCGCTCTGTTGTCGGAAAGCTCAATCAAGCGAACCGGGGTGTAGAACGGTAATCTGCAGTGCAGCGGTCGAGCTCGAACTCGCGATCGAGGTAGCTGTTACGATTGGGTTCTCATCCCTGGTCACATGCGTTGGCGCGTTGTAGGTAACGGATCGGGCTGTCTTGTTGCTGAGCTTCCCGACTCCCGAAAGGCTCCAGTTCACGCCAGAATTGCTGGAATCATTCGAAACCGTGGCGGTAATATCGAGCGTCTGCCCCGCCATGAGCATGTGCGGCCAGCCTGGACTCAACGAGACCGTAGCGGGAACGCTAGACTCCGCACCGACGCGGCCGCATCCAACGACCCACCCGACACTCGCCAACAAAGCTAAGATGGTCAGTATGCGCACGCTGTTCTTCGTCCCGGTGTTACGAACGATCATAGAGGCTTCCCAAAATGATTAGTGTGCCGAAATTTACACTGTAGCGCGTGGGGTTGTATTTTTAACATTTTCCGATGCAGGTGTGACCTGTCACTTTTGACAGGTGACATAAAGAGCTATTCAGCTTCCACTGGGAGGTTCCCTGGGCCTGAAAACGTGGGATGTCGCTTGATTTGGGGCCTAGCCTGAACCAGACTACATAGCGAGAATGGCATCACTGAGCACTCTTGTTGTCGAAGACCGTGAAGACTTCCGGCATTTCCTATGCGCGACCTTGCAGGAGAAGACGCCTTGCGTAGTCATCGGTGAAGCTTCAGACGGTTTGGAAGCCGTTAAAAAGGCAGAAGCACTCCAGCCCGATCTGATTCTGCTTGACCTTGGCCTGCCCAAGCTGAATGGTATGGAAGCCGCTCGCCGAATTCGCCAGCTTGCTCCAAATTCCAAGATACTCGTTGTTAGCCAAGATGCTTCTGTTGAAGTGGTTCTAGGGGCCATGCGGCTTGGAGTGCGGGGATACATGTATAAGTCTGATGCGGACGAGCTTGCCATCGGCGTTGAAGCACTCGTCAATGGAGGCCAGTTTGTCAGTAGGCGGCTCAGACACATCTTCCCGACAGAGCGACCGCCCGCGAGCAATGGCGGTTCTTCGTAGAGGCACAGACGACGAAAAGTCGCTTGTATGAGGAGCAGTTGGTTTACAGGTGACGTGGAACTGCGTCGAGACCGGCGACTTGTCGTTAACATCCGATTTAACACTGGAACACATTGATGCCGCCTTTCAGCACACTCATAGTGGAGGACTACGATGACTTTCGCCGCTTCCTGCGGATCGTGTTGGAAGAAAAGACTTCGTGTTTCGTCGTTGGTGAAGCCTTAGACGGAGCACAAGCGGTTAGGATGGCCGAAGAACTCCAGCCGGAGTTGATTCTCCTCGATCTCGCACTGCCGAACCTGAATGGGATGGAAGCCGCTCGGCAAATTCGCAGCGTTTCTCCAAGTTCCAAACTGATATTCCTGAGTCAAAACACATCGCCTGAAGTGATGCAAGGTGCCTTCTGCTTAGGAGCAATGGCCTATTTGTTAAAGTCAGATGCGGGGGAGCTTCCGTTTGCGATCGAAGCAGTTCTTAAAAGTGAACAGTTTGTGAGTAGTGGTCTCCATCGCCCCTCGACAACTGTGGGCCAGCGGGGCCCCTTGTGCCATTGAACCAACACACTCACGATTGCGAGAGGTTGTGCTGCTCTTGAATCAGCTTAGCCCGATGCAAATGCTTTCGGGGAGCCGCTCATTTCAATGGGATAAGCTGATGTGCGCTGCACAGGCTGAACCTTCGCACGATTCGCCGTCCAAGCTACTGTCTGATGTCTAGTGTGGTTGGCTCTAACCTAGCGGGACGCTTGCCCCATCGGGTCAACCCACGCGTCCTCCGAAACTCTTACAAGTTCTGCCAGCGCCCGCCAATGCCTCGGATGCGGGCGATGTCGAACCGCGCGGATGTCAGCGGCATAGGATTCACAGACCCCGAGAGTTGAGGAAATTGTCGAGATCGTGATCGATGCAAGTCGCGATCTGATCTCGCGATCATATGTCGAACGATCAGGCCAGTTCGGCTGCTGTGAAAGGCACCATGCTCGTTTCGCGGCTTCATGTCGCCGTTGCGTCTCACAGTGTTTCTCCAGAGACTCAGGACGGAGTGCGGCTACGCGTCCAGCCGTTGCAAGCTCGATTAGTTTGTTCCTCGAAATCTCCCTCCCACATTTTGGACAATTCCGCCCGACCCGGGTTCGAGCTCCGCAACCATGACAGACACGCCCGATCGCTGGCATTTTCAGGCTCGGAGGCGAACTTCTCTTGGTTTTTCGCCGATGAGCCTGCGTGAGTGGCGTTGAGAACCCTCTACTGACGTTCGGGCGCGAGGTGTACACCTGCGGAGGAAAAGCAGAAGATAAATGCCGAAGTCATAACCGCGACCGTATTCGCAGCGCATTAGGCACAGCACTACTTTTCCAGATGTGCCGAGTCGAGTTTCAGATGCACGTCGTAATGCTCAGCCTCGCCGGCAACAATCACCACACGCTTGCACGTGGGGACAGTGCTGCCGTCGCTGACGAATACGTCATAGACGCCCGGAGGCAGCGAGGTCGCAAAGACGCCGTCTTTGATTTGCCTCAACGCGGCTGATGACTCCCCTAGCTGCTAGCACCCCCCGCGTGTCAAGCGCGGTACTTCCTAATTTGCTCCCGACCGGATTTGTTGGAGTTCTCCCAGCGCGGGGAGAACGGATAAGGCGGTGCTTCGTAATCCTCAGTGAACACCCAAAAGCGGCCATACATGAACACCTGAAAAGCGGCCATACTTTCAGAAGAAACGTCCAGGACATTGACAGCAGCGGGAGGGTCAGTAGCCTCTCGCAACATGGCGAATGTCTTGAAGGACGAGAAGAAACAGCAAATCATAGCGTTGGGACGACTGGGATGGTCTCTGCGCAAGATCCAAGAGGCCACGCGAGTGCGTCGAGAGACCATCAGCGCCTACCTGAAAGGCGCGGGCGTGGAAATATGGCCGCCGGGAAGATGGAGGCGCGAAAGAAAGGCAAAACCGGCCATAGAGGTGATCACCGCCTCGGATGCAGCAAAACCGGCCATTCCGGGGTTTGCCGGTCTGCTCAACCCCAACCCCAACCCCGAAAACCTTTCTAGGAAGGGAAAGGCAACTTCAAAACCGGCCATAGCGGTGATCACCGACTTTGGCGTGGGGTTGAGCGGCAAGGAGTCAGAAAACTCAAAGGGTGTGGGCTCGGCGAGCACCTGTGAACCCTACCGGGTAATCATCGAGCTGGGTCTGAGTCGAGATCGCAATGCCATGGCAATCTGGCAGGATCTGGTCTCCGACTATGGATTCCAGGGTGGCTATCAAAGCGTTCGGCGCCCGCGAGACCCATACCTTGCTCGAGGATCTGGCCGAAGCCTCCATCGACGGTACGCGCAAACACCACATCGAGGCCCTGGTCACTGTACCCCTGCTGATCATCGATGACTTGGGCATGCGCAAGTTATCCCTCACCGCCGCCGAGGAACTCCTGGAGATCATCATGCGACGCTATGAGCGTGCTAGCACAATGATTACTTCGAACCGACCCGTCGATGACTGGGGGAAACTGCTCGGCGACCGCGCAGCGGTTACCGCCATGCTCGATCGCCTACTGCATCATGGGCACGTTCTGAAATGCGGCCCACGCAGTTGGCGCACAAAAACAGGCTTGCCACCGCACAGGCGGCAGGATAGAACAAACTTAGTCTTGGACCCTTCCAAAGTATGGCCGGTTTTGAACTGATCATGTATGGCCGCTTTTCAGGTGATCACTGAAGCAAAGAAGAGGAACCCCGCGTGGGTTTTCTTTGTTCAGGAGAGAGCCCGACCAAAAAAGGGGCATCCAACGCGGGGCTGTGAAACACTCGTTTCTAGGGTAGTGAATTGATTGGAAGTCTACGTCTAAGCGGGGCGGAAAGCTGATCAATTTTGGACACTCCCCAGCGGCGGACCCCGACATAAGCCCGACCGTCGGATATCCCACCGACAGCTCCAAGTTTTCGCAGTAGGCTTCCGACGCGGCGAGAGACTCCGGGTGTGGCTGCGGGGAATCTCGGTCTCTTGCCTTTAGCCCTCTTAGCTTCCTCCGCGTTGACGTCAACGAGAACGCGCCCGTAACCCCGTCTCGCATCTCAACTTGAACGTCTCACTAACGCAATCTCAGCCTTGAACGGAAGGAACAGCGGAACAGCGGAACAGGCAGGGGAACAATGGCCGTTCCGTCCGGCAGTTTCGTTGAATGTGTTCGATGCTTGTCTGCCTCGATGCGCTATCAAGAACTATGAAACCTTGACTGGCGGGATTCGTGGTGTAAGGGAGAGTTGGCGCTCAGGACCGCTCGCGGAGGGATGGGGATGTTTCAACAACTATCCGAGTTTCACTGTGCAAAATTGAGCATATTTCCCCTACGGATTGCCACATCATGAAAAACCGAAGGCCAAGAATAGGTTCAAACAGTCTGTCCGTTGCTCGACTTGGAACATATGGTTGAGGTGGTTGTGAACTTGAGACGCTGGACCTGCTACCTGTTCTCTCTCCTGAGAATCCACAGTCCGAAATGTGAGTATTGCAACATGCGCGGCACCTGCTGGGTCGAGGTCAAGAAGCGGCTTGAAGAGCTGCGGTGAGGGCAGGGCCTGTTGTCACAGCTGTTGCCTGCTTCGGTGATTTAGCAGGCTACGCGCGACAAGGCCGACCCGGACCTGGGTTCTACGTAGCCGAGCATGGCCTGCTTCAATTGGGAATCCACCTCGTCTGCAATGGTGATGACGTCCAGCAGCACCTTGCTGAAATCCACTTTGGGTAGATTGTTTTGCAGGGTGTTAAAGATACTAACCTGTAGGATTCGAGACTCCTCTACCACCATGGCGGCGGTGTAGCCTTGCCTACGTCGCAGGTCTCCGTGCGCGCGTGCGGGGAAGGAGATGTCGGCTTTCGCGGTCGGAGGGAGACGCAAGCGGAAAATCAGGTCAGCGAGGAGATTGGGGAGATGGCCGGTGCGGTCTTCAAAAGTCAGCGAGATACAAGTCAATTCTTTGTCTCGTTCCACTAGTGCCATCCAGTGCTGAATCGTAGCGTCGAGGTTATCCTCCAATATGGAGGCCACGCTCTCTGTGGGCGGGGGCTTATGAGGTACAGGATTCGCGAGTTTGTTGCGGATAATTTCCCGCAGTGAGAACATGTCGATTGGTTTCACCAAGACTTCGTCGGCTTGTAAGCGGATGGCGGCTAAGGCCTCATCGAGTGCCGGGTAGCCGCTGAGCACGAGGGTCACGGCGTGCGGGTGGGTATGGCGCATTGCGCTGATTACAGTGAAACCATCACCCGCGTGTGGCATGTGCAAGTCAGAAAGCAGCACATCAAAACTCTCGGCAGCGATGCGACTGAGCGCCTCGCGTACTCCCGCTACGGCGACCACATCAAATCCGTCGCGTTCCAGCGCTGCCCGCAACATGCCTCGAACAGCGTCGTCGTCCTCGGCTAGTAAGACTTTAGGCATTCCCCACTTCTTTCTCCTCCTGAAGATATTGTGCTTGTAGGTTCTCCGAAAAGTTAGCGGAGGTTCCCTAACTCTGTCTGGTCAAAAGTGCACAGTCTAGGTAAATCGACTATTGATTGACTTCGTAGGCCAGCCCAGCAGTTGGACAGTCCCATGTTGACGATAACCGATGCCATAACGACGTCAGCCTCGCGACGACCCGAATAGACTTTGAGGTAACCAACCAAAAGGATCGGGACGAGGGAGGGCCGAGATGAAAATTGTGAGATGTTATCTACATTCAGAGGAGCAGACGATTGCCTTGGTGGACACTGACACGGGTGAGTTTCATCGAGAGAATGCTAACCCACGAACGGAGTGCGGTACGAGAGTTCTTCTGGGCTTAGAGGTTGTTCGGTGGTGGCAGGCATCGAAGCCACAGGATCGATGCAGAGGTTTTTGGAACCGCCGGACGAGTTGGGGGATTGAGTGTCGGGTCGCTCATCCGGCGAAAATCCGGGCGGTCGGCCCGCGCGCGGGGTTCAGGAGACTCAGTTGTCGGAAGTGACGTCAGCCTGGTTGCTTCAGAGGAGACAAGTAAGTAAGAAGAAGGGCGTCCTTCCATAGCGACAGCCGCAGCCGACAGTCATCCCCCGGCATTCGAACGTTACCAGTAAGCCATCAGGAAAACCACTGATTGACACCTTGCGATCCCGCTCTCATCATCCCGACTCGTCTTCTTGTGAGAGAACCCAGTTGAGTCGTTACATAAGTCCCTGAGCGCAAGCCTGACGCTTTCGCCTCCAATGGCCTCCGTTTTCCCCGATCGTCTGCAAAGGAGAATAGATCTTATGAAACGAACGCTGATCCACAGCCTCGTCCTGGTTGTCGCCCTTCCGCTCGTTCTTGTCGGCTTCGCTCCCAACAGCGGCGTTACCACCGATCCGGAAATCAGTGCCATTCTCACCAACATCAATCCCAATAACATCTTCAACACAGCGCAAACCCTGCAAAATTTCCGCACCCGACAATCCTGCTCCGACGTTGCCGGACCTAACCAGGGCGTCACTCCCGCGCGAGACTACCTGTTCGCCCAGTACAGCGCCATCCCCGGCCTGCAGGTGCGGCTCGATCCGTTCGTCCATGCCAGCTGCCCGAACGCGCCGACCTTCAACGTCATCGCCTGGCTGCCCGGCCGCCATCTCAATAATCTGGTGATCATCGGCGGCCACTACGACTCCCGCACCACCAATGTCTTTGACAACACCTCCAATGCCCCCGCGGGCAACGATGCCGGCGCGCAGACCGGGGTCGTCCTCGAACTCGCCCGCGTCCTGGCCGGCCACAAATACGCCGCTACGCTGGTATTCATATCCTTTTCCGGCGAAGAGCAGGGCCTGTTCGGGTCCGCCTCGATCGCTGCCAACCTCTCTCGCTACTTCGATGAGCCGAATGTCATCGCCATGCTCAACACCGACATCCCCGGCGGTGACAACACCGCCAACACCGCCGCCGATCTCCAGCAGTTCCGGCTCTACTCGCCCGGTATCCCGCGCGAACGACTGAGCACTGATCCCGACGGCACGACCGACAACACCTCGCCCTCCCGCGGCCTCATGCGCTACGTCGGATACTGGGGCGGAGCCTATGTGCCCACCATCACCATGCAGCCTCATCTGCGCGAAGATCGCCCCGGCCGTGGCAGTGATCACACTTCCTTCATCAGCCAGGCCCATCCCGCGGTTCGCTTCATGGAGACCCACGAGTGTTCGCCCTCGCCCGTCGACAACAGTTGCGGTGGACCGTTCCCCTGTCCTCCGCCCGCACAGATTCCCGCTTTCTGTAAGGAGACGACCTTCATCACTACGCACCAGCACTCTCCCAACGACCTGGTGCAGTTCATCACCCCGACGTACGCCTCCCGCATCGGCCAAGTGATGGCCTCCGTCGCTGCCAGCCTCGCCCGCGCTCCTCTTGCTCCAACCGAGTTCAACGCCCTTGGCAATGCCGTGGCCGGCGTGAAGCTCCGCTTCGAAGGGCCGGAAGACAGCCACCTCGATCACTTCGTCGTAGCCGCGCGCTCGACTAACGAGAACTTTTATCGTCAGCGAGTCGTGATTTCCGGCGATGGCGGTCGCATCTCACCCCAAGCCCTCGGCTTCAATCCTGGCGACGCCTTCTACGTTTCGGTCGCCTCCGTGGACCGACGGGGACACGAATCCCTGTTTGCCTATCCCGAAGTCCGCTGCGATTCGACCAACTGCGCGATTCCCAGCTATGCCTTCGACGTAACAGCGCCGCTCCCCATGCCACCGCCGCCGCCGCCCGACCAGGACACGGACGACGACTAAACCCCGCACCCCAGCCTGTCGCACCCGTTGCGAAGGCTGGGGTTGCTGAGCCCTTCGTCTGGATCTCCTGTCTGCATGACGCGGCTGAAAGAGCGGCGTGCCAGCCGCATCGCTGACATCCGACCAAGGCCGGGTGCTCCCAGCTTCGCGTCCGCACTTTGGACGCTAACCTGGGTTCAGGAACACGCGCGGCGGGACGCTACAGATTTTTGTATCCCGATCGCGGCGGTCCATTCCGATTCGATCTCCAAACATGGTGTTTAAACAGGTACCAGGTCTAGTGCGAAGGCGCGGAGAAGCGAGGTAATTAGTGAGATCGCCTCCAGTCCTCAAGGAAACGGATAAGGCGGTGCTTCATAAGTATTTAAGACTGAGTCGAGCATCTAATTGCTCCGGGTTCAAAGAAGCACAAAACTCCGACTGTTCTGCTTATGGAACAAAATGATTCTTTACCCTTGACGATATAAACAGGCTCAGTATTATTCAGTGCAAATGCTTCGGGCGAGGACTTGTGAGAGAGGTGACTGTGATGAGCGGAGAGTTGCTCTTTGCACTCTCAACGACGAGGACGGCGCCGGTTTGCACATCCGAGAGTGACGAGTCTCCTCTTCCAGCTAACCGATTCCTTCCGGTCGTGACGGTCGCGCTGCTCGTTGGAATCGGCTACTACGTTGGGACACGGATCGGCTTTGCCTGGACTCCAGCCGGTCGACCGAATTCGACTTTTTGGCCTCCCAACGCCATTCTTCTGGCCGCCTTACTGGTGGTTCAACGGAAACAATGGTGGACGCTGCTCATGGGGGTGCTTGCGGCTCACATGGTCGCTCAACTACAGACCGGAGTGCCGCTGTGGACAGCGGTGGGCTGGTTCATAACCAATAGTAGCGAAGCATTAATCGGAGCCTATTGCATTACGCAATTCACTGGTTCCGCAAGAAGGCTCGACGGCGTGCGCGGGGTTCTTATCTTTGTGGTTTTCGGTGTCCTGTTTGCCCCCTTGGCAACCTCATTCCTTGATGCTTTTGCCGTGGTAATCACTGGCTGGGGTACGCATTATTGGCCACTCAGTTTCGAGCGATTTTGGACGAATGCGTTGGCCGAACTGACGATCGTCCCAATGATCGTGCTCTGGCGCTCAAACCCCATTTCTTGGGTTCGGAGGGCCAGTGCAGCTCGATTTGGGGAGGCCGCTCTGCTAGCGATTGGGACGGTTCTGGTTGCCATTGTGGTGTTCGGCTTGAAAGCTGTGTCGCCTGCGACTACTCCGGCATTGCTGTATGTTCCTCTTCCATTCTTGTTGTGGGCTGCTTCCCGATTTGGCTTGGGTGGATTGAGCACGTCTCTCTTGTCCCTCGCGCTGATCTCAACGTGGTACACAATCCACGGACGAGAACCGTTCCCGGACGCGTCCATGTCACAGAACATACTGTCCCTGCAGATCTTGTTTTGTGTCGTCGCCGTGCCGCTCATGTTCCTCTCGGCGGTCATGGCAGAGGCGCGACGGACGCAGGAGTTGCTGCGCAGGACCAGTAGCAGCCTGATTGAGGCACAGGAGCAGGAACGTCACCGGATCGCACGTGAGCTTCATGACGACCTCGGACAGGCGTTGGCGTTGACTCAGGTAACGCTTGATGGGCTTATACAAGGATCCGGCGAGTCTTTGAAGCCTGCTTTGACTGATTTATCAAGTCAAATTTCCGGCATTTCCAATACGGCGCGTGAGATTTCGCACGGTCTCTACCCGACACAGTTGGAGTATTTAGGCCTTGCCAAGGCTTTGAAGAGACTGTGCGATGAATTTAGAAGTGGGAAAAACATTTCGATTCATTTGACGATGGGCAATTTGCCGGACCAATTGCTGCCCTTGGTCTCGCTTTCTCTATATCGCATCGCCCAGGAAACGATGCATAACATCATTACCCATAGCCAAGCCAAGAACGTGCAGGTAGAGCTGGGTGCCGATGATACGCGAATATCGCTTCGGATTATCGACGACGGAGTTGGTTTCGATCCCAGTCACGCAAGAGCAGGTCTGGGACTCGAAAGCATGCGGCAACGAGTCCAAGCAGTAGGCGGATTCATTGACATTTCATCTTCCCCGAATTCAGGCACGCGAATTGAAGTCCGGGTGCCGTTTCACGAACATTCTCCGGAGGATGTTCCGGGTGTGGCTTGATCTCGGTATTCACCAGGAAACTGCCAGCTCACCTCACATTGAGTCTTAGCTGGACCATCTGTCACAGTCTCTTTGTGCACTCGCATGTAGGTCAGTCGGGATAACGCTTTTCACGGGCAACAAACGGCTGAATGCTCCGCACAGATTCGTTGGAAGGCTTCACCGCCCTCCCCGCCCTCAATGTTGCCCAGAGAATAGCCGCACAAAATGGCGACGTCGAATCTCTTGATCAGTTGATTGCCGAGTACTTCGTCCTGAATCACGATCTCTAGGCCACCTGGTCTCCACAGGAGATCCGCAGCCTCTCCAAAAAGTGCAACGCGGGGATGCTCCCCCTTAGCAGCATTTGCCGCTTTCAGAATGAGATTGCCGTAGCTTTCCAGAAATCGAACTGAATCAAGCATGCCATCGACGACGAACGTCGAGACCGTGTCAGCAGCATCCAGGGCGATGTATCTGCCCTGCTCAATAACCGCACCAATCTCTAGACCGCAAGCCTGTAATCTCCGAACGAGGCCGTCCCGATGTGACTCGGTCGCGACGACAATTGCCGCATTTCCGGCATTGAGAGAAGCTGCGATGAACTGCGACAGCCGATCGAGAAGCTGCCGATCGTCTGAATAAAACACCACCTCATGATGGCCCACAACCGCAGCGTTGTTCGGCGAAAGTGGTGCGACTTTCTTTCCCGAAACATGATCAGCTTTATGCTCATCTCTACTGTCGTTGGCATGGTGAACAGACACACTGGCGCTAACAAACTTCTTGCCCTGAAGGACGGCCTCCACAGCCAGTAGCAGGTCGCGTACGGCATCCGACTTTACGACGTAGCCGAGCGCCCCCAGGCGCAAGCCTTCTTCTACAACGTCTGAATTGCGATTTTCACTTACGAAAAGGATTTTGGAGTTGGGAGAAAGCTTTCGGATTAGTCTTGCGGCTTCGATTCCATTCAGTCCAGGCAATCCAATATCCAGCAAGATCAATTCTGGTTGGAGTTCCCGGGTCTTCCGAACCGCTTCCGAACCATCCGCCACTTCGCAGATGACTTGCAACTCTGCCCTGCTTTGCAGCGTCGAAACGATGAAACGCCGAAAGGCTGGGTAATCCTCCGCCACGAGAACCCGGATTGAGCAGGCAGGCATGTAGTCTCCTTTTAACCTCTTCGAGGCCAGAAACTACGCTCAGCTTTTGCAATCGCATACCGAGCATGGCGCTACTGCATTTTCGCTTTGTGACTCAGAAGCAAGGTTGGGTCGCTTTCGAAGAGCGTTCCGACGGACCTTGCTGTTCCTCAACGTAAGGTTCCCGTTAGTTTAATCGTTCTAATTCTGTGTGGGAATGACACGAACGGGCCATTTCCGATTTGGAGGAGGGCAGGGGAGGTCGTCGAATCGAGATTGGACCGCCCCTGCATCCAGTGTGCAGGCTACTTGCACTTGGGGGAGGTATGCTCTCTCGGATATCAGGTATTTTGTACATCGCTTTTGGGATTGTGACGCAATGCTCACCAAATATTCTTCGCAATGCGATATCTCAGAGATATCTCTAAGCTGTCTTCCAGCATCCTCTCTGCTCTTGGGCGACGGCGGCCAATCGTCATTGATGCAAGAATTAACGGCCATGAAGAACAAGAAACTCAAGCCTACGACCGTTCGCTTCACCGACTCGGACCTGCGCCTCATCGACTCCCTGCAAGAGAAACTCGGGCTCGGTATGATTCACGTCATTCGGCTTGCGATTCGGCGCTTGGCTGAGAGTGAGAGTCTTGTGCTCTCCAAATCTGCACGTTAAGAACCGTTAGCAGCACCCCATGTTCCACCAGCTGGTGGGATGCCCTTCGAGAAGATTAGAAACTTCACGGTTGCGTATTCCAAAACGTTCCAAAATTGTGCGTTGCTGTTGCAACACTCAGTGACCCTCATCAAGACTCGGCGGGTGGGTCATGGGCTGCCATTGATTCCCCGAATCTCCCGTGGGTGCCGGGCTCTCCAGGCCAGGTTCGCGTCTCGATTCCGGCACTCAACCTCAGGTCGGGATTGTGCTCGAAGAGGGAGGGGTTCTCCCTTCATGCCGCGTCCTGCAACGTTCCGAACGGAGCGAGGTTCTCCATTTAGACATGTCCGTTTACCGTTGCCTTTCCGCCTACAATACCGCCAACAGAGGTGCGCTTATGTCGGTGGATTGGATTACGGTCGTCGTCAGCGCTGCCATCAACACTCCCGCCGTCGCGGGTCTTGTGGGGTGGCTCGGGAAACGCCGCTTGCAAAACAAAATAGCGCTGCATCACACCGAACTCGAGATCTTGAAAGCGGAGTACGGCAAGCAACTCGAAGAGTACAAATCCCAGTTAGAGCAGTCCAAGCTGCTTCTGAAGGCGGACATCGATAAGACCATCCTGGTCACGCAAGTGCACTTCGAAACCGAGTTCGAAGCGCTGAAGGCGGTCTTTGCCAAGCTCGCCGAAGTGAAGTTGCAGATGGCCGGCTTGCGCCCTCAGATGAGGGTGGGACCCGCCGCCGAATCACCCGCGGTCCGACTGGAACGGTTGACGGAACAAATCAATGCTTTGCAGAAAGCCTACAACGCTCTGCTCGAAACATCGGAGCGCGTTTTACCCTCCCAACATCTATGAGCAACTGGGCGCATGCCTGAGAAAAGCGAATGCGGAAATTGTGGACCTGCGAATTTCTGGGCCAGAGACCTTCGGTCACGATTGGTACGGGCGCGGTCAAACGAATTTCGAGGAGTTTCTGACAAGCTGCAGTGAGGTGTCCGCCTTGATCAGGGACCGTATTTCTAAGCTCGCGATCGTTCGAACTGGGTGAGTCCCCGTAGTGTGCCCCAGGGCCGAAGGTGTTTTTGACCGGAAAACTTTTCTCGTCCTCCTCCGTCTAAATGGCCGTGGTCAAACCTGGTTCAGCCGCGACCCGGATTTGCGCGTCCTGGTTCGGGCAGGGTCCGGACCGGATCGCACGGGGAGGATACGTATGAACAAAGTCGCTTCGTTCTTGTCCCTGTCGCTTCCTCTTTTCTCGACGGTGGTGTTTTCTGCCGGGCAGGCTGCGAAGCTGTCCGGTGGAGCGATTACGCTCGATAGCGCCACCAAATTCGACCTTGTCAACGCCGACATGAAGTGGATTGAGTATCATTGAGTATCGTGGACGCCATGCTCTGAAACTCGTTCCATTGCCGGGCCATGAGCATGCTCAGAATGAAGAGCTGATGGCGGTCCTGGCCGATTCCGATTTCAGAGACGGCGCCATCGAACTCGATGTTGCCGGCGCTCGACGCCGGGGCTACTCCACCGCCGAGGACGAACGTGGTTTTAAAGGCATGATTGGTGTGTCGTTCCGCATTCGGGACCAGAAAAGGGAAACCATCTCCGGTTCCAGGGGAAATCGGGAATGGATTCGTATTGCGGGCTCGAAGTCAACATAGGACTCGTACACCCCAGGGTTTTCTTCGCGCAGCCGGGAGGCTGGACCAAACTGAGGGTCGAGGTCTCGGGTACCAGAGCGCGGCTCTTCGTGAACGGTGCGACCCAGCCATGTCTGATTGTGAATGACCTCAAGCTGGGCGAGGGTCACGGGAAGATTGCGCTGTGGACCAGGATCAGAAGGGACGCCTATTTCTCCAA
Organism: uncultured Acidobacteriaceae bacterium; assembly: GCA_964641665.1. GTDB lineage: Bacteria > Acidobacteriota > Terriglobia > Terriglobales > Acidobacteriaceae > Gp1-AA133. Next base: position 29,947 of record CAZXKO010000075.1, read on the forward strand.
CTTGAAGGTGGAGGCGGCACCATAAAGGTGGAGGCGGGTGAAGTGAGCGGCGTGCGTGATCTCGGGGGCGTCCATTCATTCGTGGGGTTACGATGCTGCGAGCCGAATCGGGCTCTCCGGCTGCCCGCCTGACCTCGGCAGCAGGCCGACCGCCAGGAAGTATCATAGGTCGAGGAGTCGAGAGCCGTGACCACGCGTCTACCCAAGGTTCACACGCAACTCGGCCGGGCCGCCGTCCAGATCTTTGCCGCCAGTGATCGCATCAACCAGATTCTTATCGAACATCTTGACCCTGCCGCGTGGAGAGCCAAGCCGCCTGGCAAGGCCCGCAACATCGCGGCGATCTTCACCCACATACACAATGTCCGCACCAAGTGGGTCCGGCTTACGGCTCCGCACCTGAAGGTTCCACGACAGCTCAACCGCGCGCACTGCACGCCGCAGCAGGCCCGCGCGGGATTGGCCGAGAGCGCCGCTCGATGCGCGGAGATGCTCGCCGAAGCGCTCGGCGGCGGTGGAGGCCGTGTCGAGATGTTTCGCCGGGACGGCTGGGCCCGGCCCTGGCCGGTCGGCGCGGAAATGCTGTGCTACATGCTTGCTCACGAAGCCCACCATCGCGGTCAGGTGTGCATGCTCGCGCATCAGCTCGGATTCCCGTTGCCGCAGGAGGTGGGGTACGGGATGTGGAACTGGGAAAAGCTGTGGAAAGAGTGCGGGTGGGCCGGCGGTCCCGGCCACGATCCTTAAGGAGGTGCCCAAGGGCGCGGCCCCGGTGCCAGCTTCGTACCATGGTTTTGGGCGCTAACCTGGGTGAAGTCTCCACTTTGCCGCGCAAAGCGAAGACTTGTGATAAGCGGGGAAGCGGGCCGCTTAGAAAGTCACGGCTAACTTCTTGCCCACCAAGCATCTCCGCGTTGTATGTTATCTACAAGCTAATTTACGAACGACGAAAAAGCAAAAGTGTTCCACCTGGAACATCGTGAAATTCTGCCCCAATCGACTTTCGCGAGCTCGAGGAACGCGTGCCGTCTTCCCATTCCCGACTTACGCCACCTGCTTGTTCGGCGTGGGCTGCGGACCGTGCGCGGCTTCGTGCTGGGCGCGCAAGCGCATCTGCACCACGAAGGCGTAGTGCACCCAGGAGATCGCGGTGAAGGCGAACGTCGCCCACAACAGCACGGTGCGCGCCACCCAGATGGGGCGCAGACGCTCCACTTCAAACAACAGCACGAAGAAGACAGCCGAGATCTGCGCGCAGGTGTTGGCCTTTCCGAAAATGCTGGGGCGGAAATTCCGCAGGCCCGCTATGGTATAGAGCACCGCGCTGGTGGCCAGGATCGCCATGTCGCGGCTGAAGACCATCACCGTGTACTTCCACGGAATCTTGTGCAGGATCGAGAGCACCAGGAACAGCGTGCTGAGCAGAAGCTTGTCCGCAATCGGGTCGAGATACTGCCCGAGCAAGGTCTGCTGGTGGAGGCGACGCGCGAGCAGTCCGTCGAGTCCGTCGCTCAGTCCGGCGAGCACGAACAGAACCAGCGCCATGAGATAGTGCCGGTCGACCAGGCTGATCACGATGAAGGGTAGAAACAGCATGCGCAGCAGCGTGAGCTGGTTGGGGGCGGTCAGCAGTTGCGAGGCCTTCATGCCCGCTCCGGTGCGCCCGCGTGCGCGGAGAGCATGGTCGCGGGGTCCAGTCCAGTCTTGGCGGTGAAGCGCTGCGACAGCGACGGGATGCTCCCGTCGGGCAGATCGAGCTCCATCCTTTCCACCCGGTGCATGGGGAAGAAGACGACGCCGAGCGAGAACGGCTCTCCGTCCTTGACTAACGCCACCAGGTCCTCGAACGACGCGAGCTCGATGCCGCGCAGGCTCAAGCCTTCCGCGTTCAGGGCGAGGATCGCTCCCCAGAACTTTTCCCGTGGATTGGCCAGCGTGACCACCACCATGGTGCCGGGCTGAAAGGGATCGGCGGCTCCGGAAGCAGGCTGGGACGCATCCGACGTGTTCTTCATGTTGCGATTGTCTCTGTCGGGCGGAGAGATTGCAACCCACGGCACGTGATCGGGCTTTTTTCAGTTGCGAGCGGCCGATGGGGAGGGGGGCCTGGAAGCACCAGGAAAACGAAGTACGGCTCGCGCCCCCTTTGGGGTAGAATTCCGCCGATCCGGTGGGGGGAATGTGAATCGTTTCTTTCGTTCCAGCGAGCCGTCGCTCGCGCGACTGGGACCGCTCGAGCAGCGCCTGCTGCGGGAAATCTGGTCGCGCGGGAATGCCACCGTGCGCGAATTGCTGCAGGAAGCTCACCTGAACTTTGCCTACACCACGGTGATGACAACACTGGACCGGCTGTACAAGAAGCATCTGCTGCGCCGCGAGCCAGATGGCCGGGCGTTCCGCTATGCGGCAAGCGTGACCGAGGAGGAGATGCAGCGGTCCGCGGCTGGACAGGCGATCCGGCAGTTGCTCGAGTCCGGTGCGGCTTCTTCGCTGCCGCTGTCTTATCTGGTGGAGGCCGTCTCCGAACACGATGTCCAGTTACTCGACGAACTGCAGGATCTTGTCGAGCAAAAGCGGCGCGAGCTGAGCAAACGGGAGACGCCGTAATGTTCGCCCTGCGCTGTGTGGGCGTGTCGCTGGCGTTTTTCCTGGCTTTCTATTGTCTGTCGTCGTTGGCTGTCTTGCGCGGATGGCGGCTGGCGCTGCGCGGGTTCGGTCATCTTTCCTCGCGAGCCGTTGCGGGTGGCCTGCTGGTGTTGCGAGCGCTGCCGTTTGCGGCGGCGATGGTGGCCACGGTGGCGTTCGTGGTGCCATCGTTCTTGTTGCTGGAGCCGCGGGTTTCGTCGGAACCGGTGGGCGAGGTGCCGCTTTTCCTGGGAGTCTGTTGCCTGGCGCTGTTTGCCACGGGCGCGTGGAATGCCGCGACTGCGCATGCCAGAACTTCCCGTACTGTTGCGGGCTGGTCGGCGGAAGCCACGACGCTTGCCGTCGAACCGGTGCCCGTCTTCCGCATTCGTCCAGCCGTTCCAGCTCTGACAGTGGCCGGAGTGTGCTCGCCGCGAGTGCTGGTGTCCGATGCTGCCTCCGCGGTTTTGAGCGCGACGGAACTTGAGATTGCAATGAAGCACGAACTCGCGCACGTTCACCGTCGCGACAACTTAAAGAAGCTCCTTTTTCATGTGTGCGGCTTTCCGGGCATGGCAACGCTGGAGGCGGCCTGGGCCGATGCTGCGGAGATAGCGGCCGACGACAGCGCAGTCCGGTGTGCGGACGATGCCCTCGATCTTGCTTCTGCTCTGATTAAGCTGTCGCGGTTTGCCCCGGTGCAGGCGAGCGCCGCGCTGACGAGCGCGCTGGTGCAAAATGCGGGAGCGGTCAATCAGCGGGTCGCGCGCCTGCTGAATTGGGAGGAACCCCGCCGCGGGACCCCATGGCCCGTGACGTGGCGCCTCGCCCTGCCACTAGTGGGCGGGTTATTCATCTTGGTTCTGACCTACGGATCCGCCCTCAGCGGAACCCATGCACTGACGGAGTGGATGGTGCGGTAAGGTCTTTCCCTTAGAAGTGTCCGTGCAAATCAATTTAAGTCCATCATTGAGAATGAGTTAACTGCCCTCTGCCCAGCCGGCATCCTCACGACAATATGCCAAAAGTTCCAAGCCCGGACGCCCCGAACTGCCACAAAATACAACCCTTCCGTTACTTGAGGCTACTTACCTAAGGAAGTCAAACTTAAGCGGTGGGGAGCACCCGAGGAGTGTGCTCAGTCCCCGCAGAGGGGAAACTTTTGTCGTGACGGTGAGTTTCAAATGAGTATGACGGGACGCAGGCTGATTGCGGCGCTCTTACTAGTGGTCGGGAGCAGTGTGCGCGCCCATGCGGGGGCGACGCTGCTGCTCGAAGAGCCCTACAGTTACGACGGAACCTTCGCCGGGACCGGCCACACTGCCGTGTACCTGAGCCGGGTCTGCGCCGAGTCGCCGGTGTTGCTCCGCCGCTGCGAGCCCGGCGAGCAGGGCGTGGTGCTGAGCCGCTACCACGGGATTGCGGGATACGACTGGCTGGCGGTGCCGCTCATTCCTTATCTATATGCGGTCGACTCGCCGGAGAAGGTGCCGCTCTACGCGGATCCAAAGTTGGAGGCGTTCCTGCGTGACCGCTATCGCCGGAAGTACCTGCACGAGGTCATCCCGGATGTGAATAACGGGGAGACACCCGAGGGGCCGTGGATCCAGTTGGTCGGGGCCGCGTATGACCGGACGATCTACGCGTTTGAGATCGAAACCAGCGCGGAAAAAGACGATGAACTGATCCGTCTGTTTAACGCAGGCCCGAACAAGGGAGCATACAAGCTGCTGTCGGCGAACTGCGCGGATTTCGTGCGCGGCATTATCAACTTCTATTACCCGGGAGCGCTGCACCGCAACGTGATCGCCGACTTTGGCGTGACCACGCCGAAGCAGATTGCGAAGTGCCTGGTGCGCTACAGCAAGCACCACAAGCGGCTCGAATACACAAACTACGTGATCCCGCAGGTTCCGGGCACGATCAAGCGCAGCAAGCAGGTGCGCGGCGTAGTGGAGTCGGCGTTCAAGGCGAAGAAGTACATGGTGCCGCTGCTGGTGTGGCACCCGGCGATTGTGGGCTGCTTTGCGGCGGCGTACTTAACCGGCGGAGGTTTCGATCCGGGGCGGCACGCGCTGGTGTTTGATCCCAGCCGCGATCTTGAGCCGCCGATGAGCGCGGAACAGCGGCGTGAGTACCAGAGCCGGCTGGACCTGCTCAGCCGTGCGATCGAAGAGGACGATGCACGACCGGAGACCGTGAAGTGGCCGCGGCTTGAAGCGACAGCAGAGCCTGAACTTGACGAGGCCGGGCGGCCGATCCTGCGGCTGCGTTTAGGCGACAATCCGGTGGAAGTCGGCGTGACGCGAGAAAACATTGTCAGCGAATCCGAATCACCCGAGGTCGCACGCCAGTTGCTGCTGGTCCGGCTGCATGAGGAATTGCGCCGGAGCGCCCGGATTTCTCCGACGGTTGTGGGCAACGATCTGCAGTTGCTGGACGAACTCCGCTGGAGCCGGCGCGAGAAGCAGCGCTTATCCGCGGCGAACGAGTCCACGAGCACAGGGCCCGCGTCCAAACTTCGGTAATCGGGCACGCTCGACCGGATGTGGTACACTGTGTTTGCGCTTGATACCACGGTTGTGTGGTGCGGTTCTTCTGGGTTCAGGAATTGATCTAAGGATTCCCGCCGGCAGTCCCCTCCGTAAGTCTTCAGCGTAAATCGAACGACTGGCCAACACGAATTGTTGTGTCCGCCCGGCGAACCGGGTGCGCGCCGCGATCAATTCCTCCAGACAGAAAGAAAATATCTTTTGACACATTTCACAGAGTTGCCTTTGTGTTCCTATTTACAGGAGCGCATGGCGACGCTTGGTTTTTCCATTCCTACACCCGTGCAGGCGGCAGCAATTCCGCCCGCACTCCAGGGCAAAGACGTCCTGGCCACCGCCCAGACGGGCACCGGCAAGACGTTGGCGTTCCTGCTTCCGATGATGGAGCAATTGCTCCAGAGCAACACGGCAGGAATCCACGCACTCGTGCTGGTTCCGACGCGCGAACTTGCGATGCAAGTCGCGGAACAATTCAACGCCCTGCGGGGCACGAAACTTCCTGAGGCGGCCATCGTGGTCGGAGGCCTCTCGGAAAAACAACAGATTCAATCTATCCGGCGCGGAGCGCGACTGGTGGTTGCGACCCCAGGGCGCCTAGAAGATTTTCTCGACCGGCGGCTGGTCGACTTCCGCGCGTTGCGATTGCTGGTGCTCGATGAAGCCGATCGCATGATGGACATGGGGTTCATCCCTGCCGTACGGCGCATTGTGGGCGGGCTGCCGAAAAACCGCCAGACCATGTGCTTCTCAGCGACGCTGGAAGCATCGGTTGCGCATCTGGTGACCGACCACATGCGGACGCCGGTGCGGGTGGCGCTCGGATCGGTTCTGAAACCGTCCGAGAATGTGCGGATTCAGGGCTTTGAGGTTTCCGCGGGCGAGAAACTGGACGTTCTCCAGAAGTTGCTGGCGAAAGAAACCGGACGGTGCCTGGTGTTTGCGCGTACCAAGCGGGCGACGGAACGTCTGGCGCAGCGCTTGAGCCGCGAGGGCTACTCAGCGGCGATGATTCACGGGGATCGCTCGCAGTCGCAACGGACGGCCGCGCTGACCGCGTTTCAGCAAGGCCGGGTGCGGATTCTGGTCGCGACCGACCTGGCTTCGCGTGGAATTCACGTGCAGGACATCGCGCACGTGATCAACTACGACTTGCCGCAACTGGCCGAGGACTTCATCCACCGCGTGGGCCGTACCGGCCGTGCCGGTGAACAAGGCCTGGCCTCGACGCTCTTCGAACACCACCAGCGGGTGGATGTTCGACAGCTGGAGCGGACTCTGGGTCTGCGCATCGAACTGAAGGACGCCAACACACATCTCGCGGGCGTGCAAAGGCCTGAGAGAGACGTCAACAGCCTCGCAACGGCTGCGCGCGCAGGTGCGACCCGAAACACGATGGTTGCGCTTCCCGGAGAGTACTTCCAGAACGCGTAGAGGGCTCACTTAAGGAGCCGGTTAAGACACTGCATGCACTCTCAGCGGTCAAAAGCCGCTGGGAGGTGTCATTCAAAGCCACCATTCCAATCCATGACTCCCGGCGGCCAGTGCTCATTTCGGGTCAATTTCTCAATGAATCGGACCGTCGTTGCCACGGCATATCGCGCTCCGAAAGCGACTGCCAATGGTCTAGTTCGCAATCAGTACGGGCGAAAAAACCGGGACATTCGCTTCCTACACACTTTCATCGTAGCAGACCAGCTCCACTTGGTTACCCTCCGGATCCCTCAAATAGAGCGAGCGCCAGTGTACCCATGCGTGTTCGGCGGTTTCCACTTGAAGCCCCAACGCCTCCAGTCTCTTCCGTTCGCCTGCGAAATCCGTGAGAGCTATCTCGAACGCGATATGGTCAATCGTGGAGGTTGCTGCGTCTGGCCCACGATAACCGGGGCTGTGTGCGCGGTCGAAGAGGGCGAGCACTTGAGTGTGGCCGTCGTAGCCGTCGGCAATCTTGAAGAACGCGCAGTCTGGAACTCGGGTCATTAACGGCAAACCGATGACTTCCTCATAGAACTTCTGCATGGCGTCCAGATTCTTGACGCGGAACGCAATTTCGCCAAGGCCGCGCACCGAAGTGCGCTTCTCGCTAGTGGTGGATGATGGCATGATGGACCTCCCCAAATTAGAGCTTGCTCCCCAAGCGTAAGGATTCCGGGTCCTGCCGAGTCGGTGCTTTTTTCCCTGCCCTCAGGAGTAAAATCCGCCCCTAGCGGGAGGTACTTTATGACGCTAAAAGGGAAACACGCGCTGGTTACCGGCAGTTCGCGGGGAATCGGCAGGGGCATCGCGCTGAAGTTGGCCGAAAGCGGTGTCCGCGTAGCCGTTCACTACTATCGGAATGAAGAAGCCGCCAAGAATACTCTTGCGAAAATCCGCGAGTGCGGGTCGGACGGCATTCTGATTCAAGCCGATGTTTGTCACCCTGAAGAGGTCAGCCGGATTTTCAAGCAGGTGGAATCGGAATTCGGCGCGCTCGATATCTTTGTGAGCAACGCTCGAACGGAGGCGGCGACTTTTTATCAGTCGCCGATGGAGATCACGCTGGACAAGTGGGACACCGCCGTGGATTCGCAAGCTAAGGCATTTTTGGTCGGCGTCCGAGAGTCGGCACGGCTGATGCACGAGGGGGGCAGGATTATTGCTATTACCTTTGCGCCAGGCGGGCGATTCGGAAGCTGGCAGCCGTGGGTGGCCATGGGAGCCGCGAAGGCGGCAATGGAAGTTCTGACCCGCTACTTCGCCGTCGCGCTCGCAGGGCGCGGAATCACCGTGAACACAATTAGCCCTGGCTGGATCGAGGATAGCGTTCTCAATAGCTTGCCTTCAGCCGTTCAGGACGGAATCCGTGATTGGCACAAGGGTGGGTGGACGCCGATGGGCCGCTTGGGAACGCCAGCGGATGTCGGGAACGCGGTTGCCCTGCTCTGCTCGGAGGAGGCGAACTGGATCACGGGACAGCTGATCGATGTAGACGGGGGTGCTTCACTGATGGACGCGCACCTACCGCTGGAAATTCAGCAGGTGGTGCCAAAATCCGCCAAGGCCGCGTGACCCTCGGAGGTCTCAGCCATCGTCAAGGTCACGTCCTGGTGCGACAAAGGCCGCATTCCGATCGAGTTGTCAGGGGACGGGTCGGGGAAAGATTCCGAGCTCGCGTGGCGGAGGCTGACCGGCATCCCTTAACTCTGCGGAACGAAGGAATACAGTCTCGCCGGTTTCCGGCCCGTTTGTTGCCATTCCTTGAGGGGGTGCAGAATTCCCATGGCCAGTACCTTGCGCCGGAAATTTCTTTTGTCGAGAGATTTGTTCAGAATCACTTCGTACATCTGCTGAAGATCGGAGAGAGTAAATTTTTTCGGTAGTAACTCGAATCCGACGGTGGTGTATTCGAGTTTTCCGCGCAAGCGACTTAACGCGACGTCGAGGATGTTCTGGTGATCAAAGGCCAGCTTCGGGACTTTGGCCACCGGATACCACGCAGCTGAGGCGGCGTCGCTGCCGGCTGCGAGCTGCGCGCGGTCGGGCGAGATGAGCGCGTAGTACGCAATCGTGACTACCCGTCCCCGCGGATCTCGTTTCGGGTCGCCGAACGAGTACAGTTGCTCCAGAAAAATGTTTTTCGTCCCGGTCTCTTCTTCCAGTTCGCGCGCCGCCGCTTCTTCCAGGGATTCATCTTCCCGCACAAAGCCACCGGGCAGGGCAAACTCGCCTTCAAACGGGCGCACGCCGCGCTTCACCAGCAGCACGCGCAGTTGCTGCTCCTGGATGGTGAGGATCACGAGATCGACCGTCACCTGAATCGTATGTGTTTTCATGGAGTTACGCCCCCCACGTCCTCCGGGCTGTCTTTCCTCTTGACAGAGTGTATCACATACACTATATAAGTGTATAATAGACACTTAACGAAGCCGCACGGAGGTTCTCAATGGATGACAGCCTGAAATCCCGGACGGATATGGGGGTTCTCGTGGGGCGCTTCCAGGTGCCCGACCTGCACGAGGGACACGGGGAGCTGATCGAGAGGGTGGCGGCCTGGCACAAGAAATTTCTGCTGGTGTTAGGCTGTTCGCCGACCCTGGTGACGCGGCGGAATCCCCTCGATTTTCAAGCGCGCAAGCTGATGATCAACGCGCACTACCCCGAGATTCCGATCGTCCCCTTAATGGATTGCGCGGATGACGAGGAATGGTCGAGAGAACTTGATCGCCGCGTGCGGGAGGTGTTCCCGGTGGGCACGATCACGCTGTATGGCGGGCGGGACAGCCTTATTCCTTATTATCACGGCCAGTTTTCCTGCCAGGAAGTGGAGCCCTCGTCGTACCGGGTATTCTCGGGCAGCTCGGAGCGCAAGAGCGCGTCGCTCGAAGTGCGGAGCAGTACGGACTGGCGCGCGGGTGTCGTCTATGCCGCCTACAACCGATATCCGCAGGCGTTGCCGACAGTCGACGTTGCGGTGACGCGAACGGTGGAAGGCGGGGAGACAGAAATCCTGCTGGCTCGGAAGCCGGGAGAGAAGGGGTACCGGCTGATCGGAGGCTTCGTGGACCCGACCGATGCGAGCCTGGAAGCGGCGGCTCGCCGCGAGGTGATGGAAGAAGCTCACATCGAGATTTCTCGTCCGGTGTACGCGGGCTGCTTTCTGGTGGACGACTGGCGCTACCGCCATGAAGTCGACAAAATCGTCACCACACTGTTCGTCGCGGAGTACATGTACGGCGCGATCCAGCCGGATGACGACATCGAAGAGCTGCGCTGGTTCCGGCTGAACCACGCTCTGGACGTCGGAGACATCGTCTACGCACACCGGCCGCTGCTCGTGACGCTCTTGGACCGAGTCGAAAAGGGAGAAGGCAAGCATCTCGAGGAAAGGGCCACGTATGAACTTCCTGCTCAGAACCGATAGCTACAAATTCACGCACTGGAAGCAGTATCCGCCGCAGACGACCGCGATCTACTCATACCTGGAATCGCGAGGCGGCATGTTTCCAGCCACCGTATTTTTCGGGCTGCAGTACTACCTGAAGACGTACCTGCAGGGAGCCGTCTTCACTAAGCCCGACATTCAGCGTGCGGACGAATTCTGCCGGCAACATTTCGGACAAGACCTGTTCAACCGGGACGGTTGGACTCGGCTGCTGGAGAAGCACGGCGGCCGGTTGCCCGTCCGGATCAAGGCGGTGCCGGAGGGGACCGTGGTTCCGACCCTCAACGTCCTGGTGACGATCGAGAACACCGACCCGGAGTTTCACTGGCTGACAAATTACCTGGAGACGTTGTTGATGAAAGTCTGGTACCCGACCACGGTGGCCACGCTTTCGCGGGAAATCAAGAAGATCATCAAGGGCTTTCTGGAGCGAACGGGAGATCCGTCGCTGCTGCCTTTCAAGCTGCACGACTTCGGGTACCGCGGCGTAAGTTCGGAGGAAACGGCGGCCATCGGTGGCGCCGGACACCTGGTGAACTTCATGGGGTCGGACACGGTGGCTGGAATCGTCCTGCTGCAGGACTTCTATCACACCAAGGGAATGCCTGGGTTCTCCATCCCAGCTTCCGAACATTCGACGATTACGGCATGGGGAAAGGATCACGAAGCGGACGCTTACCGGAACATGTTGACGGCGTATCCGGATGGGTTGGTCGCTTGCGTTTCCGACAGTTACAACATTTATAACGCCTGCCAGAAGCTGTGGGGCGAATTGCTGAAGCCGGACCTACTGCATCGCCAGGGGACTCTGGTTATCCGGCCTGATTCGGGAGATCCGATTAACGTCCTCACCAAGGTGTTCGAGATCTTGGGAGAGAAGTTCGGGTATGAAACCAACGCCAAGGGGTACCGCGTGCTTCCGCCGTGGGTGCGCGTGATTCAAGGCGACGGCGTGAACATGTTTACCATTCAGAACATGCTGTATCAGCTGGCCAAGTTTCATGGCTGGAGCGCTGACAATATTGCTTTCGGCATGGGCGGCGCGCTGCTGCAGCAGTTGAATCGCGACACGCAGAAGTTCGCCTTCAAATGCTCGGCTGCGCAGATCGACGGGCAGTGGAGTCCGGTGTTCAAGGATCCGATTACTGACCCGGGCAAGAACTCGAAGCATGGGCGGCTGGCGCTGGTCGAGCCCGAACACGGCGAGTTTCATACCATGGAAAACGTTGCAAGCGATGCGCTGAATAACGAGGACCGGCTAGTGACCGTGTTTGAGAACGGCTCGATTACGAAGGAATATGATCTCGATTCGATTCGGCAACGGGCGGAGGTGTTTGAGGGGACGCCCTGAAGGTGTGCTTGATATGCACCGTGTGCCCCCGATTTCCAAATTGTGAGTGGTAGAGAGATCCGCGGGCTGTGGGTGTCGCAGAGGGGTATGGGGTCTTTCGACTCCGTTCCTCTGACGCCTCACTGCGCTCAAGACGACAGTTCGGGGTGAGGTTCGTCTCAGTCATCGCAGGCAAGAATGCGGTTTCCCACAACCGCCTAAAAGCAAAAGCCCCGGCATTTTCGCCGGGGCTTTTCCACGCTCCGGTCGCTCTAGAACAGGTTCCAGAGGAACTGGTTGTAGACCTCGTGGTGATATTGCACCTCGGGGGCTTTTACGAACGTCCCCAGGGCGCGCGGACAACGATCGGCAGCTGCCTGCTTGAGGTCGGCGTAGCGGCCTTTGACGTCCTCACCCAGAAGGTCGGTCGTCCACTTCGATTTGCGGAAGTTGTCGATTGCGTCATAGATGTTGTCGGGCAGGTAGCGTTCGGCCTGGCGAAGGTTCTTGATCTTGGCGGTTTCTCCATCGAGGCCGGTCTTGAAGACCGCGTACATGACCATGTAGGGACTTGCATCGGGACTGACCGAGCGGACTTCCACCCGCATGCTCTTGTCGTTGCCGATCGGGATGCGAATCATGGAGCCGCGGTCGGTCGGCGAGGCCTTGAGCTGGTTGGGCGCTTCAAAATGCGGATCCAGGCGGCGAAACGCATTCACGCTAGCGTTGAGCAGGAGACAGATGTCGTTGCCATGGGTCAGGATGCGGTCGATAAAGGCGTAGCCGAGCTTGCTGAGTTTCTCTTCGCCCTTCGGATCCCAGAACAGGTTTTTGCCGCCATCGCTGATGGAAACGTTGGTGTGCATGCCGCTGCCGTTTACGCCGACGACGGGCTTGGGTAGGAACGAGGCCGTCAGACCCATCTTGGTTGCAACCTCACGGCAGATGAGCTTGTAGAGCTGAATCTGGTCGGCGGCGGCGACGACTTCGCCGTATCCGTAGTTGATCTCAAACTGCGAAGGCGCCACCTCGGGATGGTCTTTTTCGTTTTGGAAGCCCATGGCGCGCTGCACTTCGGCCGTCGTGTCAATGAACGTACGCAGCAGATCGCCGGGCAGCGAGTGGTAATAACCGCCGGTGTTGACGTACTCGAACTTCCCCGTCTCGTGGTAGTGCCTCTCGGCATCGGGCCCTTTGAAGATGAAGCCCTCAATCTCGTTGGCGGCGTTCAGAGTATAGCCCTCTTTGTCATACAGCTTCTGCGCATACCCCTTGAGAACGCCGCGGATGTCGGCGGAGTAAGGTTCGCCACCCTTGTCGATGACTTCGCCGAAGACCAGCACCTTGCCGCCTCCGAAGAAGTCCGCCGGACCCCAGTAGAACGCAGGCCAGTCAATCCCCAGGCGCAGGTCGCTTTCGCGCTGAGCCGTGAAGCCGCGGATGGAAGAGCCATCGAAGGTCAGGTTGTCCCAACTCTTGAGCAGAAACTTCTTGTCGTAGTCGAGCATGTGCAACCGGCCCTCGAGGTCGCTGAAGAGGACGGTCACGGCCTTGATGCGCTTCTCGTCGGTCAGGTATTTCAGGCGTTCTTCCTGAATCTTGTGGACGGCGACCCGGTTCTTGCGCTGTTCTTTAGCCTTCAGGTTCAATTCTTCGAGTTCGGAATACGGAAGAGCCAGGAAATTCCGCAGGTCGTTCAACATGAGTCTCCTTGAATTTGAGCAATAGTGGTCCAACTGGAAACTTGGCCGGCTGGTTGTGAACGGACAAGGGTATCGTGTCGCCGCTTGGGGCCGCCAATAAAAAGAGATGATGACGTCCATCAAAGAGATTTATGCAAAGACAGTGAATTCAAAGGGGTTTCGCGCGTCGGGATGGGGACCCGGGAAGGCCACGGGGCGGCAGCTTTCCAATCGAGGCGCAGACCGGAACTTTTTGAGATAAGCCTTCGTACTTCCAAACAGACAGTGAGTTTCGACCTGTCACGGCGCCTGTGAGGCGCCGCAGAGGAGCCGATATGGGCGACATCGTGGGACTGGCAGCTGTGGTCATGCTTTTTGGAATTCCCACTGCGGGAATGGCACTCTACACGTATTATCGCGTCAACAAACTGCGCACCGAAGAGCGGCTGGCGGCGATTGCCCGGGGCGTAAGTGTCCCGATGGAACCAGAGTTGTCCCAGGCCGCGCGTTCGCGCCGCGCGGGGATTCTGCTGGTAGCAACGGCAGTCGGGTTTATTACTACGTTCGCGCTGATCGCACGCGTGGAACCCGACGCCTGGGTGGCGGCTTCCTTTGGAGCGATCCCGTTCACGCTTGGACTGGGATTCTTCCTCGATTCGGCGCTGGTGCGAAGGGATTTGCACGCTTCGTAAGTTAAGGAACCGGCGGGCTAGGGAGCGAGAGTCCTAGCCCGCAATTCTGTTCAATGCGCGAGGGGTGATGTTCTCCCTTTGCTGCGGTGGCGCTTAAGCATCTCGGCTCGCAGTAGACTCCGGCGCGCTCAGGTTTCATGTGACCTGCTGACCGCAAGATTTTCTCCCTTTTCCCATCGCGATCCTCTTCCTGCCAGCGTTGCAAAATTCAACAATTTTGCGAAGTGTACGCGTGTCCTATTTACTTGCAGGCACTGCACTTCTGAGACCTGTTCGGCGCCCATTGATTGAATAAGAATGCTCGCGTAGGCCCTGAAAATTCCTCGAATCCTGTGCCATGCGGGCTCGAGTGATCGAGGGTGACCATACAAACTTCCCCCACCGGATGAACGCGAATCCGGGGATGTGATGAGGACGAGATGGATCTCGTATCGCGTTGGGATCGTGTCGCTGCCAGTTTTGTAATCCTGTCCTTGTTGGCAACCGCAGGTTGCCAGTTGTTCGGTGACCCATCCGGCATGCAATCGGGAGCGCTGCGGATAGGGAGCTCGAGCCTGACCTTCAGCACGGTCGTCATCGGGAGCAGTCAGACTCTGAACGATACGATCAGCAACACTTCAGCCGCCAGCGTAACCATCTCCGCCGTGACGGCTTCCGATTCTGAGTTCAACGTGACTGCACCCGCCCTGCCGCTGACGCTGGCTGCCGGGAAGAGCGTCGCTTTATCGGTTTGCTTTACCCCGAAGAACGCAGGAGCGACTTCCGGCCAGATCTCCCTCATGACCGATGAGGCCGTCAATAACAAACACGCCGTCGCGGTTTCGGGCAAAGCAGTCGCGGCGGGGCAGATCATCGTGAGTCCGAGTTCGGTTTCGTTTGGGAACGTGCAAGTTGGGAAGAGCGAGGCGCAAACTGCCACCCTCACGAATTCGGGTGGATCGTCGGTCACGATTTCTCAGGCCGCTGCCAGTAGTGCGGGATTTAGTCTGAGCGGGCTGGCGCTGCCAGTCACACTGTCTCCGGGCCAGAACACACCGGTCAGCATCGTTTTCGCGCCGACGGTGGCGGGTGTCGCCAAGGGAAGCATCTCGATGACAGGTGCGGCGTCCCTTACCACGACGCCGCCTGGAGCTTCATCGAGCACAAAGCCAACCAACGCGTCCGTCTCGGTCACCGGCGACGGGATTGTGCCGGGTCAGGTTGGCGTGACTCCTGGCAGTATCAATTTCGGGAACGTAACCGTGGGAGCCACGCAGACCCAGACTGCCACGCTGACCAACTCGGGTGGCACCAGCGTGACCGTCACGCAAGCGGCGGCAACCGGCGCTGGGTTCAATCTGAGCGGGCTCACTCTACCCTTGGCTCTCGCGGCCGGGCAGAGCGCGCTCTTGCAGGTGAGCTTCTCGCCGCAGGCCGCCGGGGGCGCGAATGGGAGTATTGCGATCTTGTCCTCGGCGTCGAGTTCCGCGTTGACAATCTCACTCACCGGGGACGGCGTCACGCCCGGGGTACTGACGGTTGCGCCGGCCAGCATCGGATTCGGCAGCATCCAGGTAGGTAGCAGCCAGAAACAATCCGCCTCCCTCACAAACTCAGGCGGATCTAGCGTTACAGTCACGCAGGCGACCACCACGGGTACGGGCTTCAGCGTGACCGGGCTGACGTTGCCATTGACTCTCGCTGCCGGTCAGACCGTCAACTTCTCGGTGGCGTTTGCCCCGCAGGCCGCGGGTTCAGCGACCGGGAATATCGCTTTTGCGAGCAACGCTCCCGCAGTGAACCTGCCCTTATCGGGTGCCGGAGTGGCGCCCGCGACGCTCGCCGCCACTCCAGCGAGCCTCAACTTTGGGAATATTCAGGTAGGAGTGAACCAACCCCAGACGGTGAGTCTGACCAACGGCACCGGTTCGAGTGTGACTGTGACCCAGGCGGTGGCCAGCGGATCCGGGTTCAGCGTCAGCGGCCTGACCCTGCCCGTCACCCTGGCGGCGGGCCAGAGTACGAGCTTCTCGGTGACGTTTGCACCGTCGGCAAGCGGAAGCGTCACGGGCAATATAGCGATCACCAGCACGGCAACGAACTCTCTGCTCAATGTGCCAATGTCAGGCGTTGGGGTAACTCCTGGAATGGTAGGCGCGAATCCTGCGAGCATCGATTTTGGCGCCGTGCAACTTGGGGCCAACCTGACGAAATCGGAGACGTTGACCAACTCAGGCGGGTCAACGGTCAACATTTCGCAGGTAACGGCCAGCGGGGCGGGATTCACCATCACCGGCATCAACGTGCCCACCACGCTGAATGCGGGACAGAGCCTGACTTTCAACGTCGCGTTCGCGCCGCAAGCCAGCGGCGCCGCCTCGGGATCGATCGTGATCTCCTCGAATGGCAGCAGTGCGACCGTGTCTATCCCGCTTTCGGGAAGTGGCGCGAGCCCAGGACAACTGGCTGTGAACCCCACAACGATGACCTTCGGAAGTGTCACCGTTGGCGCGAGCCAGAGCCTCTCGGGAACGCTGACCGCCAGCGGTTCCAGCGTAACGGTCAACTCCAGCAGTTCGAGTAGCTCTGAGTTCGCCCTGAACGGTCTGTCATTTCCACTGACGCTCGCCTCCGGGCAGAGCGCGTCGTTCTCGGTACGGTTCAGTCCGCAAACGAGCGGAACGGCTGCCGGAACGATTTCCTTCGCGAGTAACGCCACCAACGGTACTGTGGTCGACTCCGTCACGGGATCGGGAGCGGCGGCGCCTCAACATAGCGTGGCTCTCTCCTGGAACGCCAGTACATCAACAGTCGTGGGATACAACGTGTATCGGGGAACCCAGTCGGGCGGGCCTTACGCAGTGCTGAATTCAGCGCCGGACGCGACCACAACTTACACCGATAGTTCCGTCCAGGCAGGTGCGACCTACTATTACGTCGTGACTGCTGTGGACGCAACAGGTACCGAGAGCGCCTACTCGAATCAAACCCAGGCAATCATACCAACGCCATAACGAGAATCGCTCGCCAGCCACGACCGGAGTAGGTCAAACCGTGCAACTCACCTCGTCGTAGTCGGTGCTTGCTGCAACCGCAACGACTGTAATGGCGACGCTTACGTGCAGAGAAACAAAACGCTGCTTGGCAGACCGGAAGGAACGACGGATCGTGCAGCGGAAAGGTTCGACGTTGGAATGCCAAGCCTATGGGGAAACTCTCATTCACCTCTTCTCATCCGTTTGAAGGTTGACTGCTTTCTGGCGCTCCCTCAAGCTATAGTCGCTTCCCCCCCAGCAGCTCGACCAATCCGCTCCCAAGGAGAGAAGTTGTCAGCCAAGAAGCGGCCGTCGGACCAAGACGGAGCATGGCCGCCCAGCCGACGTCAGCGGCGGGTCATCGAGCTGGTTGCGCAGGGATTGAAAAACCACGAGATCGCCATTGACCTCGGGATCGGTGAACACGTCGTCAGAGAGTACTTAGCTGTCATCTACGCCAAGATTGGCGTTAGCAACCGGGTCGAACTCGCGCTGTGGTATTGGGCCCGAAAGCAAGAGGGCAATCCATTGCTGTGATTTTTTCCTGTCTGCCCTACTCAACTTGTGAACGCTGCCATATCCATTTCCGCGGACCTTGGCGGCTTTCTCCTACTCGGCACCGCCGCTCCCCCTGCGTGGGCGTCGATCCGGGGCGTGCAAGGACGGACGAATCGGACCCCGTCGCGTATGATCATCCGACTTATGCCGACTTGGCCCGCCCCTTTAGTTCGACTATATTTTTTCCAAATTCTGACAAGGTGCGTTACCGATTCCCGGCTGGCGTTCACGTGCAACCAATGTCTTCACGGGTAAGCGCGAACTTTACACAGACTGTTCCTTTCGTGACCTACCCATTCGTTGCCGATGCGAGCAAGAAGTTCGCGAGTCTCCCGTATCCCAGGATGGCAAGGCGTAACTTTACTATTATTTTTTTCGCAGTTTGTCGGAACTCTCTGTATTCAGAAGGCTCAAGTAAGCCCTCGCGGGTGGACTCTCAGGAAAAGAGGCTTGCTACCTCCGGTTTCACAGCAGCGTGGCACCCAAGGTTGTTCCACGAGGAGGGACGCCTGAAGCGCGCCTGACCGTCTCGCGTTCGTCCGCGCCTCCGAAGCCGCTACAGCAACCCGCCAGTCTTTATCGTCAGAATATTCAGTGCCATTTCCAGTTTCAGAATGGCCGCGCCGAGTTCTGGATGTTCTCCAATCTTCTCTTGCAGGGCCTTCAGAATCTGGTGAGCACTTTCAACATGCGCTGCTGCCAGGGCGGGATCTCGGTCCGGATTGCGTTCGCTCTGCTTTTCCATGCCACGATTCTCCTGTGCTTCTAATTTTATCAACAGACACAGACGATCCCCCTCGCATACCGATTGCTGGTGAATCGCGAAATTACCCAAACGATCGTCGATTGCAGCCCGAAAAGGCCTAGTTCTGATAGTGGGTCGACGACAAGTTTACCTTGAGGGGGAACATCACCAAGAGGTGTGCCGACAGTCACATCTAAGGGTTCCTGGGGAGCGGACACTGGCTGTGTGATGTCCATCACAGCAGTCTGGGTCGTATGGCCGCAAGCGTGCGTCAAAGAATGCTCGGGCTGGCTCGTTAGTGGAATCACAGGGGGTAGTCCGTGTTCACACCATATGGATTGGACATCATAGAAAGTTGTCTCACCTGCAAGATGCGCCCGGAGCGCATCTTTTGCGACCTGCCCACCTTGGCGCTACAGGCTTTTGAAAACATCAAGTACCCGACGACCTATCCCAAGGGGGCAATTTTGTTTCTGGAAGGGCAGGCGCCGCGGGGCATTTTTGTGTTGTGCAAGGGGCGGGTGAAGCTTTCCATGAGCGTGAGCGATGGCAAAACCCTGATTCTCAGGATCGCTGAGGTTGGTGAGGTGCTGGGCCTCAGTGCCACGGTTTCTGGCAAACCGTACGAACTGACCGCTGAGACGATTGGTCCGTGCCAGGTGAACTTCGTCAAACGTCAGGACTTTCTGCGCTTTTTGACGGATCAGGTCGACGCGTGTTTCAAGGTAGCGGAGCTGCTTAGTGAGAAGTACAACAGCACTTGTCACGAATTACGCTCGCTGGGACTGTCGCATTCAGCGGGCGAGAAATTGGCCCAGCTGGTGCTGGAATGGTGTTCCAAGAACGGGGAGGATTCCAAGCAGGAACCGCGGCTGAAACTGTCGCTGACCCACGAAGAGATCTCGCAGATGATCGGCACCTCGCGGGAGACCGTTACGCGC
>CAZXKO010000076.1:0-122485 GCA_964641665.1 uncultured Acidobacteriaceae bacterium
ATCGATCAGCATGTAGCCTTGCATTCCCTGCAGTACTTGCTCGGTACGGGTCGGCGGATCGTACTTCGGATTGGGTCGAAACTTAAGCCGCACCAGTTCATCGCCCGCCTTGCCTACTCCTGCAGAACCCACTTGCGTCCCGTCATAATCGAATAAAAACGCGTCCGGCATAGCTCTGACGATCCGCCCAACCCGCTCGGCATCTTCCTTTTCTCGCTCCCGCTTCTTCTTCAGTTCTTCGGGATCCCTCATCAACTGATCCAGGCGCGCTTCTTCCGCCAGTTGCTGGTCGTGCGTCAGGGGCTTGTCGTCGTAGGCGACCGCCATGCCCGCCATGGCGTCCTTTGTTTCGCAATAGAGTTTGGTCTGCGACCCATGTTCCGTTTCCTTGCGGGACAGAAACATGTGGGGTACAGAATCATCCTGCGAGGCCTTCGCTTCGTTCCACACGGTACGGCGAACGAATTCTCCTGGCGGAATTGTTGGCATTTGTTCGCACTGCGAAGGATTGCCGAACCACACCAATCCGGCCAACAGCACCACCCGCCACCAGTCGGTCTGATTTCGCCACATGCATCCACCCCGCTGACCGTAGTGTACCTTTAGACGAACTCTGCGCAGCCGCCGTTGTACGAATCGGAACTGGTGCCGACCCTCAAACAATTGCACCGCCGAATCGCGGGTAGTTCTGATCGACGGCTCCACCCTATCCTCGCATCTTTTGCCGATGGGCACGCCGGCGATAGATATAGGTGCATACGCCCTGCATGCGAATGGTTTAGAATCGTACGTTCCCGCCAAGATGGATCCCCGGTTGCGCCGCCAGGGATAGGCCGGAGACAAGCCGAAGCACAGTCGGAAATTCCGCAAACCGCCGGCAACTAGCCCAAGGAGATTGCGCTCATGGATGTACCCAAGACTGGGGAGTTCGCACATATTGGGAAGTCGGTCGTCATTAAGGGAGAGCTTTCTGGAAGCGAAGACCTTTATCTCGACGGCCAGGTGGAAGGCAGCATCCTGCTGAAGGGCAACAATCTCACCGTCGGCCCGAACGGCCAGATCAAAGCCAACGTCGATGCCAAAGCTGTGATCGTACAGGGGAAACTCGAGGGCAACCTTCACGCCAGCGATCGCGTGGAGCTGCGCAAGTCTGCCATCGTAATGGGCGACATTGCCACCCAGCGCATTGCCATCGAGGAAGGCGCGTATCTCAAAGGCAAAGTCGACATCAGCAAGGACGGCGCTAAGTAGGGCCTCCGCGGTTTGATCGTCACATCGGCAACCCCGGGTCGCAGGGTTGGGCGACGTTCTCGCCGTGGCGTGCGAGACCGGCCGGTAGGCTTGCGCACTCAAGCCGCGCCCGGTATGCTGTCGGACTTCTCAGAACTAGGCTAGACCGTACTCCAGAGCTAAATGAAACTGTTTCGCGGCTCATCGTCCGGACCAGACAAGGGTTCGTCGCCGGCTCCTAGCAGTCACAAGCTTTCCCGCCGTTCCAGCGGTCTGGGCGAGTTGACCCGGCACTGGTCAACGCAGGAGAATCTTTGTGTGCTCGATCTGGGCGCCACCTCGCCCGCCAACATCCGCTACTTCACCGAGCGTTCCCACAAAATCTACAGCGAAGACCTGCTCACCGCCTCCACCGATGCCTCTCTGATCACCAAGGACGAGCACGGCCAAGTAACCCTCGACAGCCGCCAGTTTCTCGAGGACAACCTCGTCTATCCCGCCGCCCAGTTCGACGTGGTTCTATGTTGGAATCTACCCGACTACCTCGACGAAAGCCTGGTCAAGCCCGTGGTCGGCCGTCTTTGGTCTGTTCTGAAACCCGGCGGCATGTTGCTGGCCTTTTTCCACACCCGCGACGCCGGTCCTGATGCTCCTTGCTACCGCTACCACATCATGGGTCCCGACGTTCTCGATATGCAGCCCATCGTTCCCCAACGCGAAGTTCGCCGCGGACCGACCGGTGCCGTGCACCGCGCCGTCGGAGCCGGATTCCGTCTCCAGCGTGTGTTCAACAACCGCCACATCGAAAATCTTTTTCGGGACTTTGCCTCCATCAAGTTCTTCCTGAGTCGTGACAACATCCGCGAAGTGCTGGTCGTACGCTGATTTTCCCGCCGATTTGTTTTCAAGGGTCCTGACCTAGCGCCGCTTTACAGGGACGGGCGCGGTCTAGCGAGTCGCCGTCACTAGATACCTTGTGACCGCGGGAGCACCCTCGAGGAAGTGAAGAATTGTGCGGCGCAAAGGCCGAGGTAACTTCAGCAGCCTGCGAATCCGCGACGAACTCTGAAACACCGGCAGCAGTCGGCGCTCATACACTCGACGGTATCGCTCGATTGCTTCTCCGAGCGAAATCTCAAGTCTGAAAAACGGAATCAAGCACTCCGCCGCGGTCACTCCGCTCCTGAGCGCCAACGAAATCCCGTCTCCTACAAACGGATCGACGAACCCCGCTGCGTCTCCCACCCGCAACACCCGGCCTTCTGTGGGATGTGGCCTTTCAAAAACCAGGGGAGAGGTGCTAATCGCCTCCATAGTTGGCTCCCACCGGCGGGAGCGCTCCGCAAGCTGAGGATGTCGCGCAAAAACCTCTGGCAGAGTGTGGGCGACATCGGAGCGCACCATCGCGCAGGCGTTGATCCTTCGTGGACCGACGTCGTCCCCCGCGGTAACGGGCTGCACTCCGCAATAGCCGCCCTCGAAGAAATAGAGGTCCACCGAGGCCTGTCTCTCGCGTTCAGAAAAGTGCGCCTTCACCCCCAGCCAAGTCGGCTCCGCCTTGCCCGGCCGCGTCGTGCGTTTGCGGTCGAGGTTCGACCACCGCCCCGATGCGTTGATAACGGCGCGGGCCCCAACCTCGTCCGTGGTGGTGCGAACCCGGAAGGGTCCATCCCCAGACACGCTCTCCACTGTGGTCTGCAAGCGCGCGCACCCGCCCGCCTCCTCCGCGGCCCGCCACAGTTCCGCGTCCAGATCGAACCGGGAAATACTTGCTCCCGCCGGATCAACGGCAGTTGTGATGGTGTGCCCATCCACGAACAACCGCCCTTCAGGGATTCGGATGGCCGACCTAAGCAAGGTGCCGCTGCGATCCCCCAACTGCCCGCCCAGCAGTTCCAGCGATTCCCCAGAAACAAACTCGCCGCAAACCTTCTGCCGAGGAAGTCGTCCCCGTTCGAGCAGCAAAACCCGCGCCCCCGTTCGCGCCGCGGTGATCGCCGCGGCGGCGCCTCCCGGCCCGCCGCCAACCACTATGAGATCGTAGTGGGACTGGTGCTGATCCCGTGGACTCACAAAGCCCCCGCCTTCCACGTGATCACGCCCATCCGAAACAGATAGGAGCGGTCAATCTCCACTCCTGCTGCCGCCGTCCTTCCCACAATCTCGCGCATTTCGTCGGGTGTGTAAGCCTGGAGTACCGAGGCCGGCGCATCATGGTGGGTAATCCGGCTGCGGTACAGTGGCAACCCAGCGTAGACCAGCGCCAGATGCGCCGGATGCCGAATTAGGTCATTGATGAGCACCGCGCATCGGCTCACCCGCAGTCCTTCGTTCACGAATTGGACCAACTGCTCAGGGGACAAGTGGTGCGCAAAGAGTCCACAGCCGACCAGATCAAAACTCCCATCTCGGAAGGGAAGCGCCAGAGCGTCTCCCACGACCGATCGGCCTCCGTTACCGAAATGCGATGCCGCGCGATCCAGCAGCGTCACGTCAAGCTGGATGCCGTGCTTGCTCAAGGCTTTCCGGATCGAATGCGGGACGTAGCCCGAACCGGCCGCCACCTCAAGGAAGGAGAGGCTCTTGCGTCCGGTCCGCCCGGCTACTTGCTGAATCATCTTCCTGGTGGTCGTGATTCCTCCAAACCACTTGTTGAACCATCGCAGGTCCAGAAGGGAGTCGGCGACCTCTGTCGCCGATCCGGCGTCATTGTCCAGGAGTTCGGCAGTGGGAACGCGCTTCATAACGAGCGAGGAAGAACTACGTCTGAGATTGGGAAAGTGAAAGCAAAACCGTCGGTCAGTACACCAAACCCACAGCCAAAATCGTCAATCGCCAATCGGCATTCCCTTACACTTCCGCCAATTCCTCCTCCAAAAGCTGCTTGTTGTAGAGATCGGTGTAGTACCCGTTGCGCGCGATGAGTTCATCGTGCGTGCCTAGTTCCACGATGCGGCCGGTATGCAGCACGGCGATGCGATCTGCATTGCGCACGGTCGATACGCGGTGCGAAATAAAGATCGTAGTCCGGCCCCTCATGATTTCCCGCAGGTGGTTCAGAATCTTGTCTTCGGTTTGCGTATCCACACTGGACAGGGCGTCATCCAGGATCAGAATCCGAGGATTGCGAATGATCGCCCGGGCAATCGCTGTCCTTTGCTTCTGCCCGCCCGACAATGTCAGGCCGCGCTCTCCAACCACCGTCTGATAGCCCTCAGGAAAACCCTCGATGTCCGCTGCAATGTTGGCGGCATCCGCGGCCTCCCGCACCTCGGCGTCGCTCGCGGCTTCCTTCCCGAACGCAATGTTCTCCCGGACCGTGTCACTGAACAGAAAGGTCTCCTGCGGGACGAAGCCTATGTTGCGCCGCAGGAACTCGATCGGGAACTCCCGGATCGACCGTCCGTCGATCAGCACCGCGCCCAGAGCGGCGTCATACACCCGAGGTATCAGGTTAACCAGCGTCGTCTTGCCCGAGCCCGTCGGCCCCACGATTGCCAGGCTGCTTCCTTCCGGAACGTGCAGGTTGACATCGTGCAGCACCAGCGCGCCGTTGTAGGCAAAACTCAGCCCGCGGAATTCGATCTCGCCCCGTAGTTCCTTAGCCTCTGATCCTGAGGTGACAGCGACAGGGTCGTCCGCGATCTCCGGCTTTTCCAGCAGGATCTCGTTGATCCGCCCCAACGAAGCTGTCCCGCGCTGGAAGATGTTGATCACCCAGCCCAGCGCAATCACCGGCCATGTCAATTGGACCATGTAGGTCAGGAACGCCGCGAACTCGCCGACGGTCATCCTGTGCCCCAAAACCTCGCGTCCCCCTAGCCACAACACCAGTACTACCGCGAGTCCCAGGGTCAATTCCAGCGTGGGCCACAGCAATCCCATTAACCGCGCAAGCGGCAGACTGCGCGCGATGTACTCCTGGTTTGCCCCTTCGAACAACCGAACTTCGGCGTCCTCCTGCGCATACGCCCGAATCACCCGCGCGCCGGAAAAATTCTCCTGGGCCCGCGCCGAAATGTCGGAAAACATCGCCTGGATCTTCTCGAAGCGTTCATGAATCTGCTTGCCGAAATACTGGATCACGATGCTGGCCACCGGCAGGGGCAGGAACGTATAAACCGTTAGCTTCGGACTGATCTTCACCATGTAGGCGAGCGCCCCCGCCGTGAACACTAGCGTGTTCGCCGAGTACATAATCGCAGGCCCCAGAAGCATGCGAACCGCGTTCAGATCATTGGTGGCGCGCGCCATCACATCGCCGGTGCGGGTGCGCTGGTAGTAGGGGTAGGAGAGGCTTTCCAGGTGCTGGAACATGTCGTTCCGCAGATCGAATTCGATGTCGCGCGAGATGCCGATCACGATCCAGCGGGTTAAAAACTGGAACACTCCTTTGCTCGACGCGATAGCCACCAGCAGAAGTGCGTAGACGGCAAGTTGCCGGGGTGCCCTGCCGCCATCTTTCAGGTAGTCGAGGGCCCGCCGCAAGACCTGCGGGAACTGCACCCAGATTCCGTTCAGCAGGAGAACACAGAGCGAACCCCACGCAAGCCCGCGGCGATACTTCTTAAGGTATGGATAAAGGGGACGGAGACTTTTCGGCAGCATCGCTTTCAGTAGATGCGATTCTACCAGCGGCCGGTGCAGGTGATTGTCACCAAAGGAATTTTGTCGATCGGCC
This sequence comes from uncultured Acidobacteriaceae bacterium, assembly GCA_964641665.1. Classification (GTDB taxonomy): domain Bacteria; phylum Acidobacteriota; class Terriglobia; order Terriglobales; family Acidobacteriaceae; genus Gp1-AA133. The sequence goes on from CAZXKO010000076.1 coordinate 5,912, forward strand.
CACCGTTCTTGAGCTCCGCTCCCCCCGTGGAACCTTCGAACCGGCCTCCGAGTACGTTGGTAATCTTGCCGGGTGACGAGCGACTGACATAGCTTCTTGTGAGGCCGAACCTTGGGATTCTTTCGCTTGGAGCCCTTTTGCCGAACTCACGCAAGTACCTGCCATTCATTACCCGCCTCGTCCGTCGTTTGCCGATTCTGGCTGGGGTGGCCTGCCTGACAGTTCCTATTGCCTTACCCCCATCGGCCCGGGCCGCAGACCGGCCCACCAGAAAACTCGTCTACAAGGAAAACCCCGGATACCCGCTTACCCTTCGAGAGGCTCACATCGGTGGAGTGGTGCGACTGGAGATCGTAATTTCGGCGAAAGGCACAGTAGACTCGATTTCACCTTTGGGCGGGAATCCAGTCCTCGTTGAAGCAGCAAGCACCGCGGTCCGAAAGTGGAAGTACTCCCCGGCCGACGCAGAAACCAAGACGCAAGTGGAATTTACCTTCGACCCCAGGCGGTAGGGGTGGTTCCCTCTCTTCTGGCACCCGGCTTGATTCCCAGTTTGCTCCCAGGGACTTTTCCCCCAAACCCTGCAAACTGCACCGAGTGATCATTCCGAAACACGGAAGCGCAGGCCACGAGCAGCGCCAGAGCCCATCCCGCCAGGAAAAACCACCCCACTCCCATTAGAAACGAGTACATCAGCTCACTGTTCATGAAGGCGGCTCCCAAGAAACGAACACCGTTACGCAACGTATCCATCGCATGCCCCGCTCGCCTCGCGGCTGCCGCGACGGTACTGCTGCAAGACCTCCTGCACCGCGTTCATGCGGCCTAAGGTGGTCAGTCTTGGGTCGTGCAGGGCGTCCTCGATCCTTGCCATCCAGAAGTTCACCGCACAATTAATCCCTTGTGACATTTCCGCTGCAATGGCTTCAATCAATGCGTGATCTGCGGCTAGTGTCGCCAAACCCATACCCGCCTTTCTGGTCCTGCAGGAGCCTCGCCAGTCCATAGCATTTCCGACCGGAGAGGCTCCCTTTTATGAAAACCCTTACACTCGGCTCAAGTTGCTGAAAAAGGGGGCGGGCTGGGAGCTTGCCCCGCCCCGCCTGTGCTAACAGCAAACCTATGGATTCGGTGTGGCTTCGCCCGGCGCATTCTGTCCACCTTGCAAGCGCCTCTGTAAACGGGCCTCCTTGCGAGCCTCGAACGCCGCCATCTTGGTCTTCTGATCGGGCGTCAGAACCTGCATAAGCTCGGACTTGATGCGCGCCTTTTGCACCATCAGCTCTGCCATCGTTTGCGAGTGCTGAGTCGCCAGGGAGCGAACCTTCGTCTCGTCAAAAGTGCCTGCCGATTCCAATTGCCGCATCTGCTGGCGGTTTTGCGCCACCTGCTGCATCAAGGGCTGGATTGTCGGCTTTTCTTTCGTCATGATGTCTTTCATCTGCGTCTTCTGCTCATCGGTAAGGTCGAGATAACGGGTGCTAATGCCCAGCATCTTGCCGAATTGCCGTCCCCGATGGCCCGTGTCTGGCGTTGTCACCGCCTTTTGTGAGAAGCCTATCGCCGCCAGTAAGGTGACTATCGAAATCGCCACCGGAATCTTCCATCGACTTGCTTTCATTTTTCCTCCGCCATCCCCTCGGCTCTCGACCGGGACTGAAATCTCTTGCACCCATGGAAACACGGTTGCCATCTCCATGGCGGTAAAGAGTCGGTCAACCGAAGTAAAGTTTTGTCAATGAGATATGCCTCGATTTGACAATTCTTTACGTCGATTTCCCCGGCAACTGTTGTAAAAAAGAGGGGGGCGATGGATCGCATTCTCATCATCGACGACGACTTTGAGCTCTGCAGCCTGGTGACTGAATATCTGGCGGCCGAGGGCTTTCGCGTCGAGTCCGTTCACGACGGAGAAACCGGCCTGCAGCGCGCCTCCGCAGGTCAGTTCCTGCTGGTCATCCTCGATGTGATGCTGCCCGGCATGAGCGGTTTCGATGTCTTGCGGCGTTTGCGGGCCACCTCCCGCATCCCCGTGCTGCTACTCACCGCACGTGGTGAGGATGTGGACCGTATCGTGGGCCTCGAAATCGGCGCCGACGACTACCTCCCCAAGCCCTTCAATCCCCGCGAGCTCGTGGCTCGTATCCGCGCGATTCTCCGCCGCAGCGCCGCCGACCCCAAATCGCTAGGCTCGCCACGGCCGCCCGAGATTATTCGCGTGGGTGATATCGAGCTCGATCCCGCCACCCGCACCGTGCGCCATGCCGGAGAACCGGTTGAGCTGACCTCGGTCGAGTTCAATCTCCTCGAGGTCCTGCTGCGCGAGGCGGGCCGGGTCGTTACCCGCGAGCAGCTGGTGAGCGCCGTACTTAGCCGCAAGTTTTCCCCGTTCGACCGCAGCATCGACATGCACGTCTCTAAAGTCCGCAAGAAGCTGGGCGATTTGAACGGCGACGAAGAGCACATCAAGACGGTGCGCGGTGTAGGGTATATTCTTGCCAGACCCCGCGAGGCGGCCAAGAGCGGCTCTCGATGAAAAGCCTGTTTCTCAAAATCTTCCTGTCCTTCTGGTTGGCGCAGGCCCTCATCGTTGCCCTGGTCGTCATCGCTACCGTGGTCTTTCGCCCTCAGACCGAGTCTCCTTTTTGGGAGTACATCAAGGAGCACACAGCACAGCAGCTGGTGGCTGCCTATGAAACGGGAGGAGCGCCTGGACTCGACAAACAGATCTCTCAACTGAGCACGACCTTCAAATTTCAGGCCTACCTGTTCGACGATCAGGGTAGGGAACTGGCCGGCCGCACTGCGCCGGCATGGGCACAGAGACTTAGTAGTGGCCTTGAGCCCCAGACCATCGGCTGGACGCAGCGTTTCTCAAGCCGGCGGTTTGTGACCCATGAAATATCCGCTGCGGATGGACATCGCTACGTCATGGTCGCCGAGATTCCTCCTCGTCCCTGGCTTCCGCTGCTTCGCCAGAAGCCTCCCGGAACCGGCCTGTTCGTCCTGGCCCTGGCGGTTCTGGTTTCCGGCGTCGTCTGCTACTTGCTGGCGCGATACTTAACCTCAGACGTGGGCCGCCTGCGGGCTGCGACTCAGCAGCTGGCCGCCGGAGATCTCAGCGCCCGCGCAGAAGCGCCCCCCGGTCGCCGCCGCGACGAAATCGCGCAACTCGTGCGCGACTTCAACACCATGGCCCAACGCCTGCAGGACTTGGTCAACGCGCAATCCCGCCTGCTGAACGATATTTCCCATGAACTGCGCTCCCCACTTGCCCGACTGAGCGTTGCCCTGGGACTGGCGTGGCAGCGTACCGGGCCCGATGCGCACAGCGTGCTCGAACGCATCGAATTGGAAGCCAACCGCCTCAACGAACTCATCGGACGCCTCCTAACCTTGGCGCGCCTTGAGGGTGGTGAAGACGCCATCGGCCGGACACCCATCGCTCTCGAAGAAATGGTGCTCGATATCGGCAAGGACGCCGACTTCGAAGCCCAGAGTCGCCAATGCCGGGTTCGTTGCGTGATCCAGGATGACGCCACCGTCTTAGGCAGCCCCTCGCTCCTGCACAGCGCAGTGGAGAATGTCGTCCGGAATGCCATGCGGCACACGCTGGAGGGCTCGGAAGTGGAGATTCGCCTTGTGCGCGAGTCGCGAGGTGGCAAGGACGAAGCTGTAATTCGCGTCACGGATCGGGGGCCCGGTGTTCCGCAAGAATCTCTCGACAAACTGTTCCGCCCCTTCTACCGCCTGGACGATGCGCGCGGACGTCAAACGGGCGGAGTAGGCCTGGGCCTGGCGATTACCGAACGCGCCGTGCGCCTGCACGGCGGTACCGTCCGGGCCACGAATCGACCCGAAGGCGGATTGATGGTTGAGATTCGGCTTCCACTGGACTCCGAACTTCCTGCCGATGTTTCCGCTAAATTGCCCGAGGGAACAGCCGTCTAACCACATCGCGCTGAAAACCAGGTTTGCATTGGAACTCGCAGGACTTCCATTGACGCGGTTCTCGCGCCGGGACCCAAGCAGCGAACGCCATTGATTTGCTCCGTCAGGCAACTCTGCACCCCGCTTCCGACTCCAATAAGTCTTTGTGCCAGTTTGCTCTTCCGGAAATTTCCTGATACACCAATGGAGGTAAGAAAGCCCTCAAATTGGGTCGCGCGCAGCCCGCGTGGGCTTTTGCGATCCTGAGAAACCCAACAGGAGATGGAATGTCGATCAGGTCTGGCTGGCTTCGGTGTGTCGCAGTGCTGTGGTTGCTCGCGTTCTTTTCGAGCTGCGGGGGTTCATCCAGTAATTCCGCATTCCTGTATTTGGCGAGCCAAGGCACCACTCCGGGCAGCGTTACCGCTTATTCGATCGACCTGAGCAAGGGCACGCTGAGCTCTAGCAATGGGCAACTCACACCGGTTGGCAAGGCTGCCAACGCTGGAACGCAGCCCAGCGCCCTTCTCTTTAACCCCACTCAAACCTTTGCTTACACCGCCAATACCGGGTCTGATGACATCTCCCTGTTCACCCTCAACCATGACGGCTCGTTGGCCGCCGGTCAGGGCACGACTTCGGTGGCGGGCGCGACGACCAAAGCCACCCGACCAGTGGCGCTCGCGATCGATTCTGGGGCACACTTCCTCTTCGTCGCTAATGAGGGCGTATTCAACAGCCCTACTGATCCGACTCAGAACATTCCCGGCAACGTATCGGTCTTCTCCATCGGTTCGGGGGGAGCTCTCACGCAGGTGCCCGGCTCACCTTTTCCTCTGCAGGAAACTGCCCCGCCGCTTCCCGTGGCGCCAAGCCAGCCGTTCCCGAGCGCCATCGCAGCGAGCAACCAGGGGAACTTTGTCTACGTTACGGATCGAACCAATGGCTGCGTTTTGGGATTTTCATTTGACGGCACGACGGGTGCCCTGTCACCGGTGCCAGGGCAGATTTTCCTGGTCGGCAGTGCGCCCAACGCGGTGTACTCGCCGCCCGCCGGCAATTTCCTCTACGTGGCCAATGCCGGCTCTAATGATATCTACGAGTTCATCATCAATTCCGACGGCAGCCTGTCATCGATTACAACCGTGGGGACGACCATTCCTGTCATTGCCACCACCGGCAATGGCCCCATCGCGATGCTTGCCGACCCCCCGGCAAAGTTCCTTTTCGTAGTAGCTAATCAGGGCAACGAGGTCCGGGGTTACCTGATCAACCACGTGACCGGCGTCCTCAATCCTGTTGCACTCACGACGGGAATCGGCTCAACTGGCGCTGGTCCCGTCGCCGTCGCTATTCGCTCAGATGGCAGCACCACCGGCAACTACTGGTTGTTTACTTCCAACAGCGGCGCCAGCACGGTTTCCACGTTCTCTCTTGTCTACAACACGGGTACGTTGAACCCACTACCGCAGCTCGCGGCACCCTTAGCCCCCTACGGCGTTGTAGCCCGCTAGATTCCACACCTTTTTCTGAGCGCCAGCATCGTTTCTGCTGGCAGGGAGGAAGCCCGCTTTGGACGATCAGGTTGGGACGCGCAAAATCAGGTAGCCCCCCACCAGGGCAAAGATCAGGTCCGGCGACCATGCCGCTAGTGCAGGGGGCAACTGGCTCATGTTTCCCATGATTTCGAACAGCCGCGACATCGTTTCGTACACCACTGCGATTCCCACCGCCACCGCCACTCCCGTAATCGCACCCCGTTTCCCTGCGGTCAGGGAGAAGGGAATCGCAAGCACCGCCATCACCAGGGTTACCAACGGGAACGCGAATTTCTTCTGCAGTTGCACCTGCAACCGCACCACGTCGAACCCGCTCTGTTGCAGATCGTGGATATAACGGCGCAGTTCTTCGTAACTCATCTCTGACGATTGCCAAACTTCCTTTTTGAAATACGTCGGCGGCTCGCTGAACTGCGGGAACGTGGTGACGTCAAAAGGCCGATAGCTCTCGATCGCCTCGCCGCGCAGGTTGCGTTCCCAGCCCTGTTCGAAGATCCACCGCTGCGTGGCCTTCGACCAGTGCGCTCGTTCCGCGTTCACCCGGCGGGTTATCCCGAAGGTTTTCGGATCAAACTGAAACACCGAGATATCGGCGAACTGGTCTCGGTCCACGTCGAAGAACTGGTAATAGTAAATATCCGAGTGCTGCCCGAAAATCCACTTCCGGTCGGGTCGCAAGAACGTCTGGGCCGGTTTCCCTTTGATCTGGTTGCGCAGCGCGTCCTGCCGCTTGTTGGCATGAGGAAGATAGAACTGGTCGAAGAAGAAAAGGCTCGCCGCCAGCACCGACGAAATCACCAGCACCGGAACAATCACCCGGTAAATGCTGATCCCGGTTGCCTTGATCGCCGTCACTTCGTTCGACCGTTCCATCAATCCGAACGTGATCAGCACCGCCAAGAGCACGCCGTACTGCAATATGTTGTAGAGGAAATACGGCGACACGTTGACCAGGTATTCCCCTACCACCCACCACGAGATCCCGTTGCGCAGGATGTCGCTCAGCAATTCGAATAGCGTGAATACCAGCAGCAGGATCAGGAACGTCGCCAGGACCATTCCCAGGTACACGAAGAAGTCGCGCAAGACGTAGTCGTCGAGAATCGTCGGAAAGTCTAGGCCTGAAACTCTCCTTCGCGAAGAAGCTCGTTCAAACGCCATCGCTGTCTTGCTCGAAGTGCTCGTTGGTTTTGCGTTCGCTTCTTCGGTCTTTCGGAACGGATTCCGCAGCGAAAGCCACTGCCCGATTTCCAGTGGTCGGCGCTCCGCTCGCCACAACAAAAACAATCCGCCCGTCAAGAATACGAGGTCGGCGAGCCACACTCCGATCCCCGGACCCACCCGGCCTTGGCGGGCCAGCGACACACCAATCAGCGAAGCAGAGTAGTAGGCAAACACCAGCCCGATCGTGAGCACGAACCCCGACGACTTCCCGCCTTTCTTCGACGACAATCCCAGCGGAATTCCTACAAGCGCCAGCACCACGCATGCCGTTGGCAACGCCAGTCGCCGGTGGAATTCGATCAAGTACCAGCGCGCTGACTCCGGCGCCGCTCTGCTCGCCTGCTGCAGCAGGGTTGCCGAGTCCATTTCTCCCACCGGCGCAGGCTCCGTGTCCTGCCCCTTATCGGCGGCGGGGACTTCGATCGGAATGTCGGTCTGCTCGAAGCTCTCAATCTGGTAGTGCTCCGGCGCCTTCGCATCGATTTCGTGGGTGGACCCGTTCACGAGGTGCAGGTGCAGCGTGGTCGGCCCTTCGCTTACCAGCACTCCCTGCTGCGCCTGCCAGATCCGCGGCGACCCGGGGGTGCTGATATCCGCCAGAAACACCCCTCGCCACACCGCGGCCCGCTGCCCGCTGCGCACGTCCTGCACGTACAGCACAATCTTCGGGAAGCCTTCATAAAACACGCGTGGCTGTACTTCGAAAGAGGCCTGCGCTGTTTTCAACCGGTCCTGCAGACGTCCCAGCGCGGCCTGCGATTGCGGGGCGATGTACATGCCGTTGACCAGCGCGATCAGCCAGGTCGCCAGAACGAAGATGGAAAGGATGCGCAGGAAGTTCCATACCCCGAGCCCGCTCGCGCGCATCGCGGTGATCTCGCTGTCGGCCGCCAGCCGGCTCAATCCAATCAGGATGCCCACCAGCACGCCGGCCGGGATGGTGATGGTCAGCGTCACCGGAAGAATCAGAAACACCACTTCGACCACGCTGGAAACCGGCGCGCTATTGCGCACCACCAGCTCCAGAATCCGTCCCAGGTCTTTGGTGAACAAAACGAAGGTAAAGATCGCCACGCCGATGGCTGCGTGCGACACCACTTCGCGCAGGATATAACGGGTCAATATCCGCATGGGGGCTGATCGGTACCTAGCTTAAGCCGAGTCTAGCACGCGGAAAACCTTCAACCCGCGTTCCCTAGGATTCCACCGCCGGTCGACGTTACGTTTGTCAAAAGCAGGACAGTTGGAACATTTCTTCCAACCCGAGCGATCCAACTACATCTCCATTTCTCCACACATGCCCGTAAGTTGTTCTGTTTACTGGGTCAACGTTTGGCCATCCGCATGCGAGCACCTCGTCGGCGAAATTACGCAAGCCGTTGCCACAAGTCACAAGTCAAAAAGACAAAGGCTTCATCCCCATGGCAAAGCGTAGGCTTCTTTGCGTCGACGACGATTCGTCCTTCCGTCAGCTCTACAAGAATCTGTTGGGCACCCACGGCTTCGAAGTCACAGTGGCCGGCGACGGTCCCCAAGCTCTCAAGCTCTTTCTAACCCGCAAAATTGACGCCGTGCTCACGGACTTCGAAATGCCCGGGATGACCGGCGGCGAGCTAGCCGCTCGCCTCAAGCGGCTGCGTCCGGAACTGCCAGTAGTTTTAGTGTCCGGTTCTAAACACGCGGTGGACACTCCGCCCCAGGGTGTCGACCTTGCCGTTGCGAAAGGCGCGCCCCTAACGAAGCTGGTCGACCAAGTGGAGATCTTGCTGGCACAGCGCATCGGCCGGCCTGCTCCGTTGCGTCCCGCCCGCTTTATTCCCCTGGGTTCGGTCCTGGCCAGCATCGCACTCGGCGTCTATCTGTTGCCTCGCGTTTGGAAGTAGAACGAGCACACCTCGGTTGGCCCACAGCGGTCAGGCGGATGGACTGAATCTCTCCATTATTCATGTCCTGGGAGACTTCCTTCGTGGCCTCAGTGGGGAAGTCCTACTCCGGCCTGAAGAACACTACCGCCAAGGGCGGCAGAGTCAATTCCAGCGAGAACGGTCGCCCGTGCTGCTTCACGGCCTTCACCATCGCTCCGCCCCCGTTGCCGATGCCGCTCCCCGCGTATTCCTTGCCATCGCTGTTCAGCACTTCCTTCCACCACCCGCCCGTCGGAACTCCCACGCGATACTCCTCGCGCGGCACTGGCGTGAAATTGCAGGCGACCAGCACCACGTCCTTCGGAGCCTTCCCTTTTCGCAAAAGCGAGATCACGCTCATGGGCGCGTCATTGCAGTCGACCCACTCGAACCCCGCGGGTTCACTATCCAGTTCGTGCAGTGCCTTTTCATTGCGGAACAAATGATTCAAATCCCGAACCCAGCTCTGCAGCCCGCGATGCACCGGGAACTGCAGCAACCACCAGTCCAGTGACCGGTCATGGGACCATTCGTTGCCTTGACCAAACTCCCCGCCCATGAACAACAGCTTCTTTCCCGGCTGCGCGTACATGTAACCGAACAGCAGTCGCAGATTGGCGAATTTCTGCCATTCATCGCCGGGCATCTTGTTCAGAAGTGAACCCTTGCCGTGCACCACTTCGTCATGTGATAGAGGGAGTACGAAATTCTCCGTGAACCCATACAGCATCCGGAACGTCAGCAGATTGTGATGGTATTGCCGGTGGATGGGATCGTTCGCAAAATACTTCAGCGTATCGTGCATCCATCCCATGTCCCACTTCATGCCAAATCCCAAACCGCCCACATACACGGGCCGCGACACCATCGGCCACGCGGTCGACTCCTCGGCGATCGTCACAATGTCCGGATGCTCTTTGTAAACTTCTTCATTAAACCGCCGCAGGAAGTCGATCGCCTCCAGATTCTCCCGCCCGCCGTACTGGTTCGGAATCCACTCGCCCTCTTTCCGTGAGTAATCCAGGTACAGCATCGACGCCACTGCATCCACGCGGAGCCCGTCCGCGTGATACTTGTCCAGCCAGAACATCGCACTCGACATCAGGAAGCTGCGAACCTCCGCTCGTCCGTAATTGAAGATGTGTGTCTTCCAATCGGGATGAAACCCCTGCCGCGAATCCGAGTGCTCAAACAGGTGGGTCCCATCGAAATACGCCAGTCCATGCCCGTCAGAAGGAAAGTGCGACGGCACCCAGTCCAGGATGACTCCGATCCCATGCTGGTGCAGGTAGTCCACCAGGAACATGAAATCCTGCGGTGTTCCGAAACGGGCCGTTGGCGCGAAGTATCCCGTCGTCTGGTATCCCCATGACCCGTAGAACGGATGCTCCATGACCGGCAAGAACTCAACGTGGGTAAAACCCATGTGGTGTACGTACTCGGCGAGCTTCGGCGCCATCTCGCGATAACTGAACGGCCGGTTGTGCTCCTCCGAAACCCGCATCCACGAACCGATGTGCACCTCGTAGATTGAGACCGGTGCCTTTACCGAACTCTGGGCCCCCCGCTTCTCCATCCACTCCCGGTCGCTCCAGGTGTAGTCGAGGTCCCACACCACTGAGGCCGTTCGCGGTGGCTTCTCCTGAAAGAAGCCGATCGGATCCGTCTTGTCGATGCGATGTCCGTGGTGGTGTGATTCGATGTGAAATTTGTACAGGGCCCCTTTGCTGACGCCCGGGACAAATCCCTCCCAGATCCCCGAGCTCCCGCGCGAATGCAACCGGTGCGTCTTTGGACTCCACTGATTGAAACTTCCGATCACCGAGACCGACCGTGCATTCGGAGCCCATACACTAAAACAAGTACCCACTTGGCCGCCCACGTCCATTACGTGTGCACCCATCTTCTCGTGCATCCGATAGTGGCTGCCCTCGTTGAAAAGGTAGAGGTCGTTAGCGGTGAGCAGCGAAACATCGTGACGGACTGCAGTGGGAACTTCTGTAGATTGGCTCATAGATTCTCGTGGATCGGAGCTGTGGATAAGTACTTTGTACAAGAGTTTGACATGAATGCTTCGTGTCAGTGCTTTGTATCGGCTACGCCTTCAGGTGTACCGCCAAATGCCGGCAAACGGATGCGTCCTTAGCTGCTGCTCTAACGACCATCTTCCGGTAGCAGTTTAGGCAGCCTGCCTCGGGCACGCCCCTTAGTGTATCCAACCGGCGGCCGTTTTGCTCCTCGCGTGCATGCTAGACTGCTGACTCCAATTCGATCCCGGACTCTGAGAAACCCCTGATGCCATGCCTGTTCTGCGCGTAATTCTCCTCTGGCACCAGCACCAGCCCTTCTATAAGGACCTGGTCACTGGCGAGTACCGCCTGCCATGGGTCCGCCTGCATGCGCTCAAAGACTATTACGGCATGGTCCGCTTGCTCGATGAGTTTCCCCGCGTGCACCAGAATTTCAATCTGGTTCCATCACTCATCACCCAGATCCAAGACTACGTCGCTGGCACCGCCCAAGATCCCTTCCTGCAGGTTGCCGCCCGCCCTGCCCGCGACCTGTCCCTCGACGAGCGCCGCTTCGCCTTGCAGTACCTCTTCCAGGCAAACCCCGTCAATCTGATCGGCCGCTACCCTCGCTACCGCGAGCTCTGGGAGCGTTTTCGGAACGCTGGCGATTCTCCCGAGCGCGCCGAAAAGTTCTTTCAGCCCCAGGATTTCACCGACCTCCAGGTCCTGTCACAGATCGCCTGGTTCGACGAGTTCTTCCTTCAGGATCGCGACCTTGCCGAACTGGTCCGCAAGGAACGCAACTACACCCTCGATGACCAGCGCTTCGTGATCAAGCGCGAAAGGGAGGTGCTCGGCCAGGTTCTTCCGGCCCATGCCTCGGCCGCGCAAAAGGGCTTCATCGAGATCTCTACGTCGCCCTTCTACCACCCGATCCTGCCACTGTTATGCGACACGAATATCGGTGCCGTTTCCTCGCCGGGTCTGCCCTTGCCCCAGAACCGCTTCCGCCATCCCGAGGACGCGCGTGATCAGATCCTCCGTGGGTTCGACCTCCACGAGAAAATCTTTGGTGTCCGCCCGAAAGGAGTCTGGCCCTCCGAAGGCAGTGTCTCGGAAGAGGCCATCTCGATCGCGCACAGCCTCGGCGTCAAGTGGATGGCGACCGATGAAGGCGTTCTTGGCCGCAGCACAGGACTGTTCTTCTGGCGTGACGGCGAAGGTCGTCTGCCCGCCCACCTCACCGAGAAGCTATACACCATCCACCGCTATGAGAACAGCCAGACCGCGATGCATTTCGTGTTCCGCGATCACACCATCTCCGACTTGATCGGTTTCGTCTACTCTGGAATGCCTCCCAACGAGGCGGCTCAGCACCTCATCCAAAACATTCAGGCCGCGGCTCAACCGGTTCTGAACACGGGGCGGGACGCAGTTGTCTCCATCATCCTCGACGGCGAGAATGCTTGGGAATATTACCCTCAGTCCGGACGGGAATTCCTCCGCCGTTTCTACGAACGGCTACAGAACACGCCTGGTATTGAAGCCGTCACTATCTCCGAGGCCATTGCACGTCACCGCGATTTCAACCCCCTGCACTCGATCACCCCGGGTTCCTGGATCTCCGCTAACTTCAACGTCTGGATCGGCGCTCCCGAAGACAACCGTGCGTGGGACTACCTCTACCAGGCGCGCACCTTCTACGATCAGAACGCGCCCCAGGCGACCGAAGCCCAGCGCAAACTGGCATACGAAGAGCTGCTTATTGCCGAAGGCAGCGACTGGAACTGGTGGTACGGTCCCGAACACCACTCCGCCAACGACCGCGACTTCGACGAGCTCTACCGCAAGCATCTATCCAACGTCTACCAGGCGCTCGGCGCCACCCCGCCCGACTACCTCGCCCAGCCGATTTCTGGCGTCATTGCCCGCCCCTCGTTTACTCCGCAAACTGCCTTCATTCACCCGCGCATCGCGGGAGACATGATTCGTTACTTCGAGTGGATGGGTGCCGCGATCTACACCGCCGACCACCGCGCCGGCGCCATGCACGGCAAACAATTCCTGCTGGATTCGGTACACGCCGGCATCGATCAGACGAACGTCTATGCCCGGCTCGATTTCAAGGGCAAGATCCCGTCGACACCCGTCGAATTAGTGGCCAATCTGGAATCGTGGGCCGACGGGAGTCCTCATCCGCGCCGCGCCTTGCGCCTTGAGGCGGTAGTCGAAGCAGGGAAGATTCAGAGCTGGAAAGTGGGTGCCGTCGACGAAGAAGTCCCACTCGAGTCTTCCGAGCGTCCCGGCGACGGCGCAGCGAAATTGGCATTGCTTCGCAACTTCGAGTTTCGTGTTCCCTTGGCCTGGCTCGCTGCCTCCCCAGCCTCCCGCACCGCCATGCCCAGCCGGGATCCCGCGCCCACCCGCCTCCGTCTGCGCCTCAGCCTCTGGCAAAACCGCCTCCCCGTCGACGCGCTCCCACTGGAAGGCTGGATCGAACTCCACCTGCTGGAAGAATCGGAATTGCTGTCGATGTACTAAGAATCGGTGGGCAGTGGACAGCAGGGGCCGCCTCAAACCCTTCGGGTCTGCGGCGTGATCGGCGCTCTCACGCCGCGGAATAGCCCTTCTAGCGCCGGCAGCCCGCCCTGAGCGCGTCTGAAGAGTCCCCCCGGCTGTCGCGAGGGCGTCTCGCCCTCGCCAGTCAAAAAAAACCCGGAGCCAAGCTCCGGGCGAATCCTAAGACCTAACACCCGAGACCAGATCTTCTACTGCCCCGCCCCAGCCGTCGTAGTGGACATCGTCATTGGACGGCTCAACTCCAGCCACAGTTGTGTTCCCGAAGGCAATATCGCCGACCGTCTTTGTACCAGCCAATGGGTTGTGGTCGCACTCGCGCCGACCGCGCCCCCAATCAGCAATCCCGGTCCACCGCCAATCAATCCGCCCACCAGCATGCCCGCCCCCGTCCCGGCGCCCACTTCGATCTGGTCGCGGCGGTCATGCCCGGCTCCCTTGAACTGGCCTTCCTGGTTTACGTCGGTTCCTTTGATGTCCGTGTCTACCAGCACCGCATTCAGCATGTAGCGCTGTCCATCGGGCATGATCACGTGTTCCGGTAACAAGGCGATCGTGGGCTTGCCCTGTATCCTTCGAGGCTCGCTCAGCTTGGAGACGCGTCCTTCCACGGTTGCGCCCGCCGGAATCATCGTCTTGCCATCCACAACGACGGGGTCGGAGATCTTCCCGCGGAACGGGTCCCCCACCTTACTGCTGAACGTTGAGATCGTAGTTTCCAACTTCACTTTCAGAGCGGTTCCTTCAGGCACCGAAGCTGCGTTCTGTGCCCACGCCGACGCGACTAGCAATGCAGCGCCCAAAACACCCAAGAACTTTCTCATAATTCCTCCTGCCTCCGAACTCTGAAACTTGACCCCAAAATCCTCAACGTTCCTTCATTGCAATTTCTGTACCGCCTCCAGAACATCTTCCAGCGGCGCCCGGTCATGCTGGTTGTCGCCTCGATAGATGTAGCGCGCATAGCGCTCCCGGTCGATCACAAGCGTCGCCGGATGAGCAATGTTCAGCGCGTCCATCCCGAACCGGTGGTACAGTCCGTACGCCTTGGTGACGACCCGGTCTTCGTCTAGTAGAAACAGGAACGGAACCGGATGTTTCTCCAGATATTTCGCCGGCTTGAACACCCCGTCCCGCTTCTCCGCGGCGATAAAAGCCAGCTCCGCGCCCGCCCGTGAAATCTCGTCCTTGATCGACTCGACCCGAGCCATGCGCTGCGCGCAGTTCGGTCACCAAGTCCCGCGCAGAAATTCCAGAATCAACAATCCGCGCCGCAGAAAACCCGAAAGCGTCAGGATGCCGTCCTGATTCGCTGCCTCCAGAGAAAACTCGGGAGCGCGTCCCCCTAATTTCAGGGTCTCCGTTTGATCGAGCATCTTGTAACTGACTGTAAAACAACTCCAAACGACCAACAACCCGCGAAAACGCTGGCGAACCACGAGAGACACGGTTTTCGCAGCGCCGGCGGGACGCACGAAGGCGTCTCGCCCTCGCCGGCCAGTGCGTGCGGGTGACCTCGTTTTTGGGGCGAGGGGTTCATCTCCCGGACCTTGCCCCTCCTGGAGACTCGCCTTACCATGCTTCGCGGGGGCAAACGCATGATCAACGGCATCCATACCCTCATCTACTCGCAGGACGCCGACGCTGTCCGCATCCTGTTCCGCGACATCCTCAAACTTCCCAGCGTCGACGCCGGACACGGCTGGCTCATCTTCGCCGCTCCACCCGCCGAACTCGCCGTCCATCCCACCGAGGGGCAAGCTCACCACGAGCTCTATCTCATGTGTGACGACATCCAGGCCACCGTTAAAGAGTTAAAAGCCGAAGGTGTCGAACTCGTTCGTCCCGTAAGAGACGCCGGTTGGGGACTGGTCACCGCCCTCAAACTCCCCGGCGGCGCAGAGCTCGGCCTCTACGAGCCCAAACACCCCACTGCGCACAAACTCAAGCGTGCCTGACCCACGTCAACCCCGGCCCAAACAATTTGTCGCGTGTGCCGGGAACTATTTTCCTTGGCTTTTCTTCGCGTCCTTGGCGCCCCTCTGCGCCCTTTGCGGTTAAAGGCTCTGTTTTTCCGTGACATACGTGTGCCCGCCATCACATTCCCGGACCCTCGTATCCGCTATAATCCCAAGTTTCGGAGACCAACATTGGGCAAGACCTATACCGGAGTTGGCTATCTCACGGGCCGGCGCATCATCTTCAACTCAGACATCAACCGTGAAATCACGGAATCATCCCAAACTGAGGACCGGAATCATGAATATCGCTGAAATCAAAGCCCGCGAAGTGCTCGATTCGCGTGGCAATCCCACGGTAGAGGCGGAAGTGCAGCTCAATTCCGGCAAAGTCGGGCGCGCCATTGTCCCCAGCGGTGCTTCCACCGGCGAGCACGAAGCCGTCGAACTCCGCGACGACGATGCCAATCGCTTCAAAGGAAAGGGTGTACTCAAGGCGGTCGAAAATGTGAACACCGAAATCGCCGACACCCTCGCGAACTGGGACGCGTCCGACCAGCGCGCCATCGACGCGAAAATGATCGAACTCGACGGAACCGAGAACAAGGGCCGCCTCGGCGCCAACGCCATCCTCGCTGTCTCCATGGCCGTTGCCCGGGCCGCCGCCGCCGAATACGGACTCCCGCTCTACCGCTACCTCGGAGGCGCCGGCGCCAACGTTCTTCCCACGCCCATGATGAACATCCTCAACGGCGGGGCCCACGCAGACAACAACGTCGACTTCCAGGAATTTATGGTTATGCCCGTCGGCGCGCCCACCTTTGCCGATGCGCTCCGCTGGGGCGTTGAAGTCTTCCATACGCTCAAGGCCGTCCTGAAGAAACGCGGTTACAACACTGCCGTCGGCGACGAAGGCGGGTTTGCCCCCTCGGTAAAGTCGAACGTCGAGGCCATCGAAGTGGTCCTCGAAGCCATCCAGCAAGCCGGCTACAAGCCTGGCGAGGAAATCGCCATCGCGCTCGACCCCGCCGCCAGCGAGTTCTACCAGGACGGTAAGTACGTCTTCAAGAAATCCGACAAGTCCAGCCGCAGCTCTGAAGACATGGCCCGTTTCTGGGCTAAATGGGCCAACGACTATCCCATCGTCTCTATCGAAGACGGCCTCGCCGAAGACGACTGGGAAGGCTGGAAGACTCTCACCGACCTGGTCGGTAAAAAGATCCAACTGGTCGGCGATGACCTCTTCGTGACCAACACGGAGCGCCTGCAGGAAGGCATCGACAAGGGCATCGCCAACTCCATACTGATCAAGGTCAACCAGATCGGCACGGTCAGCGAGACTCTCGATGCGATCGACCTGGCCCGCCGCAACGGTTTCACCTCGGTCATCTCGCACCGCTCCGGCGAAAGCGAAGATACGTTCATCGCCGATCTCGCCGTTGCCACCGGCGCCGGCCAGATCAAAACGGGTTCCGCCTCCCGTACCGACCGTATCGCCAAGTACAATCAGCTCCTGCGCATCGAGGAAGAACTGGGAACAAGTGCGAGCTTCCTGGGGATCAAGGCGCTGAACTACAAAGGCTAGCTATCTCACAAATGATTTTTGGGCAGGCCACGGCTTTAACCGTGCCGCCCGGAGCCGCGAAAAATGTGGCGTCAGCCCCTGAGATCAAGCGCTTTGCGAAGTGAGTTCATTATGAGATAGCTTGTGGCTTCTGTGCCCGGAAACACCATGCTATGTGAGTGAGAGTTCCTTGTCTGAGCCTCTCTGGAAGGAAAATAAGTATGTCTTGGAAGCTTTCAATCGCCACGGGTCTTCTACTCGTAACGTTGCCAAACCTGCAAGCGCAAACTGCGCCCGACGCTCCCGCCACTCGCGAAGACGTGATGAAGTTTCTCGAGGTCACGCAAGCGAAGAGCCGCGTCGAACAAGTGCTTGCGGGTATGGCGAGACAAGCCCGAGTGAGCGCCGAGGAGGGGTTCAAACAGAGAATTCCCGATGCCACACCGGAACAGTTGTCGCGTGTCGACGCCCTCGCCGACTCCATCTTCAAGAACTTCTCGCCTGACGAGTTTGTTGAAGCGATCGTCCCGATTTATCAACGCCACCTGACCAAGTCCGATCTGTACGCGATCCTCGCTTTTTACGCCTCACCCGCCGGGCAAAAATTGCAGAAGGAAACGCCTGCCATCATGTCGGAGTCGATGGAAACTGGCGGGGAGATTGCGCGCAAGAAAATGAGCGCGATCAACCAGAAAATCGAAACGCAAATTGATGACATGGCCCGCGAGGAACAGCAGAAAAAAAACAGGGGACTGAGGACGGAGCCAGCCAAAAATTGAAACCAGCCTGTGCCTTGGCTCAAGATGGATGTTTCCGGAGGTACGTGTGAACAGATTCTGGCCGGGCACTCTTTTGGTCATTGCTTTGGCGGTCTCCTTTGCCGTCGCTCAGTCTTCCGTTGATAGCACGCCCGCGGCCTCGACTCCCGCTTCCAGCGAAGACATGAAGGCGCTCTTTGATCTCATGCACGTGCGCGAACAAGTGTCGCAAGTGATGGAGTCGATCGCTCAGCAGCAGCGCAAGATCGTCCATGACAACCTGGCAAGACGAACACCGCGTCTCAGCCCAAAAGACTTGGCGCGGCTCGACCAATTCACCATCGAAATCATGCAGGACCTTCCCGTCGACGGCATGATCGACGACATGATTCTGATCTACCAGAAACATCTGAACAAGAACGACGTTGACGTGATGACCGCATTCTACTCAACGCCCACCGGCCAGAAACTGGTGCGCGAAATGCAGGCGATGACCATGGAGTCCATGCAAGCCGCCTCGCCTCGCATTCAGGCCCTGATGGACAAAGTGATGGAGCGCGCTGCCGAAATGGCCAACGACACGAAAGGGAAATCCGCCACGCCAAAGCCGCCCACTGACAAGCAGTAACTTCTATTTTCGGTTCAGTGTTGCAAACATGTGATCATGCTGACAGCTGAGTGCTGAAAGCGAATAGCCAGGAGCCAGCCGAAATGCGTCCTAAACCGCTTGTCCTCATCATCCTTGACGGATGGGGCTATAGCCCCAAGACTGAAGCCAACGCCATCGCCCTCGCGCGCAAGCCGACCTACGACCGCCTGCTGCGCGAATATCCCAACACTCTCATTCACACCAGCGGGCCCTTCGTTGGTCTACCTGAAGGCCAGATGGGCAACAGCGAAGTCGGTCACCTCAACATCGGTGCGGGCCGCATCGTCCACATGGACATCACCCGCATCGACCTTATGATCCAGAACGGCGATTTCTTCTCTGACCCTACCCTCGTCGCCGCCATGAAGCACGCCCGTGCTGGCGGGCGCCGCCTGCATCTGTTCGGCCTCGTCTCCGACGGGGGCGTTCACTCCCAGCAAGCCCATCTCTACACGCTCCTCAAGATGGCCAAGCAGCAAGGCGTCGACCGCGTCTTTGTCCACGCCTTCATGGATGGCCGCGACACCCTCCCCACCAACGGCGCCGGCTACCTCGGACAACTCCAGCAGAAAATCCGTGAGTACAACTCCGGCAAGATCGCCAGCGTCAACGGCCGTTACTACGCGATGGATCGCGATCGGCGCTGGGAGCGCATAACCAAAGCCTACAATTCGATGGTCTTTGGAAACGGCGAGGGCGGCAACTACGTCGATCCCGTCCGGGGCATGAAAGATTCTTATAACAAGGGAGTTACGGACGAGTTTGTGATCCCCTTCGTCTGCGTCGACAACAAAGGTGAGGCGGTGGCTTCCATCCGCGACGAAGATTCCTGCATCTGCTTCAACTTCCGCGCCGACCGCGTCCGCCAGATCACCCGCGCTCTCGCCCGCAACAGTGGCCTAAGTGCGCAGGGCGGCCGTGAACTCCCGGGTGCCGACGATCTCGACAACACCATCCCGCGCGACCGTGTTCCCAGGAATCTCCATTACGTCTGTATGACGCAGTACGATAAGAACTTCACGTTGCCGGTAGTCATCCCGCCCGAATCGATGGCCAACATCCTCGCCAACGTCATGGGCCAGACCAACCTGCGCAACTTGCGGGTGGCCGAAACCGAGAAGTACGCCCACGTCACCTACTTCTTCAACGGCGGAGTCGAGCAGCCGTTCCCCGGCGAAGATCGACTGCTGGTTCCGTCTCCAAAGGTCGCCACTTACGACCTGAAACCGGAAATGTCGGCCGGGGGCATCGCGCAGGGAGTCGTCAAAGCGGTAGAAGACGGCACTTTCGACGTGATGATCGTGAACTTCGCCAACGCCGACATGGTCGGCCACTCGGGCAAGATCGACCCCACGATCAAAGCTGTCGAAACGGTTGACGTCTGTCTGGGCGAAATCGAAAAGGCGGTGCGCTCTCGTGGCGGAGCCATGCTCATCACCGCTGATCACGGCAACGCCGAACAGATGATCGATCCCGCCACCGGCGGCCCCCACACCGCCCACACCACCAATCCCGTCCCGTTCATCGTGGTCAGCGAAGACGCCAAGCAGTTCACCCTGAAGCCGAATGGCTCGTTACGCGACATCTCTCCTACCATCCTGGGAATGCTCAACCTCCCCGAGCCGAAGGAGATGACGGGGCAGGATTTGCGGGTGGCGAGGATCAGTACGTAATCGGTGTCGCATCAGTCGCAATGCACACCCAGGTCGCGCCTTTTAGAAGCCACGTGTCGACGAAGCCTTCCCGTCGCACGTATACCCGGCCTTTTGACACCCCTTTTACGCGCAAGACTCCGGTGGCGATCGCCACATCGCCGTGCACGTGGACCTGCAGCATCTCGGGTGAGACTTGCTGCTCCTGGGCGTTTGGCGCCTTGACGCTGGCAAGAAACTGGCCCTTGCTCTGCACACTGCCGTCGTCGTTGACCAGCCAGCATCGGCGCTCTGAAGGTGTTGGGAATGCTGAGAATGTTCCTGCGCCCCAGCGAGCATCGACGCCGCACACAACACAACCGCCCAGCAGCCCACAACTCTCATGTCGTACTCTCCTTCGCCAAAGTATAGAGCCTCGGATCGATTCTTTCTCCCCAAGCGCATCTACGGACGCAACTCCGGACGAAACAGGTTTGCGACCGGAGGGAACCCGGAGAGAGCCAGAGTTCTTTTCCTGAATTGGTTCGCTCCAAGCTAAGTTATTGATTCCTCGTTCGGGGTCGGTGGCAGGCTCGAAAGTGAGGTCAAGCTGTCGCCCAGGATGCCATTTAATCGCATTCTAGAGGCCGCTGGCGCGTTTCCGCGGTCAGGGATGACGTTTGGGGGGGCGGCGATTGCGCTCGGATCGCTCTGGAGGGCCCCTAGGCATGGCATTAGCATATGGCTATTTTGGGGAGGGCTCTCGAAATTGTGCTAACCCCGTTTCTCCGTAAGGTGGCTTGCCAGGTTCCGATGGCACTCGACGCTCCCTGTGATCCCGCAAGACATGCCCGACGCCCGAGACTCGTGGGATCAGCGTGCACTCTCCAACTTGCGATCTTGGCCGGAGTTCGTCTTGCGAACTGAGAACGAACGGAGTGGAGAGACCCGCGTTCCTGTTCCTACCTTCGCGGACGCGCACAAGAGCTGACAGATCATTCGCTGACAGATCATTCGATGGCCCGATCACCCGATGTTTTTTGCGGTACACTTACCCCCGCAAAGCCAACAGGAGCTACTATGCGATCCCGTTTCTTGCTGCTGCTGGTGTTCGTCGCCGCCATGGTCCCCACGTCTTCAATTCGTGCCGCCGACAGCGATCTCTCCACACCGCTGCTGCTCGTCGCGAACAAAGGAGACCACACGGTCAGCCTGATCGATCCGAAGGCCGGCCACCAGGTCTCGACCGTCGACGTAAACGGGGTAACCGGACACGAACTCATCGCCTCGCCCGACGGGCGCTTTGCCTACGTCCCCATCTACGGCGACTCCGGGGTCGGCCTGCCCGGTACCAACGGGAGTAACCTTGCGGTCATCGATCTCGCCGGCCGCAAAGTAGCCGGCAACGTCGACTTCGGCCACGGTGTCCGACCGCACTGCGCCCTCATCGGCCCCAAGGATGGGCTGCTCTACGTCACCACTGAACTCGACAAGTCGGTCACCATCATCGATCCCCACACTCTCAAGATCGTGGGCTCGGTACCCACAGGCCAGCCCGAGTCGCACATGCTCGCCATCACCCGCGACGGCCGCCGCGGCTACACCGCCAACGTCGGCCCCGGCACGGTATCCGTTCTCGATCTGGAAAAGCGCAAGACCCTCGCCGTCATTCCGGTGTCCCAGCACATCCAACGTATCGCGCTCTCGGTGGACGACCGCTTCGTCTTCACCTCCGATCAAACCAAGCCGCAACTCGCCGTCATCGACACTGCCTCCGACAAAGTAAAGACATGGGTTCCTCTGTCGGTGGTCGGATACGGCACCGCGCCCACACCCGACGGCCGCTGGCTGGTGATCGCCCTGCGCACCGGAAATCAGGTCGCAGTTGTCGATCTCAAAACCATGAAGGTCGCCCACACCCTCGACGTTCCCGCCGCCCCGCAGGAAGTCCTCATCCCGCCTGACGGCCACGCGGCCTATGTGTCGTGCGATGCCAGCCATAAAGTCGCGGTCATCAGCACATCGGACTGGAAGGTGGAAAAGTTAATCGACGCAGGCCCGAGTGCGGATGGGCTGGCGTGGGCAGGGAAGTAGTATGCAGCCCTGGTAGGGCAGCCCGATCACGCTATGTGAGCTTTTCCAGTTGAAAATCTGAAACCGCTTTCCGGCTGCTCACCGATTCGATTGGTTTGTCGATCGAAATTCCTCTGGCGCCGTTTCTCCTTGACGGGCGAACGATAAAAACTTCGATTTATCTTGGTGGGGTTACTCTTCCAACCGCTGACATTCAGGGTCTAGCCGGACAGGCATTTCACTTCCCGATGAACCCGAAACCGGGATACATCGAGGGGAGCGTCTACATCGGCCACGCCCACCATCCGGTGGATGTAACTTCAATCCGTTTTGGTGCCGTGGGAGGAAATTCCGTCGAAGCAGAGTTCGAGATGCACTTTCTCTTTGAATGCGAAGGCCTCGATGATTACCAAAACACGCCGTGTAACCTTCACGCCTGGATCATCAAGTCTGCGCTGAAGGATCCTGGCTCAGGGGATTAGTAGCCCTCTCCGCAAGAGGCCTTGTTCTCAATTCGCCTTCCGGATATGTTGGACTTCATGTTTGGGAGGAGATTCGGCATCGCAGCGTTCGTTCTGGTCTCCGCGTTCTGTCTGGTGCCGCAAACCACGCGAACTCAATCGCCCCCTCCCCCCACTTTCTACCGCGACATTCTCCCCATCCTCCAGGACCACTGCCAGACCTGCCACCGCCTTGGTGAGATCGGGCACATGCCTCTTGTCACCTACAAGCAAACCCGCTTCCAGGCGCGCAAGATGGCGGACAGAGTCCGCGGCAAAATTATGCCGCCCTGGTTCGCCGATCCTTGCTGCGGCCATTTCTCCGACGACCCTTCGCTCACCGGGCAGCAGATCGCCACACTCGTCGCCTGGGCCGAAGCCAATGCGCCTGAAGGCGATCCCCACGAGGTTCCGCCGCCCCGGCATTTCACCGAAGGCTGGAACATCGCGCCACCCGATCTCGTCCTCACCATGCCCCGGCCCGGCGCCATCCCCGCCGAGGGCGACGTCGAGTACACATACGAAATCGTCCCCACGAACTTTGTCGAGGACAAATGGATCCAGATGTCCGAGGTCCGCCCCTCGAGCCGCGCTCACGTTCATCACGCCGTCGTCTACATCCGGCCGCCGGGTTCCACGTGGCTGCGCGGCGCGCCGGTTAATATGCCCTTCACCGCCTCCAGCCTCAAAGATCCGGAGCTTCGTCATCAGGCCCACGAGACCACCAGTGACATGCTGCTCGTCTACGCTCCCGGCAGCTCACCCGATCGCTGGCCAGATGACATGGCCAAGTTCCTCCCCGCCCACTCCGACCTCGTCTTCCAGATGCACTACACGGCCAACGGCCAGGCCGCCGAGGATCAAACCAGCGTCGGCCTAGTCTTCTCCAAGCACCCCCCAAAGCAACGCGTGCTGACCCTGCAGCTCGCCAACGACCACGACCCCATCCCCATCCCGCCCAACGCCGACAACTATCGCGTCGAGGTACACGGCACCTTTCCCAACGACGCGACCCTGCTCAGTTTTTTCCCGCATATGCACCTGCGCGGCAAGCGGTTCGAGTATCAACTCGTCCGGCCCGACCACTCTACCGAAGTCCTGTTGCGCGTGAACTACGACTTCTTCTGGCAACTCAGCTACCGCCTCGCCGAGCCGCGCCCCATCAAGGCCGGCACCGAACTTCGCGCGGTCGCCTGGTATGACAACTCTTCTCACAATCACCACAACCCCGATCCCAACAGTCCTGTCACCTGGGGCGACCAGACTTACAACGAAATGATGGTTGGCTTCTTTGACGTAGCCATCCCGGCCAACATTGATAAGGCGCATTTCTTCGTGCGGTCGCCTGTTGATTGATCGGCCGCCGCCGTCACGGCCCCAGGAACCAAGACTTTGCCCGCGCCTACCGCCCACAAGACAGTGAGTACATGTAGACGAACTTCTGACACTGCTCTTAGCAAGTGCTTGCAATTTCGCACGGTAAGCGCAAGATTCCATAGGCCGGACCAACGTTCTCGGATATACTTGGCCCTCGAAATCGGTGCTCGGCCGCGCTCCTTCGTCCTTGGGGTTTCGCTCAGTAATGTCGATACCGACCCACTCGCTTGATTCACGCCCTGCAGCCGTCATCCCATTGGTTTGCTTGCTATTCGCGGCGATCGGCTTGAGCACTGCTTCAGCCCAAACGTCTGCGCCGTCAGCTCCCGCTCCCTCTCAGACGGCCAGCAACCCCTCGCAGGAAATCACCTCCCACGACGAACTCACGACCTTCAAGGTCAACGTCAACCTGGTTCTCGTTCGCGTGGTGGTGCGCGATTCGCACGGAAACGTCGTCGGAAATCTCCATCAGGAAGACTTCGAGCTTTTTGACAATCGCAAGCCGCAGGTGATCAAACACTTCGCCATGGAGCAGCCCGGCTCCAAGTCCAACGCCGTCCCCCCGGAGCAGCCGAAGTCACCGGACAATCCGAACGCCCCTCTGCCGCCGCCCATCGCTCCCACCCATTACGTCGCCTACGTTTTTGACGACGTCCACATCGTCTTCGGTGACCTCGCTCACGTGCGCGACGCGGCTCTTCATCATCTCGCCACGCTTACACCCACCGATCGTGCCGCTATTTACACGACCTCCGGACAGGGCAATCTCGATTTCACCGACGACCGAGACCAGCTCCGCCAAGCGCTCAACCGGCTTTCACCACGCCCCATCGCCCGCACCACAGGGACTTCCGATTGCCCGGACGTGCCCCTCTACATGGCCGATCTCATCGTCAACAAGAGCGATCCAACGGCCGCCGAGGTAGCCACTTACGACGCTCTCCATTGCGCCTACCAGGACCAACAGCGATTTCTGGCTGCCGCTGCCCAACTCGCCGAGTCCACCGCCCAGGGAGTGTTGCAGGCGGGGGAGCACGAGAGTCGCGTTTCCCTCACCGTGCTGAAGGAAGTCGTGCGCCGCATCGCCGCGATGCCTGGCCAGAGGACCATCCTCCTGTTGTCCCCCGGATTCCTCACGCCCGAGCTGGAATACGAATACGACGACATCGGCGAACGTGGCCTGCGCTCTCAGGTGATGATTAGCGCCCTCAACGCCCGTGGCCTATACGCACCCATGCCGTTGGGAGATGCCAGCTCGAGTGCAAGAATCTCTCCCATCACCCAGAACCAACGGATGCTCTACGAAACAGCTTCCGCCACGGCCGACGAGGACGTCCTCGTCGCTCTCACCTACGAAACCGGCGGCGTGCTCTTCCACAACAACAACGACTTCGACGAAGGTTTCCGCCGCATCGCCGCTGCCCCCGAGTACTCCTACGTTCTCGGCTTTTCTCCGCAGAATCTGAAACTCGACGGAAAGTTCCATTCCCTGAAGGTGACCGTCAAGAATCCCTCCAAGCTCGACATTCAGGCGCGCAAAGGCTACTACGCTCCCAAGCACGTGGCCGATCCCGCCGAAGAAGCCAAACAGGAAATCGAAGAAGCGCTCTTCTCGCAGGAGGAACTGCACGACCTCCCAGTGGACCTGCATACCCAGTTCTTCAAGTCGAGCGACATCGACGCGAAGCTCGCGGTCCTGGTTCACGTCGACGTCAAGCGCATGCATTTCCACAAAGCCGAAGGCCGCAACCAGGGAAATCTCACGGTGGTTTCCGGCCTGTTCGACCGCAATGGCAAGTTCATCACCGGCAACCAGAAGATCATCGACATGCACCTGAAAGACGACACCCTGGCCAACAAGCTGGGCAACGGAATTACCGTGAAGTCAAGTTTTGACGTGAAACCCGGTAGTTACCTGGTACGACTCGTGGTCCGCGACGCCGAAGGCCAGTTGTCCGCAGCCAACGGCACCATCGAGATTCCGTAAACTTCGAAGAGGTGGGATATGCAGTCACGCCGCCGAACGCTTTGCATCGCAATCTTGCTGGTACTGGTTGCTTCAGTTGCCTGGAAGTTGAGTCTTTCGACGCCGCCGGTTCTGGCGCAACAGGCCCAGCCCGTTTCGCTGCCTGACACCTCCACGCCGCTCATCAAGGCTGAAACGCGTTTGGTGCTGGTCGACACTGTGGTGACCGACAAGAAGGGAAACTACATCACCGACCTCGACGGGAAGAATTTCAAGGTGTGGGAAGACGACAAGGAACAGACCATTAAGAGCTTCTCCTTCGAGGCATCCTCCGGCCCTGGCGCTTCCGACCAGAAGCACTACCTCGTTCTCTTCTTCGACAATTCCACCATGGAGATGGGCGACCAGGCACGGGCGCGTGACGCAGCGGCGAAATTCATTGCTGCCAATGCGGGGCCCAACCGCTTGATGGCGATCGTGGAGTTCACGGGCATCGTCCGCATCGCGCAAAACTTCACGGCCGACGCTGACCGCCTCAAGAAAGTGGTCGCCCAGACCAAGTTCTCCAGCATTGATAACTCAGCTCCCGTCGAAGTGGCTTCTCTGGGGATGCCTAGCCTGAGCAGTGCGGCCGCCGATTTCGCTTCCCGGAGCGTTCTGCTCGCTCTGCGTAGCATGGCCAAGAGCTTGGCCAGTGTTCCGGGACGCAAGAGCTTGGTTTTTCTTACCTCAGGTTTCCCGGCCACGCTAGAGAATATGTCCGAACTCACGGCCACCGTGGATAGCTGCAACAAAGCCAACGTGGCCGTTTACCCCATCGATGTTCGTGGTCTCACCGTCGACATGCCCACAGGTGCCTCTGGACCTGGCGCTAAACTGACGCCTCCAGTGAATCCGCACGCAGTTCGACTTCAGAACGCGACCTACTACCCGAGCGCGCCTCATTCCCCGCGCCATACTGGCGCCCATCTCGTCCTGATTCAGCGTGGCGGAGGTGGGGGCGGGGGTGGAGGCGGGGGAGGCGGTGGTCACGGTGGCGGCGGAGGCGGCATCGGAGGTGGAGGCGGCGGTGGTGGCAAGGGCGGCGGCGGCACGGGTGGAGGTACCGGTAGTGGCGGCGGCAAAGGCGGCGGTGGTACCGGCGGCTCCGGTAGTGGTGGTCGTGGAGGCAGTGGCGGCATCGGCGGCGGCAACTCGCCCAATGCCTCGAATTTCTATGGCAACAACCCCTACAACCAGCCCCGGCTGATCGTTCCTCAATTTCCGCCGAGCGCTTCGACCAACCAGCAGGTGCTCTATCAGCTCGCCGACGGCACCGGTGGTTTCGTCATTCTTAACACCAACGACCTCCTCGGCGGCCTCGAACGAATTGCCCGCGAACAAACCCAGTATTACGTTCTGGGATACTCGCCCGCGCCTTCGCCGGAAGGCACCTGCCACACCCTCAAGGTCAAAGTTGATCGCGGCGGAACCACCGTCCGCTCTCGCAGCGGCTATTGCAACGTGCGTCCCGTCGACCTATTGGCGGGCAAGCCCATCGAAAAAGATCTGGAAGGTCGTGCGAACGGCTCTCAGGCGGGTAACGTCGCCGCTTCCATGACACTCCCGTTCTTCTACACATCGACCAACGTTGCCCGGGTCAACCTCGCGATGGAGATCCCTTCCAGCTCCATCAAGTTCGACAAGGTGAAGGGCAAGCAGCACGCCGAAATCAACGTCCTCGGCATCGCCTACAAGCCCGACGGTTCTGTCGGCGCCCGCTTCAGCGACACTGTTAATTTTGATTTCGAGGGAAAAAAAGAAGTTCAGGAATTCCAGAAGTTGCCACTGCACTACGAAAACCAGTTCAACGTGGCTTCCGGCAGCTACACTTTGAAGGTCGTTTTTACCTCCAGCGGTGAAAGCTTCGGCAAGCTGGAAGCCCCTCTCGTGGTTGATCCCTACGACGGCAAACAGTTCGGGCTCAGCGGCGTGGCCCTCAGCCGCGACATGCATCGCGTCACTGAGATGTCTACCGGCCTCGACGATGTCCTGCTTGCCGATCGCACCCCGCTCGTGGTGCAGGGCATGCAGATCGTCCCCACCGGCGCCTCGCACTTCAGCAAGACCGACAATGCCTTGATCTATGTCGAGGTTTACGAGCCGCTTCTCGCCACCGCCACCAGCTTTCCGAAAGTAGGACTCTCCTACCAGGTGGTCGATCGCAAGAGCGGTGAAAAGAAAGTCGATGACTCCGGCCTGCTCGACCTCACGACCACTGCCAAGCTGGGCAATCCCGTCATCCCGCTCGGGATCCGCATCCCGCTCGACAAGCTACCGCCCGGTTCCTACCGGGTGGAACTCAAAGCGATGGATTCCTCTGGAAGCACGAGCCCTCAACGGATCGCCGAGTTTGATCTGGAATAACCCCGCGTGGCGCGGACGGACAACCCCCGTCCGCGCCATGCATCTCCCCTCGCCGCCCCGGCATCCATCCCCCTGACTCCCCAGTTTGGGGGAAGATTCTCTCCTCCAGATCGCCTAGAATTGATCTGGTCTGGCACCGCTCGGTGTCAGTACGGATCAGATAGAAGCTGCGATGCGTTTGCCTTTGCGCTGCTCCAGAGTCTCCATCCCCGCTCTCGCCGTCGTCCGTCTGCTCGCCCTTCTCGTGGCACTTGCCGGGTGCCTCTTCGCGCAAGATGATCCCGCACAACCCCCGGAGCCTTCGCCGACTCCTGAGCCTCCGGCGGCTTCAGAGCCTCTGGCGCCACCGCCGAATGCCGCTGCCTATTCCCTAACCGGAGTCGTTCTCAACTCAGTAAGTGGCGAACCCATTCGTCGAGCTCTGGTTCAGGTCGCTGGCCCACCGCTCAACACGACAACTCCTTTGGCCCTGCTCACCGACTCGGAAGGCCGCTTCGAATTTCCCAACTTGCCGGAGGCCGACATAACCCTCGCAGCCCGCAAGCCGGGATTTTTCAGCGACCAGGAACTGCATCCGGAAAACTTCCAGCCGGCCATCGTGCACCTTGCCGCCAACACGCCCTCCATGGTTCTCAAGCTTCTGCCGGAAGGCACCATTTCGGGCCACGTCACCACCACGAGCGGGGAAGCTCTCGAGGACACTCCGGTCCGGGTCTTCTTCCAGCGCACCGTCGACGGTCGCAAGCACTGGGAGTTGCATTCTCAGATCGCCGCCGACGAAGACGGTCAGTTCCGCGTCGCCGGATTGGTCCCGGGACGTTATCTCCTCGCAGTGGGGCCAAATCTTGGCCTGATCCGGCCGCCGACCCCTGGGACCCGCAGCCCGCGCGAAGAAGGATTCGGTCCGCTGTTGTTTCCAGGCGTGCCCGAGATGGAGTCCGCCACCCTCATCACGGTCCTTCCCGGCCAGCAATTGCAAGCCGATTTCACCGTGAAACCCGAGCCCGTATTCAAGGTTTCCGGAACGGTTTCGGGAGCCGCTGGGCTTAACGGAGGCCTCCAGTTCGTAGCTCGCTCCGGTGACGCCGTGAACTGGAATGGGAACTTCGATCCCCAAACGGGAAAATTCGATTCCCGCGTCGCCGCCGGATCGTACGTCCTGCGTTTTCGTGCGCCCGACGCCACCGGCTTGATCGCCGCCGCAGACCTTCCGCTAAACGTCTCCTCCGATGTCACTGGTGTCAGCCTCGTCCCGGGGCCAGCTTTCTCATTACCAGTCCACGTCGAGCAACGTCCGAGCGCTCCCTCGAGCGAAGGCGCACCAAACGGTGCAACGGGTTCGGTCCCGCTGGATCAATCGCGGGCGGACACGAGCCAAATCACCTTCGTTCCTCCGCAACTTCCTTGCCCCCAGGTCCGGCTGATTCCCGCTGAAGCCTCCCTTGAAGAGGAGGCCCTGCAAGCTGATCTCGCCAACAATCGGCCAGGTTCGTTCGCCATCCGCAATCTCGTTCCCGGGCGTTACTCCGTCGAGATCGTTTGCAACCCGCCCTGGTACGTGCAGTCGGCCACGAGCGGCAATGTTGACGTACTTCGCGACGACCTCGTGATCGTCGCCGGGCACCGCCCCGATCCTCTGGAAATCATTGTGCGTGACGACGGCACCATGCTGATGGGATCCCTGCGCGCCGACGGCGAACCCGTCCGCGGAAATGTCTTGCTCATCCCCGAACAGGGCTCGCTCACCCAGGCCAAACTCACCATGGCTGCACCCACTGGCGAATTCGGTTTCATCAGCGTCGCCCCGGGAGACTACAAGCTCTTGGGTTTCGACAGCATCGATGGCCTTGAGTTCCGCAATCCCGATGTGCTTGCTCCCTATCTTTCTCGTGCGGTCCGGGTCAGCATCCAGCCTCACGACCAAACCACCGCGACCGTCGAGCGAATCAGTATAGGAAAGTGATTGCATGCTGCGCCGCTTGGCCATCGCGTCTTTGCTTGTTCTGATCGGCACACTCATTTCCGCTGCGCAGAAGCCGCCCTCCACACCTCCACTGCGCAACGCCAGCTTCCGTATCAGCGGGACCGCCGTCAACTTGGTTGACGGCCAATCCCTCAGCTCCGTCGAAGTCACCATCGCATCCACCGAACAGCGCCAGCAAACGCAGCAACTGGTCACCGGTCCCGACGGCCGTTTTCGTTTCGACAACCTCGCTCCCGGCAAGTACAGCCTCGCCGCCCGCCGCACCGGATTCGCGGCCCAGTTCTACCAGCAGCACGACGAGTTCTCTACCGCCGTTGCCGTTGGTCCCGGCCTGGCCTCAGAAAATCTTATCTTCACCCTCACGCCTGACGCCTCCATCTCGGGCCTGGTCCTCGACGAGGAAAACGAACCCGTCCGCGGCGGTCAGGTGATGCTGTTCGTCCGCAGCGCTGGCACCGTTCACCTGCAGGGCGAAACCACCCTCGACGAGCAGGGCCGCTACCACTTCGGCCACCTTCGTCCCGGCACTTACTTCGTCGCCGTCGTCGCGCAACCCTGGTACGCACAGGACCGGCTGGTGATTGCCCAACCCGGCCTCCTTTCCGTCGAAGGCACGTCGCCGGCGACGCAAGTCATCCTCCAGCCTTCTGACCAGCCTGAACCCACCACGCCCTCGCCCCTCGACGTTACCTATCCCACTACGTATTACCCCGCCGCCACGGAGTCCGAGAACGCCGCGCCCATCGCGCTTCGTCCCGGTGAGCGCGTTGTGGCCGATTTGAATCTGCAGGCGGTTCCTGCCCTCCGCCTCCGTATTCGTAGCGCCACTTCGGATGCAGAGCGGCCGCTGGTCGGCACCGTCCAACAGCGCATCTTCGACTCCGTGGTCCCTATCCAGCGACGTATCCAACAGTCCACCCCGGGCGCTCTGACTATTACGGGCGTGCCTCCCGGCCATCTTGTCCTGGGGATCAGTTCTTTCAATGGCAAGGACTGGTCGAGCCTGAACAGAGAAGTCGACCTCACCGCCGACACCAACATCGATGCCTCCGAAGACCACGCGGGCTCTGTCATCATTAAAGGTGTTATCCGCGGGCAGGCCGGCTGGCCCTTTCCCTCCAGCGCCTATGTCCGCTTCACGAGTCCTGAGTCCGGCGAAAGCTTCGGAGCGCAGGCTTCCGAGAAGGGAACGTTTGAAATCCAGCAGTCCCTCACCGGCTCGTCCAACTTCAACGTTGCGGTCTTGAATGTCCCGGATCTTGTCGTGCAAAGCGTCGCAGCCAGCGGCGCTGCAGTCACCGGACACACCGTGTCACTGCCGCACAACGGATCCGTCCAACTCACCGTCACCATGGCTCAAGGTCTGAGTCGCATCGACGGCACCGTCCTACTCGGCGACAAGCCAGTCTCGGAAACCATGGTCATCCTGGTTCCTCAGCACCTCGAAGACGAGCCTTCTCTCTTCCGCCGCGATCAGAGCGACAGCGACGGCACCTTCAGCCTCTACCAGATTCTTCCTGGACGCTACACGCTGGTTGCCATCGAGAAGGGCTGGGAACTCGACTGGCACAATCCCGCTGTCCTCAAGCCTTTCCTCGAACACGGGGAAGTCGTCGAGGTCACCGCCAGCAAAACCTACAAGGTCTCTCTCAAGCTGCAGCTGCTCGACCCGTCCTCCGCGCCCACAACTTCCGCCCTACAATAGAGAAGTCTCGAGCGTCTCCGAGGTCAATCATGCCCCTCACGCCGGCCATTTTCTTCGGACACGGAAATCCCATGAACGCGCTTCAGCACAACGCGTACACCGAGCGCTGGGCCGAAATAGGCGCGAATCTCCCGCGTCCCAAGGCCATCCTTTGCGTTTCGGCGCACTGGTACATCCCGGGCGCTGCCGTTACTGTCAGCACCGCCCCGCGCACGATTCACGATTTCGGGGGATTCCCGAGGGAACTCTATGAAGTCAGCTACCCGGCTCCGGGCGATCCCGATCTGGCCCGCCGCATTCAGGCGCTACTGGCCCCTCTGCCGGTCGAACTCAACGACCGTTGGGGACTCGATCACGGCACCTGGTCGGTGCTCTGTCACGTCTATCCCCAAGCTGACATCCCCATCGTTCAACTCAGCATCGACGAGACCCGTGCTGCCAGCTTCCACTACGACATCGGCCAGCGCCTGGCTCCGCTGCGCGAGGAAGGCATCCTCATCGTTGGCAGCGGCAACCTCGTGCACAACCTCCACACCTACGCCTGGGGACAACACGCCGTCGATCCCTTCGCATGGGCCGTTCGCTTCGAAGAGGAAGTCCGTGGCCTGCTCCAGGCCGGCGACCACCGCCCTCTCATCCACTACGAAACCCTGGGCCGCGAAGCCCAGCTCTCCATTCCCACGCCTGATCACTATCTTCCGCTACTTTACGTAATTGGCGGGCGCGCCGAACGCGAACTGCTCTCGTTTCCAGTGGAAGGCGTAGACGGCGGTTCGATCTCGATGCTCGCCGTCCAATTCGGTTAGCGCCCTTGCTCTGCGCCGTCTGCGGCTGCTCTCTGTGATCTCTGCGCTTAAGAGCTTTGCGGCCTCACACATTGTGCCTGCGCGAGATGACAGCGCACGATGAGATTGAGATTGGTAACCGGGAAGGTGACAGCAGTTGGGCCCGGGGAGTCGGCCTCACGCCCCGCGCGAGACCGCCTTGACCGCTCTCGTCTCCTTTGAAGGCGGCACGATTGGATGCCGTGCAACCGGGTCGGGCATCGGCGCACTGAGCGATTCCACCTTCACTGCGCCGCATCCGTCGAGCGTCACTCGCATATTCTGCGAACAATCGCCGCACAACCAGAAATACTCACTCCCGCGGGAGCCATTCGACGGACGTATCGCGCCACCCCAGCTTGCCATATCGATTAGGTAGATTTTCCCGCTGCGGAAGTAGTGAAACGGACGATAACACGCTGGATTCGCACACTTCGCTGTCATAAAGCCACATCCTCGGAGGGGCTACCCTTGCGGTTCCGGTCGCTCGTCTTTTCCCTTCAACCCATGCCGGTCACAGATCCGGTTGGCGAGGTCCAAAGCGCCTCCCGCTTCGTTCCCGCTTCTTCCTGAGGATTCGGTTCCGCTGCAAATCCTGGCTGTTCCATCCTCGCCTCCCGCAGTGTCTCTTCGGTCTCGACACTCATCTAGGCTGCCAGGCAGCTGCGGATTTTCGCCTTCACGTCCGCGTGCTCCCATTTGCACACTGCCGTATGCGCGCTGTTTGCCCGTCCCAGTATGCTCTCTTCGCGCGTGTGCATGAGGAAGCGGAAGGCGTTCGGTTGTCTGCGCACAAGTTCGTTCCACAGCGCGTCCACATCGACATCGCTGAGGTGTTCATCCACCAGCAGCAGGTCGAACTGCCCCGTCTCCGACAGCGCCAGGGCCTCCTGTCCGCTCCACGCCGTCACCGTGCGATAACCCTCACCCTCGAGCAACCGCTCCAACTCGATCAGCACATCTTCATCGTCATCCACAATCAGAATTTTGATAGGATCACTGGCCATATCAGGACCTCCAACCGTTCCCGGGGAGTGCCTGCATCGGTCGAAGCACTGGCATCCAGGACGCTGAAAGAAAATTGACTCGGAACCCAAAGTTCGTGAGTGAACGGTATAAGAAACCGCGTTACACAAGATGGGGGCCGAGTCGCCCCATCTTCTTTGGCAAGCTTCACACTCGTCTGTGATGATCGTCACAGTCAAGAAAAAAAAGCTTGCGACGTGATGTTGCATTTTGTCGCTGCTCGCGCCGCGTGCCGATACCTAGTCAACCGCTTCGAGGGCGCTTAAGCGGCACACAGAACTGAGGCTCTTCACCATGAGACCTGACCGGAAAAACGATTCGGCACTCCCGTACAGTAGCATGAGCCTGGAACAAATCCAGGAAGGCGTCAGCGCCGAAGCCGTGAGCTATGCCGCCGGACTGCTGGTCGAAGCCATTCGCAATTATGAATCGAATTCAATCAGCGCGCGCCAATTGAAACTCACTCTGACCGAAGCGCAGATGATCGCCGCCAACCTCATTGCGAATGCCTCTTCTCATCTCGACGACAAGACTCTGGAAGAGCAAGTCGCGCGTGTGCGCCAGGCCATCAGGGAAGTCAAACCGTGACGAAACACAGGTTCTGTGTGTAGAGGCGGCAGACCCCGCGTCGTCAATGAGCTCAGAGGAACCCTGCTGCTTACGGCGGCAAGTGTGAGGCCGACGCGATGAGCGATCCGCGCGATCCCAGCGGCTATTCGGCCGATGATTTGATCAGCATGGGGTTCATCGCCACGCCCAAGCTCGCCGCGTTGGTCGAGAACACGAAGAAGGTGAGCGATCTGAACGTCGACGATTTTGACGCCTTGGTCTGCGCCGGCGGGCAGGCTCCCATGTTCACCTAAGACAAATCCCTCGAACTGCAAAAGAAGTTCGTCCAGTTCTACGAGGCAGAAAAGGTAACCTGTGCGCTCTGCCACGGGTGTTCTGTCCTGCGCTACGCGAAGCTGAGCAACGGCGAGTACCTGGTGAAGGGCAAAACGGTAACGGGGTTCGCCAACGTCGAGGAGGACTACGCGGACAACGCGGTGTGGACCATGAACCCGTTATCGCGCGACAAGCACGTGATGCCCTGGCGGATTGAGGATGAGCTCAAAAAGCTTGGGGCAAACTACGTTCAGGCCGGCCTTTGGCGCGGCTTCGCCGTTCGTGATGGAAATCTTGTTACCGGGCAGCAGAACTTTTCTGGATCAGAAACAGCAGACGTGATCGTGACGGCGCTCGGGGAGTAAGACTGACCTCAGGTCTTGGGTCTCGTCTCCGGGGTTACCCGGTAACCAGGGCAGCTCGAAACGCGTGGTACCTGCGGCTTTCCCTACCGTCCTCATATGCAAAGAATTGCCTATCGACCTGGTAGGGGATTGCAAAAGCTAGAGATTCATGGGGACGAGTTTGGCACGGGCCTTGCACCTTCCGAGACTGTAGAGTTTCGGGCTTCTTCCCACCGAGGCAGGTCATCGGGTCGGAAGGATCGCGGACTCCTCTATGGCGGAGACCCCTTATGAAGATCACATGGCTGGTGTTGTGTTTGGCTTGGGCTACCGCGGCGTATGGACAGAGTGTGGCAGGCGGATCTACCGGATTTTCAGCCATCAGCAGCGAGCCGCAGCCGATCCAGATGATGACTCATCCGCAGCACGCAGCGGAGAAGCCGATGGCGTCAGAGCAGAGCCTGTTGGGCAACTCGACATACTCGTATGCGCGTGGGGAACGGCCGTTGTGGGAAGTGGCCCCGGTGGTCAAAGTAACGCCACTGGGCGATGCGGCGCGTGATCTGAGAAAAGAACACTTGGCCGCAAAGAAGGCGAGTAAGGTTTTCGAGAACTAGATTGCCTGGTTCGCCAGTACTGCAAGCAGGACGGCGAACCTAGTGCGGAAAGCGCGGGGCGCGGACACTACGTCCGCGCCTTTCGCATTTGGAAAAGGCGCGCAGGCAGGTAAAAGGATTGTGGTTCAGGAGTGAGGTTGCGCTAGCGCGGGTGGAGGCCGCAGGCATACAGGATTCCGACCAGGGCCATGGCGGCTGCGGCAGCGGTTAGAAAGATGGCGCGGAGTGAGATTCGCTGGGGAGCGGCCGCGGGGACATCGCCACGTTTCTTCACCCATTGGTGAACACTGTTGACGACAGGAAAAGAAGACTGGATTGTGGTCTCGAGGCGGCGATGGTCGGGGCCCGCGAGAGACAGAAAGCGGAAGGGCTGCTCGGTCCAGGAGACAGCGCGTAACATTTCGGCCGCGCCCAAGACAGGACCAGAATTCGTGAGAAACATCAGGCGTACGCGGGCACCATGATCGACGGGTCGCTCGACTCGAAGCAGGCCACCAGTGAGGGACACCACGGTGAGATCGACGGGAAGGCGGTGGCCATCGGAGAAACGAAGGATGACAGGGGTGATGTCGGGCAGGCGGATCCGCGGGCTGCGGGCCTGCGGATATGGTCGGGGGAGGGATGTCATTCCAGGAGTAAGTATGAGATTCGGGGATTGGCGAGCAACAGGTTACGAAAGGACTTGTACCTGATGCAGGCGGCCGGGTTCAGGTAAGCGCGCACGTGGGCGACTCCCACAGTCTTCCACCTTTGAGGCTCTCGTGCGAATCGCAGAGCACCCATCTCGCTTCAAGTGTTACTTGAGGTGTTCTTAGCTGGCCTTCCTCAAATCGACCGCGGTTGGGCCGCAGCAGGCGGGGCAGGCGCCGGCACCGACCCACATCGTGGCGGAGTCATATTGGGTGCTGTAGTTTTCGGGTTGAGCCTCGGTCCAGCGCCAATCGCAATTAGCACACTGGTAAACGAGGGGGAGGGCGTTCGTTTCGTTTGCCATGCAGTGTCTGATGCGCGAGTCGGCCCGAAGGTCGAAGGGCTTGAGGTTACGGAAGTACCGGGTGGGACCCTGTACCGGGCTCGGGCGTAGCTGGCAAGAAGAACCGAGGATTACCTGTCTCCCCGAGGCGTTCGCGTGACTAACTCCCAAACGATGGGGCCGCGGCCTTCCTGGGGAATATCTCGCCCATGCGGCGGATCTCGGCACCGAGGCCTTTTAGTTTCTCTTCGATGTGCTCGTAACCGCGGTCGATATGGTAGACCCGGTCGATGATGGTTTCGCCGTCGGCAACGAGGGCGGCGAGAACGAGAGAGGCGGAGGCGCGCAGATCGGAGGCGAGGACGGCGGCGGCGCTGAGCGGAGTCTTGCCGCGCACGATAGCGCGGCGGCCTTCGATCTTGATGTTGGCGCCCATGCGCACCAATTCCTGCGCGTGCATGAAGCGGTTCTCGAAGATGTTCTCGGTGACGATGGACGTGCCGTCGGCCTGAGTGGCGAGGGCCATGTATTGGGCCTGCATGTCAGTAGGGAAGCCAGGATACTCTTCCGTGTCTACGTCGGCTGCCTGGAGCGGGTTGTCGCCCATGACGCGGATCGCGTCGACGGTGTGCGTGGTTTTCACGCCGGCTTCCTGAAGTTTCTGGAGAAGGGAAGTGAGGTGGGCGGGATCGCAGCCGGAGACCTTAACGTCGCCGCCGGTCAGCGCTCCGGCGATAAGGAAGGTGCCGGCCTCGATGCGGTCGGGAATGATGCGGTGTTTCGCTCCATGAAGTCTGCTGACGCCCTTCACATGGATGGTGGTGGTGCCGGCGCCGTGAATTTTCGCACCCATTTTGTTGAGCAGGTCGGCGAGGTCGGCGACCTCAGGTTCGCGGGCGCAGTTCCGCAGGACGGTGTCGCCGTCGGCGAGGGTGGCGGCCATGAGCAGGTCTTCGGTACCGGTGACGGTGATCTTGTCGAAGACGATTTCAGCCCCGCGCAGGCGATCGGTGGTGGCTTCGACATAGCCGTGGTCGTGCGTCATTTTCGCGCCGAGGCGCTCGAGGCCTTTGATGTGGAGGTCGATGGGACGCGCTCCGATGGCGCAGCCTCCCGGTAGCGAGACGCGGGCGCGGCCACAGCGGGCGACCAGCGGGCCCAGGACCAGCGTGGAGGCGCGCATCGTCTTGACCAGTTCGTAGGAAGCTTCGGGAGTGGCGAGCTTGGCACATTGGATGGTGGTGCGGTGATGAGCGCGGCCGTAGCCAAGCTCGACTTCGGCGCCCATGGCGGCGAGCAGGCGGCGGGTGGTTTCGATGTCGCGAACCTGGGGGATGTTTTCCAGGATGACTTCGTCTTCGGTGAGCAGGGCCGCGGCCATGCAAGGTAGGGCAGCGTTCTTGGCACCACTGATGCGAACCGTGCCGAGGAGTGGAGTGCCGCCGCGGATTACTAGCTTGTCCATGTTGTCCTGTGGTTCAGTCTAAGTCGGAAAAGCTTTTCACTGCAAAGTGCGCTAAGAAATCCGCAAAGGACGCAACGAAACCGGTGGGGCTCTTGTTGCCTCGTGGCCCATTCACTTTACAGGATTAGAGCGGAGGTTCGGTTTACTCCTTTGGGCAAGAGCGATGGCTTTTCGGACATGCCCGACGGTGAGTTTCAAGGCACGCGCGGCCTGGGCGCGGGGGACGCCGGCTTTGAGCATCACTAAGGCGACGGGGACGTCGTTGTTAGACTGCTTGAGGGCTTGCCGGGCGGCGTCACGCGCGATGCCAGTAGTCCACTGCAGGATAGTAACGCCACGCTCGGCGAGTTTCTGGTTCTTTAAGTGAAGGTTGACCATGAGGTTGCCGTAGACATAGCCAAGGCGGGTCATGGCGCCGGTCGTCAACATGTTAAGAACCATTTTCTGGGCAGTGCCGGCTTTCATGCGGCTGGAACCGGCGAGCACTTCAGGGCCGACGTCGGTGACGATGGCGAAGTGGGCGGCGCGTTCGAGCGGCGAGTTGCGATTGCAGGTGACGGCGATGGTCTGGGCGCCCCGGCTACGGGCGTGTTCAATGGCGGCGATGGTGAACGGGGTGCGGCCGCTGGCGGCGATGCCAACGACCACGTCATTCTTTGTGGGTTTGCGGCGCGCGATTTCGGCGCGGCCTTGCGTGCTGGAATCTTCGCTGGCTTCGGCTTCGGCGCCGAGGGCTTCAGGTCCCCCCGCGATGATGTATTGGACCTGCTCGGGGCGAGTGTCGAAGGTCGGCGGAATTTCGGCCGCGTCGAGTGCGCCGATGCGGCCGCTGGTGCCGGTGCCGACGTAGATGAGGCGTCCGCCTTTGCGAAACTGGGCGGCGATAAGATCAATGGCGCGGCCGATTTCAGGAATCGCGCGGCGGACGGCGATGGCGACTTTGGCGTCTTCGGCGTTGATGATGCGGGCGATCTCGACGCCGGATTTGAGGTCAAGATCGGTGGCGGACGGGTTGGAGCGCTCGGTGGTTAGGTCCTGCAGAAGGCGCGGTTTCATGATTCGTTCTTTGGAAGGGCCTTGATAATGGCGTCGTGGAAGCGCGGGCGTATCTGCCGGATGGCCTGATTCTTGTTGTCTGGCCAAGTGCGGTTGGTCAACAGGGTGATGGAGAGGTCGCGCTCGGGATCGATCCAGAGCGAGGCTCCGGTGTAGCCGAGATGGCCGTAGGAGTCGGCGGAGAAGTACCGGCCGGACTGCGAGGGAGCCGACGGCGTGTCCCAACCGAGCGCACGTGAGGTGTTTGCGGGCGAGGTTTCGCGTTCTGTAAACAGAGCCACAGTTTCGGGGCGCAGGATGGGATGGCCGCCTTGCAGCATGGCGTGCGCGAAGGTGGCTACGTCACGCGCGGTGGCAAAGATGCCGGCGTGGGCGGCGACTCCACCGAGGACACTCGCGTTTTCGTCGTGGACTTCACCCTGGATGAT
The DNA here is from genome assembly GCA_964641665.1 of uncultured Acidobacteriaceae bacterium. Taxonomy (GTDB): domain Bacteria; phylum Acidobacteriota; class Terriglobia; order Terriglobales; family Acidobacteriaceae; genus Gp1-AA133. The sequence goes on from CAZXKO010000076.1 coordinate 45,307, forward strand.
GCGGTGACGAAAAATCTGGTCGTCGGCCGTGGGCGGGATAGAGGAGCGCAATTCGGGCGCAGGGTTGAATGTCGTGTGAGTCATGCCCAGCGGGCCGAAGATCTCACGCTGGCAGAAGCGGTCGAGGGATTCGTCGGCCAGACGTTCAAGTGCCGTGCCCAGGATGATGAAGCCGATGTCGCTGTATTCGGCGTGAGAGGCGGGGTCACGGACCAGGGGCGTCGCGTAGGCGGCCTGGAGCAGATCTTCGCGCGTGTGCGTGCGCAGGAAGAGTTTTTCGTAGGCGGGCAGCCCCGAGGAGTGTGCCAGCAACATGCGCAGGGTGACTTCGTCGCGGCGCGGGTCTTCGCCCGCGAATTCACCGACCATAGAAAGGACGGGCATTTCGAGATCGAGCAGACCACGCTGGTAGAGGATCATCGCCATGGTGGTGGTGATGACCTTGGTGACGGACGCGAGATCGAAGAGCGTGTCGGGCGTAGGCGCGGGCGAGGCGGAATCGTAGGTGAAGCGTCCGAGGGCGCGCAGGGCGACGAGCTTGCCGTGGTGCGTGACCGCAATCGAGGCGGCCGGGAAAGCGCACGCAGTGATGGCCTCATCGAGAACTGCAAAAGCGGCTGTGAAACGGCGATCCTGATCGTCGTGAGCGGCGATGGGAAAGGTGGCGGGATGGGGAACGGCGCGAGTCAGAGACGACCTTTTGTCAAATGGAGTGCTGTCCGGGTTATAGCAAATCGTGCAGGAGCGGTAAAGAAAACGGACAGTGGCAGACACGGCACCTCTGAGCGGGAGTTCGATTGAGAAGAGCTTGTGGGCTTGTGTAAAGTCGGGATATCCACATTTTCTTGAATCTTATGGTTAGGCGGCTGCGGGTGATCCGACGCGCTGGGAACGTTCCTTTCGCCCTTTCAGGGTTTGTTTGGCTAGTGTTGGTTGCCATCCTGCCGATTGCGACTCAACCTCCAATTGCAAGTGCTGAGAAAGCGGCACCCGCAAAGCTCGGGGCGTCCGTCGCCCGGCTAACTGTGATTGATGCGATCGTGCAGGAGGCAATCCGAGACGGGCAGATTCCGGGCGCAGTCGTTCTAATAGGGCACAACGGGCAGGTGGTGTACCGGAAAGCATTCGGCAACCGGGCGCTGGAGCCGCGGCGCGAGTTGATGACCGTCGATACCGTCTTCGATCTAGCCTCGCTGACCAAGGTGGTCGCGACGACGACATCGGTGATGCAACTGGTTGAGCGGGGGAGGGTTCGGGTGAACGATCCGGTGGCGAAGTACCTGCCGGAGTTTGCGCAGAACGGGAAAGACGAGATCACGGTACGGCAGTTGCTGACGCACTACTCGGGGCTGGCTCCGGACCTGGACCTGAAGACACCGTGGCAGGGAAAAGAGACGGCCTACAAGATGGCGTTCGCGGAGAAGCCAGAGACATCGCCGGGCTCGAGCTTCGTCTACAGCGACATTAACTTCATCGTGCTGGGCGCGCTGGTGGAGCGGGTAACGGGCGAGAGCCTGGATCACTATGCGGCGGCGCACGTGTTCGATCCGCTGAAGATGACGCGTACACGTTACCTGCCGCCAAAGGCGTGGCGCGCGAAGATCGCGCCCACGCAGTTTGACGAGCACGAACACATGCTCCGCGGAGAGGTGCACGACCCCACCGCGCTGCGCATGGGCGGAGTGGCAGGACATGCCGGCTTGTTTTCCACGGCGGACGATCTGGCGAAATTCGCGCAGGCCTTGCTAACCGGCGGAGACGGGATTCTCTCCGCGCTGATGGTGGAGAAGATGACGACGCCGGAGCAGCCTCCGACGGCGACGGCTGTGCGAGGATTCGGATGGGACATTGATTCACCGTTTTCGAGCAACCGCGGAGACCTGTTGCCGGTGGGCTCGTATGGGCACACGGGATTTGCGGGGACATCGATCTGGATTGATCCAGCCTCTCGGACGTACATCATCCTGCTGACCAACGCAGTGCATCCGCGAGGGCGGGGAACGGCGGTTGCCCTGCGATCGAAGGTGGGAACGGCGGTGGCGGCGGCGCTGGCTCTTACTCCTGACGAGAAAGAGAAGATGCGACTGGCGAGCATGACGGGATACAACGAAGCAGCGAGCGCAGGGCGGCACGTGGCGACGCGAAACGGAAGCGTCAAGACGGGAATCGATGTGCTCGAGGAACGTGGCTTCGAAGGCGTCAAAGGGGCAGAGGCGCAGCGGAAGATCGGTCTGGTCACAAATCAGACGGGCGTCGACTCGGAGGGGCGGCGGACAATCGATGTGCTGGCTGGCGCGCCGGGAGTGTCGCTGCAGGCAATCTTCAGCCCGGAGCACGGGGTAACGGGAACGCTCGACACCACCGAGATTGGGAACTCAAAAGACGCGGTGACCGGAGTCCCGGTGTACAGCGTGTACGGGGCGAGCGACGCTGCGCGTCGGCCCTCGCTCGATGTGTTGAAGAGCCTCGATGCGGTAGTGTTCGACATCCAGGATGCCGGAGCACGTTTCTACACCTACGAAACGACGCTGGGATATTTTCTGGAGGGCGCGGCCAAGACGGGGATCGAACTCATCGTGCTGGACCGGCCGAATCCGATCACCGGCTCGTTCATGCAGGGGCCGGTTTCCGACGCCGGCTACGAGAGCTTTACGAACTACTTTCCGGTGCCGGTGCGGCATGGGATGACCATCGGCGAACTGGCGCAGATGTTCAACGCAGAGCGGAAGATCAACGCCAAATTGAAAGTGGTGGCGATGGACGGCTGGCTGCGGGGAGACTGGTTTGATTCCACCGGGCTGAGCTGGGTAAATCCCTCGCCGAACCTGCGCAGCCTGCGCGAGGCAACGCTCTACCCGGGAGTGGCGTTGATCGAAGGTACGAACGTTTCGGTGGGGCGAGGAACGGATACTCCGTTTGAGTGGATCGGCGCGCCGTGGATCAAGGCGAGACAGCTGGCCGAATATCTGAATTCGCGGGCCATTGCGGGGGTGCGGTTTGTGCCGGTCAGTTTCACTCCGGCGGCCAGCACGTATGCGGGGCAGGTCTGCCAGGGGGTGAACATCGTGCTGCTGGACCGGAACACGTTTGACGCTCCAGAGTTGGGGGTGGAACTCGCGTCGGCATTGCACAAGCTTTTTCCCAACGACTTCAAGATCGAACGGATGAATGAGCTTCTGGTGAACCAGGCGGCGTACGATGCATTGGCCGCGGGACAGGATCCAAGGGCGATTGCGCATCGGTGGCAGGAGGGTCTGGAGAAGTTTGAGGAGATGCGGGAAAAGTATCTGATCTACAAATGAGTCATCGGGTAGTATCGCGTCCTTTGTTTCGGGTTCCTGATTGTGAGTCAAGTCTCCGATCCATGCTCAAGTGGCTACATGCAGTATCTTGAAGGGCGCTTCTCTGTCGTAGATTCGAAACTCACTTAGAATAGCTCGCACGCATTCGTCCCTCGGGAGGTGGCCGATGCAAGCTGCGCGGTTCAAGTATGCGATCGAGTTCGTTGCCGATATGGACAACGCGGTGAAGTTCTACCGTGATGTGCTGGGTTTTCGAGTCAAGTTCGAGTCGCCGGGATGGAGCGAGTTCGAGACAGGTGAAACTACGCTCGCCCTGCACCCGGCATCGGAGAAAAACCCGGCGGGGAAAGTCGAGTTGGGTTTTGGCGTGGCCGATGTCGAGGCCTTTTACCAGGACATGAGCGCCAAGGGCGTTTTGTTCACATTGCCACCCAAGAAGCAGGATTTCGGCGGCGTGCTAGCGCAGTTCATCGATTGCAGCGTCGGAGGAGAGGCCGCTTGATGGGGTACACGCCCCCGTTTCAGTTCGCCGAAATGTGCGTGGGCGCAGGCTTGGCAGTGGGTGGCGGACTGCGCGAGCTTACGCCGGGGCCGCGGCTGGCCGATCGAGAGGCTGCTTTGGCGGAGCCAGCGCAACCAGGACCGCACCGATGATTCCCGCTAGGGCCGCGCCAAACAAAAAGCCGGCGCGGTCGCCTGGAACCCGGAACGCCATCACCGCCATGACAGCGCCGTGCGCGTAATTTCCCCAAGCGGCGTAGGCGATGAGGCTGCGGTGGGCCGATGGGTTCGGCACCGCCAGCAACAAGAAAACTCCAAGCGCAACGTAGAGGCTGAGCATCATGGTGTCGCCTGGCGGTTCGTTCCCCGGATGCCCGAGATACTTGACGATGGGATAGATGCCGGCCAGGAAGAACAATCCCACTAAGACAAGAACAATCTTGAGCACGTTTTCGCGGTTCATGGCGGCCTCCTGCGCGGACGTCGGCAGAATCGTAGGTATGAGCGCGGGGGAAGTCAACGGGCGAAGGTTCGCGGCATTTTGGGTTCTGCTCTTTCGGGGTGGTTAGTTAGAATAGGGGACCGCCTGTCCGAGTCAGGAGAAGTGGATTGATGAATGCGGGTTCGCCGAAGATGCCAGTGCCAAATCTTGTGCCCAATCCTTACTATCGATGCGCGGGCCCGAATTGCGGGACGCTGAAAGGGTCGAGCGACCGCTGGTGGCTGATGTGGACATCGTTCGCGGAGCTGAGCATTCCAGTGTTGTATCTGTGCCCGTGGGATGAGGCGATCGCACAGAAAGAAGGGACGCTGCACGTGTGCGGGGAGCTGTGCGCGCAGAAGCTGCAGTCACAGTTTATGGGGAACGTGCGCGAGAACCTGCTGCGGCGGGGCGGTTAGAAGCTGTAGTTGGAATGGCAGATGGCAAATGGCGAGTGGGAGGAAGCGGATGCAGTTTGCGCGGGGACAAGGATAGGAGCTTTTAACCGCAGAGCACGCCGAGAAATCCGCCGAGGGCACGGAGAGAACCCCTAACCGCGAACGCAGCAAAGAAGCATTGAAGCGCCGAGCACGCCGAGAAAGGGTTTTGGCGGCGAAGGGCGCAGAGGGATTGGAATGGCCCTGGCCAATAACAAATACCCGCGGAGGGCACCGCTTATAGACCGCGGAGACGCCGAGAAAGGTCGCGATTACTTTTTCGCTGGCGCAGCGGGCTTGACTTCGTCGGCGGATTTGAGCAGGTCGTCGAATGTAGTAGATTCCAACTCGTATTGAGCTGGTTCGTTCTCTCGCTTCGCAATCACACGGTTGCCGTATTTCGAGATCAAAATCCTTTCGGTGCGCTTGCCGTCCTCGGAGACCACGGTGGCTTCGAGCGTGGGAGTAGCGAAGCCGGAATCGACAAACTTGCTAGCGGCCAGGTCGCGCAGCTTCGTGACCAGGGATTGGACGGCGGCTGAGTCGAGCTTGGCGTTATCGGATTGCCAGTCGTCTCCCTTGCGGGTGAAGACATAGCTCCTCGCCCCGCTGTCGATCTCGATGCGACCGGGATCCGAGTAACCGAAGTCGAACAGCTTCTTGTTGCGGAAGTCGTCGAGACTCTCCTCTACCGCGTGTCCGAGGTCCGCGCCAACCTTGTAGATTCCGTCCACGACGCTGGACTTGGCGTAGTAGTCGTCTTTGCCTTTGCGAACTTCGATCTGCTGGGTTCCCGAGGGAGCGGTGATTTTGGCGGTCGCCACGGGCGTGGCGTGGGCGAAGGCAGCCGCGCTTTTCGCCGGGTCGGCGGAGGATGGACCGAGCTCCATGCGCGCATCGGTGAGCTTGGTGGCGAGTTCGGTGACCTGGATGTTGTCGGCGCGCAGAGGCCGGGGCTTCAGGATCTGCCACGCGTCCTGATTGCGGCCGAGTTCGATATCCTGGCCCTTCCGATTCAGCTCAATCCGGCTCATCTTGTCGGCCGGGATGGTCAGCAAACGCTTGTCGCGCAGCTCGTCGAGAGTCTTGTCGAGACTGGACTTGTTGTAGCTGGCCATGGTGAAGACCCGCGACTGTCCGGCCAGCATCGCGTAGACGGCGCTGCCCGTCGGGGTGTCGTCGCCGATGAGCAGGCTTTGCGTCTTGTTGTCCTTGCCAGTGACGTTCACCTGGAGGACGGGCGAGTCAAGGCCATAGCGCTTCAGATCAGAAGCCTCGTTTTCGACGAGGCGTTCCGAGTTCAAGGTCGACAGTGAAGAGAGTGTGCTCGAGACCGTGCTCTGGTCTGCGCCTAAAGACTTGGGCTGGGTGATCTGCCAGCTTCCCGAGGCGGGCTTCACCAGGACGATCGGGGGCGCGTCTTTCTTCTTAAGTTCGAACTGAGTGATGGCGGCTTCGTCGAGGTGGAGGATAGGCGGAGGCGAGTCGGCAGAGGCTTCCACCGAGGTGGACGGTTTGTGATGGTCCGACCAGTAGAGCGTCCCGGCGAGTACCGCGAAGACGGCAGCTGCGATGAGGAGTCCGCGGATTTTCATGGTGCGTTCGAAGATGCGATTCGCTTGAGTTGCGGAGTTCCGCCTACCTCCGTTTCCACCACACGGAGACCCCGGCCACAACCACCACCAACGGGAGCAAGAACTGGCTCGTAACGCGCACCCAGCTCAGCTGTGCTTTCGTCATGGTGATGCGCCGGTCTTCGGGCTGCTTCGGGCGGATCGAGATGAGATCTTCGTCGGAAGCTAGCCAGTTGATGGTGTTCATGGCGAGATCGTCGTTGCCATTGAACGTAATAAACCCGTTGGCCACCCAGGAAGAGCTGCCTATCACGACAAAGCGGCCCTGAGAGTTTTCCTTGCCGGTGCTGTAGGTTCCGGCGGCGGCGAGAGTGAGGGGGCCTTTCTTGTTTTTGGGATCGTTGACGTTGACGGCTGAGGAACTGAGGTTTGTCGTGGCGAGGCTGCTCGCCGAGGAATCGAAGAGCTTCTGCACGCTGGTCTTGTCGGCGTTCTTGAACTCGAAAGAGCGGGCCAGGGGGAAGCCGGTGGCGGTGCCCTTCATGTCGTCGACGATGGGCTGGGAGGCGTAGCGCGTGACTAAGGCGACCTGTGGACCCAGACCGGCTAGCTGCCCGATGGGGTTCAGGTCGAGGATAAGGTCCTTGTCGAGGGTAACGCCCCAACTGGCGAGCACGGCGGTGAGAGCGTCGTTGTCGGCGATCTGGGAGCGCCCCAGCTTGAGCGGCGGATCAAGGGCCAGCAGGGCGCGCCCGCCGTCTTCGACATACTTCTTGATGGCGTCGACCTGAGGTTGTTGGTAGTCCTTGGTCGGGCCGGCGATGACGAGGGTGGTGCAGTCGGCGGGAACCACGGCTTTTTGCAGGAGGTCGATGGAACGAGCCTCATAGTTATCACGAACGAGGAGATCTTTGAAGCGGGAAAGGCCGTCGCGGTCGCTGCCCTCGAGTTGGTGCTCGCCGTTCCCGGCGAGGAAGCACACGGTCCGCGTGGTGCTCTTGAGATCGCGAATGAAGGCGCCAGTGATGCCTTCTTCGGTCATGCTCTTGGCTTCTTCTTTTTTGGCGCCAACCTGGACGATCGCGGCACCGAGGGAGCGGATTCCGGCTTCACGGGCGCGCTGGGGATCCTTGTCAGGATCGACATACTCGACGTGGACTCGCGGAGAGAGGTTGGAGTATTGGTCAAGCAGGTCCCGGCCATCGCGAAAGCGGGTCCCCTGGTTGAAGTAGGTGATGGTGGCGTCCTGCTTGAGGCCGCGAACCACCTTGGCGGTCTGATCGGAGAGGCTGTAGCGCTTGTTCGAGGTGGCGTCGTAGGACTTGTTATAGCGGTCGGCCAGGACGTTGGCGGCGACCACCGCGCCAAGTACCACCAGGATGTAGGTGGTGGCATAGGCTGCATAACGAGTTTGGCGAGCTTTTAACCACTGGCTTGCCATCTAGGACCTCCAGCGCAGGGATTCCAGGGAACGCGCAGTGAAAAACAGTCCCAGGAAGATTACGGTGATGTAGAAGACGACGTCTTTCGAATCGAAGGTGCCGCGGGCGAATGATTCGAAGTGCGTGATGATCGACATGTAGGAGAGCACGCGCGACCAGGCGGTAGTTTCGTAAGCGCTGACCCACTCGAGGACCCAGAGCAGGAGACATACGCCGAAAGTGGCGGCTCCTGCAATGATCTGGTTTTTTGTGAGGGTAGAAATGAAGGTGCCGATGGCCAGGAGCGCGCCGGCCTGCAGCAGCAATCCGAGATAGCCTGCGGCCAGCGGCTTCCAGTCGGGGTTGCCGAAGCGGAAGAGAAACGCGAAGTTGAGGGCAGTGAAAAGGAGCAGGCAGCAGTAGAGGCCGACGGCGGCCAGCCACTTGCCGAGGATGATTTCCAGATCACGTACCGGAGAAGTGGCGAGCAGTTCGATGGTGCCAGTGCGTTTCTCTTCAGCAAAAAGGCGCATGGTGATCATGGGGATAAAGAACAGTCCGATGACGCTGACGTTGGACAGGAGCGGCCGAATGATCTGTTCGTTGAGATTCATGGGGAATTGCTGGCCACGCATCTGCATCTCCATGCCTTCGAAGACGAAGAAGCCGAGTGCATTCCAGAAGAAGAAGCCGAAGATAAGAGCGAACATGGTGAGCAGTAGGTAGGCGACGGGCGATGTGAAATAGCTGCCCATTTCCTTGCGGCAGATGATCCAGGCGTTTCTCATGACTGCGGCCCCGCGGGGACAAGGGATTCAGATTCGGAAGAAGGCTCGGTTCCGGTGAGCTGCAGGAAGATTTCTTCCAGGCTCATGGCAGCCGGCCGAAGCTCGTTGAGGTCCCAGCCGCATTCGACCACGGCACGCGCCAGATCGCCGCGAACCAGCCTGCCCTTCTGACTTTCCACCTCGAAGAGAGCACGGCTGTCGACTTGTCCCTTGCAAAGCACGCGGCTGACACCGGGAACTTGCTCTAACTTGTGCTGGACGATGAGAGCTTCCAAGGCTCCATTCCGGCCAGCGACTTCAAGCAGAACGGATTCGGCGCCCCGCGCACGGGCCCGCAGGTTGCTCACCGAGTCGGTCGCGACCAGCTTGCCTCCGTTGATGATGATGACCTGCTCGCAGGTTTGTTCCACCTCGGGGAGGATGTGGGTGCTGAGCACGATGGTGTGATCACCCGCGAGGCCCTTGATCAGGTCCCGCGTCTCATTGATCTGCTTCGGGTCGAGTCCGGCGGTGGGTTCGTCGAGAATCAGCACGTCTGGGTTGTGAATGATGGCTTGTGCGAGACCCACCCGCTGGCGGTAGCCCTTGGAAAGCTTGCCCAGAAGTTTGTTCCGCACATCGCCTATCGCGCAGCGATCGCACACGTAGTCGATACGCCGGCGCAGGTCTGCGCCGGCAAGGCCTTTGAGTTTACCGACAAAGCTGAGGTACTCGCCGGTTTCCATCTCCGGGTAAATGGGCGGAGTTTCGGGCAGGTAGCCGATGCGCTTCTTGACCTCGAGGGGTTGCTCGACGACGTCGAGGCCAGCCACGGTGGCGGTGCCTTCCGAAGGAGGCAGGAAGCAGGTCAGCATACGCATGGTCGTGGTCTTGCCAGCGCCGTTGGGGCCGAGGAAGCCCACAATCCGTCCCTTGGCGACTTCGAAGGAGATATGGTCAACCGCAGTGGTGCGGGCGTACCGCTTGGTAAGGTCTTTGACTTGAATCATATTCGATGTTTAGCGACACTGAGCGACGCAGCTGTCGATGCCGGTTCACGCCGGCACAGTGCAGGGCGAAAACATCTTAAAAAGTGGATCCCCAGCATGTCAATCTCAGCCAAAACAAAGCCCGAACCCTCAAGGGATTGTCTGATCACGACGTATTCCATCGCAGGACGAAGGCCGAGTTTTCGATACTACCTCCGTGAGATGCCGGTCCGGGCTCAGAGCGTTTCCTGGTTTGAGAACCTTGCGAGTCAACTCCGAGCACCTTGCGTGCATCCTAAGCAACCAGCCAGGGCGTGTCCTTTCGCCGGAGCGCGCCTTATACTTGGGGCGGGAGTTTGGGGCCTGTTGCAGACGTTCGCTCGGGAGAGATTCTATGCGCAGGATAGAGGGTTGCGTTTTGACGTTGGCGATGGCCTTGGGGTCGGTCGTTTCGTATGCGCAGGACAAAGCTGCGGAGACCAAGCCGGCCGGACCGGTGATTCCGGCGGGAACGAAGGTGGCCCTGGTGCTGAAGCAGGCAATTTCGACCAAAACGGCGAAAGAGGGCGACGCCGTGTACGCGATGACCAACTTTCCCGTGGCGCTGGATAACCGGATTCTGATCCCGAGCGGGACTTACGTGCAGGGGAAGATCAGCCACATCCAGCGCGGCGGGCACGTGAAGGGGCGGGCGGAGTTGATGATCCACTTCACGTCGCTCATTTATCCCAGCGGATACACGGTGCTGTTGCCGGGGGCGCTCGAGAACGTGCCGGGTGCCGAACATGCCACGACCAAGGGCACTGAGGGCACGGTGCAGCAGGATAGCGAAGCCGGCAAGAAGGCAGGCACGGTTGCGAAAACGGCCGGAACCGGAGCCGCGATCGGCGGGTTGGGTACGGGCACCTGGAAGGGTGCGGGCATTGGCGGCGGAATTGGCGCCGGCGTTGGAGCAGCGATCGGGCTACTTTCGCGCGGATCCGACGTACGGCTGGAGCCGGGAACGTCGGTGGAGATGGTGATCCAGCGGGACGTGCCATTGGACCCGAACCGCATACCGAGGCCGGGGGAATAGCGCGCAAGTTCGACAGCGTTCGTCGTTCCTGAACAAAGGCGTGGGACCAGCGACGCCTAACGATTGCCTGCAGAAAGTGTCCCAACCGGGACGGGCCCCAGAGTTGCAAACACGAGAGAGCGGCCATGAGAAAGTCCGATTTCGTTCTCGCTAGCGTCATCATGAGTGCGGTCCTTGGATTGAACGGAGTGATGTCGTCCTCCGGGACGGCTCCGGTGGGGGCTGGGGTTGCGACCACTAGTAGCATCACCATGGCGCCCGGGATGTTTCGCATGATGTCACCGGTTACGGGGCAGCCGCACTCCGGGGGAATGGAAACGGAACACACCCAGACCCTGAGCAAAGGGACGCATATCGACCAGAAGAGGGAAGTGTCGCGCATGTACCGGGATTCGCAGGGGCGCACGCGCACGGAACGTTTGCTGTCTCCGCTGCTGCAACCGGATGCTGGCAAGGAAGAAGGGCCGGGGCTGGTCCAGATTTACGATCCGGTGGAGGGATACAGCTACACACTGGATCCGCGGAAATACATTGCGCACCGGGTGGCCGTGCAGACGCTCGCGGAGGCTCCGGCGAAGAAGGGCCGGACATCCGCGGACCCGTCAAACGGGCAGCCGGCACTGTCGTCACTGGGGCGGTTTGGAGCCGGCGCAAGCAACCCGCGCCGGCCAAACATGAAGCGAGAGCCGCTGGGAACAGAGATGATCGACGGAATCGAAGCCGAGGGCTGGCGTACGACGATCACGACTGCAGCTGGGGCGATTGGAAATGACAAACCGATCGCTCACGTGTGCGAGACCTGGCATGCGAAGGAACTGCAAATCCTGGTGCTCTCGAAGTGCACCGACCCGCGCTCAGGACACTCGACCATGCCCCTGAAGAACCTGGACCGTTCAGAGCCGAACGCGAGCCTGTTCCTGGTGCCTTCGGATTACACCGTCGTGGACGACAAGGGCCGGTTCACGATGAACTTCAGCGAACGTTGAAGCTTTCAGCCCTGGTTAGCGTTCAAAGAACGGGCGCGAACCTGAGGCATCGTTGTGTCTCCTCCGACCTCCCTATCTCCGCGGATTCTCCTACTTCAAGGTAAACAGCGCATTCACGTGAGCGGTTACGTTGACCGTTTGGGGGGTGAATTCCTCCGTTGGCGCGGGGGCGGCCTGGGCCTGCATCGCCATGGCGCGGGCTACGATCGGCATGGGACGAACGTTCTCGAAGGTGTCGACGGACGCGTACGATAATTCGCTGACGGTGCGGCCGGCAGCGCGTGCCAGGGAGTCGGCAGCGGCGCGGGCGCGACGATATGCGTCTTCGACCGCCTTACTCTTGGCGTCTTCCATGTTGTCGAGGGTGTAGTTGATGGACTGACTCTCGCTCACAGCGCTATCAGCAAGCTGCTGCGTGATCGGTCCGATCTTGGCAAAGTCTTTCACTTTGAGCGTGACGTTGGTGGCCACCTGGTAGCCAATAAGTTTGCGTTTGGCTGTTTTCCAGTCGTACATCGGCTGGATGGAGTAGGAGCCGATCTGCGCGATCTTGGGATCGATGCCGTTGTTGCGCATGATCTGCCGCGTCTGTTCCGCTTGTTTCGAAGCCAGGTCGTAGGCGTCCTTGGCGGTGTCAGCATGCGCGGAGATGTTGAATTGCACGAGCGCAGTGTCGGGAGCGGCCTCGTACTTGCCGTCAGCGCCCGCGAATACCGTGTTAGGCGCAGCGTTCACGGTGGGCGCCTGCGCGAACATCAAAGCCGAACTCAGAAGCAAGGCAGTGATAAGAAATCCAAGAACTTTCATGAGAATGCCTCCACAGTCGCAGTTGAATCGACAGAAAGTTTACATGTTCGTAACTGTCTCTGGATTTAGAACCTGGGGGAGCCGCGGCTTGCTCGCGATGCAAGAGGATGAGCGAGCCCGCGGCGTCGAGTCGGTTCGAGGCCAGGGCTGATGACTTTCAAGTGAGCCCTCGCAGCGCGGTTGATTCAGCCTGTGATGATTCGACGCTCGGCATAGGCGCCCCACAACGCTCGCGACCGAAACTCAGTCATAGCGGGGACCTCACGGCAAGAAATCAACGTCCTCGCAGATTGGATGGGCGGGGGAAGGACTGCCTGCGGCTTCTGACCAGGAAAAGCTTTACCACGAAGGTCACGAGGAAAGGCACGAAGGAAGAGCCTTAAACCGCGGAGAGCGCGGAGAACGGCTGCGGAGGACGCAGATTCGAGGAGAAACTCGCCTCCAGTCGGGGCCGCTTGTTGGGTTAGCTTTCGATCTACGTTCCGCCCTTGGCGCCGGCGGCGTAGGCGGGGAAGTGGTGGATCTGCGCGTCGATTTCCTTGCGCAGGTCTTCCCAGATGTTGTCGGGCATGGAGAGAAAGACTTTTACAATTTCGGGATCGAACTGGCGACCCGCCCAGAGTCGGATCTCCTCCCGAGCTGCGGTCAGCGTCTGTGCCGGACGGTAGGGCCGATCAGATCGGATGGCGTCCAGCGTGTCAGCGATCGCGAAGATTCTTGCTCCCAGCGGAATCTCTTCACCCTTTAATTTGCGGGGGTAGCCGGTGCCATCGTAACGCTCCTGGTGCGCATAGACGATCTCGGCTGCCTCCTGCAGGAAGGGAATGCGCTGAAGCACGTTGTAACCGAGAAAGGAGTGTTCCTTCATCAGGGTGATTTCGTCGGGCGTGAGCGCTCCTGGCTTGCGCAGAATGGCGTCCGGAATGGCCATCTTGCCAATGTCGTGCAAAAAAGCTCCGCGGGCAATAACCGCGATCTGTTCCTTGGGAACTCCCATGGCGCGGGCAATGGCGATGGTGTACGCGGTGACGCGCTTGGAGTGGCCTTCAGTCTCGGCGTCTTTCAGGTCAAGTGCGCCGCCAAGGGCTTCGAGCGTGATGTCGTAAGAGCGTTCCAGATTGTTGAGTGCCGTGCGTAGTTGCTCGGTGCGCTGTGCAACCAACGATTCCAGGTTGGTCTGGTAGGCGCGATTTTCGAGTTTGAGGCGGCGATTCTCCAGGGCGCGCCGAACCGTCGCGAGCAATTGCTCCCGCTCAAAAGGCTTCAGCAAGTAGTCATAGGCGCCGTTGCGGATGGCGGTAAGTGCGACCGAAATATCGTGCACGGCGGTAACCATCACAACCGGCATGTCGGGGAATCGCTCTTTGGTCCGCTCCAGCAAGCCAATGCCGTCGAGGTCGGCCATCATCAGGTCGGAGAGCATGAGTTCGAACTGTTCGCCGGAGTCGAGCAGGGCGAGAGCTTCGAGGCCAGAAGCTGCTTGACGGCACTGGTAGTTAGCAAAACCGAGCATAGCCGAAACAATCTCGCGGATTGGTTCTTCATCGTCAACGACGAGTATGCGTTCCGGGGCCATCTTTCCGTGTGAAGTCTACTGCATAATACCCTAGTTACGAGGTTCCGAAAGTAACCAAAGGGAGGCGGAAAACCGACCAGTAACCGGGGAGCGCGTGGTATTAAAAAAGCGAGCGCTGCACGCAGCGAGTCGCAATGAATCTTCCTGTTTGGTGCACGTGGTACGCGGCTGGCAACCTGGCCGTCCCTCCCTTGACCGCAGCGGAGGCGGTGGCGCTGGTCTTGCTGGCTATCAGCATCCTGGTATTCCGAACTTTCCGCGAGAAGCACCTGCTGGTGTGGATCCTGGGATGGGTGGCATTCGCCACGTCGGGGTGGTTTGGCGGGGATGCGGCGGTGGAGTTACAGGCCGGCTCACAGGCAGCCTTCGTCGTTGCTGTGTGCCTTTTTGCGGTCTCTGTCCTGATCTACACCCAGGCGCAAAAACACATTCTGACGCTTTTCATCGTCAGCGGGACGCTGACCGCGTACGCCGTGGCACGCGTCTTCTACTGGCCCGACGAAATACTGGCGCGGGTGCCCTTTGAAATGGCGTATCGAATCGTGGCGATTGGCGCCGCGGTGCAATTGCTGCGCTACCGTTGGGGACGGCTGGAGATCGGTCCGTGGCTGGTGGCGGCCAGCCTGCTGTTCTTGCACATCAACTGGCCGGGCTTCACAACCGAAGTGCCGGACGAGGTTTTCCTGGGGGCCGAACTGGCGCTGGGTGTCGGCATGCTGTGCATCGTGTTTGACGATTCGCGCGGCCAGACCCGCCGGTTGAGCGTGCTGGATTCGCTGACTTCCGCAATCGGCAAGACCCAGCAGCACGGTCCCATGATGCAGGCGGCGTTGGAAGAGCTCAAAAAGCTGAGCAAAGCCAAGGCGGCGTGGTTTGCGTCGCGGGACGGCGAAGAGACCTCGATTACGAATCATGTAGGCGTTTCGCAGGAATTTTTGAAGGGCGCGGCACTGATCCACTTGGACGAGTCGGTGAACAAAGCGCTGTCGCAATCGAAACCGACGGTGGTGAAAGCGAGCGAGATGATGTCGTCGGTGCAGGCCTATTTGGAAGACGAAGGCCTGCATCACCTGCTGCTGGTGCCGGTGCAGGGTAAGAAGTCGCCTCTGGGAACGCTGGCACTGGGCAAGGCGCGTGCCTGCGTGTATTCCCCGGAAGAGCTGGAGTTCCTCCATACGAGCGCCAGCCAACTCGGAATTGCGGTGGAGAATCTCCGCCTGCTGGAGCAGGTCCTGCGCTCGCAGCGGCAGTGGATGAACACGTTTGACTCGATCCAGGACGCGATCCTGGCGCACGACGCGGAATTCGTGATCACCAAGGCGAACGAGGCCCTGTTGCAGCACCTGGAACAGGCTCCGGCGGACGTGGTTGGCAATTCCTGCGAAGGGGTCCTGCCGAAACAGTTCTCGAAGTGGACGGGATGCCCGTACTGCGCGCGCGGCGACGTGGATTTTGTCGAGGGCCCGGATCCGTGCTTTGGCGGGTTCTCCATGGTCTCGACATCCACGTACTCCGAGCAGGGTGGACGGCAGAAGGGGACGATTCACGTTATCCGCGACACCACCGACCGGCGGAGCGCCGAGGAGCGTTACCGCTTGTTGTTCGAGCAGGTGCAGCAGGGAGTGTTCGTGGCCACGCCCGAAGGCAAGCTGCTGGATTGCAACGATGCCTTCGTCCAGATGCTCGGCTACGGGACTCGCGAAGAGCTGATGGCCCTGAACATCAACGACGAAGTGTACCTTTCGCGGGAGCAGCGGGCCGCATTCCGGGCCGAAATCGATCTGCACAACTTCGTGCGCAATTTTGAAGTCACGCTGCGCCGCAAGGATGGAGCGCAATTAACGGCTTCGGAGAGCAGCTTTGCCACCCGCGATGGCTCGGGGAAGGTGGAGCGGTACCAGGGATTCCTGCTCGACATGACGGAGAAGAAGCGTGTCGAGGACGAGATGCGCCGGCGCAATCGCGAACTGAATGCGCTGAACGCCATGGCCGTCATCGCGACGCAGTCGTTTGACCTGGATGAAATTCTGAACCTGACGCTGCGGCAGGTGATTTCACTTTTCGGGGCGGAGACCGGCTCCATTTATCTGTCCGACACCGACGAGACCACCTTCCGGCGGCGGGCGGGTTGGGGGCAGCGCAGCGAGCAGCGGGCGAAGTTCAACGCCGTGGAGTTTCCCGACGGGTTCGGGGATCTGGTCATGCGGTCGCGAACCGAAGTGCTGACGGCGGAATTCCTGCCGCACGTGCCGCCGCTGGTGGCCGAGTTCGTGAAGGCCGACGGTCCGGGATCGTGGCTATGGGTCTTGCTGTGGAGCAAGGACAATCCCATCGGCATTATGGGAATCAGCACCCGCGAGGCGCGTGAATATAACAGCAACGACGAGAACATGATGGTAGCCGTCGGCCGGCAGCTGGCTACCACGATCGAGAAGGTCCGCCTATACGAGGAGACCTGCCGGGCGTACGAAGACTTGCGGCGCACGCAGGAGCAGCTGCTGCAGAGCGAGAAGATGTCGGCTGTCGGGCAGTTGATTGCCGGGGTGGCGCACGAACTGAACAACCCGCTGACCGCGATCCTGGGATACGCGCAGTTGCTGGAGAGCGAAGGCCTGGACGATCGCGCAGCCGATTTCGTGCGCAAGCTTTTCAAGCAGGCGCAACGCACGCATCGGGTAGTGCAGAACCTGCTGTCGTTTGCGCGGCAGCGGACGCCGCAGAAACAGGAAGTGGACATCCGCAAGATCATCGACGAGACGCTGGCGCTACGCGACTACGACTTCAAGGTCAACAACATCTTGCTGGAGCGCGACACGCCGCACGAGGTGCCGTCAGTTACAGCGGATCCGCACCAGTTGGAGCAGGTCTTTCTGAACATCATCAACAACGCTGTTGACGCGATACTCGAAGGCGGGAAGGGCGGACGGCTGAAGGTGCGCATTCACACCTCGGATGGGCAGCTACGGGTGGAGTTCCTGGATTCAGGCGTCGGGATCAAGGATCCCAATCGCATCTTCGATCCGTTCTACACGACGAAGACGGTGGGCAAGGGAACCGGGTTGGGACTGAGCATCTGCTACGGGATCATCAAGGAGCACGGTGGCGACATCACCGCTCACAATCGGCCGGAAGGCGGAGCTGTGGTCGAAGTCCGGTTGCCGGCGACAGGGCGGGCGGTGGAACAGGAGCCGGCGGGAACGTCGGGATCGCGGCGCGAGCAAGCGATTGAAGGACGTGTTTTGCTCGTGGAGGACGAAGAAGCGGTACTCGAGTTTGAGCGGGATGTCCTGACCGGGGCGGGCGCACAGGTCGTCGCCTTGATGAATCTGGAAGAAGTGAAGACCCGTCTGCGCGCGGAGACGTTCGACGCTGTCATCCTGAACGGCCGGATGCCCGGTGGATGGTCGCCCCAGGATGCGCATCGCTGGATCGGGGCCGCTTGCCATGGCCTTGAAAAGCGGCTGATGTTTACCTTCTCGAGCATTGCGGAGGGCGACGTCCGAAATTATCTGCAGGAGAACGGGATTCCCTCGCTGGTCAAACCGTTTGAAGTCGCGGACCTGATCGCGCAGGCGCGGCGGTTGCTGCAAAAGTCGCAGGTGGCGACGGCGAAGTAGAGGAATCGAGTTTTGCAGGTTGAACCCGCGGCTTCGGCTGTGGGTTTTTGTGCGTTGGAGCGCAAGAAGAACCCGAGGGAGCGTCTGCCAGCCCCGTTTTGACGACGGTCCTGGATCGCTGGCGCTGCTACAGCGTTTCGCGCAACGTCTTGGCAAATTCTTTGATCGCCGTCTCGTCGCGCCGGTACCAGCGCCAGTGACCCTGCTTCTGGGATTCCACCAGTCCGGCCTTGTGCAGGATTCCCATGTGATGCGAGATGGTGGGCTGGGAGACGTGCACGCGCTCTTCAATGTCGCAAGCGCAAAGGCCGGTGTCTTTTCCCAGCGAGTTCGCGCCCTTGGTTTTCAGGGCCTGCAGGATCTTGCGGCGGGTGGGATCGGCGATGGCGTGGAGCAGCCGAGCGAAAGAGGCTTCGTGGGAAGTCATGAGCGTAGTTTGGACGACAACATTGACGGATGTCAATGTGTGATGGGTTTGGATCGCACGAAAGACGGTTGTCCATTTCCGATTGCCGATTGGCGAATGGGTACCGTGACGTTTGCATCGCCGGGATACTTCGGGCACACTTTCGGTTTCCGCGATCCGGAGGCGCCGTGCTATTCGAAGGCAACGAACGCAAGCAGCTCGAACTAAAGATGAAACAGGCGGGACGATTGCCGCCAGGGCAATCGCTGACGCTGAAATGGCCGGTGCTGCACTACGGATCGGTGCCGTGGTTTGCTCCGGAGCGGTGGGACTTTCGCGTGTATGGGATGGTCGAGGCTCCCTTGCGCTGGACGTGGAGCGAGTTCAACGCGTTGCCGCGAACCAAACACACCAGCGATTTTCATTGCGTGACGCGCTGGAGCCGGTTCGACAATACCTGGGAGGGCGTGGCGTTTTGCGAGATGCTGGCGCGCGTGAAACTCAGGCCCGGAGCGAGCCACGTGCTCGTGCACGCCGAGCAGGGTTTCACGGCGAATGTTCCGCTCGCCGATCTGGACCGGGAAGAGGTGTTGTTCGCCACTCATCACGACGGGCAGCCTCTCAGCGGCGAACATGGCTATCCCCTGCGGCTGATCGTGCCGCACTTATATGCGTGGAAGTCGGTGAAGTGGGTGCGGGGCCTGGAGTTTCTCGATCATGACGCACCCGGCTTCTGGGAGCAGAACGGGTATCACATGTATGGGGATCCGTGGAGGGAGCAGAGGTTTGATACGGATTGACGATTGTCGATTTGCGATTGCTGATTGAAGGCCGTCCTGAAATCACGACGCCTTACTTCTTCAGAATCGGGTTGTAGCCGTCGCTGATGAGTTTAGCGCGGGTGGCTTCGGCTTCCTTGATGTCATTGAACGGGCCGATTTGCACACGGAAGAGCTTGTCGGTCGCGGAGGAGGCGGCGGTGAAGGCCGCGTACTGCTTTTTCTTCAGGGCGTCGACCAGGGCCTGAGCGTCGTCTTGTTTGCTGACTGCGGCCACCTGCACAAAGTAGCCCGTGGACGCCAGCGCAGTCGCGGGATCAGGGGCAGCGGGTTGGGATTGTTTGGTGTCGCTGTCGCCGGGATCGGGTGTGACAACTTCCTTCGCCGTTTCTTTCGGCGGCTCTTTGGAGCCATCTTTGGTCGGATCCGTGGCCAGCTGGGCGTTTGGGTCTTTCTGCTCGACCGCTTTGTAGAAGGTAAGGCCCTCGCCAGCTTGGGCGGGAGTGCCGGTGCCGGATTTCATCGCCGAGGGGCGCAATGCGGGAGAGGACGAGGTTTGCACCTGCTCGCCGTCGGCCAGAATGGTGCGGCCCGAGCCTCGTCCGAGGGAGTAGCCCAGGCCGAAAAACACGCCGCACAGGGTTACCAAAGCAAAGAAGACGCCCAGCATCTTTCCCGTACCGAGAGTGATTACCGTGTCTTGAGTGCCCATCAGTCGCTCCGAGTGGTGGTTTCCGATGCCGGTAGGTGCCGGGCCCGTCCTACCCAGCCTTCGCTGGATTGCCGTCTGGTTTTCCCAGCAGTTTCTGAATGCCCGAGAAGAAGTCGACGGGGACCGGGAAGACGACGGTGGTGTTTTTTTCCACGCCGATTTCGGTCAGGGTCTGCAGATAGCGCAATTGCACGCTGACGGGTTCGGTCGCGAGAAGCTTCGCCGCGTCGACCAGGCGCTGCGCGGCGGAGAACTCGCCTTCG
Source organism: uncultured Acidobacteriaceae bacterium (assembly GCA_964641665.1). Taxonomy (GTDB): domain Bacteria; phylum Acidobacteriota; class Terriglobia; order Terriglobales; family Acidobacteriaceae; genus Gp1-AA133. The sequence goes on from CAZXKO010000076.1 coordinate 65,000, forward strand.
GCATGGATGATCTTGGAGCGCTTTTCCCGCTCGGCCTCGGCCTGCTTGGCCATGGCGCGCAACATGGACTCGGGCATGTCGACCTGTTTGACCTCAACGTTGGTTACCTTCACGCCCCAGGGAGCGGTGTGGGTGTCGAGAATGCTTTGCAGGCGCAGGTTGATCTTCTCGCGATGCGAGAGGAGTTCGTCGAGTTCCTGCTCGCCCAGCACGGAGCGCAAGGTCGTCTGGGCGAATTGCGAAGTCTGATAGAGATAGTTGGAGACTTCGACGACCGCCTTGTTGGGATCGATCACGCGCAGGAAGATGACGGCATTCACCTTCAGGGTCACGTTGTCGCGGGTGATGATGTCCTGCGGGGGAACTTCGAGCGCTTCCTGGCGCAAGGAGACGCGCACGATACGGTCGATGGGCGAAAACACTAGGATGACGCCGGGCCCCTTCGGCGCGGACAAGAGATGGCCGAGACGAAAGATGACGCCGCGTTCGTACTCCGCCAGGATCTTGACCGAACTCAAGATGTAGAGGATGACGATGACAACGGCAACAATGATCGGCAGGGAAAGACTATCCATGGCCCGCGCCTCCGGCGGGTTCAACATGCAAACCGCGCTCTCGCGGATTGTATCGTAAATCGCTGAGAAAACGCGTGATGGCGCATGCGCAGCGTATTGCCTTGCGAGATACGCGGACCGTTATGAAACCGGAGCGGGAACGGGGTTCGACTCGGTCACGGTCACCGGCGCGACCTCCAGCTGCAGGCCCTCGACTTTGCGGACGATGACCTTCGATCCGTTCGGAACCGGAGATGTGGAGACCGCGTTCCAGATCTCGCCGTGAACCAGAACCTTTCCGACGGGAGCCAGCGCGCTCTGCGCGGTGCCGACTTCACCAATCAGTCCTTGTGCGCCGGTCACGACTTTGTTGCGTCGTGCCTTCAAGGCGATGGTCATGAGAAACGCCGTGATGATTCCCAACGGAGCGCTGACCGCAAGGGCGGTAACGAAGTGCACACGCATCTCGGGAATGGGGGCATCGACCAGCAGCAGGCCACCGAGCGTGAGAAGCGCGATCCCGCAACTGGTGAGAAAGCCATGGGTCACGAACTTGGCTTCGAGGGCGAATAAGGCAAACGACGTCGCGATCAAAGCCAGAGCTGCGAAGCGGACGGGCAGGAGGTTGAGTGCAAAGGCGGCGAGAAGAATGAAGATGACGCCGAGGGTGCCGGGGACTACCGCGCCCGGATGGTTGAACTCCACGTACAACGCGAGCAGTCCGATGGCGAGCAGCACGAAGGCCACATCGGGATCCATAAGGTAATCGAGGATGCGCTCTTTGAGCGTCATTCCAAACGGCTGCACTGCCTGGCCGGCGAGATTCAGCGTGACGGTGTCTCCGTTGAAGCGCTTGAAGGGCTTGCCCTGGATCTGGCGGAAGAGGTCGTCGTCATTGGAGGCGACGTAGTCGATCAAATGCTGCGAAAGGGCTTCCTGCTCGGTAAAGGACTTGGACTCGCGAACGGCGCTCTCCGCCGCTTCAATATTGCGGTTGCGCTTCGAGGTAACGGAGCGCATGAGGGCGGCCGAATCGTTTTCGATTTTCCTTTTCATCTCGTCGTCGGTCTTGATGGTCACGGGCCCGACGAGCAGCACAGGATGGGCGGCGCCGGCGTTGGTGCCGGGGGCCATCGCGGCGATGTCGGCGGCCTCGAGAATGAAGATTCCAGCTGACCCGGCGCGGCTGCCGGTGGGGGCGACGTAAACGATGACGGGAACGGGCGAGGCCGTGATCTTTTCGATGATGTCGCGGGTGGACGAGACCAGGCCACCGGGAGTATTGATGTGGATCAGCAGCGCCTGGGCATTTTTCTCGTGCGCTTCGGCGATGGCCCGCCCAATGTATTCCTCGGTGATGGGTTGGATGGTGTCGTTGATGACGATCTTAACCACTTCCGCCGACGCCGAAGCGCACAAAGCGATCAGGCAAAGGAGTGCGGCTAGATAGGCGGCGACGCGCGGACGGCGTGGCGATTTCATTAGTTGGGCAGTGGCTGCGCTTTCTCCGCGAGCTTGGCTGCGACAGCACGCTTCAAGTTGAGGGCCGAGGCGTTGGCGGGATCGAGATGAAGAGCCCGGTCCACGGTCTGGGCGGCTGCGTCAGTTCTATTGTCTCGCAAATCGAGGCGCGCAAGCACGAGCAGGGGATCGATGAAGATTCTGATGGCGAGAGCGGCCTCAGCTTCGGCGCGCGCGCCGGCGAGATCGTTGTCGGCCTCGAGTGTGTGAGCGAGTCCGGAATGCGCCTCCGCATTTTGCGGATCGAGCGTGCTGGCCTCGCGAAATTGTCTTTCGGCTTCGGCAACGAAGCCTTGGGCGAGCAGTTCCTGGCCGCGACTTACGTGAAACTGCGCGTGGCTGACCGGATCGGTCTTGGCGAGACGCTCCTCGGCGGCCGACTGAATCCCGAGGAAAAGCTGGCGAAAGGAATTTTCGTCGTAGTTCGACTTGATGCGTTGCGGGGGGACTTCCGCGCCTTTCAGAGCTGTGTAGGCTCCGAGCTTGGCGGAATTCGACAAGAACGCCAGCAGCGTTTTGGCTTCGGCGTCGCCGGGGCGTATCGCTATGCACTCATGCAATTGGTGGATCGCGCCGGCCTGATCGCCGGAGTGGTAAAGGGCTACGGCGAGATTGAAATGATAGTCGGCGTCGCTCGGGTCCTGTTGGGCGGCGTGTTGGAAGCGCAGTGCCGCGGCTTTCTGGTCTCCGCGGCGCGCCATTATGACTCCAAGATTGTTGTCGACCTCGGTGAGGGGCATGCGGGAGGCCACGAGAGTAAAGGCCGATTCGGCGCGCGGGAAGTCTCCCAGATAGTACGCTGCCAGCCCGAGGTAGAAGTTCGCTTCGCGAGCGGCTGGATCGGTGAGCGAGACTTGCGAAAACGAACCGATCGCCTGATCGTAGTTTTGCTTGTCGAACCATGCCTTGCCGAGTTGGAACCACGCCTGGTTGTAAGCTGGATTGAGGCGGACGGCCTCCTGGAAGTGGCGCACTTTGTCGGCGGCGGTCGTGTCGAGGATGCCGCGCACGTAGTTCTCGAAGGCATTGAGGCGGATGGGCGGAGCACTGCTCTCGATCTCCTGGCGGCTGACGGAGAGATTGGGACGCATGGAGTGCAGCAGATCAAGGGCGAGGGAAGTCTCGATGTTGATCAGGTCGACCAGTTGACCGGACTCCCGGCTTTCGGGCAAAAGCTTGCGGCTGCGCATGTCTAGAACCTGGGCGATCGCGGTGAAGGTGCGGCCGTCGAAGGTGTAGCGTCCCAGCACAACGTAGTCGACATCCATCTGCTCGACCAGGCGATAGATGGTGGCGCGCGAAGGGTGCACCGAGGCAGGAATTCCTGCGCGGTCGTAGGCGCGGAGCCGGTCGTCGCGGGTGAGGACGTAGATGGTGGGCGACGCCAGGCGCTGACACAGGAGCTCGGGGAAGGACTCGGCGATCCACTCGATGCCCGGCGCACCAGACGCGTTGTCGAAGGGCATGACGATCGCGGTGTCGCTGCTGCTAGCCGGACTCTGCGCCCACACCGGTCCGGCAGCGCAGAGCAAGAGGACGAGGATAAGAGCCCACGACGAAGCGCGTTTCAAGACACTTCAATTATAGCGAGGCTCGTTGCGCCAAGGCCGTTTAGAGGGTCAGGCTGCGGTAGATCCCGGGGTTTTGTCTTCAGCCAACTCCGCAGACTTGGACCCGCTGGGATACATGCCCGTCCAGCCGGGGAGATCGGTCCTTCCGGTGATCAGGCGGGCGCCGCGCTCGTAGGTGACGTACGACCAAGCCCACTGGATAAAGACCAGAAGACGATTTCTGAAACCGATCAGGAAGAAAATGTGGATGAAGAGCCAGGAGAGCCAAGCAACGAAGCCCGAAATGTGAATCCGGCCGAACTGGGCGACGGCGGCGGCTCGGCCGATGGTGGCGAGGCTACCCTTGTCCCAATAGCTGAAATTCTGGCGAGGCTTCCCGTTCAGTTCGTTGCCGATCAGATTGCCGACATACCTACCCTCTTGAATAGCGACGGGAGCCACGCCGGGCAGCATCTTGCCTTGTTCGTCTTTGAGGGCGGCGAGATCGCCGATGACGAAGACCTCTGGATGGCCGGGTACGCTGAGGTCGGGTTGCACGAGAACGCGGCCGGCCCGGTCGCACGGGGCACCGAGCTTCTTTCCAAGTGGAGACGCCGCGACTCCGGCAGCCCACAAAATGACCGGAGCCACGATTCGACTGTCGCCCATCCGCACAGCACCGGGTTCAATCCCGGTGACCATCGTGTTCGTGCGGACTTCGACGCCCAAGTGTCGCAGCTGCTCTTCGGCGCTGCGGGAGAGATCTTCTGCATAGGCCGGCAGGACACGGGGCCCACCTTCGAGCAGCAAGATGCGCGTCCGGCTTGGATCAATGGAGCGAAATTCATGCGCTAGAACGTGCTGGTTGATCTCGGCGAGAGTCCCCGCGAGTTCGACGCCAGTGGGCCCGGCGCCGACGACAACAAAGTTCAACGGCTCCGTAGAGAATCCCGAAACTGCCTGCCGTTCAGCGAGTTCGAAGGCCAGCAGGACCCGGCGGCGGATTTCGAGCGCGTCTTCGATGGTCTTGAGGCCGGGCGCGTAGGGCTCCCACTCATCGTGTCCGAAGTAGGCGTGGGTGGCGCCGGCGGCAACGACAAGGTAGTCGTAGAGAATTTCCTGCTCACTGGTCTTTACCAGACGGCGGTCGAGGTCGAAACTCTCAACTTGTTCCAGCAGGCTGAGGACGTTGTTCTCGCCGCGAAAGATGGCGCGAATCGGAGAGGCGATTTCGCCCGGGGACAGGCCTGCCGTGGCCACCTGGTAGAGCAGAGGTTGGAAGGTGTGGTGATTCTTGCGGTCGACGATGGTGATCTGCACGGGCTGGCGGGCGAGAATGCGGGCGGCATTGAGGCCGCCAAATCCGGCGCCGACGATGACGACTCGAGGCTGCGTCTTGCTGGCCATAGTGTCTACTTATAAGATTGCAGAAATGGCAGTGGGGTTGAAAAGTCTTCCTCAGGATAACGCAGCGGGCGCGGCCTGGGTGAGGGGCACCAGCCTCTCCGGCTGGGCCGAAGTCTTCATCGTCTTTGCGCTGTTGGAAGCTGTCATGTGGACGCCCCGGAGCCTGTTCCACAGTTTTCTGATCGCTTCCCTCGTGGTCAGTGTGACCTGGTTCACCTTGCGCGGGCATTCGCGCCAAGAACTGGGGCTGGTCTGGCCTTCGCATCGCGGTGTGGCGTGGATTCTCGTGGCCGGATGCACAATGGCCGCCGCGATTCCAGCCGTGGCTCGGCTTATGGGTCAGGCAATTCCGGCGAATCCCGACTGGCCGAAGGTCCAGAACCTGTGGCCCTACGTCATCTGGGCGTTCGCTCAACAGTTTCTGTTGTTGTCGTTTTTCTTCGTGCGGATGGAATCGCTGGTCGGCACCCGTTCGGCCATGTGGGCGAGCACGATTCTGTTCACGCTGGCGCACCTGCCGAATGTAACTTTGACGACGATGACGTTGGTGGGAGCGCTGTTCTTCACCGAGATGTTTCGCCGCTACCGGAGCATTTATCCGCTGGGCCTCGTGCACGCCCTGTTGGGCATCGCGATCGCCTACAGCTTTCCCAACAATCTGATGCACCACATGCGAGTAGGGCTGTCGTTCTGGCAGCTTCGGTGAATCCCCTGAGCGACATCGACGGGCAACGACCGGCAGGGACCCTGCGCTCAGCTCAGGGCGCACCGTCCGCCGCGACAACCTCCGGGTCCGGCTGGTTCCGCCTGCTGGTACCTTCCGTCTCTGATCTCATCTGCATTTCACTGTTCGTTTCGCTTGCCGTCGGCCTGGCGCGTCGACTACTGGGGGACGCGGGAATCGGGTGGCACATTCGTACGGGTGAGGGGATTCTGCGCACCGGATCCGTCCCGCGCGTGGATTCGTTTTCGGCGCTGATGAGCGGAAAACCCTGGTACGCCTGGGAATGGCTCTACGAAGCGGGGATCGGCGCGATTCACCGAGGGCTGGAGCTAAACGGAGTGGTTGCGTTCAGCGCGCTGGTGATCGCGTTCACCTTCGCGCTGGTGTTCCGCATGATGCGGGAGCGGGGAACTAGCCTGCCCGTCGCCGTGTTTGTGTTGTTGCTGGCTGCATCGGCCTCATCGATTCACTTCCTGGCGCGGCCGCACGTGGTGAGCTGGCTGCTCACAGTAGTCTGGTTTGGCGTGCTCGAGGTGTTCGAACGAGACGGGAAGGCGCGTCGTCTGTTGTGGCTTCCGCTGACCATGCTGGCCTGGGTGAACCTGCACGGCGGATTCCTGGTGGGATTCGTGCTACTGGGAATTTATGGGATCAGGGCGGCGCTACGGGGACGGCACGCGGGGCGTGATTGGCGCAGCGTACGGATGCTGGGGCTGACGGCCGGGGCGGCGTTAGCGCTGACATTCGTGAATCCCTACGGCTACCAGTTGCACGCACACATCTATCGCTATCTTGGCGACCGGTTCCTGATGAATCACATCAGCGAATTCCTCTCGCCGGATTTTCACGGAATGGCGCAGAAATGCTTTGCGGCGATCCTGCTGCTGGCCTTCGCCGGTGCGGCGGCGGCAACCAGGAAGTTGAGCGCCAGCCAATTATTGGTGGTCGTCTTCGCGGTCTATTCAGGGCTGTACTCGGCGCGGAATATTCCCGTGTCGTCGATGCTGTTGGCTTTGCTGATCGCGCCGCCGCTGTCGGCGCTGGTGGACGAGGGAGCGGGTAACCCGGCGATACCGGAGAGGGTACGGCGCGGTTTGCGTCGCTTGCGCGATTTCGGCGAACGCATGGGCACGCTCGACGCGAACCCACGTGGCCATGCGTGGGTGATCGTTGTCGTGCTGGCTGGACTATGGGCGTGCGCCCATGGCGGGCGGCTGGGGTCCCGGCAAGTCATTGACGCCGGTTTTGACGGCAAGAGGTTTCCGATCGAGGCGGTGAACTTCCTGAACCGGAGCGGAATTCGAGAGCCAGTGTTCTGCCCGGACTACTGGGGCGGGTATTTGATCTACCGTCTCTATCCCCAGATACAGGTGGTGGTTGACGACCGGCACGATTTGTACGGCCCTGATTTCTTAAAGCATTACTTGAAGGTTGTCCACGTGGAGCCAGGCTGGGACGAGGCGCTCAGGGGAATGCGTGCGAACTGGGTGCTGGCTCCAAGAGAATCGCCCCTGGCAAATATCCTGAAGGAAGTGGCGGAGTGGAAGATTGTCTACAGCGACGATCGGGCGGTCTTGTTCCGCAGAGACGCCCCCAAGTTGTCATTCCGACGCGTGAGCGCAGCGAGCCAGCAGGAATCTGCTGCTGTTGGCGGACATAAGCACTCGGGCCGGAACTCTACTCGGGAGAGAAGCGCGACGCCGCTTGGCGCGGCCGATCAGTTGGTGCTTACGTTGAAGCCGAGGATCGCGTTGACTTCGACGGGTTCATCACCTCGGAATGCGGGCTTGAACTTCCAGGTATGCAGCGCGGCAATCACCCTCGACGTCGGCGCTCCCGTGTCTGCCTTCAACACGTGCATATTCTGCAACGTCCCCGATCGATCAAGAACGCACGCGATCGCAAGGAAAGAGTGGGTGGTGAGCCCGGCTTGCAGATGGGTTCGAATTGCCTCTGGAGGTCTGAGATCGTGATGCCCCGCCGTCGAGGATACGTCGGCAAACTCCATCTCTACCCTTCCGTCCATCGTGTCCAAGTATATGGTGTACACCTTGTCGCCCTTGAGCAAGCCATAGAAGTTGAAGGCGCCGCCGGCACGAGATGTACCTTCCACCATGACGTTGAAAGCTCCATGCCCGTCCCCGGGACCAGACCGTCCCGGCATGCTGCCTGGGTCATTCCCGTCCGAGCCAAAACTAGGCAGGTTGACGATCGCGGCTGTGCTTCCGCCCGACACGTTGACGCCCGGCACAGCAGGCTGGCCGCTAGTGCCGCTTCCCGTGCCGCCCGTACCAGGATAGGGCGAAGTGCCGCCGCGCGCGTTGGGATCGGAGCCGCGTCCAGCGCCAGCCTTGGCCGCGCCCGAGCCTTCGCCGGTGAGCCCGCTGCCCGGACCGTTGCCGCGTCCGATACCGTTGCCATCCCCTGAGCCGCCGGTCCCGGTCTTCGCCGTGCCAGCAGGCGACATGGCGATCGCGCCCGGAGCGCCATTGCCGGGAATGCCCTTGGCGGAACCCGGCTGGTTGGAGACAACGACTCCAGTACCGTTGGCGTTGCTGCCTCCGCTGGTCGGCGGAGCCACAACGGACGACCCGAGGTCTAAGGCACCTCCCAGTCCGCCGCCCTTGCTTCCGGTACCGCGGCCGGAGAGCGATCCACCAGCGCTACTCAGATTTGGAGGCGGAGGAACCACGACGTTCCCGCCGAGAGACGTTGCTCCCCCACGACCCGATCCCGAGAACGCTGTGTCCCGGCTGACGCCGGGAGGAGGGGGGACCACGTTGTCGGCGGTGAGGGTGGTTCCGAAGCCGCCGGGCCTGTCGTTGTGCCCGCTTCCGCCCCCGGAGAGCGATGTTCCGTTGGTAACGCTGGGAGGCGGGGGGACCACCTGGTTAGCTCCGACCAAGCCTTGCATCGCATGCTTGTCACTCGAGCGACCACCCAATTGCACCGGCGGTGGAACAACCTTGGGATCGGCAAGGCTGGCTCCGGAAGTCCGCAGATCGCGAGTAACCTGCGACGGTGGCGGAGCGATTACGCCCGCCGAGGGGAGGCTCAATTTCGTAGAGGAGAATGGGTCACGCGGCGGCGCCGAAACCGGCGGCGGCACGACTGTAGTCGACGCGGCGGCGGGTCCGCGCAAGGGAGGCGGGTCCCGGGGCACATCCGGGGCCGGCTGGATGATGGAACTGCTCATCGCAATCACCGAGTGCGACTGGTCGCGAGGCACGTCCTGTGGAGCGGGCGCGATAATCGTCGTCGAAAGGCCCATGGTTTGCCGGGATCGCTGTGTTGTGGGCGGAGGCGCAATGATCGTGCTCGACAGGCCGGGAGTCGCCCGGGTCCGATCGCGCAGGACTTCAGGCGGCGGAGCGAGCAGCGCGTCCTTCGACAAGGTGGGTGCAGTGCGCGAGGACTTGAGCCCCTCGGCGGGCGGAGGCCCGAGGTTCGACTTAAAGGCGAGCAGATTCGCGACCGGCGCGTTGGAAATGGGCAGTTTGAGGTTGGGCGCGTCGACCACCTTTTCGGTCGCCGCGCTCCCGCGAGCCACACGAATCGCCTGGCTGCGGTGATGGACTTCCTTTCCGCCGGCACGCCCGGTGTGCCCGGCTGCGGCGCCACCAAGGTCCTGCACCGGCGGCAGTTCATCAGGGGAGAAATAGATCACGTCGACCCTGGACGGCGTTCTCGGTACAAAGGGTTGCATGCTGGGGAGATGGGCCGACAGCCAGATGAACCCCACGATGAAGATCGCTTGCGTTCCCCAGCAAAGAAGCATGCCGCGCAACGGGACGAGGCCGGTGCGGGCTTCACCCGCCAGGCGGGCCGGGGAACGACCCATCGCCGGGCCGATGGCGCTCCTGAACTCCTGCCAGGGAGACGACCACTCGATCAGCAAATTGGGGCCGGTGTCAGGCGTCACGGCGGGCCCCTCCCGTAGATCGAGTGTCGATTTCAAGCTCATCCCCAATTGTAGTGCCAGTAGTGCGCAGAGTGTTCTCCGGAAGTTCTAGCACCGATGTTGCTTGCAAGCGGACCGGTGCAAACCGCCAGGGTGCGAGGCTTTGCTCAAGGTGAAGCACCACGTTTTCGCGGGTAAGGTAGACCACATCAATGGGGAAGCGCATCCCCAGGGTGTGAACGCCGCGGCAGGGAACGATCCACAAACCCTGCCCCTCCCGGAAATTTTCTGGAGACTTTCCGATCAGGCCGCATAGCCGCGACCAATGGCTGTCAGCCACCGCGAGGCGCGTAGCGAGATACTGCCGGCGCGTGCAATTCAGCACGTAGCCGCCGGGAATCGAATCCGGCATTCCCACTCCTGGTTCCATCACTCCGGCTTCGGACCGCCCGCTTCGTCAGGAAACGAGGGTTCGGTACAAACTGATGATGGCCGGCCCGAGAGTCACGACGATGATGGATGGCAGAACGAACACCACCAGGGGAGGAACCATCTTGATTGTGGTCTTGGCAGCCTGTTCTTCGGCGCGTTGACGCCGTTCGGTACGTAGCGAATCGGAATGCACGCGCAGAGCCTGCGAAACGCTGGTGCCGAAGCGGTCCGTCTGGACCAGCGTCCCCACCAGCGACTTGATATCGTCCACGCCCGTTCGGTTCACCAGATTGCGAAGCGCTTCCGCCCGCGGCTTGCCGGCACGCATTTCCAGATTCACCAGGTAGAACTCTTCGCTTAGGTCTGGGTGGGCGTGGCTCAGGTCTTCGCCTACGCGCATCAGGGCCTGATCCAGGGCGAGTCCGGCTTCGACGCAGATGACCGTAAGGTCGAGGGCATCCGGCAGGCCCAGCCGGATGCGCATCTGGCGATCGCGAATCATGCGCTTGAGCACGAAACGAGGAACGAAAAACCCGAACGCCGTGATGCCGATCAGAAGCAGCGGCGAATTGAAGCCGCCAAACAGCACGCCGCCGGCAAAAGCGACGATGGCCGTGAGGACCCGGATGCCAAGGTAGATAGTCAGGTGGCGCGACTCCCGATACCCCGCCTGAATGAGCCATCCCCGGGTGCGGTCGGTGTCGGACGGCGACAGGGGCAGCGCCCTGCTCAGCGGATCGAGCGCCTGCTCGAAGCGCTGCTTCATAACCGGCTTTTCCTTCTGGGTTTGGGGGCGCTGGAAGGCCAGCGATCGCAAGCGTGAGCCCAGGACGGAGGTTGGGGCGTACGCGGCGGCCAGGAAGGCGAAGATCGCCAGCGCGATGAAGACGAAGATGAGAATTGCCAGGATCAGCGCCATAGGTTCACACCTGGATCCGAATGATCTTGCGAATCACAAAATAGCCGATGGTCTGCAATGTGATCCCGCCCACCAGGAACGCGTGTCCGATCGGATCCGTAAAGAGCGGCCGGATGAACGTGGGATTCATGGAAAGCATGACCAGCACGATCACCGGGGGCATGCCCATCAAGAGCATCATCGTGAGCCGTCCCTGCGCGGTATACACGCGCACCTGGCGCAGAATCTTGAACCGCTCACGAATGACATACGAGAGATTGTCGAGGATCTCCGCAAGGTTGCCGCCGGTCTCGCGCTGCAGCATGACCGCGGTGACGAAGAACTTCACATCGACCAGCGGAATCCGGTCCACGAGGTTGGTCAAGGCTTCCCGTACGGGAAGGCCGAATTTTTGCTCTTCAAAGAGCTTGCGGAACTCGCCCCCGACGGGCTCAGTGACTTCGTCAGAGATCATCTCCAGAGCGGTTGTGAAAGCATGACCAGCGCGAACCGCACGCGCTAGGGTGTCGATGGCCTCGGGGAAATGCTCTTCGAAAGCATCGAAACGCTTGGTGCGGCGATAAGACGCGTAGGAATAGGGCAAGATGAAACCCAGCAGCAATCCCAACCACGCGAAAACAGGTCCGGCCTTGGCGGAGACGAAGATGACCCCCGCCATCACAACGCCGCTGGCAATGCACAAGAACAGGAAGTTGCCAGCGCGCATTTTGATGTCCGCCTGGGACAGGAGTTTCTGCAGAGCGGAGACGCGCTCGGAACGCCGCAGCAGGCTGTCGAGCGCGGGAATCTCGCTGAGCATCTCGTCGCGCACGATGGCAAGTTCTTCGGTGGCGGCGCGCTCGGAGGGTGCCTGGGTCTCGGCCAGGCGGTCGCGGAGAACGCGCGCCTTCGCCTTGCGCTCGTCCAGCAGCGAGAACACGGCGAACGCGCCGAGCGCGACTACGGCGAAGATCAGGATGGCGAGGAGTTTCTCCATGGGTTTATCGGGTCCTGCCGCTCTTCAGACCTCCATCCGCGATTCAAACAGCGCCGGGCGCAACCGGCAGCCGGAGGTGGCCAGCCTCTCAGCGAACTTCGGCCGTATCCCCGTCGCCTTGAACACGCCGCGGACCTTTCCGCTCTCGTCGATGCCGAGCCGGTCGAACACGAAGATGTCCTGCATCGTGACGATGTCGGCCTCCATGCCCACAATCTCAGAGATGGTGATCACTTTGCGGGTACCGTCCGACAGACGCGCCACCTGAACAACAACGTGAATGGCGGAAGCGATCTGATGGCGAACCGCGCGTTCGGGGATGTTCAGATTGGCCATGGAAACCATGTTCTCGATGCGCGAAAGAGCGTCGCGCTGTGAGTTGGCGTGGACGGTGGTCAGAGAGCCGTCGTGGCCGGTGTTCATAGCCTGCAGCATGTCGAAGGCTTCTTCACCGCGCACCTCGCCCAGTACGATGCGGTCGGGGCGCATACGCAGGCTGTTGATCATCAATTGCCGCTGGCGGACGGCGCCCTTGCCTTCGATGTTGGGAGGGCGCGTTTCCAGACGGACGACGTGCTCCTGCTTCATCTGCAATTCGGCGGCATCCTCGATGGTGACGATGCGCTCGTTATTGGGGATGTATTGGGAAAGAACATTCAGTACCGTGGTCTTGCCGGCGCCGGTTCCGCCGGAGATGAGCAGGTTGAGACGACCCTTCACCACCGCCGACAGGAGTTCGAGCATGGGTTCGGTGAGGGACTTGTTCTCGATCATCTGGCGGGCGGTGATCGGATCGCGCCCGAAACGGCGGATGGAGAGGCATGCTCCGTCGATCGCGAGCGGCGGGATAATGGCGTTCACGCGGGACCCATCGGCCAGGCGGGCATCCACCATGGGCGACGATTCATCGACACGGCGTCCGACGCGCGACACGATCCGGTCGATGATCTGCATCAGGTGTGCGTTGTCTTTGAACGACAGCCCGGTGAGTTCCAGTTTGCCGGAGCGCTCGATGTAGACCCGATCAAAGCGGTTGACCAGGATGTCGGAAATGCTCGGATCTTTCAGCAGCGGCTCCAGCGGGCCGAGTCCAAAAATCTCGTCGAGAATCTCGCGGGCTAGGCGTTCGCGTTCCGCATAGCTGAGGGGAACTGCCTCGCTGCTCACGGAGCTGCGGATCAGAACGAGAACTTCATCGCGGGCGGTCTCACTGTTGGTTCGGCCCAGTTTCTCGAGATCGAGACGGTCGAGGATCTTCCGATGAAGATCGGCTTTTACCTGTTGGTACTCGCTACGCTCGAACGTCTGCAGATTAGCCATGACTTTTCTATACCGTCTTGAACATCGACCAAGCCGTACGTTTCACATCGTCGTCGTTCTGCGTCAGCAGCGCCGCCAACCCAGTGAAGGAACGGGCGATCTCGGTGTGGTTCTGCTGCATCAAGGGTACCCCGCGATCGATCGCGCCCGACACGGCAAAATACTGGTTCGGAATGCGCCATAGAAGCGTCGCTCCCGAAGCAGTCTCCGCGTCGGTTTCGTGGAAGCCGGGGATCTTGCGAAAGCGGTTCAGCACGAGTTTGACCCGCTCTCGGCCGTTGGCCTCTCCCAGGAACTGCACAACTCGGGCGGCGCTCCACAAAGATGCCACGTCGGCGTGTGCCACAAGCAGCACCGTTTCCGAAAGGTTGCCGACTAGGCGCGTAGCGTTATCCACGCGAGAAGACGCGTCGACCACGACATACCGGAAGTGTGTGGCCAGCATGTCAAACAAGCGGGCACAGTCCGCGGTGGAAGGGTCGGAGGCCTCGGGGGCATTCGCACCGGCCAGCAATTGCAGCCCCCCAGGGTGGCGGACCATAAAACTCTCGAGCAGGGAACTATCCATACGGTGAAGGTTTCGAATAGCATCCGCCACGGTGAAAGGAGCCTTGAGATTCAGATGCAATGCGGCGTGACCGAGCGGCGCCAGATCCACCAAGGCCACATTGCCATGCCCGGACTGCAGCGCGAGAGCGAGGTTCACAGCGACAGTGGTGGCTCCGCTTCCGCCCTTCGCGTTGACCACGGTGAATACCTTTCCCCGCGGTCCCTCCCGTTTGCTCCTGCGTTGGGTGGTTGAGAGTCGGACGAAGGCTTCGAGCAGGTCGGTCGTAGTGGTGGGGCGCTCGATGAATTCTCGTGCTCCTGCCCGCATGGCGCTCACGATCATTTGCGGCTGCGACATACTCCCCACGGCAAAAACCGCGATCTCCGGCAATTCCTGGTGCAGCACCTCGATGGCCTGGAGAGCAACCGCCGCCGCGTCCGACGGAATGTCGATGAGGATCACGTCTGGCTGAATCCCTTGCACACGCGGAATCAGAGGATCGGTAGCCGCGGCGGGATAGGCGGGGGCGGAGTGTACGTTGCGGGCCACACTTGTGCCATCCACCAGCACCTGGAGAACGGCCCGCTGCTCGCTATCGCTCGCGATAATGACTACTGAAAGCTCAGCCATGCAAACAAACTACTTTCCTGCCGAAGGCTTCTTTCCGTCGAACCCATCCTGGTTCAAGAAGGGTTGTGGATCACGCGGTCCCGGCGGAGACTGCAAGTTCGGCGAAACCTTGTGCACGGTACAAAGGACCATCAACTCCGCATTGCTCTTCTGCAGGCTCTTGCTCTTAAAGAAATTGCCGAGAATGGGGATGTCGCCCAGCCCCGGGATCTTGTTGGCGATGTCAGTGACGCGATTATCCATGAGCCCGGCGATTACGAAGCTCTGGCCATCCTGCAACTCGAACTCGGTCTCGGCCCGGCGGGTGCTCAGTGCCGGCACGGTAAAGCCCGAGATGGTCAGCGCATTAGCAAAATCCAGAGTACTCACTTCGGGAACGACGTTGAGATGAATATTACCGTTCGGCATGATCACCGGCCTGAATTTGAGCTTAACTCCGAATTCCTTGAACTGAATAGTTACGGCAGTGAACCCCTGGCCCGGCTGAACGATGGGGAACGGAAACTCGCCGCCCGCCAGGAAACTGGCTTCCTTGCCGTTTACCGCGACGAGGTTTGGTTCGGCCAGGATCTGGAGCAGGTTCTTGGTCTGCAGGGCGCGAATCACCGCCCCGAGATGGATGTCGGGGCGGAAGAAGAACATGTTCAGTACGTCACTGACGTTAGCGTTCGTGGTGAACGGCCCGCTGGCGCCGGTGGTGTCAGTGATCTTCTGGGCCCCGAAGCCTCCGTACTGCCCCGTCGTGATCGTGCCAATGGTATTGGCCGCTCCGGTCGAGATTATATTGATGCCAAGCTGCGTCAGCGCCGTGCGATCAACCTCGGCGAACTTCACCTGCAGCAGCACTTCCTGCGCGCCCGTCGGACCGAAGGTGAGCACGTTGACTACGTTCTTGGAGTAGGCTCCGGCGATAAGCTCAGCGCGCTTGGCCACGGTCTCGTCGGAGACGTGCCCGGAGAGCACGATCGCCGAGCGCGACGGAGTCACCGTGATCTGCTCCTCCGGGAAGACGCTCTTTTCTTCCTCAGCCGCAGCCGTCACGTCCACGTCGACCCGAAGATCAAAGCTGCGCGAGCGCTCGAGTTCGTCCCAGATCAGCAGCGACACTTCGCCCGCGGAGCGCCCGTGGACCAGGATCTGAGTGGGCGTCAGGACCTCGAGGTCGGCAACAGCCGGATCGGTCACGGAAACCCGCTTCAGGCGTTCGCTCGTGTTGATGAGCAGTGACTTGCCCACCATGACCCGCAAGGGAGCGGCCCCGGTCGCCTCCGCCGGGGAAGGAACCGTTGCCGAAGACGGATGCTCCACCGGTGGCGGCATGCCTGGTTGCTGCGCAGGCTGCTGGGCCGGTTGCTGGGCGGGCGGAGTGTCCTGTTGAAGGCTCTCGGCAACTGCGCCGGAGGAAAGAAGCGACGCGCTCACCAGCGCGCCGGTGAGCAACCGCGTGCAAGCATTCATCGTGAATTTCGTCTTGAGGAGCGGAGATAACAGCATTAATTTTGTCTGCCGAAAACCATTCTCTAGTGAGCGCCTGTTTGATCCGGAAACTTCGTTTCATCCACTTTGGTGCCGCGAATGACCTCGACCTTGTAGGGTGACGGTGGCGGCGGCGCCTCTGCGACCAGTTTCTTCGGCGCCGACTTCGGGTGGGGAGCAGTAGATGGCTGGGGCGCCAGGTTCTTGTACAGGCCGCTGGTCTTGGTTGCGTTCAAATCCGTCTGCTTGGTGTCGACTGGACTGCGGAGAGTGAGCTGAATGTGGCCCTGTGAACTGGCTAGAGTCAGCTTCTGGGCATCATCGGGAGACACTAAAAGAGTGATCACAGGGGCTTGCTGCGGCTCACCGGCGGCATTGCGCTCCAGGTGCTGGCCGGCGGCAACGACCAGGACGTTTTCCAACACGGTCGTGGTCTGCTGTTCGTTCGCCCCTGTAGGATTACCCGTCAGCAACACGTCCACGCGAGTCCCCGGAACCACGAAACCGGCGACCGCCACCACCTCGTTCACCCGCACTGACACGGCCCGCATCCCCGACGGTATCAGCGACGGCAAACCGGAGCCCGCGTTCTCGGCGGCCAGCTTGGAGGGCAGAATGAATTCGCCCCGCGAGACCGGCAGGATGACGCCGCGCCCCAAGGCCTTTCCCGGGGAACGGAAAGCCGCTTGAGGAACCACCGACGCCGGAACCTTGGCGATGCGAATGTCGCTCTCCTCCAACTTCTGGCCTACGGTAAGATCCTTGGCCGCCAGCAGTACGTCGATGCCGGGTTCGTTGCTTCCGCCGGCCTTCAGCAGCAGGTTCTTGTAGATGACGAAAGCCACGAAGGCACCCAGCGCCAGGGCAACAAACCCGATAAACATGAGCCGTGAACGATTCATTGCTACTCCTCAAAACGGACAAAAACACCGACGTGCGACCCGGAGCCGCACGTTCCGAACCAAGCCGTGAAGTGCAACCGCAGTTTCCCCGCCGGTCGAGTTTCCCGCAGCACGCTCCAGGTTCGCGGCGCAGTTCTTACTGCACGGCGCTTGCAACCTGAGAAAACACGTTATTGGCATTGGAACCGATAAGACGGATCGTGCCCACCACAATCACCAGAATCACCGCCAACATCACGGCGTACTCAGCGATGTCCTGACCTCGATCGTCATGAAGCAGCCTGCTGAGAATCTGACTCATTCTTTCGCCTCCCATGGGTTCGACCCTACACGCGGAATGATTTCCCGGCCAGACTGGATAACGCTCCGTCGCCGCCCGATCAGGGACGGCGATTTCTCTTATCTCGGTACAAATCAAGGATTTGAGGGTGTCTTCAGCCGCCTACGAAAGCGGCGATGCCGCTATCATACCTCGACTATGGCTGCCGGGAAGCTAATTTCTTGGGCCCCTTAGGGTCGATATTGACCGTTCAGGCGCTGGTTCCAGGGACTCCCCGTTTGTGGAAGGAACAACGCCCGGACTAGGGGCGGATTCTACCTTCATTGACGGGTCACTCCGGGCAAGAATCATAGCTTGCCCGTCGCGGAATAGCACTTTCCAGGTGCCGGTCGCCTGAAGGGCCGTGGCTAGCGCGGACTGGGGCGGGACCACGACGGCGCCAATTTGCCAGCGGTTGAGTGGCTTCTGCCAGTCGCCGGTCAGGTCGTAGGCCGCGGCGTACTCGTCGAGGAACTGGTCACCGTAAAGATCGGCGCGCCCATCAATGAACACTCGATCCCCTGGGTAGAGGTGCCAGATGAGGTATCCGCCCCAGTCGTAGTCGTTGAATAGCGGCCCCGGCTGGTGGTGATCGTGCAGAAAGGAAACCGCAGCCTCAGGAAACGCAGCGGCTTCGGCAGCGGGCTGCCTCTTGATGATTTGGCGGAGTTGCAGAGAGGCGAGAACGATGAGCCCGATAGCGATCGCGCCGTGCCGTGCGAGTCTCGACGCGTTGACAGACCGTGACTTGCGAGGTCCAATGCTCCATTTAAGCGATTGCAGGAAAGCTTCTGCGTGTTCCGTCAAGAACGGCGCGGCGATAAGAGCGAAGATCGGAATCAACCGCACCGATTGCAAGGCCGCGTACGCCGACACGCAAACCAGCAGCATCGTGCGCGGACGCATTCGCTGCCTGCTGAGGTAAGGGAATGCGACCGCCGCGACCAGCATCGCTGCCAGGGGCAGGTACTCGCCACGGTGAAAATCAGGCGAGAACCATTCCGCGATGTCCTTCTGCATTGTGGTCGAGTGCAACGTGGCGAAGGGATAGCCATAAAGCCGCCAGCCGTTTGGATTGAAAACGACGACAGCCAGCGAGAGCAGTAGCGTCAGAAACAGCCATCTCGTTTCAGCGCGGACCTCGCTCCAACCCGTGAAGCCGAAGATGCTGTCAAGCCATCCGCCCAGCAGAAACAACACGAGCAGGGCGATCCCAAGGGAATAGCCGGCATGCAGATTCGCCCACAGCAGGGTCAGCGGGACGACCCACATGAGTGTGCGCCGGGTGAGATTCGGGCGCTCAAGCATCCAGAGTAAGAGGCTGGCTAACAGAACCGACATCGTCTGCGGACGCACGCCCCATGTAGGCCGGCAAACGAAGGCCGCCCACAGGACCAGCAAGCCTGCTACATAGGGCCGTCCGGCACAGCGCAAATAGAGAAAGATGAAGGTGAGGGAAGGCACCGCGGCAAAGACGACGATCAGTCCGCCCCATGAAGCGACACGGTAGATCGAGTAGATCAGCACTTCCGACAACCACTCGTGCGCGATCCAGGGATGGCCGAGCCGCGTGAAAGAAAACGGATCGGCCCGAGGAACAGAGTGGGTGTCAAGGATGTACTGGCCGGTTCTGAGGTGCCACCAAAAGTCCGGGTCGGTGATGTTGCGCGCAGCGAGGATGAAGATCCCAAGGAAAAGGATCCCGGCAAACATCCGCTTTGGGTCGAAGAGCGATCGCACCAGTGCCTGCATGATACGTGGGATAACGCTTTGACGTAATGATCGTCGAGCGAACTAGGGTTCGGCGGGGGTGAGATCGGTGCTGCCTGAGCGGAGCAAGACAACGACCAGCATCGGCAGATACATCGAGAGCACGATCACTCGCCCTATCTGCGTGAACGTATGCGGATGGCTATACCAGCGCCAGATTCCCGCCAGCCAACTCAGGCCCACCGTGTACACGAGTTCACGGCGCGATTTCGGAATCAGCCAGAGGATCAGCGGGTCGTACAGCCAGCGTTGCGGCACGACGGACATCAGGAACAGGAGGCGACCGTCGCGCCGTCGCCATCGAAGCAGCGCCAGAACCAGCAACGGGCCTGGGAAAACGAGCAGCGGGATGAATCGCTCGTACTTCTGAAAGTGCCCGATCCAGTCCCATGGCCAGCGCGGCATGACAAGAAACGTCAGAGCGATCACGGCGAGGCAGGCAAGCGCTCCGCGCTTGGTGAGTGAAGTGAACGCAACTGGAATTCCGAGTTGAGGCTTCGCCATAGTCGCGGGCAGCAGCAAAGGGAAGAAGGCGCTGGCGATGATCAGCGGCGCCCACTGGGCTTCGATAATGCCCGCCCAATACGGATACGCCATGAACACCAGCAGCCGGTGATATCCGTGACGCGTCAGTCCCAATGCCATCAGGGCGGAGCTGACCCCATAAAATGCCCCGCCGGCTACTTCCGGACGCATCCACGCGAACGGCAATCCGAACAGCGTGCAGGTCAGGGGATACAGCTGCATCGGACGGTCGTAGGGGTTGCGGTGTGTCAGTAGGTCCTGCGCGGCCACGACGGCCCAGCTGAAATCGCCGGCGCCCAGGTGAAAATGCGCCAGCAGAAACCAGCAGAAGGTGCCGGTCGCCACGCCGATCGTGAAGGAGACAAGAACACGCAGTCGCACGGGAGGTTGGTCCGCCTAAGTTGTAACATGGGGACCGCTCCGGTGCGGAGCCGGAGCGGAACGTCGAACGCTTGCTGAGGAACTCCAAAACCGGCGTGGTTCTGGCGCTTCTGTTCGCAGCGAGCATGTGGTTCTACGTCGTCCGCGTCTTGGTGCCCTATCAGCGCGCGGATGCTGCCGCTCACCAGCGCCCTCGAGGAAATCTTTCGGATCTTTACCCCCGCTGGTTAGGCGCGCGCGAGCTTCTGCTGCACCACCTCAACCCGTATAGTCCGGAGGTCACGCGCGAAATCCAGGTAGGGTATTACGGGCGAGAGTTGGACCCGCACCGCGAAGGAGATCCGAAGGACCAGCAGGCCTTCGCCTATCCCGCCTATGTCGCATTCCTGCTCGCACCGACACTCAGGCTGCCGTTTGAAGCCGTAATGACCGGCTTCAAGTGGGTCCTCATCCTGTTGACGGGAGCGAGCGTGTTCCTCTGGCTGTCCGCGATCGACTGGCATCCGGGCGTAGCCATAAAGTGGATGCTCGTGATCCTTTCCCTGGGGAGCTTTCCGGCAATCCAGGGTTTCAAGCTGCAGCAGTTGAGCCTGGTTGTGGCGGCCCTGATCGCCGGGTGGGCGGCCCTGCTCGTGAGCAAACATTTCTTTGCCGCGGGCGTTCTGTTGTCAATTTCGACGATCAAGCCGCAGCTCGTGCTGCCTCTGATGCTTTGCCTCCTACTGTGGACGGTCAGCGACTGGTCGCACCGACAACGCTTCTTCTGGGGGTTCGTGCTGGGCATGGCTGCGCTCGTCGGCGGCGCAGAGATCGTACTCCCCGAATGGATCGGCAACTTTCTCGCAGCGACCCGTGACTACCGGCGATATACAGGAGGGAGATCGTTACTCGATACTCTGCTGTCGCCGTCCGTAGGACGAGTCGCCTCTGTGGCGGCGCTCTTACTTCTGCTTGCGGCAGCCTGGCGCCTGCGCCGGGCGGAAGTCGGCTCTCGCGAATTTTCGCTCCTGCTTGCGACCGCACTCGCGGTCACCCTGATCGTGATCCCCATGTTTGCTCCTTACAACCAGTTGCTCCTGCTGCCCGCGGTCCTGTTGCTCTCGCGTTATTGGCCAGAGCTTTGGAACAAGGGTGCCTTGTCGAAAGTAGCATGCGTGTTGACGGTCGCGATCGTGGGCTGGCCGTGGCTGGCGGCGGTCGGATTAACGCTGGCCAACCTGGCGCTGCCGGCCGCGTCGGTCCAACACGGATGGGCGATCCCTCTCTACACCAGCCTCGGAATCCCGCTCGTGATACTCGTCCAGTTGGCGTCGCTGCTGGCGCGCGGGGAGTGCAACTAAAACACCGCCGAAACGGTCCTAACGCGAGCAAAGGAAAACGGGAAGGGCACGAGTTACTCGTGCCGCTA
Source organism: uncultured Acidobacteriaceae bacterium (assembly GCA_964641665.1). GTDB lineage: Bacteria > Acidobacteriota > Terriglobia > Terriglobales > Acidobacteriaceae > Gp1-AA133. The sequence continues at coordinate 86,265 of CAZXKO010000076.1, forward strand.
ACCCATTGCAAACGGGTTGCGCTTTAGCGCCTGAGGTTGGCTTCTGCGTTGCCCCGAAAGCGTTTTTCGCCGAGTCCCGGAGCCACCGCAAGAAGACTCCGGCCCCAGCCGCGAAGCGGCGAAAGAATGAAGCCCACGGCGTAAGCCGTGGGAAAGCTCCCGGACCTGCCAAGCCCCAAAGGGGCCAAAGAACAACCTGTCTCCCTACGAAATGAACTCTCGACTAGCCCCTTCTCTCCGCGCCCGACCGAGCTCCCAATAGTTCAGGACAAACACCGCACCGATCGGCAGCGCGAGCAGAACGTAGAGATGTACGCGCACCGCATAGACGTGAAGCGGCGGCAAAAACAACCCGCCCAGAACAAACAATGAAAGCCGCCTCCACAGCGAAGGCAGCCCGGGCGTTCTCCACAGATAGGTGAACGTGAGAAACGCCGGCAGCGCCACCAGCGTCAGGTCATGAGGACTGGCCTGATAGCTCAGCAGAACGGCGGCCAGGACGCTGTTGGAAACCGCGAGCCCTGCAACTGCAGAGTTCACTCGTCTCCATCCATCCGTCGCGAGAGCAAGAACCAACAGCGCCGCCCCGACGAACGCCACTCGGCCCAGGACCGAACCGCTGGGGAACAAAACCAGGCCCGCACCACGAACCGTAGCCATCGCCTCCGCATGAAAACCGCTGAACGGAACCTTCCCGAAGCCAAGCAGCAGCCGGGGATAGTTTGTCAGGGAAGACCAACCGGAAAGTCCTAGGGAGACCAGAGCGAGCACCACTGCGACCAGTGCGAATCCAGCCGCGAACATTTTCCTCGACACGCTTTTCCTGCTCACCAGGAAGATGATCGCGGCCGGCAGGGCGAACTGAAACTTGAAGAGGCCGAGCGCCAGCAGGCATCCCGCAGCAAAGTTCTTATCCTCTCCGAAAGCAACGCACGTCAGCACAAAAACGAGTAGCAGGAGAATCGTGTCCTGCCCCTGCAGGAAGTTCAGCGAAACCGGCACGAACGCGAGCAGCAACACCAGGGTGAGTCCGGGGCTTATGGGAAGGGACAAGCGCGTGTGAAACAGCCACGCCGCGACCGCCAGAACCACGAGATTAAAAAGCGTCCATGCCAGGTAGGCGGCCTGGATGGGCAGGCCGGCGAAGGGAAGGTAGATCAGAGTTTCAAACGGCGGGTGGATGAAGAAATTCCCGATGCGCCCGGTGTAGCGCCGCTGAAATTCCCACTGCAGAGACACATCGTAAAGCTGATGCCCCAGCCCAGCCGCCACGATCTTGGCCGCGCAGTAGAAGTGCGGGAAGTCGGTCCCCTGGCCAGCCTCCAGGAAGCGCTTGTAATACAGCGTCATGATGCCGGTGACGCAAACCACGATCAGCAGCGCGTGGCCCCGGCTTCGCAGTCGGGTTGTCATGTGCGGCGTGCCAAAATGGCCTTCGGTCATTGCCTGCCGCAGTCTATCCGACCCGACAGACCCTGTCATGGACTGGGGCAAGACGCTCAAGAATAGCGGGTAAGACTGGCATGCGGCTTGCATTGGCCGAACGCAAGGGGTAGGCTTCTCGGGCGATTGGACAGGAGTTGGCGCGGAGGACGCGATGACGCTCAAACTGGAAACACGCGTGGCCGACGGAGTCACGGTAGTTTCGGGTGCCGGGAGGATCGTTTTTGGGGAGGAAGCCAGCGCGCTGCGGGATACTCTGAAAAAGCTGCTCACCACCACCAAGCGGATCGTGCTCAATCTGAGCGGGGTCAGCTACATCGACAGCGGCGGCCTCGGAACGCTGGTGGGTGTGTACTCTTCGGCGCGCGCCGCCGGCGCCGATATCAAGCTGACCGGGCTCGGCCAGCGCCTGCGCGACGTGCTCTCGATTACCAAGCTGGCAACCGTCTTCGAGGTTTACGATACCGAGCAACAGGCCATCGCTGCCTTCCAGCACAGTCACGCATAGAACTGGAACATGCCCTAGGGTCACGACCTTTCCCGAGTCCAGTCAAGCGCGGTAGGCAAGCGGATGCGCCCCCTTTCCGCTGGGCCTGATTCCTGTCATTATCTCTATCATTAAGTATTTTGTAGAGCGACTGCGCCCGATGGCGTTTCCTCCCATTTCCGGCATCACTTCTGACCCAGGGTCTGGGGTCTTTCCTTCCCTGATCTACGTCCAGGGAAACGAGCAGCGCTCCATCATCATGAACCGGACGCCCTTCTCCGTGGGGCGCAAGGTCGACAAGGACCTGGTAATCCCCGATCCGCGCGTCTCGCGCGATCACGCCCTTATCGTGGCCGAGAACGGCGATTTCTTTGTAGTCGACCAAGGCAGCAAGCACGGCACCTACGTGAATGGGGAACGGGTGCAGCGGCAGCGCCTGCAGCGCAACGACAGGGTGGAATTCGGCGTGCGAGACGTTGCCTACGTAATCTTCAGTCCGCAGCATTCCACTTCCAACACCGCCCGCGAATTCCTGAGCCAGATCTCCGGAATCCAGATTTCGACTGATACCACCGATCTCGAAAAGCTGACGCTCTTCCTAGAAGCCGCACGCAAACTCAACACCGTCGGCGTACTCGACGAAATCCTGGTCACGTTGGTCGATACCACCCTGAAACTGATTCGCGCTGAGCGCGGCTATGTCTTCCTTAAAGACGAAGAGGGGCAACTGCGCCTGGTCGCCGGACGGAACTCCAAAGCCGAAGCGCTGCTCGACGACAAGACGATTTCGCACTCGATTCTTGAAGAGGCCATGAAGTCGAATTCCGAGTTTCTCGTCACCGATACCAGCCAGTCGCTGGACTTGGCGGTTCGAAAGAGTATCGTTGCCTACGATTTAAGGACTGTCATCTGCCTGCCCCTCCGCAAGCCGCAGGTGCAGACTACGCGCGACGCGAATTCGCCGGCCCTGCCCCAGTCGCCGGTGGAAGTCGTAGGAGCGCTCTACCTCGATTCACGGTTCGCCTCCCGCGATATCTCCAGCGTGAGCCACGACATTCTGCACGCCATCGCGACTGAAGCGGCATCGCTGATCGAAAACGCACGCCTGGTGCAGGCAGAAGAGGCGGCGCGACGCTACCAGCAGGAACTAGGCATCGCCGCTTCGATTCAGCAACGGCTGATGGCCGTAACAATTCCGGATGTCCCCTTCGCCAAGATGCGGGGGCGCAATCTTTCCTGCAAAGAAATTGGGGGAGACTTCTTCGACGTCGTAAACACCGAAGACGGGCTGGCCGTGGTGCTGGCCGACGTGAGCGGCAAAGGTGTCTCGGCGGCGTTGCTGGCGTCGACGCTGCAAGGGATGGTCTACTCCCACCTGAGCGCGCGCATGCCGCTGGCGGACATCATGGCCGCAGTAAATCGGTTCTTCACGCAGAAGCACCTGGGCGAAAAGTATGCGACCGTGATCATCGTCCGCATTCGCAAGGACGGAGAATTGGAATACGTGAACTGCGGTCACGTCCCCCCGCTGCTGGTCTCCGGAAGCCGCGTGACCCGCCCCGAGCATGGCAACCTGCCGGTGGGATTGCTGGCCGACGCCACCTATGAAGGCGACCGCGTCCATTTGAAAGCCGGCGATCGGTTCATCCTGGTAACGGACGGCGTCACCGAAGCCGAGAACGCCGAAGGCGAGTTCTTCGATAACGAGCGCCTGGAGGCGGTCGCTGCCAAGAACGCCACCTTGGAAGATATCTTCAGTGCCGTGAACGATTTTTGCAACGGTACTCCGCTCGGCGACGATTGCACCGTGGTGGAGCTACTCTACACGGGGTAGAAGTTATAAAACGGGGTGGAAGTGAAATGGGAAATTGCTTCGCCCTTTGATTCGGAATCGAACCCTCGATCGGAACAAAAAACGTCCGTTTAGCCGCGAAGCGGCGGAAGAATGTAGCCCACGGCGTAAGCCGTGGAGAAGAAAGTGAGAATCACGCGAGCCCCAGCGGGGCGAAACAGTAGTCCCGGGAACTCCTTTCGGGTATTTACGACCAACACCTACTCCACCACCACACTGTAATCAGTACCCTCCCACCGATCCGGATGGGTCCAGTGAAAAGTGAAAACGACGGTGTGTCCGACGGGCAACTTTTCCGTGGGTAGATCGACCACGTGCACGCCGAGTTTGGTGTCGTGAGTTCTCGTATCAATCGCGGTCTTCCACCCGTCGACGCTCCAGTGCACCGTTGCCGCGGCCAGCAACGAAAGTCGCAACTTCTTTCCGCAAGGCAGCGTGCGCGACTTGTTATTAAAGCGCCACGCGAAGAATCGGCAAGTGTGCTTTTCGACCAGGTAGCGCTGCACAGTTTGCGGAGGCTGGTCGAAGATCCGGCCATCGCGCAGCGACCGGCGCAGTTTCACGTATTCCGCGTGCGCCCACACCAGCGGGCAGGCCGAACCGGAGGGCTTGCCGGTTAACAGTTCCAACTCGGGTATGTCCGGACCGTCCCAGACCTGTTCCGGAATCGGGCGACCGGCGCTCGCCGTCGAGCCCTCCATGACCCGCAACAGGGCCTCCGCAAAGTCCGGTCGCCCGGCGGCCAGTTCGTAGTGGCCGCGCTCGCCGGCCAGCATCGGCCAGGGACGTCCAATCCCAGTTCCGTCGAAGGGGCTACCATCCTCATGCTCGCCGTAGCCATCGCCGTTGTAGCGGTACCAACATGGGCCTTGCGGAAGTTTGACGCGAAGCAACGCGTCGACGACCTTGATGGTGTTCAGGATTCTCGGATCATCCGGAGCGCGCAGCCCAAAACGCACCAACGCCAGCGAATCCGGGCTGATGACCTGCGTCGCGCGGGCTACGCCCTGGTCAGGCGGGCGATTCTTGATCGGCACGAATCCCTGCAGAGGCGACGACGCGCCATCAACCTCGGGCGGCGAAATGCGAACGTAGTAGCCGTCAACCCCTATTTCGCGAGCAAGGTCGCTGTCGGTGGTGTACACCCAGCGCTCGATATTATCGTTCCAGCTATCGGCGGTGTCCCGCAAATACGACGCCGCGTCAGGTTCGCCGACAGCCTCCGCAATATCGCCGGCCGCCAGCAGGGAAGCAATCTCCACCGATAAAGTAAACGGTGAGTAGCCGCCGTCTTCTTCCCAACGGTCCTGCTGCGTCACCGGTCCGTCGCGAACGATGAAGCCGGCTGCTCCTTGTACCATCGGCCACCAGCGTTTCAGCTCACCCAGCGCCCCCGCAGCTTCGCGACGCAGCAGATCGAGCAGGAGAATCGGGAAGGCCGTCTCGTCCATTTGCAGACCGCCCCAATAAGGCCTGCCATCGAGCCATAGATTCTGCGCCCAGTGTCCGTCGGCTTCCTGCGTAGCTTCGAGGTAGTGCATCACGCGAAAAGCGTCCTCGACCGCGCCCCCGGCAACCAGCGCCCCGGCAGTCTCGACCAGGTCGCGCGGCCACACCAGGTGGTAGCCGCCGAGGTCTTCATCGCCTTTACTGAAGCCCCACGGAATCGATAAGCTCGCGATGATCCCGCCCAGAAAGTCCTTCGACTCGTGAGTGCGCAGCACGGCCATGCTGGGGCGATAGAGATCGACTTCGCGGGCCGGTTCGTCGAGCGCAAGCAGGCCGTCATGCCAGGTGCGCCAATGACGAACATAGTGTTCGCGGATCGCGTCCCAGTCTTCGAGCAGGCTCGAGCGCACCTGCTGCCCAGCTTCCCAGCAGTTGCGGCCGAAGCCCAGTGCGAGAAGAAATTCGCCACCGCAGGCCGCTAGATCAATTTCTCCGGTCAAGGCAACGTTGCCATTTTCGGCGCGGGAGTAGTTCCAGGTCAGCCGAAAATTTTGTGAGAGGTCTTGCCATCCGTCGGAATATCCAACAAAACCTACGGAGCAGGCCAACCAGGGTGTCGAACACGCGAAGCCCAGGGCCACGCCGTCGCGCTCCGCGAACAGCATGGGATGTCCCTTGTAGGCCGCGCTCCAGCCCGTGTTGCCATTGCCCCAGTTGGCAAGGTGCGGGGCCAGAAGCGCGTAGCAACGGAAATCGGAGAGGACCCCCTTGCACGGCTCAAAGCGAATTCTCTGCAGGACCACGTTGCGATACGGATCGGTGTAGACCTGTTTGTGGATGCGGTAACGCCCGTCAACACTGGTGTTGGCTAGATTGTAGACGGGCACTCCCGGCTCGATCGCAGTGTTCTCAAACGTGCAGTGACGCTTCTCCTCCGAGAAGTAGCCTTTGCCATCGGTGATGATGAGCCCCAGGTCGCGGGTGCAGGCTTGGTCGACGCGCGGGAAATAGACCTCGTTGAGGATGCCGTGGCTGAGCGTGAACCAGACCCGGCTGTGCGGATTCAGAGCCGTTCCGATGCCGGACTTGGCGGACGACGTCCAGCGCGGAGGAATCCCGGGCCACCCGGGCGCAAAACGGTCGTTCGAGTCGCTCAAGAGATCGTCATCTCCGCATGAGCAGTGTGCCAGATTCGGCGCCAGCTCTTCACAGTCCCCCGGTGTTTCATGAGAAATTCACGGTTTTGTAACCGTACTGTAACACTGGGCGGCTAGAACCAAAGGGAAACCAGACCATCGACGGAGGAACCACAGAGTGATACGTCGCATCGCGCTGTTTCTGCTCTGCCTGACTCTTGCTCTGCCCACCCTGGCTCAGACTACGTTGAACGGAGCCGGCGCCACGTTCCCTTATCCTATGTATTCGAAGTGGTTCAGCGAATACCACAACGCCCATCCCGACATTCAGATCAACTACCAATCCATCGGCAGCGGCGGAGGAATCCGCCAGGTGCTGGCCGGCACGGTCGATTTCGGCGCCAGCGACGGCCCCATGAGCGACGAGCAGTTGTCGCAGGCAAAGGTAAAGATCTTGCATGTTCCCACGGTTCTGGGTGCGGTCGTGCCCGCGTATAACGTCCCGGGCGTCAGCGGGGAAGTGAAGTTCACGTCGGAAGCCCTGGCCGGAATCTTCCTGGGAAAGATTACCAACTGGAATGACAAGGCCATTACCAGTGCGAATCCGGAGTACAAGTTCCCCGATCAGCCCATCGTCGTGGTGCACCGTTCCGACGGCAGCGGCACAACCTATATCTTCACCGACTACCTTTCCAAGATCAGCCCCGAATGGGCTGGCAGCGCAGGCAAAGGCACGTCGGTCAAATGGCCGGTAGGCTTGGGCGGAAAAGGCAACGAAGGCGTTGCCGGCGTAGTCCGGCAGATGCAAGGCGCAATCGGTTATGTCGAATTGATCTACGCCGTGCAGAACAAGATTCCCTACGGCAGTGTGAAGAACGCGGCGGGAAGTTTTGTGAAAGCTTCGCTCGAGAGCGTGACCGCAGCCGCGGGTTCGATGAAAACGATGCCCGCGGATTTCCGCGTGTCCATTACCAATGCACCGGGGAAGGATGCGTATCCCATAGCGAGTTTCACCTGGTTGCTGATTCCGGCTCAATCGAAAGACGCCGCGAGAGGGAAGATCATCGCAGACTTCTTGAAGTGGATGGTGGATGACGGCCAGAAGATGACGGCGGCCCTGACCTATGCACCGCTGCCCGACAGTGTGGCCCAAAAAGTTAAGGACGAGATCAAGCAAGTGCGGTAACTTCGCGCCGGTTAAGAACTCCTCACAGAGCGCCCGCAGGACTAAAAAATCCCGGTCCTGCGGGCCTTTTAGTTGCAAAAATCTGCGCTTCGCCGCACGTTAAGAACCAGTCAACCTCCGTAGCCCATTGGAAACAAAGGATCCCCAGGCAAGGTGCGTGGGCGGAGGATTGCAAACTATGTCCATGTAGTCTACTTATAAACTAGACATTATGATTCACGCCAAAATGAAGGTGGAAAGAGTACCGATGAAATCTCTCATCCGATGGACAGTGGTTCCCCTCCTCAGCGCAGTGGTTCTTGCCCAAACCTCGACTCCCTCCCCGGAGACTGCTACCGCGAAGGGTGGTGAGGTGGCGGTGACTGCCGCCGATCTCCAAGCATTAAAGGATGCGCTTGCAGCACAACAGCAGCAGATCCAGCAACTCCAGCGTGCCCTGGCCCAACGGGACCAGGCCGTCCCGGCAACGGCACAACCGCCCGCTGAACCGACGCAACCTGCTGGAGCGCGCCAATGCCACGGCGATCGTGTCCGCGCCCGGCGACCTCGGCAAAGGGCAACTCAAACCCAATGAGGGCAACTCGCTTCAGAACGGGCGTATCGATTTTGAAGGCCAGGCTCTGGGCAGCGCCTTCCGGATTCAGATCCTTCAAGCGACGCGCAATTGCCGTCTCCGGCTCCGGCGCAAAATCCGCCGTCTGTGCAACTGGTCGAGGCCGGCAGCTCGGACCAGCGCATCCGCAACCTTGAGAGGCAAATCAAAGGCCTCGGTCCCATCTCTTTCAGCGGGGACGTACGCCTGCGGGGAGAACCTTTTTTCGGAGGACCGTCGGATCAATCCCTGGATCGCATGCGGGGCAGGGTACGGGCGCGCTTCAATGCCGTGGCCGATCTTGGAACACAATTCCGAACCGGCTTCACTCTTGCCACGGGGGACATCAACGATCCGGTCTCCACGAACCAGACTCTGGGCGGCTTCTACACCCGCAAGACCATCGCCCTGGACCAGGCTTTCGTGCAGTTCACGCCCAAGCAGTTCAAGGCCCTGACCCTCACCGGGGGCAAGTTCAGCTACCCTTGGTACAACACGGAGCTCACCTGGGACAAGAGGCGCTGAGAGTCAGCCGCGGAAGCAGTTGCCAGGTGGTCTGCACCTGGCCACCGTAGATGACCTGCTGCGCGATGCGCTTTCCGTTGACAGCAGTCCCGGCAAGAATCCCCAGACGCCCCTCACCGGCCTGCTGCCATTGAACTCCAGCAGCCCCGTGCAGAACTCCATGGTCACCACCGCAGCGACCAGCGTCGTCACCATCAGCGGCACCGCCTACCCGACGGGTGTCACCTCCATCACCAACGCGCAGTTTGCCTCAAGATTCGGCCTGTTCGACAACATCGCTCGTTCCGACATCGACACGGGAAAGGTCCGCTTCCCTTTGACGTTCCTGGGCGACTATGTGCAGAACACGGAGGCTTGCAGCAATGTCGCCAGCCTTCTTCCTGCCCCAGCGAACACCACTTCGCAGACGTTCAAGCAGACCTCCAATGCCTGCAACTCGCATCAACGGCGCGGCTATTGGGCCGAGGCCAGGATGGGACGCTTGCAGCAGAAAGGCGACCTGCAGTTCGGGTACACGCGCATTTACGTTGAGCGTGAGGCCGTACTGGGCAACTTCAACTACAGTGAACTGCGCCAGGGGACCAATGTTACCCAGCACCGCGTCGATACGTTCTACCAGTTCGACCCGAGCGTTCAGTTGGGCTTTACCGCTCTGGTGGGCCGTCCCCTCGCCAGTACGGAGCCCTGGCTCACACGCTTGCAGTTTGACGTGATTTATATCTTTATGATTTCTTGCGGTGGCTCCCATTTCCTCCGGGTGGATTCGCCGGGCGCCGATTCTCGCAGTCGGTGCTCGTTCACCTCCCCGAATCGTTCCGCGTCCACCGGCACTCTGCGCGATTTCCGGCGCTGTTTTATACTTACGTCCAGCAGCAGGATCCCACCTTGACCACAGCGCGGGGACAATCCGGGGGAGTGTCGCACTAAGCCATGGCGCGCCCTTCGCTCGATGACCCTTCGTACTTCATCAACCGGGAACTATCCTGGTTAGCATTTAACTGCAGAGTTCTGGAAGAAGCCCGCGATCCCAACAACCCGCTCTTGGAGCGCCTGAAGTTCCTTTCGATCTCCGCTAGCAACCTCGATGAATTCTTCGAAGTGCGCGTCGCCGGTCTGGTGCAGCAGATTGAGGATGGCTACAACCAGGGTGCCGCCGACGGTCTGACGCTGGCGGAAGAGCGCGACCAGATCAACCGCGAGACCCACGATTTCGTCGATGACCAGTACGACTGCTGGAACGGACAGTTGCGGCCGCGCCTCGCCGAGCACGGCATTCGCGTCCTGGGACTGCACGAACTGGATTCGACCGCCAAGTCCTTCGTCGAAGAGTACTGCGAGAAAGAGTTGGATCCTCTGTTGACGCCGGTCACGGTCGATCCAGCGCACCCCTTTCCGCGGGTCATCAACAAGGCTTTATGCGTAGCCTTCCTGCTGCGCCGCAGGCGCCGTTCCGCGCTGACATACACCGGCGTAGTCACGGTCCCGCGTGCCCTGCCACGCCTGATCAGGCTGCCTTCCGAGTCCACCGCCGATTTCATCTTCCTCGCCGACCTGGTCGCCTTTCACGCCGCCCGCATGTATCACGGCTACGACATCGTTTCCTCGGCGGCATTTCGCGTCACCCGCAACAGCAACCTGTACTTGGCCGAAGAAGAAGCGCGCAGCCTGCTCGAATCCGTTCGCGCCGAGTTGCACAATCGCCGCAAAGGCGACGCCGTGCGCCTCGAAATCGAAGCCGACGCCGATCCCGAGATCATCGAGCGCCTGCGTGGCGTCTTCGAACTCGACCCTTGGCAAGTTTTTTCGGTGAACGGCCCGGTGAATCTCTCGCGCCTGTTCAACGTCTACGAGCAGACCCAGCACCCCGAACTCAAGTTCAAGACGTTTGTCCCGCGCGAACTTCGGCTGACGGCGAAGTCGCAGGACCTGTTCGAAGAACTCCGCCGGCACGACGTGCTTCTGCATCACCCCTTCGATTCCTACGACGCGGTGATTTCCTTCATCGAGTCCGCCTCGGAAGACGACCGCGTACTCTCGATCAAGCAGACGCTCTACCGCACCAACGAACACTCACTGATCGTTCCCGCCCTGATCGCGGCAGCCGCAAAGAAGGAGGTAACCGCAGTCGTCGAGTTGAAGGCGCGTTTCGACGAGGCGTCGAACATCAAGTGGGCCCGCGACCTCGAAGATGCCGGGGTGCAGGTGTTCCACGGCCTCGTCGGACTGAAAACCCATTGCAAGCTCTCGCTCCTGGTGCGCCGTGATCCCGACGGCGTCACCCGGCGCTACGCGCACATCGGCACAGGCAACTACAACGCCACCACCGCGCGGAGCTACACCGACCTGAGCCTGTTGACCGCAGACCCCGAAATCACCGGTTCCGTCCACGACGTTTTCAGCTTTCTCACTGCGTATGCGGAGAATCCCAACTACGAACCCTTACTGGTCGCCCCGTTGGACCTGGCAGAGAAGCTGACGGGCCTGATCGAGCGTGAGACAGAGCATGCGCGTGAGGGAGGCCATGGGCGCATCATCGCCAAAATGAATGCGTTGCTCGATCAAAAGATCATCACCGCGCTGTATCGCGCTTCGCAGGCAGGCGTCGAGATCGACCTCATGGTGCGCGGCATATGCGCGCTGCGTCCGGGCGTGCGAGGAGTCAGCGACCGCATTCGTGTCCGCAGCCTTGTCGGACGTTTCCTGGAACACAGCCGCATTTATTTCTTCGAGAACGGCGGCGACGAAGAGGTTTACGTCGGCAGCGCCGACTGGATGCCGCGCAACCTTTACGAACGCGTGGAAGTGCTGGTCCCGCTCCGCGACCCAATGCTGCGCGAGCGGGTTCGTCAGGAGATTCTGGAGACCTACCTGGCCGACAATCTGAAGACGCGCGTCCTGAACCGGGATGGATCCTACCGCCGCATCTGGCAAGCGGCCGGTTCCAAGCGGACAGGGAAGCCGCCTTCCGGCGCGGCCGCGTTCAACGCTCAGGAATTTCTGATCGGCCTGGCTGAGGGCAAGCAATCGCTACAGTCGATTCCGGCAGCGCCAGCGCGGGCCACGCGGCGCCGCAGTGTTGTAGGAAAGGAACGATAATCAGCGATGATCGTCTACTTCCTGCGCCACGCGAACGCCGGCGTACACCTGGCGACCCCTAAGAAAGACGAGAAACGGGGTCTCGATCAGGAGGGCATCGAGCAGTGCGGCTACGTGGGCCGCGCCTTGGCCGCGCTCGATGCGCAGGTCGATACCATCATCTCGAGTCCCCTCAAGCGTTCCACCCAAACCGCGTCCCTGGTCGGCAACGAGATGGGATTCGAGGGCAAGATCCAACTCGAAGCCGCCCTGCGCCCCGAAGGCACATTCGCCGACTTCCGCAAAATGCTGGACAAATACGCTCGCCTGGAAGCCATCATGGTGGTGGGGCACAATCCCAATCTAAGCGAGTTTCTGGGCAGGATCATCAGCGAGCCCGGATGTGAAGCCGCCCTGGAGTTGCGCAAGGGTGCCGTGGCAAAGGTCGAAGTGAGGCGCACCTCTGGCTCCCTGCAATGGTGTCTGACCCCGAAGATCCTGCGTTCTCTCTACGCGGCGGCCGCCGAGAGTTCTCGGCCGAAAAGCTCACGGAAATAATCGCGGTCCCTTTCGATCGCCCACAGTTCCAAATCCACCCCCGAACGCTTTCGCGACACCAGGGTGAGCTTGACCGCTCCGTCGCGGACGGTCACACGGGCGCGCTGCACCGCGCGACTCCGGCTCAGATTCATAGCCCGAGCCAGGCGCAATAGCATGGAAGCCTTGGCCACGTACTCCTGTTCATCAGGCGGCAGGCCCTTCATCGCTCCGTCGCCGGGCGTCGGCCGCGACTTGCCCAGGTAGCGTGCGATTCCCGAGATGATTTTGCGCTGTTCCGGCGTGTATCCCAGGATCTCCGAGTTGGCGATTACGTACTGCGTGTGGCGATGGCGCCCGTTGCGGTTCACGAAGTCGCCCACCTCGTAAAGCATGGCAGCTGCGGAAAGCCACTCGCGGTATTCAGGGGGCAAGCGGTGCACCGACTTCAGGCCCGAGAACAACTCCATAGCCGAAGCGCGCACCGACAGCGCATGGTTCAAATCCACACGGTAGTGCGCCACCGCCTGGTTGATCGAGTCCCAGCGCTCTGACTCGATCTGTCGTCCGGACCGTGTGCTGCGGTCGTACTCTGCCGCCATCTGAGCCAGCAGGCCGTCGCGCAAGCCCAGGGGCGAGTAGCGAAACGTTCGCACCTGGCAACGCTCGAGTAGTTCGTGATAGACCAATGCCCCGGCCACGATGATTTCCGCTCGCCGCGGCCCGATGCCCACAATCTTTTTCCGCCCGTCCAGCGGAAGCCGGCTGAGCAGCTTGGCGATCTGTTTCATCTCCGCTCGCGAGACAACCGGCGGGCGGCGCTTGTGGGGTCTGTGGATCAGGTGGCTCGCCGCGGCGGCTAGGGCAGCCGCGGTGCCGGACGTGGCGGTCGCCGCTTTCACGCGCGAGGCCACGATCTTCCCCGACACTCTTCCGACCTCGCGGGCCACGAAACCGCGGAGACTTTGCAACTCCGCCTTTCGTGGCGGGTCATGCGCCAGGAACTCGTCTGTAAGCCGCACCGCGCCCAGCGGCAGGCTCACGGTTTCCTTGATGTGGCCGTTGCGGGAAACGGTAAGTTCGCAACTGCCGCCGCCCAAGTCGATCATCAGCACGGTCGAGTTACTAAGCCGCAGATTGGAAACGAGGCCCAGGTGGATCAGGCGTCCTTCTTCCAGTCCCGAAATGATTTCGACAGTCCACCCTGTTGCCGACCGAACCCACTCCAGAAAGGCCTGCGAATTGCGCGCATCCCGCAGCGCAGCGGTCGCCACCACCCGCACCGAGTCGGTTCCCAGCCGCTGCGAACTTCGATGAAATCGTCGCAACACCTTCACCGTTTCTGCCATGGATTCGGGAGAGAGGAAGTTCGACCGGAACACGCCTTCTCCAAGCCGAGTCACTTCGCGGTCTTCATGAATGGAGTACAGCCTTCTTCCGCGCAAGCGGGCGATTTTCAGGCGAACCGAGTTGGAACCAATATCGACCGCAGCGAAGGTTGGCATCGGGCGCGCAAAGCTATGTCAGGCAAACCATCACTCATCTCACAAACCAAACTTGCAAAGCAACGGAAAAAGCATCGAAGAAGCGAGTCCCTGCTTCACGAAAGTCAGCCGGCCACATGTAGCGCCGGCGTCCCGCCGGCTGTCGCGAGGGCATCTTGCCCTCGCCCCACGAAAACAGGGAACAGACGCGGGGTTCCCTTATCCCACGTACTTCCTCTCCGCCGTTAAACCCTCTCCTAGATGGTCCGCCAAGGCAGAGAAGGATCCATGCAAGCGCCAGCTTTTTAACACCCCTGTAACACACTTCTGTTACCTTCCGAGCGAATGGCCAATCAAGCGCTTCCACGTCCGCGCCTGACCGGTCCGCAGCCTGTTGTGGGACAGGAGGTTAAGACCCGTCTGAACCCTCTCGTGAAGTCCTCCGATGGCGTCCTCGCGGATCGTGTGTTCGGCTGGGCGATCCTCGGCTGCGCGCTGGTCGTTCTCGGCATTCTCGCCCTTATCGTCTGGCAGTTGCTGGTGCGTTCGCAGCCTTCCTGGCAGGCCTTTGGATGGAAGTTCTTTGGCGGGCAGGACTGGGACCCGGTCAATGACCATTATGGCGCGCTCCCGTTTGTCTACGGCACCCTGGTGTCGTCGCTCCTTTCGCTGGTGATTGCGGTTCCGTTGGCGGTTGGCGTGGCCGTCTTCACCACAGAAATGTGTCCCAAATGGCTGCGCGGGCCACTCTCGTTCACCACTGAGTTGCTGGCGGCCATCCCCAGCGTGATCTACGGCCTGTGGGCGATCTTCGTGCTGGTCCCGATCCTACGCCTCTACATACAACCGTTTCTCGCGAAGAGCTTGGGCTGGACTGGCCTCTTTGAGGGTCCGCCCTTCGGCATCGGCATGTTGGCCGCCGGGGTGATTCTGGCGATCATGATCATCCCCATCATTTCTTCGATCACCCGCGAGGTTCTCTCCGTCGTGCCCCAGCATCAACGGGAGGCTGCGCTGGCCCTCGGTGCCACGCGCTGGGAGATGATCCGCTTGGCGGTGCTGCGCAACGCACGCGCTGGAATCGTGGGCGGAATCATCCTGGGCCTGGGCCGTGCTCTCGGCGAGACCATGGCGGTCACCATGGTCATCGGCAATCGCCCCGAGATCGCGAAGTCTTTGTTTGCCCCGGGATACACCATGGCCAGCGTTCTCGCGAATGAGTTCAGCGAGGCCGCCGGGGACTTGTACCTCTCCGCCCTCATCGAAATTGGATTGGCTTTGTTCCTGGTCACTATCATCGTGAACGCTCTGGCCCGCTTCATGGTTTGGAGCGTGACCCGAGGCCAACCTGCGAGGGCCCGTGCCTGATTCCACCCCATCCGCCTCCACGCCGCAGGTGCTCGAGATCGGTCTTTGGCGTAGGATAGCCGACCATCTTGCCACTGGATTCGCAGCCCTCACTGTCATTCTCGTACTCGCTCCGCTGGTCGCGATCTTCGCCTATCTGGTCTACAAAGGAATCGGTTCGGTCAACCTCTCCTTCCTGACGCAGATCCCCAAGCCCCCGGGAGAACTCGGCGGCGGCATGGCCAATGCCATCGCCGGATCGGTAGTGATCCTCGCCATCGCCAGCCTTTTGGGTGTCCCCGTGGGCATTGGCGCCGGCATCTACCTGGCCGAGTACGGCCGGAACCGCTTCGGAGACTCCATCCGCTTCGTTTCCGACGTGCTCAATGGCGTGCCCTCCATTGTGATCGGGATCGTCGCCTACGCGATCGTGGTCTTGCGGCAGAAGCATTTCTCAGCGCTCGCCGGCGGTGTCGCCCTCGCCATCATGATGGTGCCGACGATCACGCGTACCACCGAAGAGATGCTGCTGCTGGTACCGAACGTTCTGCGCGAGGCCGCCTATGGGCTGGGCATTCCGCGCTGGCGCACCATGCTTTCCATCACCCTGCGCACCGCTACTTCCGGCATCATCACCGGTGTCATGCTAGCCTTTGCCCGCGTGGCCGGAGAGACTGCGCCGTTGCTGTTCACCGCTTTTGGCAACCAGTACTGGAACTGGAAGCTCGACCAGCCCACCGCGGCGCTGCCACTACAGATTTTCACCTACGCGATTTCGCCCTACGACGACTGGCACCGCCAGGCCTGGGCGGGCGCGCTGGTTTTAATCGTCCTCATCGTCAGTGCCGTGGGGGCCGTGCGTTACGTCGTGCGGCGCGGAACGCTGGGAGGAGTTGCATAGCCATGGGTGTCGGAATCCAGGTCGAAAACCTGAATGCCTGGTACGGAAAGAGCCAGGCGCTCCACGACATCAACCTCAAAGTCGAGGCCAACCACGCCACGGCGCTGATCGGGCCGTCCGGCTGCGGCAAGTCGACCTTCATCCGCTGCCTGAATCGTATGCACGAAACCAGTCCTGACGCACGCGTCCAGGGCAAGGTCAAGATCGGTGAATTGGACGCTTACAACGGCACCTCGCCAACCCAACTGCGCCGTCGCATCGGCATGGTTTTTCAGAAGCCCAATCCGTTTCCGACCATGTCGATCTACGACAACGTGGCCGCTGGGCTCAAGCTGAACGGGTATAACGACAAAAAGCACCTCGACGATATCGTCGAGCGTTCTCTGAAGTCCTCGGCTCTGTGGGAGGAAGTAAAAGACTCGGTGCACAAGAAATCGGGTGCCAGCTTGTCGGGTGGCCAGCAGCAACGCCTGTGCATTGCGCGCGCTCTTGCGGTCGAACCCGAAGCGCTACTCATGGACGAGCCGTGCTCGGCGCTGGATCCGATCTCGACGGGTAAGATCGAAGAACTGATTTTTGAACTCAAAGCCCAGTACACCATCGTGATCGTGACCCATAACATGCAGCAGGCCGCGCGGGTAGCGGAGTACACTGGGTTTTTCCTCTTGGGGCGCATGATCGAATACGACAAGACGGAGAAGATCTTCACTAACCCGTCTGACAAGCGCACCGAAGATTACATTACAGGCAGGTTTGGATAATGCGAACGCGTTTTCAGCAGGGCCTCGACGAGTTGCGTGACAAGCTGCTCCGCATGGGCGGACTGGCGGAGCAGGCCGTGGATCGCGCCTGCCAGGCGTACATCGACCGCGACCTCAATCGCTGCCAGATGGTTCTGGAAGGCGAAACCCAGATCAACGTTTCGGAGCGGGAGATCGATGAGTTGGCGTTCGATCTGCTCGCCATGCAGCAGCCCATGGCCGTGGACCTCCGCTTCATCCTGGCCGTCACGAAGATCAACGCCGACCTGGAGCGCGTCGGAGATCAGGCCGTCAACATCGCAGAACGCGTCATGGATATGGTCGCGTTGCCCGCCGTCGAACTGCCGGTCGACATCGCTCGTATGTCGGCGGCGGTAAGCGCCATGGTGCGGCGCTCTCTCGAATCCTTCATCGAGGCCAAGGCGGAACTTGCGCAGGCCGTGCTCGAAATGGACAACGTAGTTGACCGCATGCGCGACGAAGCCTTCATCATGCTGGTCAAGTCCATGAACGAACTGCCGGAGACCACTCGCCAGGCCCTCGACGCCCTTCTCGTGGCTCGCAACTTGGAGCGCGTCGCTGACCACGCCACCAACATCGCCGAGGATGTCATCTTCTGGGTGCGCGGTGCCGACGTCCGCCACAACGCCCCACAGGAAGGCAACAACCAGCCTCAACCCGCGCAGCGGGCCGCCACCGAGACCCGCTAGGGCAACCGATACAGCTTCCAGACAAAAAGCCGGCCAGCTGTTCTGGCCGGCTGCGGCTTTGTGCCTTGGAAATCCGAGGTTGTTACCGGGTCAACTCCCTACGTTTCAGGGAGTTACCCCCACCCTCATACTGTCACCCCGAGCGAGGAGAGGCCCAGCCGAACAAGTCGAGGGACCTTGTGCTTGTCTGCGGCACCCGAGACGCGGCAAGCGTTCGCCCTGCCACCCGATCACGCACTCGCGAATGTCTTCACGGACAGTTGGAGAAACCAGGTTCGTATCAGGGCGTGTCTTCAGGCGCCGAAACAGCACGAAAATTGAGCCGGCTTTAGCCGCGGTCCCCGCCTCGCCCGAACCGGTGCCTCATGGGACGGGCACGTGCAGGCGACCTGGGCCACACCCTCGCCCGCGCAGCCCCTATTCCCGCCTTTCACCCGGCTTTTACTCGGAAGGCCTCGTTTACGAGATAACCTCTACCTGATTTTTCGCGTCCAAGTGATCAGAAACGTTTGCGAACGGGGGCTTGTCAGCGGGCGTATAATTTTTCTCAGTATGGGGCCCCGGTCCAGGGCAGGAGTGAGTCATGAAGTTTCGTCTCGTGTTAGGAACGGCCGTTCTATCCGCCTTCTTGCTTGTTTCGGTTGCGTTTGCCCAGCAAACGGATCCCGCTCCTAATCCCGCCCCGGACACCGCTTCCAAGCAAACCACCGACAGGGACGCTTCCGCGAAAGACCCGTCCGCCCAGGACAAGCCCACGCTGGCGAAAGATACGTCTGCGGCCAAGGACGCGCCGAGCAAAGACTCCAAAGGAGCGCCCGCGAAAGACACCACGGCCAAGGCCGACGACCGCTCCACCGACGCCACTGCCAAGGACAACGAAAAAATGCCGCCCGTCGTTCAGCAACCCGACGACACTAACGTCAAGCACGACGGCAGCAAGGCCGACGTCAACGCCATCGGGAATCGCAAGGTCGGCGGCCGCGGATTAGGTGACTGGTACTCGCTCGAGAGCGAGATGCGCATGGGCAAGCAATATGCCCAGGAAGTCGAAGCCACCTCCAAGCTGATTCACGATCCGGTGATCACCGACTACGTGAATCGCATCGGACAAAACCTGGTCCGCAATTCCGACGCCCAGGTGCCGTTCACCATCAAGGTGATCGACTCCGATGAGGTCAATGCCTTCGCGCTTCCCGGCGGATTCTTCTACGTGAACTCTGGCTTGATTCTGGCGGCGGATGAAGAGTCTGAGCTCGCCGGCGTGATGGCGCACGAAATCGCGCACGTGGCGGCGCGCCACGCCACCCGGCAAATGACCCGGGCACAATGGGCCAACATCGGTACCATCCCGCTGATTTTCGTGGGTGGTGGTATCGGCTACGCGGTTCGTACCGCAGCCGGACTGGGCCTGCCTCTGACCTTCCTGAGTTTCTCGCGCAACTTCGAATCCGAAGCCGACTATCTGGGCCTGCAGTACATGTACAAGGCCGGCTATGATCCCAACGCCTTTGTGCAGTTCTTCGAGAAGCTTCAGGCGCGTGAGAAGAAGAAACCTGGAACTCTCGCTAAAGCTTTCTCGACCCATCCGCAAACGCCCGATCGCATCAGCAGGTCGCAGGAAGAAATCGCGAAGATCTTGCCGGCTCGGCCGCAGTATGTGGTGACGACCTCGGAGTTTGCCGACGTGAAGTCACGTCTCGCCGCGGTGGAAAACCGCCGCAAGGTCGTCGACGACAAGGGCGCCAACAAGCCCAGCCTCCGCCGTACCGCCTCGACGGATAAGTCCGGAGACAAGAACGGCGACAAAACTGACGACGATCGTCCCACCCTCCACCGCCGGGATGATTTCAACTAGAACCCATCTCATAAACCGTCGTAGCCGGGTTCTTGGAGTTGGGCTGAGAGGTCCGTCCAAAACGCTACCGAGTAATTCATCATCGGCCTGTTAACCCGGTTCCGGAGTCTCCGACAAATGAAACAGCTCCGGCCAGGCGATTCCCCCAACCGGGTGCCGGAATCGTTGATCGCTGATCGTCCGGGCTCTTACGTGCTTTCAATCTATTTAAAACCTGAGCGTTGCTGTGACTCGAGGACGTCTGCCCGTGAGGTAGCACCAGATCCGTGACTACGGAAGGGCAGGCGCCAGAAGTGCTACATTCAGCTGGATGCGTTCCGAAATAGAACAAGCTGTTCAGCTCCTGCAGCGAGGCGACGATCAAGCCTTGGAGCAGGCCCTGGCTCTGCTGCAAAACACGGTTTTTTCCTTCAGCATGAGGGTCTGTGGTCAGCGCCAGGACGCCGAAGACACCATGCAGGAAGTCCTGCTGAAGTCAGTTCCACATCTGCCTAAATTCGACAGCCCCAAGGCGCTCGTTGTCTGGCTTTATAGGGTTGCGAAGAACCGTTGCCTGATGAGCCGCCGCCGAAGCAAGTTCGCTCCGAATCGGGAGCTTTCTCTTGAAGAACTGATGCCGGATCGACGGGAATTGGAGAAGTTGAGTGCCGAAAGTGGAATAAACCCGGAAAGGTTCGCGATCCGAAGCGAAGAAGCAGGAATGCTGAGGGAAGCAATTCAGAAATTGCCTGCCCAATACCGCATTGTCCTGGTGTTACGGGATATGGAGGGTCTCACCGATGAAGATGTTGCAGAGATCACGGGGCTCCGCGCGGGAACAGTTCGGGTTCGACTCCACCGCGCGCGCCTGTTTGTTCGAAAAGAAGTGATGAAAGCCTGGAAACCGCGACCAGGTCGCAGCACTTCCGCCGTCGTGCCGCACGGCGCCTCTCCCGAGGAACCCAAACCGGCGCGGTGCAAGGCTATGTTTGCCGAACTCTCCAACTATCTTGATGAGCAGCTGGACGATTCTCTGTGCGATGAACTGGAAAGACACCTCGACGGATGCGGGCCGTGCAAGGTGTTTCTGGCAAGTCTCGAAGCAACGATTGAGCAGTGCCGGAGGTCGCCGGCAGAGAGCCCCTCGGGGAAAGCCGCACTTAGGCTCCGGAAGAAGCTAATGAAGAACTACACCCGGGCTGTAGCCACCGTTCGACTGTAAACGTAAAGTCCATTCTTTTTCGCCACGCTTCTTTTCCCGAATCTTCCCTGTAACAAAATCCTGCCTTCTGCATTTATTCGTGTTCCGAGTCGATAGAAGTAAACAGGAAGGCCAATCATGATTAGCGCCAAAGTTGAACTTACCCAAGCACTTAAGCAGCAGAGGCAATTCGTGGCACTCACCGGCAGCGGGCACAATCTGCTGCTGGATGACGCGGCTGGCGGAACCGGTCCGAAACCGATCGAACTGGTTGCGGCGGGATTGGCTGGTTGCAGCG
The DNA here is from genome assembly GCA_964641665.1 of uncultured Acidobacteriaceae bacterium. GTDB lineage: Bacteria > Acidobacteriota > Terriglobia > Terriglobales > Acidobacteriaceae > Gp1-AA133. Next base: position 107,083 of record CAZXKO010000076.1, read on the forward strand.
CGTTCGATGTCATCACGGTTCTGCGCCAGAAGTACCACCAGAAGGTCACTGGGTACGAAGTTCGGGTCGAGGCCGATCAGGCGGATCGCCCACCGCAAGTGTTCACGGCCGTGCGGATTCACCACGTAGTCACGGGCAACGAGATTGATGTCGCGGCTTTGGAGGAAGCGATCCGTCTCTCCGAGGAGAAGTACTGCTCTGTAGGGGCAATGGTGCAAAAGACGGCGACTTTCCATACGACCTACGAGATCCTCGAAGAGAAGACCGAGTGGATAAAGACGACCCAAACTACCGGAGCCCAGAGTTGAAGCTTCCCCCGAAATTCGTCGTAGCGGCCACAGTCGCACTGTGGGTTTCGCCAGCGGTTCATGCTCAACAAACCGTTGATCCCTCGCCCCTCACGCTGCAGAAGGCGGTAAGGATTGCGTTGGAGAAGAACCCTCTCCGCAAGGCGGCCGTCGCTGACGCGAGAGTATCGTCCGCAGATGTCCGCGAAGCCCGATCGGTTCTCATGCCGCGAGTAACGTTCTCCGAGACTGCGACACGCGGCAACGATCCGGTGTGGGTTTGGCAGCAGGTTGCGGCAACAGCGTTTCACGGCCGGTGATTTCTCGTGATTTTTCGATCCGAGGTGCTCCCGATAAGACTTGTTCTGAGTAAAACATCGGACCGGTGTAACGAACGGACGCTCCACAACACTATCTCCACAACGAAAAAATCGGCAGCGAATCGCTGCCGATTTCGATTTCTATGAATTCGAAGAGAGCCAGGCGCGCACGCGCGACAATCGTCAGGCCGCTTCTTTCGTGGCCAGAGCGCGTACTCGCGTCGAGCCATCTCGCGTCGCGCTGACAAGTTTCATTTCCTGCCAGTCGTAAGGCAGTTCCTTGCCGCAATCGAGACAAACAACGTACGTCCCGGTCAATGCAGCCGCGCGATTGCGGCGTGAGCCCGCACGAACAGTGAGCGGAAAGCTGTAGCGGGCATGCCAGCAACCAAAAAGGGCATCGAAAAACCTCGCAACCATAACCCAACCTCCCCAGAACCCAAGACTCAACTACTACAAGAGCAAGACGACGGCCAGTAGTGGCCTTACCCGCTTAGATTCCAATGCCACGGAAAAGGTTCGACTTACAGCAGCTTTCCACAGAGTTCCCCATGGAAACAGCTGAAAACTATTGCATATGGTGGGTGTTTTTGCGCAAGGTGGGAAGAAATTTGCGGAAACTAAATACTCTCCTGGCTTTTCTTCTTGTGCTGCTGGCATTTCGTCATAATTGCTGAACGAAGTCGGCCGCGGAGATCGTCGGGCAGTTCGTAAAGTTCGGAGTCGCGGTAGATCTCGATGGTCTTCTTGGTCGTGTCACATACTACATAGCAGTTGTGGCACCAAGCCAGGTGGTCTTCGAGTTCAGACTTGGTCCGATCGTCCAGAGCGCCATCCAAATAGTTGGTGAGCTCCTGCAGGAATTCAGAACATTTCACTTTTGGCCATCTCCGCTCTCACGTTTCTGAAAATACTTGCTGAGCCGCTCGCGCAACTGCAAGCGAGCCCGCAACAATCTCGACTTCACCGCAGGAATGCTGAGGTTCAACGCGTCAGCCGTCTCCTCGGTCGAAAGACCTTCTACATCGCGCAGCACAAACACCGTGCGAAAACTTGGAGGCAGCCCCTGGATCGTCTTCGACAGAATCTCCTTCAACTCCGCTTGCTTGTAGAGTTGCTCGGGATTCGGACTCCAGTCCGCAATCTCACGCGGAACCGAATCTTCCTCGGTTTTGACGTCCTCGTCCAGCGAAACCGTGCGCTCGGGCCGCCGCCGGCGCAACTTCATCAGCGCCTCGTTGACGGCAATGCGCACCAGCCAGGTGTAAAACTTCGACTGGCCCTGGAACTGTTCCAGGTTGCTGTACGCCTTTAGGAACGCGTCCTGCACCACGTCTTCCGCGTCCTCGCGGTTCTGCGTGATGTGCTGCGCGATCCGGAAGACGTTGCGATCGTAGCGCTTGACCAGGTCCTCGAACGCCGAAACGTCGCCGCCCTTGGCTGCCTGAACGAGCGCTAGTTCTTCGCTAACCGGCTCACCTACTTTGGGTTGGATGGCGCTCATTCTTTATCCGATGCAGTATTTTAGGAAATTGCGAGCGGGATCAGACTGTTATTCTACTTGGTAACCAACGATTCTGACGAGTGCTTTGCCGTATCCGCGCTCGCGCCCTTTGCGATAGATTTTAGGGGTAATCTGGGGTAACCACGGAACACGTCCTAAGGTACCCCCGGCAACCGTGCGCAAGTACCGTATAATCAAGACTTAAACGGGCAGTAACCTCCGCTTCTCCGAGGCTGGCCGCAAGCACATGGCTGACAGGCACGAAGTCGAACCCATCGTTGAGCGCGCAGTCACCCAGGTCCTGCAGGGACATCTTACGCAGCTGCGCGAGGATCTGGTGCGCCGCGTTCTGGCAGAGTTGCCGCAGGATATGGGCGCTTCGAGCGTAGCGGAGACGGGTGGCGCGAACACTGCCGATCTTCTGCGAGCCGTGACTGCGATTCAGGCTGGCACTACTCAAAAAGAAATTCTGCGCGCGCTCCTCGACGGACTGACGCACTACTCCGGACGAACCGCGCTGTTTGTGATCAAGGGCGGAGCGGCCAGCGGCTGGCAAGGTCGCGGGTTTGAAGACAACGACGCGGTAAGAGAATTCATTCTCGATACCTCGCGCGGCCTGCCCGAACGCGTTCTGCAAGAGCGTGCCGCCTTCAGCGGGCAGATCATCGATATGGATCCGCGCTTCGTCGATCATTTCGGAGGTCCGGCCGACGAACAGATTTTGATGTTGCCGCTGGTTCTGAAGGACAAAGTGGCGGCCCTGGTTTATGTGGACTGTGGGTTGGACGCGAGCCGTCGGCTGGATTCCGCCGCTCTGGAACTGCTGACGGTTTCGACCAGCGCATGGCTGGAGTTGACCTCCATGCGCAAACAGGCTCCCCGCGAGAGCGCGGGCTTTGCCGAGGGTGCACCGACCGCCCCGGCGCAGGCTGTATCCAGCTTCAGCGATCCGTTTGCAGGACACGCGCCGAGACATTCGGCCGCGGCGGCTCCAGCAGCAGCGTATGAGCCGGTCGAGGTGGTCGCGGGGGCGCCGGCGGTTGCGGCGCGGGCCGCGAGTGCACCGGCAGGGGCAGGTGGTGGCGCAGCCGCGATGAGCCCCGAGGACGCTGATACCCATCGCAAAGCGCAGCGCTTCGCGCGCCTGCTGGTGGACGAGATCAAGCTCTACAATCAGGCCAAGGTGGCCGAAGGCCGCCGCAACAAAGACCTTTATGACCGCCTGAAGGAAGACATCGAAAAGAGCCGTTCCACATACAGGAAGCGGTACGGAAGCACGGTGGCTGCCACGACGGATTATTTTCAGGCTGAGCTGGTCCGCAGTCTGGCCGAAGACGATGTATCGATCATGGGCGCCAATTTCCGGCGATAGATTGCGAGTGGTTTTGTTCTCCCGATCATTGGTTCTGGGAATTCTTCTGGGAATCGCTGGCGGCATCTCCGCCGGTCAGTCCTCCTCGTCTGCAAGCCAATCCACCGACGCGGGCAAGTCCTCCACTCCGCAGCGCTCGACCTCACACAAGAAATCTGCTCCTTCCAAGACGCCGCCGAAGGCAGCCCACCACACCGCCGCGCGCAAGAAGCGGCGCTCGCCCCGGGTGCAGCGCATGCACCAGGCGTTTGTGGCGTCGGCCAGCCTGAAGCCCATGGCGCAGCAACTGTTGCAGGAGCGCACCGTCGCCGGTTATGCCGGGGTGGAGGCGTACGCGAAGAAGCACGCCAAGGAAGACGCCGGCGCGCTGGCGTGGTTGGTGGTGGGTTACGCCCACGTGCTCGACCACGACTATGCCAAAGCCATCGATCCCTTGAATCGCGCCAAGCCCCACGCGGGCGATCTTGGCGACTATGTCGCTTATTACCTGGGGAGTTCCTACCTGCAAACCGGCCACAGCGCCGAGGCAGTTGCAACCCTCGCGGACTTCGGCAAGACCTATCCGGATTCGCTGGTGATCAAAGACGCGCACGTGGTGTATGCGGGCTCCTTGATCGCAGAAGGCCGGGCCATGGAGGCCGCGGCATTGCTCGAGAAAGACCGGGAGCCTACCCGGGCCGATGTGGAACTTGGCTTGGGACGCGCCTATGCCGCCACCGGACAAACCGCGAAGGCGCTGGCGGCGCTGCGCAATGTCTACTTCAACATGCCAACCAGCCCCGAGGCGGACACCGCGCTCACCGAGCTGCACAGGCTGGGCGGCGCGGCAACACCTGCATCTCTTTCGGACCGTTGGACTCGTGCCGACTTGCTTGCCAAAGGCAAGCGTTACAGCGATGCCGCCGCTGAATACCACGACCTGCTCGACGAGGTCAGTCCCGCGGAGCGTTCCTCGGTGCAGCTGGCGCTGGCTGGAGCGCTGCAGAAGAGCGGACGCACCAATGACGCCAAACGGATTCTGAGTTCTGTGCCCGACAGCATTCCCGAGGTCGCCGCCCAGCGTCTGTTTCTGCTGGGGGAGGTCGCACGCGCGACCGATGACAATGACGGCTTCCTTCGCCTGCAGGCGCAACTGCGCCAAACGGATCCCGCGAGCCCATGGCTGGAACAGTCGCTTCTGGCCGCGGGGAACATGTATCTCTTGAAGCGCGATTACGACAAGGCCATTGATGCCTACCGCGAATTGCAGCAGCGCTTCCCGAACGGCAGCCGTGCTTCGTACGCGCATTGGAAGGTGGCCTGGTTGAGCCTGCGCCAGGGACGCAACGACGATGCGAAACAGCAGTTCGAGCAGCAGATCGCCCTGTATTCCAATTCGGCGGAAGTCCCGGCTGCACTCTACTGGCGCGCGCGCCTCGGGGAAGAGGATAACGAACCCGCGAAGGCGCGGGCCTACTACCAGAAGATTTCGGACCGGTTCCGCAATTTCTACTATGCCGAACTGGCGCGCGAGCGCCTGAAAGTGCTGCCGCCGACGACCGGTGCCGTCGACGATGCCTTGCTCGATCACGTACCCCCGCTGAACATCGGAAGCAAAGTCGTGGCCAGCGATCCACCGGCGGACGACCTGCACGTGCAGAAAGCGCAACTGCTTGAAAACGGCGGGCTGGTCGATTTTGCGGTGCGCGAAATTCAGGCGACCGCCAACGCAGAAGACGGGAACTGGGCGCTGGCCGAGACGGCACGCCTTTACGAGGACAGTGGCCGCTACGATCGCGCGATCCAGGTCATGAAGCGCGGCGTTCCCAACTACTTCGCAGTCGACGTTCCCGAGTTGCCGCGTTCCTACTGGGAAGCTTTGTTTCCCAAGGCATATTGGAGCGACCTGAAACGGTTTTCCGCGCAGAACGGGCTCGACCCGTACCTGGTGGCTTCGCTGATTCGGCAGGAATCGGAGTTCAATCCCAACGCCATTTCGCACGCCAACGCGGTGGGGCTGATGCAGTTGCTGCCGGTGACCGGCAAGAAAGTCGCCAAGGACGTGAAACTGCGCCACTTCAATCCCAGCCAGCTCTACACGCCCACGGTGAACCTGCAGCTGGGAACACGCTACTTCAAGACCATGGTCGACAAGTTCGGCTCGTTCGAATACGCCCTCGCGGCCTACAACGCCGGCTCGGACCGCGTGGAAGATTGGCTGTCGCAAGGGAAGTACCGCGACCCCCAGGAGTTCGTCGAGTCGATCCCATTCACCGAGACGCGCGAGTACGTGCAGGCGATCCTGCGTAACGCGAATGTGTACAAGCAGCTGTATGGAACTCCGTAAAAGCAGGTGTCAGGTGTTAGGTCTCAGGTCTTAGGGGCTAACTGCTAACCGCCAAGTGCCAACGGCCGCTGTTTTGATCCCCGTTTTTATTCACTATTAGCTAAGCTGTTGAAAACGCGTAAAGGGCGTTTTAGGCCCTAGAATTCCGGGCGTGAATGGCTCGTAGAATGCCCGCGATTTGCACAGAAACGCTCCAGGATCGCGTTCTGGAGGTCGGGGCGATTTAAGGGTCGTCCGAGGAGTTCCGGTGCGTCTGTGAGCGTTCTAGGCGTGTTGTGTTATCCACGAGCTATGATATTCGGGTGTTGGGTCCGGGGGGCGGTGTTGGGTTGATGGTGAAGGTGGGATAGGGTCGCGTCGTCGACAGGACACAAGGTCCGTCGACTACATTCGGCTGGCGCCTCACTGCCCTCGGGATGACACGTTCAAGTCGGCCGTTGTAGCGAAGCGAGAAATCCAGCCGCGGCGAAAACCGCCGCGGCCGCACAGGCGGGGGCGCCTGTGCCTACGTGGTTCGTGCCGGTCTCACGCAGAGCCTGGCACGCACCACGTCATTCCTGGGCCCAAACACCTAAGACCCAGGACCTGACACCTGAGACCTGACACTGCCGTTAAGGCCTGAGACCCGTCTTTTCCTGCGCCGGGGACTTGGTGAACACAATTTCGTAGACCAGCAAGCCGGCGCCGACGACGATGGCGCTGTCGGCTACGTTGAAGGCGGGCCACTGGTAAGTGCCGACGTAGAAGAGCAGGAAGTCGGTGACGTGGCCGGAGGCGAGCCGGTCCCAGAGGTTGCCGATGGCGCCGCCGAGGATGAGGGCGAGGCCTACTCCGGTGGTCGACAGCGAATGGCTGTTCTTCCAGAGCAGCGTTGAAACAACGACCAACGCGATGACGGAGAACAAGACCAGGATGGCGACCTTCCATTCCGAGGGCGAATCGGCAAAGAGACCGAAGGCCGCGCCGCGGTTTTCGAGGTGGGTCAGGCGGAAAAAGCCGGGGATGATCTGGATCCCGTCATGCAGCGGGATCTTGCGCTCGACCGCGAGCTTCGCGAGGCGGTCGAGCACTATGACTGAAATCGCGATGAGGAAATGATATTTGCGCATGACGATCAGTCATCCCCGGGGTCTGGCGTTGCATCCGGAAAAGTTGCGGGATGTCGAAGGGGTCCGAATCGCAATTGAGCGCCGCCGAAAACACAAGGTCCCTCGACTGCGTTCGGCTGGCGCCTCACTGCGACAGATTTATTGAAACTTGTCGGACGGCTCACTCGTTTGCTCCGTTTTCGAGTTCTTTGAGCACGGCACTGCAGCGCTCACACACGGTGGGGTAGTTCTTGTCTTCGCCCACGTGGATGGAGTAGTTCCAGCAGCGGTCGCACTTGGCGCCGTCGGCCTTCGTGACCTGGACCGAAACTGATCCGGTGCCATTGCCGGACGCTTTCGGTTCGAGCGTGACCGCGGACACGATGAACACATATCGCAATTGATCCTCGTGCTGCTTGAGGACAGAGTAGACCGGGTCGGCGGCCGCCAGCTCCACTTGCGCTTCGACGGCCTTGCCGATCTGCTTGGCGTTGCGCGCTTCTTCGAGAGACTTCAAAACTTGTTCGCGAATCCCGAGTAGCGTCGTCCAGTCCTCGAGAAGCTTCGGATCTTCCGGGGCAAGACCCAGGATTTCCTGCCGGGTCGGGAACTGCGCTGCGTGCACGCTTTGCGGACGCGCAGGAACGGCCGGCAGATAGCCCCACACTTCTTCGCAGGTGAAGCTCATGATCGGCGCCAGCAAGCGGACCAGCGCCTCGAGGATGCGCCAGATCGCCGTCTGCGCGGCCCTTCGCCCTCGAGATTTCGGCGCGTAGGTGTACAGCCGATCCTTGAGCACGTCGAAATAAAACGAACTCAAGTCCACCACGCAGAAGTTCAGGACACCCTGGTAGATCTTGTGGAATGCGAATTCCTCGTACCAACGGGTCACGTCGGCGGACACCGCAGCGGTGCGCCGCAGCATGTACTGGTCGAGCGGTTCGAGATTCTCGAAGGGAAGCGCGTCTTTCGCTGGATCGAAGTCATACAGGTTCCCGAGCGCATATTTGAACAAGCTGTTGCGGATCGTCCGGTAGCTTTCCGCGATGTTCTTCATGAGGCGCTCGGAGCCGACTACGTCTTCGCGGAAGTCGACGGAAGCCACCCACAGGCGGACGATCTCGCCGCCAAGGCGGTTCGCGATATCGACCGGATCGACGTCGTTGCCCCGTGACTTCGACATGGCCTGGCCGTTTTCGTCGAGAGTCCACCCAACGGTGGCGACATGGCGATAGGGTGCGTTGCCCTGAACCCCGATGGTGCAGAGCAGGGAAGAGTGGAACCATCCGCGATGCTGGTCGCCGCCTTCGAGGTAGAGGTCGGAGGTCGGACCATATTCCGGTTCGGCGGCCCGCAGCGCGAGGTAGCTTGAGCCGGATTCGAACCAGACGTCGAGGATGTCCATTTCTTTCTTGAATTTCGTTCCGGCGCAGTGGCCACACTTTTTGCCTGCGGGAAGGATCGCGTCCGCTGCCGGTGTGTACCACGCGTCGGCGCCGGAGCTGGCAAAAAGCTTCTCGACTCGCCGGTTCACCTCGGGATCGAGTAGCGGCTTGCCGCACTTCTCGCAAAGGAAGACGGCGATGGGCACGCCCCAGATGCGCTGGCGGGAGACGCACCAGTCGGGGCGGGTCGCGATCATGTTCGAGATGCGGCCTTCGCCCCAGGCCGGATCCCACTTCACTTTCTTGATTTCTTCGAGCGCCACCGTGCGCAGTGTGCCGCCGGCCGTTTCTCTGGAGACCATGGGCGTTTCCATTCCGATGAACCACTGCTCGGTGGCGCGAAAGATGATCGGGTTGTGGCAGCGCCAGCAATGCGGATACGAATGCTCGAGGGGTTCGGTGTGGAGCAGCACGCCGCGATCCTCGAGCAGATCGACGATGGGTGCGTTCGCTTCCCAGACTTTCTTGCCGTCGTACTCGGGCCGGCCTTCGCGGATGAAGCCGGCTTCGTCGACACGGGTGGTGGCGTCGAGGTTGTACTTGAGGCCCGTGAGGAAGTCCTCGGCGCCGTGGGAGGGCGCGGTGTGGACGACGCCGGTGCCGGTGTCCACAGTGACGTAGTCGGCGAGCACGCCGAGCACCGTGCGATCGAGAAAGGGGTGACGGAAGTTGAGGCGTTCCAGCTTGCGGCCGGGGAAACGGGCGAGTTCCTTTGCGCCCGCGAGCTTGCACTTCTCGATGACGGCGTTTGCGAGCTTGGCGGCGACGACGTAGACCTCACCCGAAGACTCGAGCGCGACGTACTCTTCGTCGGGATGAAAGGCGACGGCCATGGAAGCAGGGAGCGTCCAGGGAGTCGTGGTCCAGATGATGGTGAAGACTTTCTTGCCTTTGAGCGCAGCGTCGAGCGCGATGGGGTCGTCCGCCATCGCGTACTTCACCCACACGGTGGTCGAGGTGTGGTTCTCGTATTCCACTTCGGCTTCGGCGAGCGCGGTCTGGTCGTGGATGCACCAGTACACCGAGCGCAGGCCCTTGTAGACGAAGCCATTTTCAAGAAATTTGTAGAACGTCCCGAGGACGACCGACTCGTATTCGGGGGTCATGGTCGAGTAGGGACGACCCCAACGGCCGAAGACGCCGATGCGCTTGAATTGCTCGCGTTGCAGGTCGAGAAATTTTTCCGCGTACTTGCGGCATTCCAGGCGAACCGCAGAAGGGTTCATCTGGAGCTTCTTCTTGCCGAGTTGCTGGTCGACTTTGATTTCGATGGGCAGGCCGTGGCAGTCCCAACCCGGCACATAGGGCGCATCGAAGCCGGCCATGTTCTTCGACTTGACGATGAAGTCCTTGAGGCACTTGTTCAGGGCATGCCCCAAGTGCAGGGCACCGTTGGCATAGGGGGGACCATCATGCAAAACATAGGGAGGGGCCCCTTTGCGGGCCTCACGCACGCGCTCGTAAATGCCCGTTTCCTCCCAGCGAGCCAGGATTTTGGGCTCGTTCTGCGGCAGGTTTGCCTTCATGGGGAAGTCAGTTTTGGGCAGATTGACGGTGGTTTTCAGTTCGAGCGGCACTCGATGGGGTTCTCCTAAAGGGTTGATTTTTCATTATAGGGAGCGGGGGAAAAGACGTCCATTCAGGGCGGGCGGAAGCACTGAAGTCGTGTATCGGGAGGGACCGGTAAATGTCCTGTCGAAAAAGGAGAAAAAAAGTGTACAATTTTTGCCAGGAGTAGTTCTGGCAGCATCTAACCTTCTGAAATTAGAAGATGGCACCGTGCTCGGGGGTCGCGGTAAAGTGGTTCGTTCAGGCAACTTGCGGGAGGGGTCCTTCATCAGGTATATAGCATACGTTTATTCATAGCCCGCAAAGGAACAAAGCTCGACCGGATCTCAGTTATGGTATCGTCAGAATCAAATCACAAGATCGACAGTAGCGAGCCGCAGCTGAACCTGCTGCTTCCCAAAGGCTCGCTGGATGTGCCGTTGTGGAAGTCCCTGTTTGCGGGCATCGATGCGGCTCTATTTCCAAAAAAACTGCCACCGCTGGTGTTGACGTCGAAGCCGGTTGAAGCCGGGGAGTTGTGGGGCGAGCACCTGACGCGTCCGTGGTGGAAAACCGTTCTCGAGAATCTGCGCGACGCATTCTTCCCGAAGAAGCTGCCGCCGCTGCAACTGACCTCGAAGCCGGTCGAGGGACAAAACGCGCTCGATGACGACCTGGCGATGCCGATGTATCTTTCGCTGTGGAAGAACGCCAAGGAGGCGCTGTTCCCGCCGAAGCTGCCGCCCCTGGAGCTGACTTCGAAGCCGGTGGCGGTTAAAGATATCTGGGGTTTCTATAATTACAAGAAAGACGGAGCGCTGGCCTCGACTGGGGTGCACGTGGTGCTCGTCGCGCTGTTGATTGGCGGCACCATGCTGGCGCGGAATGCGGTCTCTGCGGCGAAGCCGACGGGGCCGGTGATGCCGCTGCTCGCCGACAACGACATTCCGGCCTTACCGCCTTCGAAGACACAGGTGGGCGGCGGTGGCGGTGGCGGCGACCGGGACAAGCTGGCGGCGACCAAGGGCCGTCTGCCCAAGTCGTCGATGGAGCAGTTTACCCCGCCGATGGTAGTGGTGCGGAACGAGGCTCCGAAGCTTCCGATGGAGCCGACGGTGGTTGTGCCACCGCAGATCAAGCTGGCCATGAACAACATGCCGAACCTGGGCGATCCGATGGCGGCGATTCCAAATGGACCGCTGTCAAATGGAACGGGCTCGGGTGGCGGCATTGGTTCAGGCTCGGGCGGCGGCGTGGGCTCGGGCGAAGGGCCGGGAGTCGGTCCGGGACGCGGAGGTGGCATTGGCGGTGGCGTGTTCCACGTAGGTGGTGGAGTCTCGGCGCCGAAGGTGCTTTTCCAGCCGGACCCGGAGTACTCGGAGGAAGCCCGCAAAGCCAAGTTTCAGGGAACCTGCGTTCTCAGCCTGATCGTTGGGCCGGACGGGCGTCCGCGGGATGTGCGGATTGCGCGGAGCCTGGGGCTCGGGTTGGATGAGAAGGCGATTGAGGCCGTAAAGAACTGGCGGTTTGAGCCCGCGGTGAAAGACGGGAAGCCGGTGGCGGTCGCGATCAGCGTAGAAGTGGATTTCCGGTTGTATTGAGTTTAGGGTTTGATCAGAGAAGAACGGCCGCCTTGTGCGGCCGTTTTTGTTTTTGCGGAGATCAAAGGCTTAACCACAGAGGGCACAGAGGGGCGCGGGGTCCTTCGACTCGTTCGGCTGGCGCCTCACGTCGCTCAGGATGACAGTTCAATTTAGTGGCACGAGTACAGCACCAGACGACGTGCGAGGGGCGAGGGCGGGACGCCCGTTCGACAAGGTCAGGGCGCAGGCTCTGGGACATCCGGCAAGATGCCGCGCTACAAAGTTACTCGTTCAGGTCGACGTGCTCTACGGCTTCTACGGGATGGCCGAGGAATCTGGGGCCCAGGCGGCGGAATTTTTCTACGGAGTCGGTGGCGAAGAAGCGCAGGGCTGCGGGCGCCGCGGGTTGATCGTTTCCTCCGTGATTGGGAATGGCGCGGATCTGTGCGGCTACTACGTTGGCGGTGGAGTGGGCTGAGTCGACGATCTTCACGTGCGCGGGAGCTACGCGGCGCAGCAGGGGCTTGATCAGCGGGTAGTGCGTGCAGCCGAGCACCAGGATGTCGGCGTTGTGGAAGCCGTCGGCGAAGGCTTCTTTCAGGTAGATCTGAGCGACCTGCTCGGTCACGGGATGGTCAACCCATCCTTCTTCAACTAAAGGGACGAACAGAGGACAGGCTTTCTCGCGGGCCTGGACTCCGCGCTGCTCGAGTGCGCGCAGGTAGGCATGGCTGCTGACGGTGGCCTCGGTGCCGATCACGACCACTCTGCGATTCTGACTGGCGCAGGCGGCCTGGTCGGCTCCGGGCTCGACCACTCCTACAACGGGGACGCGCGCGGCGGCGGTGATCTGATCGAGCGCCAGAGCGGTGGCGGTGTTGCAGGCGATGACGAGAAGATTGGCGCCCCGGCTCTCGAGGAAATGCGTGGCTTCGACGGCATAGCGGGCGACGGTTTCAACGGATTTCGAGCCGTAGGGAAGACGGGCGGTGTCTCCGAAGTAGAGGTAGTCGGCGTTGGGGCTGAGGGCGACCAGTTCTTTGAGAACCGTGAGGCCGCCGAAGCCGGAGTCGAAGACGCCGATCGTGGGTCGGGGGGAACTCATAGGGCTCGTTTCATGATAGCGGAAAGTGCTCGACGGGCCTGTGGCGGGGGTGGTTCGGGAGGGGATGGGGCAATTGCAGGTTGAAAAAGCTCTTAACCGCAAAGGTCACGAAGAAAGGCCGCTAAGGACGCAAAGAAGACCATTGCTGAGCTTTCGATCAGCAGGGACGGCCGGGGGAGAATTGGCACCAGGAAGTGTGACGCGCATCACCGCTTGCCGCGACGGAAGGTACAACCATGAGGACTGTATCTGAATGGTGACAAATCGAGCATTGCTGCTCGTGTTTGGGGAAAGCTTGATCGCATTAAGGGAGCAGGTGCCATGGCCGACGAACAATTTGACCGACTCACATTCTTCCGGCATTTCATTGCGCAGGCAGAGGCAGGAGCCGAGATACCGCCGGTGGCGGAGAGTGATCTCAAGATTCTCCACCAGGTGTGCGTGGACATGGCGAAGCGCTATTCGGGCAAGGACGGGGTTGTGAGCCTCGACGTGATGGCCCGCGCATGCGGCCGCGACGCGAACCTGCCCGCGGTCTGGTTGCGGCACAAAGAGCTTCGACTCATGGCGCGGCACGGTCTGCTTGCCGCATGGCAGCATGGTACTGCCCTGGATGAGGCTGTGTTCCGCGTGGCGGCCACCGTCCCGATGAGAGGGGTCAGTTTTGATCGGGAGGAGTTTGTGCGGAAGCTTCAGTTAGAGACTGCTGCTTGATTCAAAATCGTGTTTCTCCAAAGGGCGGAGGACTAGGGCGGGAAACCCAACTGTGATTGACCCTCAATTAGTTATGTCGCAATGTTTCACCAGTTACGACGCTGTTGCTACTCGGCTTCAGGTTGCTGTAGTAGCCCTTGGGCGCACGCAGTCGCAGCTTGGCTTTCGAAGCGGGTTTGAGTTCGAGTGAGTGATATTGGGCCCTTGGATCGGAATCGTCGGTGACATACGACAGAAGGTACATGTTGGCAATCTGTTGTTCGATCGTTGCGAAGGCTTTGAGCAACGATTCAGGCGAGAGGCGTATAAATGCGATTCTGTGCTGGCTCAGCCTGAAATGGAGGGGCAACGCTCTCCGTTAGTGTAGGTTCCGCCCCTTCGGGGCGTGGATTTTCAAGGCATTGGGGGTCTATCGTCCGATCTCTCTGATCGGTGCGAGAGAACAAACTGCCGCACCGTCAAGCATCGGCTCGATGAGCCCCGCCACGCTATCCCTCGGCATGGTTGCATCCCTGCAGTGCCCGCTTCCGTTTCACATGGCCGAGTTATTGTAGCTCGGCATCGACGGTTTGTGGCATCGTCTCACAGAGAGAGCGTTTGGTCACGGCTCGTTCCCGGAGCCTGCAACATGACGGCCGCTCAACTGTATCTCCTAACTTTTTAGTTGACAAGTCAAATTCATGGAGCTATTGTCCTAACACGTTAGGAGATCGAAATGGGCGGCAAACGAAAATCCCGGCAGCAACTCACGCCTCTGGAGTTGCAGATCATGAATGTGCTATGGGACTGCGGTCCTTCCAACGTCCAATCAGTCCAAGAGAAACTTGCCGGATCGTCGAGACTGGCGTACACCACCGTGCAGACGATGCTCAACGTTCTTCATCGTAAAGGAAGGGTACGGCGGAGATTGCGGGGCAGGGCGTACGACTATGCACCAGTGTTGACCCGAGAGAAGGCAGCAAGCAACGCAATCGGGGACATGATTGATCGACTCTTTGGCGGTTCGGTGGACGGTCTCCTCATGAGCCTCGTCAAGAACGAGCAACTCGATCCCACAAAACTTCAGGAGTTGAGCGGTTTGGTAGAGGAGCACGAGCGCGGCAAGGAGGGAAAAGCCCAATGAATCCGATTAATGAGATCGTTGTCACGTATGTGACGAACGCCCTCTGGATGACATGCGTCATCGCGGCAGTCACAGTGCTTCTTTCGCGAGCATTGCGTCGTGGCCCTTCTTCGCATCGGCATGCATTGTGGGTTGCGGCTTTGCTGCTTACTGTGTTGCTTCCCTTTGCGAGTTTGCGTGGTTCTCGAAACAATGACAAGCTAAGTTCCGAGTCTGTTGCAGCAGCGAGCGCGGTTCAGCCGGGAGAAACAAGTTTTAGCGGCGACTCCTCCTGGGCACTCTGGCGGCGAATGCGGCATGGCGGCCATCCGGTACAGTTCGGCCCGCTCTGGATTGGGTTTGTCGCACTGCTTTACTTAGGCTTCATTTTCTATCGAGCAGTTCGCCTCTATCGCGGAGGGCAGTCACTCCGGGCAATGTTATGTAAGTCAAGCGAGCCGCAGATACCGCTGGCGATGCGAACTGTGGTCGAGCAATGTCACTCCCTACTGGGCATGAAACCCGTACCGATATTGTTGTCAGTTGAAGGAAAGGGGCCAGCGACACTAGGAATCCACAATCCCGTTTTGGTTTTGCCGGAGTGGTTCTTGTCGCAAGCGTCGGAGGATGAGCTTTCTTCCGTCCTGGGTCATGAATTGGCGCACATCCGGCGGCGCGATTTCCTTCTGAATTTGGTTTACGAACTTTTGATTTTACCCGTCTCCTTTCATCCCGCGGCTGCTCTGATCAAGGCGCGCATCGATCAAACACGGGAATTGGCCTGCGACGAGATCGCCGCAGAAAGCCTGTCGACGCACACTCGATATGCCCGCTCCCTTTTGCGCATCGCGCAGTCCATGGCCGCGAAGCAGCGTCCAGCAACTGTTGGTTATGCTCTGGGATTATTCGATACAAACACATTGGAGGATCGCATCATGAATGTACTCGCAAGAGCCAATCGCATCCGCAAGACATGGGCACGAGCCTCGGCCCTTGTCGCCTCGGGATT
>CAZXKO010000077.1:0-90305 GCA_964641665.1 uncultured Acidobacteriaceae bacterium
TTGGCCAAGGTCAACCG
This sequence comes from uncultured Acidobacteriaceae bacterium, assembly GCA_964641665.1. GTDB lineage: Bacteria > Acidobacteriota > Terriglobia > Terriglobales > Acidobacteriaceae > Gp1-AA133. Next base: position 18 of record CAZXKO010000077.1, read on the forward strand.
GCTTACCATTCCGGTGCGCGTGTTCAGCATCGGGTCTGGGGTATTTCTGCTGGTGCTCGTGGCGATGTTGATCTACCAAAAGCTGAACGAAGTCCAGTAGCGTCATTTGCGGGGAGGTACGCCACCGTCGTCGTGAGGGACGGGGACGACCTTGCTCGTCGATGGTCGGCCGTAAACTGGTTCGTAGGCCAGAAGCCTGGTGCCATCCTTCAGCTTCAAAACACTGTTCTATCCTCAGTCTCCTCCTCTTCGGCAGGCCACAACTCAGGGGGGAAACCGGCGTGCCACGCTTTGTGATATTGCGGGCTGAGGCGGAACCAACGAACCTTCTTCTCGTTTTCTCGACACCATTTAGGCACATAGATGTGAAATGTCGGCTTGAAACGGTCACCGTGAAGGGGGCACTTCACTCTGGCTGCAATTTGCTCCTCGAGGGGAAATCCGAAGAACGGCGGCTCGTCGGCCGGGAAGCAGATGCATTCGGCGGAGAATCTGTGCTCCGCTTTCGCGGCCAGCTCGGCGCGTTCAATTCTGTTTTGTAGTGTTCGATTCAACATTAGGCACCATGTCAGCTTGACCTTTTCCCAGCCCGAGTGTCGCCTCGAGTCGTTGTAGGCGTTCCTCTAACGGGCCTTGCTGCAGAGCGCTGACGAGAATACCCGCCAAATAGCCCACTGCGGTGGCGACACGCGGTGCTATCTGGCCGCGGCGCACCTGGTTGATCGACTGACCCAGGAGCAAAGAAACCTCGCGGACGTCGTTGAGGGGATGGTCAGGCGTCTCTGCGGGCAGTGCAGCTGCCGTCTGACTCCTGTTGATTCCGCCCAATCGCCTGGCCCTCCGACCCGCCGCGGCTTTGGCCGGATCGTGAAAGACACAGAGCTTTTCTCCCCACTGCGCGTTAGCGTGGCATCGTGTACCGTCGTTTCTTCGAAACTGGCACTTGCTAGCCATGGGCGTTGCTACCTAGGTAGAGGAACCGTTGCTGTGGTGTCGACCGCGAAAAATGCCGGGTATTGCGCTCACTCAACACCCTCTTCACCAGCTTAGCTAGCTAGGTAGAGGGGGGAGGGAGGCCCGAAGATCGACTCGGGGCGGCACGATCTTTGTGCCGTGATTGTGACGCAAGCTTTCAACCTGTCTCCCTAACACCCAACGTTATCAACATCGCTGAACTTCCTTCCGTGCGGGCTGAAATTTGTTAAACTCCTTGTACTACAATACATTTGGCGCTGGTGAACCTAGAGCCGAACAGTAATTCGTAATCGGCAGGTCACCAGTTCAAGTCTGGTCGTCGGCTCCATTTTGCGTCCGCCCGGTATGTTCCCCATTCTGATCTCGCTCTTCTGGAGGCATTGTGCGCAAACTCCTTGGTTTTGTCGTCCTGTGTACCGTCATGAGCTTTGGCGCGAGCAAGTCCGTTTACGATTTCCCCTTGAACACAATCGATGGGCAGCCCACATCCCTCGCGGCCTACAAAGGCAAAGTCCTTCTGGTAGTCAATGTCGCCAGCCGTTGCGGGTTCACGCCTCAGTATTCAGCGCTCGAGTCGACCTATGAGAAGTATAAGGATCGCGGCCTGGTCATCGTGGGCGTGCCGGCAAACAACTTCGGAGCACAGGAACCCGGTACGAACGAAGAAATCAAGACCTTCTGCAGCCGCAAGTACAACGTGCAGTTTCCGATGATGTCGAAGGTGTCGGTAAAAGGTGAGGATACGACGCCTCTCTACCAGTATTTGACCGATTCGTCCCTGAATCCGAAGACGGGTGGCGAGATCAAGTGGAACTTCACCAAGTTTCTCTTTGACCGCAATGGCAACGTAGTCGCGCGCTTCGAGCCGGAAGTTACACCCGACTCTCCCCAGGTCGTGACCGCGATCGAAAAGGCGCTTGGCCAGTAGAGACGCGCCAGTGTGGCCGGCCGGGTTAACGATCAACAAGCGCGGGTGCGTGCCCTCGTACCCGCGTTTTCCACCGCTGCTGCACAACTCCTGCTGCAGTATTGAGTCGGATTCCCCTGGGACGGTCTTTCCACTTGCCAAGCCTAAGCCACCTTCCAGATAATGGGTCCAGTAAAGTTGCATACAACCGTGTACCGATACAGTCGAGCGGACCTGCTTCGCATTTTGCGGCTCACGGCGCGTCAGTTGGCAAGTTGGGAAAAGGCCGGACTGGTTGCCGCCGCGGAGAGCTACTCGTTTTTCGATCTCCTGCAAATCAAGAAAGTGCGCGACCTCTGCGCCAAGCGAGTGCGCCCGGCGGTGATCCGGCAATCGCTTGAGGCCATGCAAAAGCAGGTGGCGGGCATGGAGAATCCGTTGCTGGAAGCAGGCATCTTCTCCAGCGGGCACCGCGTGACCTTCCGGCACGCTGGCAAGTTGCTCGAACCGATCGCCGGGCAGTTCGTTTTCGATTTCTCGCCCGAACAGAAAGTAGTGGCTACTACGCCGGTGATGCCGCTGCGGCCCGAGCCGGTCGAGGCCGACGTGGTCGAACTCTTCGCGCGGGGCATCGCGCTCGAGGAAGACCCCCACACCCACACCGAAGCCATTGCAACGTACCTGAAAGTAGTGGAGCGCGAGCCGAACCACGCGGCTGCCCATATCAACGTAGGAACGCTCTATTACAACCGGCAGGATTTCGCGCTGGCCGAGAAGCACTATCGCGCCGCCATCGCATCGGACCCTCGTTACGCGTTGGCGTATTTCGATCTAGGCAACGTGCTCGACGAAACGGGAAGGGTGCAGGAAGCGATTCAGACTTACAAGACCGCTCTGCAACTGGCGCCCACCTACGCGGATGCACACTATAACCTTGCCCTGGCGTACGAGAAGATCAAGCAGCCGCGCAAAGCCCTGTCGCACTGGCGCGCCTACGTCAAACTCGACACTACCAGCCCGTGGGCGGTGCACGCGCGCAATCAGGTCCAGCGCATTCTGCAGAGCGATGGATTGAAGCTGGTATACCGCAGCGACCGCTCCTGAGGCTTATCCTTCCTCTTGCAGGTGGACCCGCTTTACCCCAAAAGCAAGTAATCGTGCTGGAAGATCCCGAAGAACGGGAATTCGGAAGAATGTGCGCATGACCCAGGGAATCCGGAGTGTGCCCTGTACCTGCAGCGCGCTCGCGATCATGCGCGTCTGCAGCGTCGATTGGAGCGCCTGGATGATGCGGGTGGGCCACTCCCGCTGCCGCTGGACCTCGGCGAGATCTTCTAAGCGTACGCGTCCATTCTTCAGTGGATCAGCCAATACGTTGGTCGCGACAACCGCATCCTGCACCGCGTAGTTGATGCCCACTCCGCCAACCGGGGACATGACGTGGGCAGCATCGCCGATGAGCAGCAATCCGGGCTTGTACCAGGTCGGGCAGCGGCTGGATTCGACCGACAGCAGCGAGCACTGATGCCAGTCGGTCAACGACTCCACATGCTGCGTGAAGCCGGGCTCGATCTGCGCAATCGATTTACGGAACGTTTCCAACCCCGCGGCGCGCACCTGCTGGTACTGCCCTTTAGGAAACACGTAGCCAATCTGCCAGAAGTCAGTTCGGTCGAAGACGACGAGCAGGCGTCCGCCTCCAAATCCGCCCATGAGGCGGTCGGAGTGCGCGTCTCCGGGCAAGTGAGGCAGGTGGAACCAAAGGATGTCCATAGGTGGAGAGGTCTTGATGGGTTCGAACCCCGCCAGTTGTCGCACTTTGGAGAATCTCCCGTCGGCTCCGACGGTTAGCAGCGCGCGCAGCTCGTGCCACCCATTTCTGCTCTGATATCGTACACCGGTCACGCGGCCTTCGTTCTCGACTAGCGTTCCCACGTTTGCCACCATGCGCAGGTGGAAGTTCGGATATTTCCTGCCCTCTGCGGCCAGGAAATCAAGGAACTTCGTTTGCGGGATCAGCATGATGTACGGATAGCGAGTTTTCAGGCGGCGGAAATCGACCGGTGAAAACGACATGCCCGAGGTCTGAAAAGTGGGGCCGTAAATCTTGTTGTGCGGGAACTGGTGCAGAGGCTCCGCCAAGCCAATCTGGTCGAGGATCTCAAGAATCGAGGGATGCAGCGTGTCGCCGCGAAATGCCCGGTCGAAATCTTTATGCGCTTCCAGGAGCGTGACCTCGACCCCGCGACGGGCTAACAGGAGCGCCAACATCATTCCCCCCGGCCCGCCGCCTGCGATGCAGCACGTTGTTTCCTGCGAGTCTTCGATCTGGCCCGCCCCAGCCAATTCTTCGTCAGGGATCGTCGCCGTTGCCATGGCAGCTCCGTCGAGTGTTGAAGGTGAGAGTCCGCGCAGTATACCCTCCCGATGGAGATTGCGTCACGCTCGAGTGGACGGCAGAACAGTAGAGTCCGGTCAGGTTTCGAACCGAGTGGGGTTGTTCACCCGGTGCTAAAATCTTGTGTTTGCCATTCTTACGTCGAAGGTATCTGTATGTCTGAAACAATCGCTGCTGCCGATATTCCTTCTCCTCTCACCACCCTCACCGAGGACGAGATTCTGTTCCGCGACAACATCCGGCAATTTGCGGACGAGCGCGTGCGTCCGCTGGCCAAAGAGATGGACGAGAAGGGCGTGTTCGACAAGGAGTTGATCCACCAGTTTTTCCAGCTTGGGCTGATGGGTATCGAGGTTCCGGAACCGTACGGTGGGGGCGGTGGCAAGTTTTTTGAAGCCATCCTTGCAGTGGAGGAACTGTCGCGCGCCGACGCGTCGGCGGGGGTGGTCGTGGACGTTCAGAACACGCTGGTGAACAATGCGCTGCTTCGGTGGACCACGGAAGAACAGCGCAAGCGCTACCTGCCACGGATGGTCGCCGATACCGTCGGTGCGTATGCACTCAGCGAAGCCGGGTCGGGCTCCGATGCGTTCGCCCTGCAGACGAAGGCCGAGCTCAAAGGCAGCGACTACGTTCTCAACGGCCGCAAGCTTTGGATCACCAACGGCAAGGAAGCCGGAATCTTCATTCTCTTCGCCACAGTTGATCCTTCCGCAGGATACAAAGGGATCACCGCGTTCATCATCGAGAAGGAGTTTCCCGGGTTCACGGTTGGCAAGAAGGAAGACAAGCTTGGCATTCGCGCTTCCTCCACCTGCGAGCTCATTCTGGAAGATTGCCGCGTGCCCAAGGACAACGTTCTTGGCGAGGTGGGGAAAGGGTACAAAATCGCGATCGAAACGCTGAATGAAGGGCGGATCGGAATCGGCGCACAAATGCTCGGTGTAGCGCGCGGCGCCTGGGAATGCGCGGCAAAGTACGCGCAGGAGCGCAGGCAATTCGGCAAGACGCTCGCCGACTTTCAAGGTATCCAGTTCCAGATCGCGCAGATGGCCACCGATATCGAAGCCGCGCGCCTTCTGGTCTATAACGCGGCGCGCATGAAAGACGCCGGCGTCAACTTCGTGAAAGAGGCCGCGATGGCCAAGCTCTTCTGCTCGCAGGTTGCCGAACGCGTGACCTCACTGGCCATCGAAATCTACGGTGGCTACGGCTTCACGAAGGACTACCCGGTGGAGAAATACTGGCGCGATTCGAAGATCGGCAAGATCTACGAGGGGACGTCGAACATGCAGCTGGCCACGATCGCCAAGCTGGTGATGGGCGGGAAGTAGGTCCGGAGGGGGCTCGCGGCCTCGCACTTTGACCTGGGCCTAGGCTGTTCAAATCCACGATTCTCTTGAACCGCCCGTCCGGCGCGGCTTTCGGGCCTTTGGCTGGCAAGTCACGCCAGTAATATCAACCCTAGTTACCATTATGTGCAGCGACTTGCACTTGCAGGTTTTCCAGGCTTTCGTGTCAGAGGCCCTAAGCCATTCCCCGGCAACAAGTTGCAGAAAGTCCCGCCATTGGTGCCGTAGCTGCAATTCTCAACCTGCCTGCCATCGGGGCACAACTCGGGGGCTCACTTGACGACACTGTTCGGTACTCCGGAAGTCTCACCCAAACGGACGCTAAGCCTGCTTCCGGTTCTGACCGTCCTTTTCCTCATTTCCTACGGTCTGATGACCCTGCTGATCGTGGAACAGGGGAACACCATTCAATCCCAGCGCACCCTGATCCAACAGCTGCTGGGAGACAGCACCGAGTTGTCGGCAATGAAGAGTAAAGCAGCAATTGAGCACGCGCAGACGCCAACGGCCCAGGCCCAGGCGAATCCCACGGTTCAAGCTCCGTCAACCCAGGCAACACCGTCCGAGAAGACTCCGGGCGCGCATAGCGGGGGCAAGATGCAGCGTCAGGCACCGGAACGACCGCCGGTCCCGACTTCGGATATCGCAGATTCGCGCAGAACGCTGATGTCGATCTAAATCCCCGGCTCCGTTTCCCAGCCCTGTGAGAACGATATGAATGCACTGACCCTAGCGTTGTTGTTGTCACTACCCGTCCCGAGGTTCACGCCACCGGCCCACCCTCCCGTGGAGACTGCGACCCGTCATCCGCGGAAGGGTGGGAAGTGGTACTTCGCCGCCAATGGCCATGCCGTCTTCTGCTACGGTCCGGTCATGTACGTGACGGAGGCCCAGGGTGGCCTGCAGCGTGTCGCGACCTTCTGCCAGAACGATCAGCCCATGGTTCCGCTCAAGGACTAGCAACTCCACCCCCATCTCTAGCCAGCCAGATCCCCGGAAGTACCACGACTCTCCCACGTGCGTAACCTTCCGTCCGCACATTGGCCACGTAAAATAGCGTGTATGTCGAAGTTATTCCGTGCGGGATTAGGCCTCCTGGGCCTGGGGCTGTTATCAGTTGTTGGAATGACTTTCTCGCGATGGGGGCCCTGCGGCCCCTCGAACATCAGCGGCTTGGTTTTCCTGCTGAGCGCGGGGATCAGCTTCCTGCTTGCCTCTCTCTTATTCGTGATTAGCTTCTTCCGTTTCGTGGCCCAGAAGGCGCGCGAAAAGTCGGCTTCTTAGCGGATCCGTCCGCCTGTTCAGCCTGTGCGCTGCACATGCTTAGTTCGCCGCCCTAGTCCGAATCCTGTAAAGTTGAGGGCATGCCCAAGTTTGAAAAGCATCTGTTCATCTGCTGCAACCAGCGGGAGCCCGGGCACCAGCGCGGCTGCTGTGATCCTGCCGGTCAGGCCCAGTTGCAGTTCCTCTTCAAACAGAAACTTGCGCTGCGCGGATTCAAGAAACGCGTGCGCGCCAATATGTCGGGCTGCCTCGATCAGTGTGAACACGGACCTACGGTGGTGGTGTATCCCGATGCCATCTGGTACGGACGCGTCACGCCGGACGACGTCGAGGAGATCATCGAATCGCACATCGTGAACGGAAAGCCTGTCGAGCGCTTGATGCTGCCGGAAGATTGCATCAATGCGTCGAGCTGTCCGCATCGATTTCCCAAGCCTTGAGCGATAACCGATTCAGAAAAGGCAGAGCTGACACCTGCAGTTGGTCGCTCGATTGGAATGGAAAAAGGCCACCCGGCAACTGGGCGGCCTTTTTCTTTCAAGGGAGAATAGTTCTAACGGAAGGCAAAGTCCGCCAAAACTTTCTGGCGAAATCTTATGAGCCTAAAAAGGGGGGTGTCAAGGGATTTTTCGATAATAAATGTCTTTCTTTTCAGTTATTTACAAAATCAGGCAACATCGCCCAAAACTGTAGCATTTTGAGACAGCGCCACCTCGAAGCCCAACTAAAGCGCCTTAATTGATGGACTTACCCATCCCAAAACGCGATCCAGCCGGGCCCTAGGACTCTCGCGGGCCCGGTGAGACCCGAACCCCGCCGAGCGATTCCGGCCCCGCTTGGTCCAGATGCAGAGCGATGAATTCTGTCCCGTCGTCGCCCCGACGTGTCGACAGAAGACGGCTCAACAGCACGCGTACTCCTCCGAATGCAAACCCTGCTGCCACGGTGATACCCATCAGGACCGCACACAGGATGATCACGTTCCACAACAAATTCGCGAGGTTGTTCTTCTTGTCGAAAAACGTGTTCTCGTTCCAGGTGACATCAGCATCGTAGTGCACTGACGCGAGCAGGGACTTGGCTTCGCTCGGCGAGAAAGGTCCGGCGGCGATAGCGACGATCGGTCCCGAACGCTTGCCGAAGAACGTTCCCACGTCGACAACCGGAGGCGCGCTCGTACCGGGCTGCGGGGTCGGCGCGTGGGCTGCGTCGATGCGGCGAAGGTGTTCTGCTGCGATCTGCGGTGTGGGGTAGGAAATCAGCACCAGCGTGGCTTCGCCACCTGAGCTTTCATAGGTTCCCTGCACGATTTCCGCGCCGGCGGCAAAGTCCGCGAGTTGGGCTGAGATGGGCGAGCCGATCTTGTCCAGAGTCGCCGGCCCCATGATGTACTTGGCCGTGTTCTTGACGTATGCCTGCTTGGGCAAGTAGGTCGGCAGGGCGGGAAGATTGCTAGCCCCGCCTTGCGGCAGGGGGATGTCGGTCGCCAGCTCGCGCAGTTCGGCGGCCGACATGACGCTGAGCTTGTCGAACAGTGCATCGACCAGGACGTTCCCTCGATAGAACAGCACGCGGTTATTCAGCGATGACGCTTGGTCGCCGATCTTTTCGTTCAGCATCTCGGGCTGCTTGTAGAACGTGAACGCACCATAGGCCCCGCTGGCATCGGTGAAGCGGGCGGCTCGCAGGGTCAGCTTGCGTCCGTCGTCGCGCGTGTAGGCGCCCGAGGCGAAATCGGTGAAGCCGTACTCCTTTAGGATGGCTGGGTTGGTCGGATCGGCGGTTGCAGGATCCTGGCTCGTCTGGGCGTATCCCTTGATCTGCCATCCGCCAAATTCGTTGGGCAGGATGGGTGCGGGGGCGATCTTAGCGGGAGCCGTCGGGTCCGCGGCGAAAGCCGTCGCCGCAAGCAGCAAAAGTACAAGAAGCCGAGAAAGCATGGTGGGAACAGGGGAGCGTCGCAAGTGCACCTCTACGACTTATTAGACTACAAGGGGGGCAGGAAAGTTTCCAGGGAGGAGGAAAACAACCGATGCTAGGGGCCCGAAGACCGCTCGATTTCCCGCCAGGTGCCAGTCCTGTACAGAAGTAATGTGGAAGGGCGCAGAACGAGGTCATAAGCTCGGTCCATGTCGCGTCACGGAAGCGCGGGTCTTGTCTCTTTGTTTTTGTGTGTCCTTATCGGCAGTGCTGCAGTTAAGCCAAAGCGAAGGGTCGCGAGCGACGGGTTTCCGACTGGTCAAGAGACGCCCGAAGGTGTTGCCAGTGATCTCGCCCGAGCGTTTGTGATGCGAGATGCAGATTGGTTTCGAAGGGTCTGTGTTCGACCCTATGGTGCAGGGAAATCGCTGTCGGAATACGCACAATATCTTGAGGGTGTCTCCGAAAATCTCAAACTCAGAAAGGGCAGCACAGCCCCCGACGATCCGCACAAGATTCTGAAGGTATTCGCGGCCCGACACCTAAGCAAGAAAGGTCCAGCTTCGTATGGCTACGCTGGGTTCGTCTTTCAAGACGTGCTGTTCGTGGACGTGGAAGTGCTGTTCAGGAACGGAAGCAACCACCTGAGGAGGACGATGGTAATACAAGATCGAGATGGGAAGTGGTACGTCCACCCTGCACCCGACGTGTCCCCGTTGCTGTGCGACGGACTCTATGACGAAAGCGCCGTACAACTGTTCACCGACCTATACGACGTCCGGTACTGAAGCGAGCCATCACTGCCCCTCGTTCTTCGCCACCCGGCTGGCCACCTTCACTCCGCTCAGGCCGCTCGCGTATTTGGCAATGCCCCGGTAAAGCGACTCCGCGATGCGCTGGCGGTATTCGGAGGTCTGCAGCTTGCGTTCGTCGGTGGGATTGCTGACAAAGGAAATCTCCGCCAGAATCGAGGGCATGTTCGCTCCGATCAACACGATGAACGGCGCCTTCTTCACACCGCGGTCACGGATTCCCGAGCCCTTCATCGCCAGCCCGCTGTGCAGGGCCTGCTGCACGTTGGTGGCGAATTCGTGCGACTCTTCGATCTTTTCCTTCAGGGCGATCTTCTTCACCAGGTCGCCGAGTTCGTAGATTGATTTTTCCGAGACCGCGTTCTCGCGCGCCGCGACTTCCAGTGCGTCGGGCGACGAAGTGAAGTTCAGGTAGTAGGTTTCAATTCCCCGGGCGCTCGAGTCGTGACTGGAGTTGGCATGGATGGAAACGAACAAGTCGGCCCGCTCCCGGTTGGCGATCGCCGTACGCGTTTCGAGCGGGATGAACGTGTCGTCCTTGCGGGTGTAGACGACCTCGGCTCCCATCCGTGTTTCGAGCAGTTTGCCGAGCCGGCGGCCCACATCCACCACTAGGTCTTTTTCCTCAAGCCCATCAGGGCCGATGGTGCCGGTGTCGTGGCCGCCATGGCCGGGATCGATCACGATCTTGCCGATCTTCAAGCCCAGCGCTCGGATCAGCGAACGATCTCCCGCCGCCGTGGGCCGTGCCTCACGTGCATCGACGTCCGCTGCGATGTCGGCTGTGTTGCCGGCGCTCTTGCGCTTGCCCTTTCCGTGGGAAGGTGTGGATCTCTTCTTGGTAGCTCCATCGTCCGTTGTTGTGGCGTTGTCGCTGATGTCCGCGGTTGCGGTGGTTGCCGGCGGCACGTCAGGCCGCAGATCCTCAACCGAGAGCGCCACGGATTTTTTAGGCGGGGCGGGGTCGTCGTCGCCTGCCTCGATGATCTTCTTGACCGGTGTTTTGCCGATCGTCACGGTTCGCACTGTTGGCTTTGTGTTTTCGAGCTTGGCTTCTTCCACCGGCTGGCGATCTTCATCCGCATCTTTCGTCGCCGGGGGCGGCACTTGCTCGGTTTTGACGGTCTGCTTTGGACTCTCCGTCTTGCCGGCAACCTCGTCCTTCGCCTCGTCGGGCGCGTCGATCTTCGTTTCTGCCACCTCTCGTACGCTTCTGCCCGCCTGCGCTTTGCCCGACTGCTTTCCGTGAATGTCGATGATCAGCCGGGAAGGGTTGGGCAGCAGAAACGCGTCGTAATCGGAAAGGTCGTCGACTTCCAGGACCACCCGCGTCTTACCCGGCTTGAACTGGGCGACGCGGATCTTCTTCAGGAAGCCGTCGTCCACATCAAAGCTCTTGCCCACCAGTGTCGACGCCAGCTTCGTGTTGTAGAGATCGAAGAAGATCCGTTCGGGATGGTCGATGCGTTGCGAGTTGAACTTCACGTCCTGCTCGACGTCGATGGCAACCCGTGTGTAATCCGGAGTCGACCAGTGCCGGATGCCGGTGACGCGGGGCAGAGTGCTCGCGTCGACCTGTTTGGTGCGATCGACGTCATCAGCGGCTCCATCGCCTTTCTTCGTGTCTTCGTCCGCCTCGGCCGCAGGCTTCGTTGGTTTAGACGCGATGTCTGCCGCCCGCTGGTATTTCTCGGCCTCGCGCAGCGCCGCTTCTTTTTGCGGGCTGGGGGCGTCCTGCTTCAGGTCGGCAATTGCCTCGCGCGCGTCTTCAGCCAGCCGATTCCGCGGATAGCGATGCAGAAATTCTTCGAAGGTGGCCTGCGCTTCTTCAGGATCGTCGAGATCGTCCTTGTAGATCTCTCCGATTGTGAACAGCGCGTCGAAGCGGTACTTGCTGCCCGGATATTCCCGGCGAAGGAATTCATATTGCTTTACGGCCGACTGAAGGATCTTGTTGTCGTCGAAACGCCGGCCCATTTCGACCTGCAACTCGGCGACGGCGACCACGCTGGCATCGGACTTGGACGAGGTGGGAGAGCCGAAGTACACCCGGCGGTAGGCGTCGATCACACGCTGGTAGTCATGCCGCGAGCGGTCAGGCGCGGGACGTCCGTTCAGCGCCTCCCGCATCTGCTCGGCTTTGGTGAAGGCAGTTCGCGCCCACGCGTCGTTATGCCGGACACGAGCGTGTCCCGGCAACGCCAGCAGCACAACCATCAATGCCGCTGCCAGGCGCAACCCCCGCTGGCTTCGAAGTAGGGTCTTCAACGTTTGCAGCCGTTACCGCGGTTCGTAGTACTGGTTGTCCGAAACTGCTTACCTGAGAGTGTCTAAAACCTGGGCCGATACCACTAAACAGATGCCAAACCGTCAGTCAGTGTTGCTGATATAAAGTACGCCCCGTGCATCTCGTTGTACGCGAACGGGATCGTGCACCACGTTGCCAACGACATGAGAGCCAGGATCGGACCCTCCGTAGTAGAGATCGGTGATCCGGCGCACGTAGTTCTGGGTCTCGGAGTAGTGCGGAATTCCCGAGCTGCGCGCCACCGCTCCGGAGCCTGCGTTGTAGGCCGCCAGGCTCAGCTTCACATTGCCGCCGTAGCTTTCCAGCAGATGCTTCAGATGGCGAACACCCGCGTCGACGTTCTGCTCGGGGTCAAACGGATTCTTCACGTGCAAGGAGCGCGCCGTGCTCGGCATCAACTGCATCAATCCCATCGCACCCTTGCGGGAGACCGCGTTCGGATTAAAGTTCGATTCCACTTTGATGACCGAGCGCACAAGGTTCGGATCTACGTTGTGCCGGGCCGCAGCCTGTTCAATGGCCGCGTCCACATCCTGCGGGCTGAACGTCCGGTTGCTGCGCAGGAAATTCGCTTGCGCCGCACCTTCCTCGGTGGTCGATTCCCGGGTCAGGTATTGATTTACTTCTGCGGCTGCCGACCGCGCCCGGCCCAACTTTGCCGAAGGCACCGGCTTCCATCGGCCTTCCTTCGCGCTCCAGTAGGCCAATCCGTTCGGTTGCCCGGCCTGCGACGGCGAAGCCTGCCCCTTCTGGCCACTCTTCGCTGGGCTGATTTCCGCGTATTCGTTGGTGTAGATCGTGCGGCCGTTTTCGTCGGTGGTAGCAACCAGGTGCGTGGCTGAAACCTCGGATCCCGATGCCGCCTGCGCATGGGGGATTGTGAGAGAAAGGGAGGCCGCGAGCATGGGCATCAGTCCGATTTGCAGGTGCTTTCGCATATCCGGGTCTTATCCTCGCAGCGAAGACACGAAGTCCCCGCAGTGGTCTACCCGGAACCTGACGGAGAACTTCTACCAGAGTAAGGCTGATTATAGGGTGGTTAGGAAGCAGGGGCAATCTAACAGAGGTCCATAGAACCACCGAAGTAATCGCCGTAAGTTACTGATGCATAGGTATCTATGGGCCTGGTGGGGTTGCGCTCGGCCGGGAGCGGGCTGGCCTTGCCCAATCCAACACCGGGTGGTACGGTCATGGCCGTGGACACCCCTCATCCCGCATCCCCTCTTCCAGGGCAGGGAACCTGGCTCCGCGATGCCGGCTTTCTAGTGCTGCAGGTGGTGCTCGTATACGTGTGCGCGATCAGTACCTTTCCGTGGCTGGTCGGGCGCTGGTTCGCCTGGGTGGTTGAGCCCAGCAACGGCGTTGCTCCCTCCGATTGGTTCCTGCGGCATTTGGAAGTCGTTTGCATCGTTCCGGCCCTTGGCCTGGGATACGCCTTGGTGCAGGCGAACTCACTGGCCGTCTGGACCTGGGTTGTTCCCCACCTGGTCTTGGGGTACCGACTGATCAGCTTCTCCGGTTTCCAGCATCCATCGGTCTTGTACGCCTCCGAGCCCCATGCGGGAGCATTCAGGTATTTCTTCGACGTTCGGCAAGCCTTGCTGTGGGGCGCCGGCGACCCCGTCCGGGTGTTGGCCCAAATGACGGTGACCGCACCGCGTTCTACGCGGGGATTGGCTACAGTCTGGGGGCCCTGTGCGGCAAACACGAGGTGTTGAAAAGAATCTTCACGTTTGAGAAGCCGAGTGCTGAGGAGCTCGAAGGGGATTCCTCACGGCTGATGCAGCTTCCCACGACCACGAGATCCCAAGCTGATCCCCAGCGCTTACTGCACCCGCTTCTAGTTGATCTTGCGCCTCTTCTTCCCCCCACTCCCCGCCCTGTAGTACCCTCGCCTCGTCCCATGTTCGACGATTCCCCGCAACGCCAAACTCCTGACTCGCTGATGCTCGCCGGCTTCTGGTACCGGGCTTTGCCTCGTGATCGGGTCCGGCGCAACCGGCTCGAAAAGGCCATGCTGCTCGAAACCCCGCTGGTCCTGGGGCGCGACCCACAGGGCCGTCCGTTCGCCCTGCAGGACGCTTGCCCCCACCGTGGCATGCCGCTCTCCTGCGGGCACTTGCACGCAAAGCAGATCGAATGCAGTTACCACGGCTGGCGTTTCGACGCGCTCAGCGGTCAATGCCGGCTCATCCCGTCGCTCACCGCCGACCAGAAATTCAGAGTCGACCGCGTCTACGCGGGCAGCTACGCCTGCGAGGAGCATGATGATTTCGTCTGGGTTTTCATCCCGGAACTCGGCCCCGCAGGGGCTGGGTTTACCAGGCGCGCCGATCCGCTCGAGCCGTCGCCGCGGGTGCCCACCTTCAGCCCGAAATACAACCTGGCTTACCTGACTTCGGACCTTCCCTGCAGTGTCGACCACGGCATCATTGGCCTCATGGATCCGGCGCACGGTCCGTTTGTGCACCAGGCTTGGTGGTGGCGCAGTCGCGACTCCATCCATGAAAAGCAGAAAGCCTTCGAGCCCATCGAGTACGGCTTCCGCATGAGCGCGCATACGCCCAGCTCGAACAGTGCGCCGTACAAGCTGCTTAAGCTCTATGCCGACGCCGATACCATCACGACCACCATCGACTTCACCCTGCCGAACCGCCGCTGGGAGACGATCCGGGCAGGGAAGTATTGGTTCTCGAGCTTGACCACAGTCACGCCCATCACGCGTAGCCAGTGCCGCATCGACGTGGTGGCCGCCTGGAACCTGTTCCGCTGGCTCCCTTTCGGCCCCGATCTGCTGAAGTTCGTGTTTGCGAAGTTCGTGGAGCAGGATCGCAAGACCATGGAAGAACAGTCCGAAGGCCTGAAGCACAACCCGCACCTGATGCTCATCGACGATGCGGACCGCCCCGCCAAATGGTACTTCCAGCTCAAGCAGGCGTGGCTCGACTCGCGCCGCAACGACGGGGTGTTCCGTCACCCGATTCCGGGTCCCGTCACACTAAAATGGCGAAGCTAACGCCAAGGGGAACTTTGGGCGTTTGAGATGCGTAATCTAGAGGGAGGACCTCTGCATGCGCGTTTTTCTGATCGTTCTGGGCGTTTCGATCGTCGGCTCGGTCGTGCTTTGGAATTTCGGAATTGCCCAGCGAATCTGGCCCGCCCACCCTGTGCTCACGACCACGATCATCGTCGGCGGCTGTGCTGCCGTCATGCAGTCGATTCTGCACCGGGACGTTGCCGCGCGCAAGTCGAAGTAACCCAGGTGGGCCCTCGACTGCCACTGAATCAAAGAGTTGGTAGCTCCTAGCTCACAAGCTAATAGCTCAGAGCTAGCTTACTAACCAATCCATGGCTTCTTCGCGAGTTTTGAAAGGCGGGAAGTCGCGCTGCGAAAAGCTTTTGAAGTTCTCGTAGTACACGTGCGGCAGGCTCTCCACGCCGACCCACGCCGAGCGCTTCACAAAGGGACGATCCAGAACCAGCACTTCCTTCATGCGGGTGGCGACCGCGCGGTCAATGTGCGCCCTTGTCATATCCGCCAGCGTGAGCAGCGTGCCGCGTTCGTGCCGCGCCACGGTGCGCTGGATCTCCTCCAGTAGCAGAAGAATTTCCTTGGCCTCGCAGCCGCTGAAGTCGATCAGCATGATCGCCTTGCCCCGATGCGTGATGAAAGAGACGCGTTCGTCCATGGGAAACCCAGTCGTCGGTCGTTAGTCGTCGGTCGTCGGTCGTCAGTCTACCCCAGTGACTGATACTGAGAGCCGTGGCTCAAGGAGCTTAGGCCCTGAATCAACGGGCCCAAGCCGCGGACCTTAAAGCCTAGGGCTTGCTCTTTTCACCCCAGCATGCCCTCCACGACCTTGTACACCTCGTCCAAAGCCGCGTCCAGAGCCTCGGGCTTGTCCCCGCCGGCCTCGGCCATATCCGGACGGCCGCCGCCCTTGCCACCCACCTTCTGCGCCACCTGCCCAATGACCTTGCCGGCCTGGATGCGGCTGGTGAGGTCCTTGGTCACGCCCGCAATCAGTGCGACCTTCCCATCCGTCGCCGATCCGAGCACCACCACGCCAGAGCCAACTTTGTCGCGCAGTTGATCAAGCAGGGTTCGCATCTGCGGCCGCTCCAGGTTGTCGACGCGGTGCGCCAGCACTTTCACGCCCTTCACTTCTTTGACCTTGTGGTTGGCGGATGCGACCGAGGACGACGCCGACTTCATGCGCAGCTGGTCGACCTCGCGCGCCAGTCGCTTGATCTCGGCATCTCTTTTGTCGAGTTCCAGTTGCAGGGCTGCCGCGGGGCTCTCGGTCTCGGCGTGACCAGCCAGCGCGGAGACAACATTTTCCAGCTGGTGATCTTTGCGGAAGTGCTGCAGCGAGCCTTCGCCGGTGACCGCCTCCACCCGGCGCACGCCTGACGAGACGCTGCCTTCCTTCAGAATCTTGATCAACCCGATCTCGCCCGTGGCCGCCGTATGCGTGCCACCGCACAGTTCCGTCGAGAAGTCACCAATCCGGATGACCCGCACCGTGTCACCATACTTTTCGCCGAACAGCGCCATCGCGTGATACTCGTTGATGGCCACATCGATGGGCACATTCTCGATGACCTCGACCCGCTCGTTGCGCAAGACTTCCTTGTTGATGAGGTCTTCGATGTCCTGCAGTTCCTCGTCTTCGACGGCGGTGAAGTGAGAGAAGTCAAAACGCAGATGATTCGGCGCGACCAGCGACCCCGCCTGTTTCACATGCTTGCCTAAAACCTCGCGCAGTCCCGCCTGGAGAAGGTGCGTGGCCGTGTGATTGCGCATGGTAGCTTCGCGGATGCCGGTGTCGACGACGGCATCCACTCTGTCGCCCATGCGAAGGGGCTGCTTGGCGGTGATCTTGTGAGCGCGCACGCCCTGGATGGGGTAGTACACCCCAGTCACCTCAGCGACGACGGTATTGTGGTCGTCAGAGTAGAACCACCCACGGTCCCCAACTTGCCCGCCCGACTCAGCGTAGAAGGGCGTGTGGTCGAGGATGACCTCGCCCTCCTCGCCAGGCTTTAGGTCCTTCACACCCTGCCCGCCTTTGAGTAGAGCAAGCACCTCGCAGCCTTCGGAGCGGGTCTGCCGGTAGCCTTCGAAAGCGGAGGTGGGGAGCTTCTGGTACTCCGGATTGGCGGTCTGCTTGGCCGCGCCTTTCCAGGAGGCTTGAGAGCGGGCGCGCTGCTCAGCCATGGCGTTCTCGAAACCTTCGGCATCCAGGCTAACCCCTAAGTCACGACAGTAGTCTTCAATGAAGTCCCTGGGCAGGCCGTACGTGTCGTAAAGCTTGAAAGCCTTCGCCCCAGAATAGGTCAGATTGTTCCCGCGCTTATTGAGGTCTTTAACCACCGCTAAAGTCCAGACTCCGTCGGGTGGCGGATTGACGCCGGGCGTGTTCATCGCCTCGAGCATAATGTCGTCCTCTAGGCGCAGAAGTCCTGCACTAATCGTGTGTGCAAACCTTGTCTCCTCCGCCAGAACCGCCTTCGCCACGCGCTCGGCCGTCTCGACCAACTCCGGATAAGCATCCTGCATGAGATCGCGCACGGAGAACACCATCTGGTGCAGAAACGGCTTTGTCTGCCCGAGCAACCGCCCGTGCGTGATCGCCCGGCGAATAATTTTCCGCAGCACGTAGCCGCGCCCCTCGTTCGACGGAATCACGCCATCCGAAATCAGAAACGTCGCCGCCCGGGAATGATCGGCAATCACCCGCAATGACGCTGCTGATTTGGATGGCCCTGTGTCACACGATGCTTGCGTAGGGGCAGACGCCCCCGTCTGCCCTGCAGAGCGAAGCTCGGCCTGGACGGGCGAGGCGCCCGTCCCCACGTGGCCGGTGCCAGCCCTACCGCCGCTGCTCGCCCCCGTTAACTCTCCTGCCCGCTCGATCAGTGGCGTAAATAGATCCGTGTCGTAGTTCGAAATGACCCGCTGCAGCACTGACGTAACCCGCTCCAGTCCCGCCCCCGTATCAATCGACGGCTTGGGCAACGGCGTCAGCTTCCCGCTTGCATCCCGATCGAACTGCATGAACACCAAGTTCCAGATCTCGACATACCGCCCGCAGTCACACCCGAACTCGCAATTCGTGTGGCCCTGATCGCTGGCGACCGGGCCCATGTCGTAGTGAATCTCGCTGCACGGCCCGCACGGCCCCGTGTCCCCCATCTGCCAGAAATTGTCTTTCGCGCCGAACTCGTAGATGCGATCCTTCGCGACCCCCTGCCTCACCCACAGGTCATACGCTTCCGCGTCGCGGGCCACGCCGTTCTCACCCTTGAAGATCGTGACGTACAACTTCTCCTTCGGAATCGCGAACCACTTCGGTGAAGTGATCAGCTCCCAGGCGTAGGCAATCGCATCTTTCTTGAAATAGTCGCCAAACGAGAAATTCCCCAGCATCTCGAAGAACGTGTGATGCCGGTTAGTGAACCCGACATTTTCCAGGTCGTTGTGCTTCCCGCCCGCGCGCACGCACTTCTGTGACGTGGTTGCCCGCGAATAGTCGCGCTTTTCGAGCCCGAGAAACACGTCCTTGAACTGGTTCATGCCGGCGTTGGTGAACAGCAGCGTAGGATCGTTCTGCGGCACCAGCGACGAGGAGTGCACCTCGCGGTGCCCCTTCTCGATGAAAAAGTCCAGGAATTTGCGGCGAATCTGAGAGCCGGTCAGCATGAGTGTCTAGAAAGCCTCGATAGAAAGCGCAGAAATGTGAGTCGGGATCAAAATCTTATTCTAAACCACAGAGGACACAGGGGATCACTGAGGCAGGACCTTTACCACTGAGGAGACTAAGGGAACACGAAGATCTTGCGAAGGAATCTCTACGCTGACGTAGGCCGATCGCTTAGGAGGATTTCCTCTGTGACCCTCTGTGTCCTCCGTGGTTAGTCCTGGGTTTCCCCTTCCAGCGCCGTAAGCGTTTCCTCATCCACATCCCACCGCTTCAAAATCGAGAAGATCGTCTTCGCCCGGAACCCCGCCCGCGTGAGTTGGCGGAAGATCCGCGCCGCCTGCTTCTGATCCTTGGGCTTAACCAGCCGCTTGCGGTGCAGGTAAGCGCGTGCCTGCTTCTCTTCGTTCACGTCGTCGTATACCGACGACACCGCTTTGTCGATGACTTCGCCGTGGACGCCCTTGCCCTTGAGATCGGTGACCACCCGCATCCGCCCAAATTTCTCGTTGTCCCGGCGAAACGAAGAATATGCCGCGGCGTATTTGGCATCGTTCAGGTATCCCTGATCTTTGAGCCGGCGAATGATCAACTCCACTAGCGTCTGCCCAAGCTCAGTTTCCGCCTCCACCTTCTGCCGAAGAAGCCGTTTGAGCTCCGCCACCGTGCGCATGCGTCGCGCCAACGCACCGACTGCGTACTCGTAAAGTTCTTCCTCGGTGTAGAGTTTCTTCTTGGAGCGGGGAAAGGGCATCGCGTCCACGGTAATGCAAGATGTTGCGTTGGGGAAGCCTTTTACAGCAAGGCATGGTGTAGGACCAGAGCGGTGAATGCTGAGGACACGACTGGGAATCCTGCCGAGCCTCGCTCGCCTGACCAGACGAGGGCGTCTGAGGCTACGAAAAGAAAAGGCGCGCTTTGCGCGCGCCCCAAGAACTCAGAAGGAAAGCACTTCGAGATGTCCGGAACTATCTTCCACCAAATCCAGCGGACTGCATAGCCTGCCGTGAGATGTCAGCCGTCGACGCGATGCCCTGCATGCGCAGCTTGAAGTCGTCAGCATTGGAGGCGTTTTCGAGAGCCGTTTCATAGCCGATCAAGCCAGCCTGGAACAGATCCCACAGCGACTGATCGAAGGTCTGCATTCCGTATTGCGATGTGCCGGCCGCGATCGCGTCGCGGACTGACCGCGTCTTTTCCGGCACGAGAATACATTCCCGGATGAACGCCGTGTTGATCATGACTTCTACCGCGGGCACACGCCCTTCCGTATCGGCGCGCTTCACCAGACGTTGGCTGATGATGGCGCGGAGAATAGCCGCCAACTGCAATCGCACTTGCTTCTGCTCGGGGGGCGGGAACACCGCGATGATACGGTTGATGGTTTCTACCGCGTCCAGAGTGTGCAGCGTCGAGAACACCATGTGGCCGGTTTCAGCCGCGTGAATGGCGGTGCCGATGGTTTCGAGGTCGCGCATTTCGCCGACCAGGATCACGTCCGGATCCTGACGCAAAGAAGCGCGCAGCGCCGCCGAGAACGAAGGCGTGTCGACTTCAATCTCGCGCTGGTTGACATATCCCTTCTTGTCGCGGTGCAGAAATTCGATGGGGTCCTCGATGGTGATGATGTGTTCGGCGCGGGTAGCGTTCACCCGGTCGACCATCGCGGCCAGCGTGGTCGACTTACCGGAGCCCGTCACGCCCGTGACCAGCACCAGCCCGCGGGGCATATCGCAAATCTGTTCCACCACCTTGGGCAGGTACAGCTCGTCAAGTGCGCGAATCTTGGTGGGGATCACGCGGAGCACCAGTCCTACGTTGCCGCGTTGCTGGAAGACGTTCACACGGAAGCGTCCCAGGCCGGCGACGCCGTAGGCCATGTCGATTTCCGTGGTCTCTTTGAATTTCTGCTTCTGCCGCGCCGACATCATGCTGAACGCCATGGTCAGCATGTCCTCGGCGGTGATTCGGGGCTGGTCGGTGAGCGGATGCAGTTCCCCGTCAATGCGTAGGTGTGGGTAGTTTCCCACCTTAAGGTGCAAGTCCGACGCACGCCGCTCCATCGCAATTCGCAGGAGGTCATCAATATTCATTCGACACGTTCCCCTCTGAAACCTCCTCGTATCATTACGCGAATCGTTACCTTCCCCAAGATGACCTAAGTAATGGGTCGGTCGGAGCTTTGAGCCTTGAGCTTTGAGCCTCGAGCTAAGCGCAGGAAGCTCTGGGCCCAGGGCGCAACGCAAAAAAGCCGCCCAACCTGCGGGCGGCTTTCTCATTCGTGGCAATTTAAAGACTTACGCGGCGTTTGAAGCTTGCGCCCCCTGGAATGGCTCATCGTAGCTGCCGCCGTAAATCGACGGGCACTTTGCCCCCATCGGCCGTAGGTACGTGGCCAGCGCGCCGCGGTGATGGATGGAATGGTTGTTCAGAAAGCCTAGGTAGAAGGCTGCGGGAAAATTGAACACGCCGAAAAACTCAATGGGCCGTACCAGTTGGTCCGCTGTCATGGATCGCACCCGCGTGGTCGCCCGTGCGATCTGCCGGTCATACCAGTCCACCAACTCGGCTACGGTCTTCGGTTTTTCAGCTTCCGGCCGGCCCTCCATGCTGAATTGGCCATCGGCGATGCCGTCGAGGAACTGAACGTCGGTGTTAGCCAGGTGCCACGCCAGTTCCCACGCCGTGCGCCCGTTCGGATCGTGACGGTAGTCACGCTTGTCTTCGGGAATCGCGGCCAACACCCGCTTCGTGGTTTTCACTTCGCCGGCGAGCCCCTGGAGCATCATCTCCCGGTAGGCCGTCGCAAACTCGGTCGTGAGTCCTTGCTCCGCTGTTGCCATCGCATGCTCCTTCTTTCTTTTTGACGGTATTGTGTTAGGCCGAGGTGAGGATAGATTGCGGGGACGAGTGGTACAACGTCCCCCACGTCTGCAAGACGCGCCGCTATTCTACTCGCTTGAAGCGCCTTGAGGGGAACGTTTGATGCGTATCAGCCGCACGCTGCAAAAGCCCAGGGCCTGACTAAACCCCCACTGGTTGTTTCGTCCGAACCGGAACCGGTGTCAGCCACTTGTACCGATCCGACTTCTCGCCGGTCACGATGGCGTAGAACTCTTTCTGGATAGCCTTGGTCAGAGGCCCGGTCATGCCCTTGCCGACGCTGATCTTGTCGACGGAGCGGATCGGTGTGACTTCCGCCGCAGTGCCCGTAAAGAACGCTTCATCGGCGATATAAAGCATCTCGCGCGGAATCCCCTGTTCCACTACCGGAATTCCGAGGTCGCGCGCAATTTGCAGCACCGAGTCGCGCGTGATGCCCGGGAGCACCGAGTTGCCCAAGGGGGCTGTCTGCAGTACACCGTTACGCACGACGAATACGTTCTCGCCCGAGCCCTCGCTCACGTAGCCGTTGGCGTCGAGCGCGATGCCTTCCGCGTAACCGTTCAGGACGGCTTCCATCTTGATGAGCTGCGAGTTCATGTAGTTGGCGCCGGCCTTGGCCATCGCGGGAAGGGTGTTCGGCGCGAGGCGCGTCCACGATGAGACGCACGCGTCGCAGCCCTGGTCGGAATCGGAAGTCAGATACTTGCCCCACGGATAATTGACGATGTACACCTCGACCGGGCAATTCAGCGGGTTCACGCCGGCCTCACCATAGCCGCGCAGCACGATCGGGCGCAAGTAGCAGGGCCAGATGTTGTTGCTGGCGATCACGTCGCACATGGCTTTCACGATTTCATCGGTTGTGTAGTCGACGTCGATGCGATAGACCTTAGCCGAATCCAGCAGCCGCTGCGCGTGCTCCTGGGCGCGGAAGATAGCTGGGCCGCTAGGTAGGGCGTAGCAACGAACGCCTTCGAAGACCGACGATCCGTAGTGAATGACGTGCGACATGACGTGAATGCGCGCGTCGTCCCACAGGATGAGCTTGCCGTTATGCCAGATTTTCTCGGTCTTCTGCAGTGCTGCCATGTAGACTCCTTGCTCGTTGGTTTGAGTGCTGCGGCTCTGCCAGCGCTGCGGCTTTTGAGTGGAGTAAAGCGCACGCGCGAGCAAAATTAGCTTCGATTATAACTGAGCCAATCGCGGGTTCTGTGCATGCGTGACACAGATTTTACGAATCTGCACAGACGAGAAGTGTCAGCTGTGCGTGACTTGCCGGGCGGTCGGTCGCAACGATGACAGTTGACCCGACGAGGTCGGGTAGTTAGTTCTGAAAAACTGGGCGCTGGGGCTGACGTGTCCTCACTGTCCCGCGCCCGCCGAGCCACTCGCCGTCGTCGCCGGAGAGGCCGCCACACCGGGCAACTCGTCCCCGCGGAAGTACTTCTCTTTCGCTTCGCGCATCAGCGGCATCGCGGCATACGGCTTCGAGTAGTCGTTCCCGGCATTCCAGAACAAGAATCCCACTCCGCCCTTCTCCTTCGCCACGTGGACCTGGGTTTCGATGTACTCCGGCGAATACGTCCTTGTCCTCCAACGGAAAGCTTGCAGCCAGGGGCGGATCACCACTTCGCTGTCTTTCGTGATCAGCTTGAAACGGTCCATGGACTCGCCAATAAAGTGTTCGGGCGCGTCCCCGGGATGAGCAATTCCGTCCATGCCGAAGAAGTGCGACGGATAGATCATCGGCGACAGCACATCGCAATACTTCGCCATCCCGACTATGTCCTGTCCAGTGTGGGACAGATCGATCGGCCGCTGCCACGCCATCACGCCGAAGACGTCGAGTGAGAGCAATACGCCCTTGGGGTGCAGCTCGGCGTAGGCATGTTTCAGGAAGTCGGTAATCACGTCTGAGCGCTGCCACTTGGGATGGTCGGTCTGGAAGTAGAACGTCGCATCTTTTTGGTCGCCCTCGGCAGGGAAGCGCACGTAGTCGAACTGGATCTCGTCCACGCCGAGGTCGGCCACGTGTTTCGCCAGCGCGATGTTATATTCCTGCACCTTCGGATTGGAGGTGTCGGTCCAGACGAGCTTGCCATTCTCACGCCAGGGCTGGCCGGAGCGGTGCGACTGCACAGCTAGTTCGGGATGGGTTTCCACCAGTCGCTGATCACGGAAGATCGCAATGCGAGCGATGGCATGCATTCCCTGCGAATGCAGGAAATGAGCGAACTTGGGCACATCGTGAATGTAAACGTGCTGCCTTCCGGCAAGCGGGTGATCGAACGCGATATTCACGCTGCCGTCGCTGTCTTTGATGTCGAACACCACGGCATTTCCGCCCACTTCGCGCCAATGCTTGATGATGCGGATACCGTGGTCACTGCCCGCCATTACACCCGTAAGATAGATGGCCCGTACTTCGAAATCCTTCGCTACCGGGATAGATTTCTCGACGATCGGCGCGGGCAGAATGCCGGGCACCAGAATCTGCTCTCCAGTCTTCAGATTGTTCGCCGTACGATTTCCGTTCGCCTTGCGAATTGCCTCGGCTAATTCACTCGAAGTGAGGTAGGATGTCCGCTTTAAATATTGTCGTGCCAGCGACCCGATGCTGTCCCCCCGCTTGGCGACGTAAAATTCGGTTCCCGGTGGCGCAATCGCCGGTTTCAGCGTCAGATCAGCGAGCGTAGCGGCTTTCCTGGTGCTGGTGCGCACGATCTGAATGGGCCCTTCGGCCCCGGCGGTTGGTATTCCGGACGTTGACCAAAAGATGAGGACGAGTACAGCTATGCAGGCCCCGAACGCAAGAGAAAGAGCACCCAGACGACGCAAAGTATTCTCCCTGAAACGGATTCTGGGCGGATACTAACCCGCGTTCTTGGGGGCTGCCAGTTACGTCGGGACAACGCCAGACAGGTAGAAACGACCGGGGGATGCGCCAAGAATCCCTCCCGGATGCGCAAAGAATTTCGCATTGCTCTCCGCTTTCGGACCTGCGGATAAGTCTCCTGGAACGTGTAAGAAGCATCTAACACACTAGTACCGCGGGATCGGAGGTTACTTTGGGGATGGCGAGCCGCTTGCAACATTGAGGGTGGGGGTGGCGAGTGACAAATTTTGTCGCTCCCAAATGAGTCAAGCAACCACGTCGTCCCAGGAAGAGAATCGGCCCCGATACGAAGAAAGGGCCCTTAGACCCTATGAGAACGAATCTCGCCACTGTGCTCGATCCCAATCGTCGGAGTAACGATGCCAAGGAGTTCGACAATGCCTTGCGGCGCAAGATTGTCGGGCAGGACCAGGCCATCGAGAAGGTCGTCGAAATCTACCAGATGTTTCTGGCGGGGCTAAACGCCCCGGGACGGCCGGTTGGGAACCTGTTATTCCTGGGCCCTACGGGGTCGGGAAAAACCCGTGTCGTTGAGGCTCTGGCCGAGTCTCTCTTCGGCGACGCTCGCGCTTGCATCAAGATCGACTGCGCTGAGTTCCAGCACTCGCACGAGATCGCCAAACTGATCGGGTCGCCTCCCGGGTACCTGGGTCACCGCGAGACTCACCCGCTGCTCACGCAGGAGGCACTGAACCAGTGGCACACCGAGAAGCTGAAGCTCTCGATCTTGCTCTTTGACGAGATCGAGAAGGCATCTGACTCCTTGTGGCAGCTGCTGCTCGGCATTCTTGACAAGGCAACGTTGACGCTCGGCGACAACCGTCGCGTAGATCTGTCGCAGTGCATCATCATCATGACCTCGAACCTGGGCGCTGGGGAAATGACCGGCCTGGTCGACGGCGGCATGGGCTTTGCCACCCAGGTAACTGAAGTCGACGCCAGACTCGACGAGAAAATTTCCCGCACGGCCACCGAAGCGGCGCGCAGGAAGTTCACGCCCGAGTTCATGAACCGCATCGACAAGGTCGTCGTGTTCAAGACGCTTCGGCCCGAGCACTTGAGCCAGATTCTTGAGATTGAGCTTGGTATGGTGCAGCAGCGGGTTCTGCTCGCGTCGGGCGCGAATCAGTTCGTGTTCAACTGCACCGCCAAGGTGAAAGAGTTCCTGCTGCAGGAAGGCACGGATCCGCGCTACGGAGCGCGTCACCTGAAGCGCGCGATCGAACGGAACATCGTTTTCCCCTTGGCGAACCTGGTCGCCACCGGACAGGTCAAACTTGGAGACTTTGTGCGGATCGACATGGCTGGGGAAAGCCGCCTGACCTTCGTCAAGGAAGCCGAAGGCGCGATGGTTCCGGTCCTGCTCGAGCGCTACGGAGTGGCAAGCGCCACAGCCCCCGCCGCTGCGCGCGCCGCGAAGACAGTGAACGGCCGCCGCGAATTCGGAGCCAGTCCCATCGCGGAAACCAAGTAGTCTTCGGTTTTGAAAATAAAAGAAAGGGCGCCGCAATCGGCGCCCTTCATTTTTGTCTCCTGACACCTGAGACCTGACCCCTGCTTTTCCTATCCCCCCTGCTTCAACTCCGTCAGCACCTGCCGGGCGATCTCCTTCAGCGTTTCGAACACCCCGGCTCCCTGAAATGCGATCGCCTCAATCACCGGCTCGGTTTTGCGGCGCAGTTCTCGCGCCAGCGTGTCCACGGGCAGAACATTGGGCAGATCCCTTTTGTTCAGCTGCAGAACGTAGGGAATTTTGAAGAAGTCGTAGCCGTGCTCCCTCAGATTCGCCATCAGGTTGTCGAGCGCTTCGACGTTGGCGTCCATGCGTTCTTGCTGGGAGTCGGCCACGAACACAATCCCATCCACCCCGCGCAGGATCAGCTTCCGGCTAGCATCGTAGAACACCTGCCCGGGCACGGTGTAAAGGTGAATGCGAGTCTTGAAGCCGCGCACCGATCCCAGATCCAGGGGCAGGAAATCGAAGAACAAAGTTCGCTCGGTTTCGGTCGCGAGCGAAATCATCTTGCCCTTCTGCTGTTCCGCGGTTTTCTGGTAGATATGCTGCAGATTCGTGGTCTTGCCGCCTAAACCGGCACCGTAATACACGATCTTGCAGTTGATCTCGCGGGCTGCAAAGTTGATGAAACTCAAGACTTTCCTCTAATGGAACATACCGTCAAGGCACTCCGTCCCGCTGGACTGCCAACGCGCGAAAATTTCCCTTTGGCTACTGCTGGTCTTTATACCATACGGCCGATTCTTGCCGCAGGTTACTCCGGTTTTGGGTGAGGGTGAGGAGCCAAGAACCGCAACCGGGGTCTATCGCGCCGCGGGGAGTGGGTAGTATCCGGCCTTGGCGCTGATTTTCAGCCCCGGTCGCGCCACGCGCACTTCAATGTCGCGATAGGCGCTGCTGGGTGTGGCCCGGGTGGTGTAGCCGAGCGTGTATTGGTTGCGCGCGTCGCCGGTCGCGCGAGTGTACGCGATTTCGATGTTGTCGCGGTTGAATTCCGAAAAGACCTCGCCGCCGGTCGCCTTCGCGTATCTTGGCAGAATATCTCCGTACCCGTAATGCGGCAGGTGGAACTTCTCCAGCTTGCTGTAGATCGGGATGGCGGACGCCTCGACCCCAACCGCATACACCTGGATTTCGCGCGAGAGCAGTACCTTCATGACATCGCTGTAGGAGACCTTGCTGCCATATTCCCGGCCGTCGCTGATGATGAAAATGATCTTCCGGCGCGCCCGATCGCGCTTGCTCAAGTCGAGCGCCGCGCGCAGCAATGCATCGTTCAGGACCCGCACGTCCTTGGGAGGTGCGATGTTGGGCTGGGCTCCTGGACGCTCCACGGGGATTCCGTTGATGGTCGGACCCTGCGGTCCCAGCGGCCCGTTCATCACCGGCGCGCCGTTGTTGCGGCCGCGCTCCAGCTTGATGCGGTTGAGGACCCCGGTCAGCTTTTCGCCCGCCGCTGAAAAATCAGTCACCTGGCTGACCGTGCTGCTGTACGTGTACAGCGACACTTCGTCATACGGGCTGAAGGCGCCGGCCAGCGCCGGATAAGTTTCGTTGATCTTTTGCACCGCTGTGTCGGGCATCCCGATATCCAGAACGATGGCCGCCGAAAGCGGGATTGGATCACTGATAAACAGCTTCAGGTCCTGTTTCTTGCCATCTTCGAAAACGGTGAAATCCTTCGGCGCAAGCCCATCCACCAGGTGTCCGTCGTTGTCTTTCACCGTGACCGGCACGATCACAAAGTTCACACGGGTTACGATCTTGTAGAGATCGTCGCGCGTGTTCACATCCCCGCCGGGAACGCTGCCCGTCGGAACTGTCTTTATGGGGGGCATTGGCGGGATGGGGGGCATTGGCGGGGGCGCTTCGGACGGCGTTTCCTTGGACCCTGAAGTCGACGCCGACGCGGGCGGCTGCGGTTCGGCACGGGGTGCAGGGGGCAAGTTCGACGGGAACGGCTGCACGGGACGGCTGGCCGAGGGCGCGTCCGGGATATCTTGCTGATTCTGCTTCTGCCCCTGGTCCTGGGCCTTAGCCATCCCTGCGGCCAGAATGGCTGCCAGAATCACCGCGCCTACGTCGAACCGTGGCAAAATCCCCTCACCCAAGGTCTTATTCTCCAATGGCAGGCAACCGTACATCTTTTGGGATGCTCAAACCGTTTGAATTGGTGCATCTAACCTTACAGGAATAGACTAACAAAAGTCCCGCGAGAATCCCTTGATGCCGAAACCCCGTGTGTTTCTAATGTTCGTTTTTGCCGGGGCATTCGCCCTGCCGCTAGTCGCTCAGCAGGCCACCCCCGCCGCCCAGGACCAGTCCGTGGAGACCCTCAAGGTCCGGGTCAATGTGGTTCAGCTGTTCTTCAACGTGAAGGACAAAAAGGGCGCGCTCATCCCGAATCAGACCAAGGACGATTTCGAGGTTTTCGAAGACGGCAAACCCCAGACCGTCAAGTATTTTACCGCCGAAAGCAATCTTCCCCTGACGCTGGGCATCCTCATCGACTCCAGCGGCAGCCAGATGCGCGTCCTGGAAATGGAAAAGGAAGTCGGCGGTGCCTTCCTGAACCAGATTCTCCGCGATAAAGACGAGGCCTTCGTCATCGCCTTCGACGTAAACGTAGACCTGCTGCAGGATTTCACCAACGACGTGCGGCGCCTGAAAGCCGCGCTGAACAAAGCGAAGATCAATACCGGCGGCGGTGGCGGCTCGCTGCCGGGCCTGGGCGGAGGGCCTATTCCCACGAGCAACCCGCGGGGCACTCTCCTCTACGATGCGGTCTATTTGGCGTCTCACGACGAACTGGCCCACGAAGTCGGCCGCAAGGCCATGATTCTGCTCACCGACGGAGAAGATCAGGGCAGCCAACTCCGCATCAAAGATGCCATCGAAGCTGCTCAGAAGTCCGATTCCATTTGCTATGTTTTGCTCATCGCCGACCGCGGCTTCTATGGCGGTTTTGGTTATTCTGGCGATTCGGAAATGAAGAAGCTCGCGACCGAAACGGGCGGCCGCGTCATCGAAGTCGGGAATAAGATTGACAAGCTCAAGGAAGGCTTCGACCAGATTGCCAAGGAACTCCGCAGCCAGTACAACCTCGGCTACACGCCTACCAACGCCACACAGGACGGCACCTTCCGCAAGATCGAAATCCGCTCCAAACAGGGCTATAAAGTCCAGACCCGGAGCGGGTATTACGCCCTGGCTCACAGTCAAGACTGAGTGCAATCCCGGGTCTCGGCGTGCGATACCCGTCCCCGATTCGTTTTTGATGACTCGGTAATCGGCCCCCCACAGCGGTCGCGGCGAAGTGCTACTCTGACTCTCGAGACCACCATGACCGTTCGTGAAGCTGCGCCCAGCCTTGGCCCCCCTGTCGATCTATTCCCGGCCAAACTTCCTCAGCCCGTCACGCTCGCCGGCCGCTTCGTTACCCTTGTTCCTCTCGATCCCACCGGACACGCCCAGGCGCTGTACGAAAAGTCCCACGGTGCAGATTGCGAATCACTCTGGCGGTACCTGTTTGACGGTCCATACCCCGATCGTTCTTCCTTTTACGCGCGCCTTGTGCAGATGGCTTCGGCGAAAGACCCGCTATTTCTTGCCATCCTCAACCAGGCAAAGGCGCCGGTCGGATACGCGTCGTACATGCGCATCGAGCCTGTCCATCGCTGTATCGAAGTCGGCAGCATTCTTTACACCCCGGAACTACAACGCACCCCGGGCGCTACCGAAGCCATGTACCTGATGGCCCGCCATGTTTTCGAGGATCTCGGCTACCGTCGCTACGAATGGAAGTGCAACGCGCTCAACCAGCCCTCTCGCCGAGCGGCCCTGCGCCTGGGATTTACGTTGGAGGGCGTTTTTCGCCAGCACATGATCATCAAAGGCCGCAATCGCGACACAGCGTGGTATTCCATGCTCGATTCGGAATGGCCGCAACGGAAGGCGAACTTCGAACGGTGGCTTTCGCCGGCGAACTTCGACGGCGGAGGAAGGCAAAAGGAACCTCTGGCACGGATGAACGACGCACCCGAGGCGTGAGTGCTAGGTCTGTAGCGCTCTAGAGTCGTTGCCCCGCGCAGGAATCAGCGTCGCGTGCTCTCGTACCAGTTCCGCCAGGCGGCGGAATCTGCGCCAAAATGCTGTCCTGAAACGTCCCTCAGAGCCAGCGCGGCCCAGGCGCGCTGGCCCGCGCTGAGGGTGGAATCATCGAGCCATCCGACCAGGGTTGCCGCAGCCGTCATGTGTTGCTCGTGCGTGTATATACCCGACTCGGCCAGCCCGTAAGCAGCACGTTCCTGCACGATGGGCGACGCATCGTTGCGAAAGCGATCGAGCAGCATTGGAATGGTTTCGTCAGTCGCCAGTATGGCGAGCCCGTTGACGGCAGAGGCGCGAACTGTGACGTCGGTATCGGCCAGGTAAGCTCCGATGATCTTCGCGGTATGGACAGGATCCACGCCCCGGTTGCCCAGCGCTCCCAGCATCCACAACGCCCAGACCCGCTGGCTTGGATTCCCCACAGCCCGCTCCAGCAGGTTGAGCCCGGCGTCGCTTAGGGGCACGCCGTCGAGCGCGAGTTCTGCCTGCACGGCAGCTTCACGGGCGTGTAGATTCGGAAGGTTGAGCGCGGTCAGAATTTGCTGATCCGCGGTTGGCGTGCGGGTTGTCTTCCCAGTCCAGTTCGGCGACTGCGCCAGCACCTGGTCGGCAGCCTCGGAATCTCCCGCTGCCACACGGGTGAGCAGCTGTTCTGCTTCCGCCTGCGCTGATCGGTCGACGGTCCGCGAAACTGCTGTACGTCCGACTCGATTCCGTGAGCTGTTGAATCCAGCCGTGAGCGAAGCCACCCTGCTTCCGGCATAGTAGTACCCGAGCACGCCCAGCGCCGCCGCGACGGCCGTGGCCTGCAGCCACAAAAGCCCGCGCGAAGCGCCAGAGAACACGGCTTCAGGCTCGACCGATGCCGCCGGCTTCGGTTGCGGCGTGCTTGCCTTTTCGATCTCGAACAGCGTCCGGACGACGTCTTCGTCTGTGGGATGGATTCCGGCGTTGCTCTTACCAGGCGTCGGGCCGGCAGGGCGCGATGGATCGAAAAACATGCGCAAAATGGTAGGCCAGCCCGATGGGCCTCACAAGTTACCACAGTGCGGGGCAGATTACGCCGTCGGACGCAAACGGGCACGCTTGTGCACGTGGGGTGGGACCGCGGGCGCTGCCGAAACTGCGAGGGTCGGATCGACGGGCTCAGGCCGCGCCGGTACGTCGCACCGGGACTCGCTCTTCATCGTGGGAGGCTTCAGGTCCCATCGGCAAAATACGCATCGGGTGGCTTGGGTGTAGACCACCCGACCGTACGCAACGCATCCGTAGTTCGGGCACAGCTTCATAACTGATTCCACCAAGGACGAAAATGCAGTTGACTTAGTGCAACGTAGCACGAAACACGGGCTGGCCAAGCGTTCTTTTTCAGCTTGCGTAGATTGCTTTTTCTTCTGCGGCCCCGCGCTGACTCGCCCATTGATTCCTGATCGCCCGGTTCGTATCCTGTGCCCCATGTCAGGCAAGCGCAGCTTCGCGGTCGTGTTCGTTTTGCTGGCTGGCGCAATCGGTCTGTCGAACCGGATTCCTTCCACGGACAAAGCGGCGCGGATCGAAGCCCTTGTCTCCCGCTATGACCAGTACGGATACATCAACGGTACGGTCCTGGTCGCCGATCGGGGCAAGATCATCTATGCCAGGGGTCTTGGCGATGCGAACGTCGAGTCGCGCATTCCCAATACCCCGCAAACGAAATTCGGCATCGCATCGATTACGAAGCAATTCACCGCTCTGCTTGTGTTGCAGCTGGCGGAGGAAGGGAAAATCCATCTTGACGATCCGGTCTCCGCCTACCTTCCCTGGTATCGCAACGATACCGGCGCGCGCATGACCATCGAGCAACTGCTCCGCCACACCTCAGGACTTCCCCCGGACTACGACAGCCCCGAGTTCTCAGAATCCGACGAGGCCGCTCGCCGTTACGAACCTCTGCCGTTTGCGCAGAAGTTCTGCCAACCGAATCTCGCCTCTGCGCCAGGCCCGCGATGGGACTACAGCAACTGCGGTTACGTTCTGCTGGGGCTTGTCCTCGAGCAGGTCACTGCCAAGTCTTTCGACGATTTGCTGAACCAGCGCCTGCTGGTACCTTTGGGCCTGAACGACACGGGAATCGACCGTAACGACCTCGCGCAGCGCGGGGGCGCCTCCGGTTACGTTCGCCACGCCGGACCCCGTTACACACCGGGCCCCTACATCGACCGCACCCACATTTTCGCCGCCGGGGCCATGTATTCCACGGTCGAGGATTTGTTCCGTTGGAATCAGGCGCTAAGCACCAGCCCGCTGATCTCCGCCAGCCTTCGCGATCGCATCTTTCAGCCGGGATTGCACGACTGGGCTTACGGTTGGTTCGTAACCAAGATTCCTGCGGGAGAACCGGGAGCGGGCCAGGTTCGCGCGGAAATGCGCGGCGACATGCCCGGAAATTTCTTTGCGTGGATTATCCGCTACCCGGAGCAGGACGCGGTCATCATCGTTTTGCGCAATGGGTACGGTTCCACTGAAAACCTGGAGGGCAATCTCCAGGCGATTCTGTGCGATGCCGAGCCACGCTGGCCACGTCGGAGTCCGAAAGATCTGTTTGCGCGAGCGTGGCAGGTGCCGCTGGCCAGGGCGCGTTCGCACCCCGCTCTGACCGTGATCCTGGGCGCTCTCGCGCTTATCGCGATTTTGCAGATTGCGCGGCGAAGAGGACAATCCTCGCGTCCTTAGGCATTTAGCGGCTGTCAATTTCCGAGGGTTTGCTCAGCCGAACGTTCTGCATCGTGGGGTGGGATCGAACTGCGTGAGGCGCGGTCGTTAGCGGGAGCTATCCCTTCCGATCCTTGACCCGAATCACAAACTTCAAGCCCGACCACACCTCGCTCACCGCGCACACCTTCACGTCCACGAGTCCGGCTTCCAGCCCAATCCGCCGGACATCGTTCTCGTTCATATCGGTGGCCAGGCCCGAAGACTTCTTTGGCCACGAAACCCAAAGCATCCCCGCCGGAGCCAGTTGCTTCGCGCTCGGCTCGAAGTGCTTCTTCAGGTCAGCTTGCGTCTTTACGAACACCATCGCGAAATCAAGCGGATCCCGGCCGTCGCGGACCACGGCGCACTCGGCTAGGGCGTCTTTCAGTTCCGCCCTAACCTCCGCGGGCAAACCCACAAACGCTACCCGAAATTTTGGTTTGATCCCCAGTTTCCTGGGAAGAGGAGTGCCGGAATAGCCCGCCATTCAGCCTACCGGATGGGCGCAAAGTATCCGCGCCGCGAGCGCACGTGGAAGTTTCTGTGGTCCATGGCAA
Organism: uncultured Acidobacteriaceae bacterium; assembly: GCA_964641665.1. Taxonomy (GTDB): domain Bacteria; phylum Acidobacteriota; class Terriglobia; order Terriglobales; family Acidobacteriaceae; genus Gp1-AA133. The sequence goes on from CAZXKO010000077.1 coordinate 33,376, forward strand.
CGATCTCGATCGTGCGGTAACGCCCGTCAAGTTTGAAGTCGGCCGGCTTGTAGGAGACCGCGTACTGGCTGCGCAATTCGTCCTGGATCTCCATGAAGGCGTTGGCCACGTCACGCATCTGAAACGGGAAGAAGGCCCGCCCGCCGGTCGTGTCCGCAATTCGCTCCAGTATCCGATCGCCCTTTGCCTTCATCCCCGTGATGTTCGTGCTGATGGTGTAGACGATCACTTCTGCCCGCTGCGCCATCTCGATCGCCTCTTCGCGCGTGACGTGGCTCTGGTTGTCTTCGCCATCGCTTAACAGGATGATCGCACGCCGCAGCGGTCCCGAACGCGGTGCCTTCAGGAGCTTGTCGCGACAAGCGAAATACAAGGCGTCGAACATGGCTGTACCGCCGCCCGGGCGCAACATCCGGACACCCCGCGACAACGCCTCGGTGTTGTCGGTGAAGTCCTGCGTCACTTCCGGCGTTACATCGAAACCCACCACAAACGCAGTGTCATACTTCGGACGCACCGTCTGGTTAAGAAATTCGATCGCCGATTCTTGCTCGAACTTAAACCGATCGCGTACCGAATTGCTGGCATCTACCAGCAATCCCACTTGGAGGGGTAGATCGGTCTGCGTCCGGAAATCCTTCACATCCTCGGCTGGCTTGGAATCGTCGACGAACTTGAAGTCCTCTTTCTTCAAGTCCTTCACGTAGCGCCCGTGCTTGTCGGTGACGGTAAACACGACGTTGACTTCGTTCACGGTCTTCCTGATCGTAGCGACTGATTCGTCCTCTTGGGTGGAAGACTGTTGACCGTTCGGCGGGGCTGCTGTCGCATTCGCAGCCGTTGACGTCGGCGTCGCGGGTTGAGGGGGCGCCGTCCGAGGCGGCGATGCTACCGGGGTCGAAGCCTGTGCTGCCGGTGCAGTCCGTGCTTGGCCATCCGGCGAGGCTGGAGAATCGGCACTCCGAGAATTCTGAGCCGATACCGCGAGCCCACAACCCGCCACGACAAGGACGAAAACGATACCCCAATGCTTCATTGATACCTATTATAGCCGCAGCCGAACGTGAAACGTCTCCGGTGGCCAGAGACGCGGCTTGCCGGGTCATCGGTGCCGCTCATCCCACCCGCAATCAACTTCGCCCCTGGACCTTCTCCAGAAAACCCTGCAGCTCTGGCGGCAACCCTCGCTCAAACGAAAGCTGTTTCCCTGTCCGCGGATGCCGCAATTCCAACGCTGCGGCGTGCAGAAAGTTCCGTTGCAGCGTAATGGCCGGGGTGCTCTCCTCCGCCGCGCGCCCCTTGCCTTTGCGCGCGAGCGCCTTTATCTCCCGCGCCGCCCCGTACAACACATCCCCTACCACAGGATGTCCCAGAGACGACAAATGCACGCGAATCTGGTGCGTTCGTCCCGTATCGATTTTCAACTCGAGCAAACTGAACTTCCCGAAATCCGATTCGATGCGTTTGCGCACCAGGTAATGCGTAATTGCCTCGCGACCGCCTGAGCCCCGCGTGGTCATGCGCGTGCGCCGCACGCTGTCCCGGCGGATGCTCGAGTTGATCGTCCCACGCTCCGCCTTCACCCACCCGTGCACCAGCGCGATGTAGGTCTTCTTTACCTGTCGCGCGGAGAATTGCGCGGCCAGATTGCGATGCGTCTCGTCATTTTTTGCCACTACGATTAGCCCGCTGGTTTCCTTGTCCAGCCGATGCACGACCCCGGGCCGCACCTCGCCCCCTACCCCCGAAAGCCGTCCGAAGCGGTGCAGAAGCGCATTCACAAGCGTGCCGCGATTCCGCTCATCATCGGTCGCCCCTGCACCAGCATGCACCATCATGCCTGCCCGCTTGTTGACGATCGCCAAATCGTCATCCTCGTACACCAGCTCAAGGGGAATGTCCTCCGGAATCGCCCGCAGGGGCTCCACTCGCGCGTTCCCCAGCAACTTCACCTGCTGACCCTCGCGCAGGCGCTGCGATGCCTTGGCCCCTACGCCGTCGACGACCACGAGTTCCTGCTCGATGAGTTGCTGCACGCGCCCCCGGCTGACCTCGGGGATCTTGGTCACAAGAAACTGGTCGAGCCGCCCCCCGGCCTCTTCAGTCGTGACCTGGAAAACCACAGGGAATGTTTCAGACATTGGGAACGAGGAAGTCTATCGTAGGATGTCGCTGGAAGGTCAAAACTCGCTGGTCGAACCTGACAACATGGCGAGGCCGATTGCCGGGTGCCGAATATTGGTGCTCCTTACGCCCCCGCCTCCGCGGCCTTGTGTACCCCGCCCTTCAGCCACCAGATCACGCCACCCACTACCACGAGCCCAATGGCGATCAACTGCGTGCCGCTCATTAGCCCGCCGAACACTGAACCGCGCCCGGGATCGCCTCGCAGAAATTCCAGGAAGAATCGCGCCACGCCATAAAGCACCAGGTACGCGCCGAACACCTGCCCATCGAACTTCTTGCGCTTCAGCATCCACATCAGCAGGAAGAAATTCGCCAGCTCCACCGCGAACTCAAAGAGCTGGGTTGGCTCCAGCGCTTCGTTCAGTGGGGTCCCCACCAATTGGTTCGCTACCGGATTCGTAAATGTCACGCCCCACCACGCGTTCGTGGGCTTGCCGAAGCAGCACCCCGCCGCAAAGCAGCCGAGCCGTCCAATCGCGTGCCCCAGAGCCAGCCCCGGCGCAAAGGCGTCACAGGTAGCCAATGCGGGCAAACGGTTCTTCCGGATGTACCAGACCGCGGCCCCGAGCGCCGCAATCAACCCGCCCGAAAACACGCCCCCGGCCTGCAGGGTGCTGATGCTGAAAATGTCGGTCCAGTGTGGGTAGTTATTCCAGTCGTAAATGACGTAGAGAATCTTCGCCCCTACAATCCCGCACAGCACCACGACGATTCCCAGATTCCAGGCCTTATCTGGATCGATCCCCTGGCGCGCCGAATTGCGCACGCTGATCCAAAGCCCGATCAGGACCCCGGTTGCCACCAGCAGACCGTAGGTAGGCAGAAAAAATCGTCCGACATGAAAAAGTTGTGGATGCACTGGTCCGTTAGATGCACGAAAAGAAGATTTTGCCCAACGTCAGTTTAACAGGGCAAGGGAGCAACGAAGAGCCAGGGAAGGAGAGAAGTCCGGCACAGCACTTGGCTGACGACTGAAGACCAGTGACTGAAGACTGAAGTAAAGCCGACCCGCCGCGCCGTGTGGCAGGCCGAGAATGAACCCGTCCTTGACGGTGGGAACCCGCCGAGACCCTTTAGGCATCTCCGCATGGCGGAGCATCGCACACCGGATCATATGTCGAGTCGAGTCCCCGTTCATTCGGTGTTGGTTCAAAAATCGGTTACCACCATCACCAACGTCGCAGGTCGGCTTTCAGAATTGGATGCTAGGGAATCTTTCCAAGATGCGCAAGAGGGGAGCCGCAAATAGTTGGCACTTGACTTGCCAGCAGAAATCAAGACGAGCAATGGACGAAGGACCGCCTGTTGAGGAGGCCCTCAACAAGCACAGGATTCCTGCGGCCTAGACCCTTCACTTCGGTCACGAACGACGATTCGCTGTTAGAAGGAATTGTTACGAAGATTATTGCACTAAAGTTACGCGCCGCGAATATTTCCGACGCTCATCCCGCCCGCTTTGCCTCAGCCAGCACTTCGTCTAGCGCGCTCTCCAGTCGATGTGCGCGCTGCTGGTACCCCGAAGATCCCCCATCACTTCTGCGCTTGAGCAAGTGATACTCGTCCGCAATATTCAACGCTGCCAGGACCGCCAGTCGAACCGTATCGATGGTATTGGTTTGTTCCGCCACCGCCCGCATCTTGGCGTCGACATATTCGGCGAGTTTCAGAATATATTCCGGGTCGGAGCCGCGCAGGTTATAACCTTGATCGAAGATTTCTACGCGCACGCTGGTGTTATTCGCGTCTTTCACCGGGTTTTGTCGGGTCGCCGTTGCCATAGTTGTCCTCTCTGTGCGCACCGGCCGTGTCTCTCGAAGCGGCTACGCCCAAGCTAGCCGGTATTCCTAACTCGCCGCCTTTTCCTCGCCGACGGCGTCGATCTGGCGCAACATCTTCTCCACCCTGCCGCGCACTTCTTCGCGATCCTTGCGCAACTGTACCGCTTCGCGTCGCAGAGACTCGATTTCCTCGTCGCGTTCGTCCAGTTGCGCCCGCACGCGCTGTAGCTCGCGCTCAGAGGCCGTCCTCGCCTCTCGCGCTGCCTTGTACATCTCAATAGTGCGATAAACCTTCTCTTCCAACGTCTGGAAATCGTCGGCCGGAACCTCGACAGGTACCTCTTCAGCCTCTTTGAGAGCCATGATGGACATCATCCCGCAGGAAATTTCGTTCTTGAGCGCAGTATACCCCAGAAATCTGTGGAAACATCGTGAAGTTCCGTTCTACCGCGTGTGCCTGCACAATTTCTTCAGGCGCTCTGCGGCTGCATCCAGCGTGTCGTCCTTCTTGCAGAACGCAAAACGTACCTGTGAGGCGCCATCTTTCCGATCTCGATAAAAACTAGACCCGGGTACCGCCGCGACCCCGATCTCGCTCACCAGGTACTTCGTGAATGCGACATCGTCAGCAAACCCGAACCCGCGGATGTCCGTCATCACATAGTAAGCGCCGCGCGGCAGAAAGCATTGGAAGCCCGCCTGCTCCAGCGCGGGAATCAATCGGTCTCTCCGTTTGCGGTATCCCTCGGCCAGATTCACGTAGTAATTCTCCGGCAAACTGAGCGCAGATGCTCCCGCCTCCTGTAGCGGCGCAGGCGCACCGACCGTCAGAAAGTCGTGGACCTTGCGAATCGCATCCGTGATTCGCGGCGGCGCAATCGTCCAGCCCACACGCCAACCCGTCACAGCATAGGTCTTCGACATTCCGTTGATCGTGACGGTCCGGTCTTGCATGCCGTCAAGCGATGCCATCGAGATGTGCTGCGTTCCGTCGTACAGAATGTGCTCGTAGATTTCATCCGTGATGGCCAGCACATCGAACTTCACGCACAGGTCGCGGATCAGTTCCAGTTCCGCGCGCGTGAACACTCTCCCGGTTGGATTGTTCGGGGTGTTTACGATGATCGCCTTGGTGTGCTCGTGGAAGGCTGCGCGCAACTCGCCTTCGTCAAACGTCCACTCTCCTTCCGCGTCGCGCGGCGGGCGCAGACTCACGAATCGCGGTTTCGCCCCGCTCAAGATCGAATCGGGCCCGTAGTTTTCATAGTACGGCTCGAAGATGACAACCTCGTCGCCCGCGTTGCATACCGCCAGCAGGGTTGAGATCATCGCCTCGGTTGATCCGCAACAGACCGTCACCTGCTTTTCAGGATCAACTTCCACTCCCTGCGAAGCTTTCATTTTGCGCGCGATCGCTTCACGCAGGTTCCTCGCCCCCCAGGTGATGGCGTATTGGTTGAGGTCCGCTCCAATCGCCTGCTGCGCTGCCGCCTTGATCTCAGCCGGTGCGGGAAAATCCGGAAATCCCTGCGCCAGGTTGATGGCTCCGTGCAGCATCGCCTGCCGGGTCATCTCGCGGATGACCGACTCGGTGAAGTGCGCCACCCTGTCGCTCAGAAAATGTGTGTTGTGAGTCGCCGTTTCAGTCATAGCCCGGCCAGACTAGCACACCAAGCGGGATTGTCATTTCGATGAGACCGCAGTTTTGGGCAGGGGGCGCGAAGAACAAAAAAAAGAGCCAATGGTTAAGCACCCGCTAGCGTTTGTGTAACACCTTCCGCCGTAAATCGGGCCAGAACTCTTCGAACGCATCGCTGGTCATGCGTCCCAACACGCCCCATACGCAGAGCACCACTGCGTTGCCCGTATGGGCTTCGCTACCGGCGCGCCACGTGTTCGACAAGAAGTTGTTTCCGACATTCCCCGCGAAGCGCGCGTATGCCGAATGCCACTGTCCGTCCCGATGCGGCGCCAGAAAGGTTGTTTTCACCACATACTTAAATGCGCGGCCCGAAGCCGTGTGCGGGCGAACGGAAGTGGCGCGGGTCCTCCCCCCCAGCCGAGCCTAACTCCGCTTCAATCAGGTTGCCGGTCGCGACTCCCGTCAGACGCATCCCATTGCGCTTTCCAAACCCGTCCCAATGGGTTCCGCATTCGGACGGCGCGTCGCGCATCGTTCCCCATCCGGCATTGATCGGCCCGACGAGAAAGAGCCGGGAAGGTCCGATCGTCGAGTTCAAGAACCACCGCATGCGGCCAGATCCGTTCGCTGGCCGGTAGTTCTCGATCGATCCCGCAGGTGACGTCGTCGTGATCCCATAACTCCGACTCGAGCTCGGCCCGCTCCCGGATTGTCCATAGGCGGGCAAAAGCAGAATGGACAACAGCACCATTAACTTCATGCAGACTCCGTAATTCAAAAATGCGGAGCGGAGAAGGGGACAGCACAAAGCAGCCCGATTGAATCGACTATATATGCAGAAGGGGAACAAGTGCACGCCAATGGAGGGAGGGGTCGAATGAAAAAAGGGGACCTCAGTGTTTCACCTGAGGCCGGCAACTGTGGCGGGGATGCGGTGTAACATTGAGGCCAAGCTAGCCTCGCAACACGCCGCCCAGGCCCTCGAGCGCCTTAATCAACTGCGCTGACCACTGTCCAACTTCATCCTCGCGCAACGTCCGCTCGCCCGACTGGAACGTTGCCCGCAATAGAATCGAATACTTGCCCGCGGGCAGATTCCCGCCGCGGAAAATCTCCACCGGCACAAAGGCGCGCAATGCACCCAGCCGCAGTCCAGTCACCGCGTGCTCGATCTGTTCGAATGTCACCGTGTCCGCGAAGATGAACGAAAAATCGCGCTCCACCCCAGGATGGCGGGGCAGGGCGCGGTACCGCCGCTCCTTGAGTTCGTGTTCGTACAGCCGATCCAGATAGAACTCCGCCAGAAAAACGTCCTGCCGCAGTTTTCGAGCGGCGGCCACGTCCGGATGAAGTTGGCCAAACTGAGCCACCACCGTTCCATCCATCACCGCCCGAGCTGATCGCCCGGGATGGTAATAGTCGGAAGCCTGGGCGTCGTAGTGGAGCGCGCTAGCCGTGAATGCCCCGAGCAAATTCTCCGCATCACCCTTGAGGTCGAAAAACGTTAGCGCCCGAGTTTCCTCAGGCCGGTGGACGTTCAACGGAAGAGCCTGGCCCGTGGCACCCAGACAAATCTGCTTCGGCTCGACGGACTTGTCTCCTTCCGCCTTGTACACGTGCCCGGCCTCAAACAGCCGCACGTTGCCGGTCCCGCGGTTCAGGTTGTACGCCAGCATGTTCAGCATGCCGGGCGCCAGCGTTGTCCGCATCACCGACGCTTCCTCGCTCAACGGATTCGCCAGCGGCAACGCCTCCGCGGCAGAGAACTTCTTCGCGTCCTCCGCCGAGATGAATGTCAACGATACAGATTCGCAGTAGCCCAGCCCCAGCAGGGAAGTACGCAGCGTCGTGTCCTTCTCCGCATCCCGCTGCTCGATCACCGCTCCCGCAAAGGCCGGCAGCGTATTCGCGAACCTGTCGTACCCATGCAGCCTCGCGATCTCTTCAATGAGGTCGATTTCTCGCTCAACATCCAGCCGCCACGACGGAATCGTCACCTCGAACTCTTCTTCGCCCCGCCGCTCCGCGGCAAATTCGAATCCGAGCCGGGAAAGGATCCGCAGTATATCGCCGGAACCCAGCGCCTTGCCCAGAATGCGTTGTACTTCCGAAATGTTCAGCACGATCGGCGCCTGGTCGCGGCCCCCGACCACTACGTCCATCACATCGCCGATCAGTTTTCCGCCGCCCGATTCCAGGATCAGTTCCGCGACCCGGTTGGTCGACACCACCGTCGATTCGAAGTCTGCCCCTCGCTCAAACCGGTGTGAAGCGTCGGTGTGCAGCCCGTGCCGCTTCGATGCCTTGCGGATGGTCGACGGGTCCCACCAGGCCGACTCGATCAGAATGTTCCGCGTCTTCTCGGTAATCATCGTGTCGAACCCGCCCATCACCCCGGCGAGACCGACCGGTTTTTTCGCATCGGCCACCACGAGATCTTCACTCGTCAGCTTGCGGTCGACGCCATCGAGCGTTTTGAGCGTCTCGCCGGGGCGGGCAAAGCGAACGACGATGCGCGAGCCCTCCAGCAGATCGAGATCGAACACGTGCGTCGGCTTGCCGCTCTCCCACAGCACGTAGTTCGTTGCATCGACTGCATTGCTGATGGGCCGCTGATCGAGCAATTGCAGGCGGTGCGTGACCTTTGCCGGCGACGGCTTTATACTGACATCGCACACCACCCGCGCCGAAAAGCGCGGACAGTAACGCCCGTCCTCCACCGTAGTCGTGACACCTGCCAATCCGCTGGCCGCAGGAAGCCTCGGCGTAATCGGCCGCAGCGGCACGTCGTAGAAGGCCGAAGCCTCGCGCGCGACCCCGTAGTGATTCATCGCGTCCGGCCGGTTGGTCCCGATCTCCATCTCGAAAACGGTATCTGCCCCTGTCCCCGAGATGCTCTCGACCGCAATCCCAATCGAAGTCAGATCTTCCGCCAGACGCCGGTCGTCGACTGGCAGGTCAACGAAGTCGCGCAGCCATGTCGGAGAGATCCTCATAGCTAGACGGCGTCCGCCCTGCGTTTTCGATTTGCGACCTCTTCGACCGGTTCAGCGAAGTCCAGCATAAGACAATAAGCAGAAAATCCATCGAGAGGCCCACCACGGCATACTGCCCAGGAACGGCGTGCTGGAAGGACTAAGACGACGCACAGATTGGACAGCGTCAGGCCTCCGAGAGCCACAAGCATCTTTCGTCTAAGTTTCATCTTGGCTCAAAGATCCCTATTTTCGTAGGGCCACGATCATCGGACCATTGCCTCACCCAAACTGTTCCAGAAACCGCATATCCCCCTGGAAAAACAACTGAATGTCGTCGACACCGTACTTCAGGATCGCAATTCGGTCCGCACCCATCCCGAACGCAAAGCCCGAGACCTTCTTCGGATCGTATCCGTCGTGCTTCACGAATTCGAACACGTTTGGATCGACCATGCCGCATCCGAGAATCTCGATCCAGCCCGTCGTCTTGCAAGGTCGGCAGGGTTCGTTCCCGCGTTTCCCGCTCCCCCCGCAAATGAAACAACTCACCATCATCTCGGCGCTCGGCTCGGTAAACGGAAAAAATGACGGTCGGAACTGCGTCTTCACGCTCGACCCGAACAGGGCCTTCATCGCGTGATCGAGCGTTCCCTTCAGGTCTCCAAACGTGATGTTGGTGTCTACCGCCAACCCCTCGATCTGGTGAAACATCGGCGAGTGGCTGGCGTCCGGCGGATCGTTGCGGTAGACCTTGCCGGGAATCACAATGCGCAATGGCGGTTTCAGCCTCTCCATTGTCCGGATCTGCACCGGAGAAGTATGCGTCCGAAGCAGTAGGCGCTCGCGCTGTGGTTTCTTGTCCTGACCTGCAAGAAAGAGCGTGTCCTGCATGTCGCGCGCCGGGTGGTTCGGCGGGAAATTCAGCGCCTCAAAGTTGTAGTAGTCGGTTTCAATCTCGGGACCCTCGGAAACCGAGTAGCCGAGGTTGCGGAACACGCCGACGATCTCATTCATGGTGCGGATGACGGGATGCTCAACACCCAGCGTCCGGCGAACGCCGGGGAGGGTGATGTCGACCCGGCTCGCGGCGAGCCGCGCAGAAGAAACTCCTCCTTGCAACCGCTGGAGGGTCGCCGCGACTCCCGCTTCCACTTTGTTCTTGAGTTCGTTGACCCGTTGCCCTGCATCGCGCTTGCCTTCTTTGGGCGCAGGCTTCAGCCACAGATCGTTGATCTGAGTGGTGATGCCGTCCTTGCGGGCGATCCATCGGTCGCGAAACGCCTTCCATTCATTTTCCCCACCGACCGCGGCCGCTTCGGACTCGAGCGCAGCCAGCAACTCCCGCGCCGCGATCTCGAGCGCCGCAGAGGAGAAGTCCGTCAGTTTCGGAACGGTGTACATGTGTTTCGCTTGCGAGATGCCCGTCGGGGTGCCGTCCCTGAATGGACTCGCGCTTCCTTGTCGTCTATTCCCCGCTCTTGCGTGCGGGACCAGTCCCTACCGTCGCTGCGCGACTATACCGCCGCCAACCGCCGGTTTCGCTGCTTCTTCAGCGACGCAACGACAAAAGTCAGATGAATCGATAGGGACCGATACACCGGCGCAGGAAGGTACACCCATCCCTCATCGACAAAAGGCCAAAAGCTAATGGCTAAAGGCTAAGTGCTAAAAGCTGGTCTGCTACGCTCCCAGCGCGCCCTTCGCCTGCTCCGCCAGATTCTTAAACGCCCCCGGATCTTTCACCGCCAGGTCCGCCAGGATCTTGCGGTCCAGTTCGACCCCAGCCCTCTTCAGGCCGTTGATGAACTTCGAGTAGCTCAAGCCGTGCTGCTTGGCGGCGGCGCCGATACGCACGATCCACAAGGATCGATACTGGCGCTTTCTCTGTTTCCGTCCGGAGTAGGCGAACTTCAGGCCGCGCTCGACCGCCTCTTTCGCCGAGCGGTAGAGCTTCGATTTTGTGAGGAAATAACCGCTGGCGCGATCTAATATCTTTTTCCGCTTGGCGCGGCGCTTGGTTCCACGTTTTACGCGAGGCATTGCATTCTCCTTTTTCTTTCCTAGTCAGGCGGCTGGAGGTAAGGGATCGTCGAGCGACGATTCGACCTCTTCACGCGCCGGGCGCCGCACTTGCCGCAGCACCGCTGGTCAGGCCAAAGCCTGAAAAATCGCCGATTCAATGGACGCGAAACAGTCCAAAATCAGCAGTCAATATCAAAAGCTCTCACTGGTAGGGGATCATCCGCAGGACTTTCGGCGTGTCCGCATCACTTACCAGCACCGACTTGGCCAGCTTGTCTTTCCGCTTCTGTCCCTTCGACGTCAGCATGTGGCGCAAGTGCGAATGGTGCCGCATCACCTTGCCAGTAGCAGTTTTCTTGAAGCGCTTAGCCGCGCCCTTGTGTGTTTTCAGTTTCGGCATAAAAGTAATTTTCTCAGTTCTGAATTGTTGTGCATGGGATCAGCGGCGCAAGGGCTAAGTGCTCTGTGCCAAAGCTGGTAGCTGCCCTTCTACACCTGCTTCGCTTGTGACGCCGCCGGTGGCGGTGACGCCGGGCGAGGCTTCTCTTTTTTCCCGCCCTCTTCCTTCTTCGGTGCCAGGATAGCGTGCAGCGTATTGCCTTCCTGTCGCGGACGAAACTCGACGATACTCTTGTCTTCCACGTCCTTGATCAACCGCTCCAGGATCTGGCGGCCCAGGTTCGTGCGCGTCATTTCCCGGCCCCGGAAGAAGATAGTCGCCTTTACCTTGTCGCCTTCTCCCAGAAACCGCAGCACGTGGTTCTTCTTCGTCTCGTAGTCGTGGTCGTCCACATTGATGCGGAACTTCACTTCCTTGACGACGATTACCTTCTGATGCTTCTTCGCCTCGCGCTCGCGCTTTTCCTGCTGGTACAGGAATTTCCCATAGTCCATGATGCGGCATACAGGAGGTTGCGCGGTGGGCGAAATCTCGACCAGGTCCAGGTTTTTTTCGCGGGCCATCTTCAGCGCTTCAAACGGAGGCAGAATGCCAATCTGATTGCCCTCGTCGTCGATCACGCGGATTTCGCGTGCCCGAATGCGATCGTTGGTGCGGATAAAGCGTTTATCGATACCGTCCTCCGTACACTTCCGGCAGAAAGTGAAGTCAAAAGTATAGCAGATAGACAGGTTTATCGAACGATTCGGAATCCGCGGCAGCGCGCCTCACCGCGCTCCGAGGCCCGCGGAGTGCGAACGTAGGTCTGAGACCCAAGACCTGACACCCAAGACCCAAGACCTGACACCCAAGACCCAAGACCTGACACCCAAGACCCGACACCCAAGACCCGACACCCAAGACCCAAGACCTGCCTCTCTCACTCCCGTAGAAACGGTAAGTCGCTAAATACGGCACCGGCGCAGCGGCCCCTTGATGGGCGGCATCGCAACCCAGATTGCCGAGCTACCCCGCCCTTGGTGGCGGTGCGGGTCACATACTCCGCCGCGCTGAGCTTCCCCTCTCCGGTGTGGCTAACCACCTTCACGAGCAACCAGGGAACCGCGCCCGCCTCGGGCGCTGGCTTGGACACAGCCGTGCTTCCCTTGACCTCGCTGCCGTCCAGCAACTTCCACGTCGGACCCGCGAAATGGCTGCCCGCCGGGCTTCCCGTAGAGGTTGTCAGTTTTGCCTCAGGCCCCTGAAATTTCCATGCGGACGCACCGTTTTCTGTGACGCAAGAATATTTTTGTACTCCTTCCGCCTGAACCTCCAGCAGCCAGCGCTCTCCACTCGGAGGCTCAATCGACGCGGCCGGCGCCGACGGCGCTGGGGTTGCTGAGCATGCGCGGACACCGCCGCTCCACCCACGAGAAGGGAACAGAGAAGCAAGATGAGTCTCCGCATTCCGCGTGCTCCAAATTTCTTGGCCCCTAGGCGAGTCCGAGATTTGGCCCGACCCATTCTCTACATTTTGGGGGCGCACGTTTGTGGTGCGGAGTACCGAGGGGCCAAAGACCTCCCCAAGCGCGGGCAAACGCTTACCCACGTCTCCCCGAGTGATCTCCTTCACCGTGGGCAGTCAGCGTGTTCTTCTAAAGACTCCAGGTGCGCGATGACTTCAGCAGGCATCCCCAGTTCGGCGAAGAGTGCTTTGTGCAACTCTCGTTCGTCTGTCCGCGTTCGGAGCCAATCGCGGTTTCTCCAGTTGCGCCTTTGTATCTCCCGAAATAGAAATTGACAGATACTCACACGAGCATCTCGCGCGAAGATCTGATGTAGCGCATCGGTGTAGAACTGCGCCGTTAACATATCCTTTCGACTCTGCGCTCCCCTCAAAATCGACTTCGAAAAGGTTGCAGGCTTTGCGATCCCTCGAAATATGGAGATTCATATGGCGCGGCAACCTTCCTACAACAACTGGGATGTGGATTTCTCAAGGAACCCGTCTAAGTGCTGATATCTCGGGCCTTTGGTTTGGAGGCCGATTTGCACTCACCGCGGTCGGAGTCACCATGCCCCAGGAGCTTTCGGTTTCGTATCAGGCGGTCAAGACCAAGGTCCATCGGCTTATGGATGCCGCAGTGGAGGGTACCAAGGTGGAGAGCGATATTCACACCTGCATCCGCCGCTGGTGGTGTCTGGTTCAGCCCGCTGACCGTGCCGTTGCCCGCCGCTATTTGTTGGAAGTATTGGAGAAGTCGAACGCGACCTTGAAAGCGATCAGTGCGGAACTGTCAGAACTGGAAGGGTTTACGTCTCATGATCGCGCTTCTGAGACTCTGACCGACGCTCGCATTCAATCCAACTCCACGGCTGCAAGCAGCCCGATCTAGCCCACTGTCTTGCCCGCAGGACGTTGATCTCGAGACTCCTTCATCCCCTGAGGTTGGCTCCCCGACCGGTGTGGTGTACTGCCCGCCACATCGTGACTTCGGCTTCCAGAGTTGAACACTCCGCCAAGTCTCCCCGGATCGCATCCAACGCTTCCCATGCCCGTCGCGTCTCCGGTCCCAGGAAACGCACCAACCCCTCTTCTCCGGCTTCCTTCCATTCGCTGAGTTCCTGCACCGCCTCGACAAAGCTGCACACCCAATCTCGCACTTCAATCTCGCCGCAGCACAGCATTTCTTCCAGCCCGTCAAAGGCAAGTTGGACGCGATGACTCTTCCCCTGTGCCATTTCTTTCGCGACGAAGCGCGCGAAGTCGTGTTCGTCGCAGATGGGTTCGCGGGACCTTGGGCACCAGGCCGAGGACACGACCTGGCGCTTTTTCATTTCAGGAAACGTTTGCTCTAAATATGACATGGCCTGCTTCAGGTTCATATGGTCAGTCCGGTCGACGAGATTTTGTTCCCAGTAGCGTAGTCCTGCAGCTGGCCGGCAGGAATGGCTCCAAGGGGCCACCCCGACTCTCCTGGCCGCCGGTCACAAAACGAGGTGACTCTAATCACCGCTTCCCGAAGGGTCCTGCACTACAGTATTCCCAAGTCCTCCCTGTTCGTACCTGCTCCGTTATCCCAGGCGTCTCCCGTTTGTATGGCCAAGATCGTTCAAGAAATATCCTGCCCTCGCTGCATGGACTCGATGGTCCTCGCAAAGGGCAGTCCTCTGGCCCGGATCGCCTGCGCGAATTGCCGTCAGGCGGTCGTCGATCCCCACGGAAAAACCAAGAGCCGCAACGGCGCGCAACTGAAGTGTGCGCTCGCTGCACTCTCGGAAGCGCAGCCGAAGGACTTGCCTGATCTCAAAGTCGTTGTCCGGATGGCCAAAAGGTTCCGCTGCCCCGATTGCGGTCGCGAGTGCTCTACTGCCGGTGCTCTTGGTTCCCACCGTCAGACCCACGATGTTATCGTCGACTGGCCGCAAAAAGTGCAGGGCAAGGCCCGTAAGCGCTCATAGGCCGGCCGGCGAGTCCGTCCCCGGACTTCCCAAAAATTGAGACTCATTCATCTAGCGGAGGTGCCGATCACACTGCATCTTCCACCACGACTGCGGCTACGGGCTTCTCCGCGCGCGTCGTTGTGATGAGCGCTACGCTGATCAGAACGAACAGCGTTCCTAGAATCGTCCGCAGGCCAAGCGCTTCACCGCCGAAGAGATATCCCACCAGCACGGCGACCACCGGATTCACATAGGCGTAAGTCCCCACCTTGGTGGGCGATTCATGGTGAATCAGCCACACGTAGGCGGTAAAGGCGACGATGGAACCCGCGATAATCAGGTAAAGCAACGAGAGCCACGCTCCGCGGGAAACGGTCGCAGGACGAAAAGTACGAAACTCTCCCAAGGCGGCCGCTGTGAGCGCCAGTAAAAATCCTCCCGTCAGCATCTGCGCTCCCGAACTCATGACCTTAGATGACGGCAGCGGCAGCTTACGCGTAAGCACGGATGATGCCGACCAACTGATCGAAGCGATGAGGAGCGCGACCGCGCCCGTCCTGTCGATGGGCGCTCCGCCGAGGCCCAGAGACTGGCTCATCAGCACGGCAACTCCCCCCATTCCGATCAAGAGCGCCAAGGCCAGGCGACCTGTCAGCCTCTGCGTTCGCAGCACAATGATTTCCGACAGCGCCATGAACGCGGGGATCGTAGCCATCATGACCGCGGCAATGCCCGAAGGCACGCGCTGCTCGGCCCAGAACAGCAATCCGTAATCGAGCACGAAGATCAATACCGCGAGTAAGAATGCCGACCCCCATTGGCGGGCGCTCGGGGAAGGCTCACCCCGCGCCATCATCCAGCCACAAAGCGCGAGTCCCGCGACAGAGAAGCGCATTGAGGCAAGCAGGAACGGTGGGACTTCCCGTACGCCCACCCGAATGGCGAGAAAGGTCGATCCCCACACAAAGTAGATGATCGCGAAGGCCAACAGAGTCTTCCAGGTTGGGCGATGGGTCGCGGCGTCCATAGGGGATCTCTGAGAACACTCTACCAACTCCGTCCCCGGATCGCTCGCGGCGCTGACTGCGGAGTGTCCGCTATGTGCACCTTGCGCCGGGTGGTGAGTCCCTCCGAGCCTGCACGCAGTCGGAGCAAGCCCGCGCGAAGGTTCTCTCCCGCCGCCAGATCACCAAAGGCCAACATCACCAGGGCTAGTCCTTACGCCACTGTTCCTGCTCGACCAGGCTCGCTACACTCGACCATCCCCCACCTCGACCGCGACGCGACAGGAGGACCAACTCGTCAATGGGCCTGCAATGGTTCAGCCAGCACGGCAACATCTTTACTCTGATGGTGGCCTACGTCCCCCTGATCGCGACGGTTGTGACCACCATTCTCAGCTTGGTGCTGGCGCGCGCGACCCTGCGTTACGTCGAGTCCAGCGACAAGAGCCTCGCCCTGGCCCGTGAGGAGTTCGACCGCGAGTGGTCTCCCGAACTGCACATCAAACTCGACCAGGTCACGGGCCGCAACGCAAGAATCGTGGTGACGAATCTGGGCAGAATCTCCGTCCTCCTGCAAACCGTGCAATTGCGCAAGCTGACGATGGGCGTACCCTCGTTGCGCTATTTGCTGAATGAGCCCCTTATGGGTGGCAATACCTGGACGGACGAACTCGGCAAGCGCTTCTTCGCCAGCACGGGCGACGATTTCGAAGGCGCGTTAGCAGCTTCGGTTACCTTCTATGCCTCAGGCCGTCTGTTCCGCACCGATTGGTTTCGTTTCCAAGTGCACGTTCGCCGCGGCGAACTCCTCCGTCTCGACCCTGTGAATATTGCGGCCCGTCGCGTGCGCGTCCTCATACCCCGCAACGGCACTGAACCGATCAGGCACGATCTGGTGCGGGACGTTGTTCGAGCCAGGACTCCTCAGGATTAACTCATTCAAATGGTGGTGCGGCCACTCCGGTTTGTCGTGCCCTCGCAGTCTTCAGCCCGAAAAAAATGCGCTTCGATGAGGGAACGGACCCGCGTTTTTCGCATGTCTAGGTAACGAGGGAAGGCCGACCACTGGGGCAAGACCGCGAGGGGCGGTTTGCCCCGCTGGTCTGGTCCCGCCTCTAACCGGTAACCAGTTGTTCCTAGTGGTTCTCCCCGTCCCACGCCGGATCTTTGTCTCGGATCGTCTGCAGAATCGGTTCGAGGAAGCGTGCGTACTTTTCCACAACCGCGTCGTCGTCCGATGCGATCGCGTTCTTCACCGCTTGTATGGTTGCTGGCGTCACAATCTCCAGCCGTCCCACAAACACACGAACTGTCTCCCCAGGCAGCGGGTCGATATTCAGGGGCAGCACATGATTGAGGAATCCGCTGGGCACGATGTAAATTAGCCGGCTGCCTTCCTCAAACCACGAATGACGCCACGTTTCCACCATAGCGTGCGCCTCGTCCGGATACAGCCCCCGACTTACAAGGATTCCTTCCAAATCCCCGCACAGCGTGTCCACCGTGCCATCTAGGACCGGAGGCTCGAGCGATGCCTGGTCTGCCACCGCGCCGGCAATGCGATACCCCACGCTCTCCCCACGGCGCTCGAACAGAATGACGGTCGGAATCTCCTCCTCTCCCAGATTCCGGACTTCCAACTTACCTGCGGAATCCAGCTTCGCCGAGATCGGTAGCCGCATCGCCGAAGCTCCCCGATAGAACAGAAATTTCTCCTGTTGTTCTCCCTTCGAGGTCTGCACCCTCAGCGGAGACGCCGCCGTGTCCCGAGCGGCGTAGTAGTGGCTGTCCTGCAGCTCCCGAGGGAACTCGCCCACTTCGCTGGGAGTGACATGAACTCCACTCCACCGAATGCTTCCGTCCGTCGGAAGCTGGCTCAACTCCGCATTCTTTATTTTTCCTGTGGGGAGAACGCGGCTCGCTCGCGGGTACCACTCCGTAATCAGCCCCTTCGAAAACGCGACCTTCACCGATACCGTCATGTCGCGAGGCGAATAGAAATACAGCACAGGCGTCTCCATCCGCACCGTACCGCGGAGGCCTTGCTTGAACTCGGGATCGCGCAAGTGCTCCACAAAGCCGGGCAGATCGCTCGACCCCTGCCATGGTGTCCACTCAACCGCTTCTCCATCGCTTCCAGCCACGGCCGTGAGCGTGCCCCATTCGTGTACCGTCAGCTCCGGCGCAGACGCCCTTCCACTCGTCAGCCCGAGAACGCCGCCCAGCAAGCACAAGGCCAGCAACGCGCAGGCAAAGCGTCGTAAGCCGGACCGTCCAACCCAGCGCCTCAGCGCCACCTTTTTCAATTGCGGGTTCATCGGACAACGTGTTTCGAGGTAGGCAGCGCCAGCATTTCGGAAACGGTTTGATGATGGAACCGCGCCGCCAGATTCTGCGAAAGCAGTGAATCCTCCTTCGCCCCAGCGATTGCCTTCTGTACGTGTTCCCGATACGCGCTCTCCGGCCCGTTGAGGGTCACCAGCGCCGCGGCAAATTCCATCTCCGGATCTTCGCCACGCAACTGAATGGCGCGTCGAATCCAGGCGTACCCGTCGAGCCCGGTTGCGGGATTGGGTTCGTGTTTTCCTGGCCATTGCTGGTACGCCTCGGCGAGGTAGCCCGCATCGAACCAGGTTAGAGCGTCAGCATGGCCTGCGATCTCTGCACGGTCCGCACGCGTGCGAAGCTTGAGCAACAGCTCTTTCCCTGCCGTGGGATCGTGACGGGCGTAGATCGTCGCGCGCCGCAGGGTTTCCATGTGCACCAGTACGGACGGATTCGAATCGAGGATGGCCAGGGTATCCCAGCTCAGATTCTTCACGTCGTAGCCACCGGTGCCGCTCGAGTTCCAGTCGATGGGAGGCAGAGACTTCGCCTGCCCGATCTCAATCGCATGACAGATCAGGGGAGGCCCCGCCAACGCATTGGTTGCGAACCCAAACAGAACGCCAACAACAGCAAACAGAAAACGTGGAATCACCATGGATCTCATCTCGAAACTCCTCGTTGCACGAATTTCACTCCACGCGCACCAAGACGCCCCGAGATGCCCAACCGTTAACCGCTCAGATTAATCTGGAACGACGTACAGCCTGAGGTTATGAGGCAAGAGGAAGTGCGGAGCCCGCGTGGGGCGAGGAAGAAGATAGTGCTAGAAGTTACGCAGAGCAAGCTGACGTAGGAAGATCGACGCCCGGGGACTCTTGCCTTAAGAGGACAAGGCTTTGGCTTTGAAACCTTGAAACCTGAGCTTTACTTCCCCGCCCACTCCCGCTCCCAGTGCCGCCAAACCGCGATGTCGTCGAACCCGAGTTCGTTCCACCAACGGTCGAGCATGCCACGATCAAGGCGCAGAATTCCTTCCCGCGTCACGCCAGCTGGCGGGGGAACGAGCGCCCCTAGGCGATCGAACACCCGGGCCCGCTGCGACTCGTCGGTGCGTGCCAGCAGATGCCACAACGTCAGCGCATCGGTCTTGTGCGACTCGGCCAGCACGATGCCGAGATCATTTGCCCGTTCTTCCGCGGTGCTGTCCGTGAAATCAAATCTTGCCAAGGCCGCGCGTAGAGGCTCCGGCGCGTTCTCGAAATAGGGCGTCCCTGGCCCGATACGGGGCCGGGTCGCGCACGCGGCACCCGCGGGAATAAAGGATTCGCGCCCGTTCGACTGAAATCCCACCCAACCCCGCGAGGTGCGCAGCCGTCCCGCCCCGGAATCGTCTACGTGCAATGTGTACGCGCATCCCAAATCTACCGCCAGTGCCCACGGAGTATCGACTACAAACTTCCCGGGCGCCGCCCAAATCCAGGCATGGATCGTGCCCCGCTCGAGCACCAGCCGGCGGAAGTCAGCTCCGGTCCGCTCCATTCGCAAGCGGGTTCCGGAGTCTACTTCGATCTCACCCGTTTCAAGCGCGGTGAGATGCGCTTGTGACCCTTCATCGGTTTCCAGTGTCTGCCCCTCGGCCAGTTGCCCGCTTTCCTGGCTCGGGCCCATGGCCCTCGTACCAACCCGCGGAGTGCCCGCAACCCTCGTCACGTTCCACCCGGTCAAGACGCCGGGAATTGCCCTCCGCCCACGCACGATGACACCCACCGCAACAACAACGACGACTGCAGCCGCCACCGCGGCGACTCGCGGAGTCCACCCTATCCGCAGCCAAAACGCCCATCGCCGGCCCGGAGCAACCACGGGAAACTTCGGCGTTCCGCCGTTGTGCCGATATTCGCGCAACAGCGTTTCCAGCCGCAGGATTTCCGGGTCCGGTTCGCCCGATCCATCCCACAGATAATCGTTTCCCGTTCCGCCCTGGTCCGCCTTGTTTCCCGCACTCATGACGACGACCTCTCCTGTTGTTCTTCATTTCTGGCGGGCGTTCGCCCGATTCTCTCGCGCAGTTGTTGCATGCCGCGATGCAGGTTCACTCGTACCGACCCCGGCGTCAAGCCGGTCCGCTCCGCGATCTCGGGGCCGGTCATACCCTCCACCAGTCGCAGGATCAGCGTTTCTTTATAAGCATCGGGCAGGCTGCGAATTGCAGCCAGAACCTTCGCTGCCTCACCCGCGACGGCGGCACCCGTCGGGTCGCTCACCGGACCGGACTCCCGTTCGTTCGCCGCCAATTCTT
Source organism: uncultured Acidobacteriaceae bacterium (assembly GCA_964641665.1). Classification (GTDB taxonomy): domain Bacteria; phylum Acidobacteriota; class Terriglobia; order Terriglobales; family Acidobacteriaceae; genus Gp1-AA133. The sequence continues at coordinate 53,437 of CAZXKO010000077.1, forward strand.
CGCTCCACTCGACCGAGTTCACCGAATGCCGGTGATAATCGTTCGCGCGATTGCGCGCGATCGCAGCCAGCCATCCGCCAAACCGCGCTGGGTCTCGCAGTGACGACAGCCTCCGCAGCGCCATCACGAAAACGTCTTGCACCAGGTCATCGGCGTCGCCCAGGGGTACTCGCGCCACCAGAATTCCGTGCACCATGCGCGCGTACCGTTCGTACAACAGCCCGAACGCCGCCCGGTCGCCGGCCTTGGCTGACTCCACCAGCGGCGCGTCGTTGCGTTCGGTCGGCGCGCTCGCTTCCTTCACCGCCCGACTACCCGGGCTTGCGCCGAACCAGTCAAGGCGATCTCCTGCTTCTGCCGCCATCCACATAAGTATGCGACGTAAACATAGACGCGCGCACGAAAAGGAGTGTTAACAGGATTTCTGCGAAAACGCCACCACTGATGGCCCCCCCGATTGCATCGCCATGGCTTCCCGCAGGACTGGCATCGACCCCACAAATAGCAAAGCGTCCCTGGCTTCCGTAGAAGCCGGGACGCCTACCGACTAGCCCCTCCCCCGAGTGGCTGCTCGACCCCCGACTCTAGAGTGTGTCGCCCCGTGTGGCAGTGTCGTCCATCACTGGCCGTCGTAGTGCAGATCACACGCCACACCTGCGAGTATTTCTTCGGGCATCCCTCCTCAACTCTGCGGCTAAACCTCCCTCAAATATCCTGATTTCCGGGGCTATAATGGCGCGCACGATGGCCCTGAGCTCTGGCACCAAACTCGGCCCATATGAAATTCAGTCCCCGCTTGGCGCGGGCGGGATGGGCGAAGTTTACCGGGCGCGGGACACCCGCCTTGACCGCGAGGTCGCCATCAAAGTCCTGCCCACCCATCTGAGCCAGAACCCGGACTTGCGGGCCGGTTTCGAGCGCGAAGCCAAGGCCATCTCAGGATTGCAACATCCCAACATCTGTGTGCTCTATGACGTCGGCCGCCAGGATGGCGTGGATTTCCTGGTGATGGAGTATCTCGAAGGGGAAACCCTGGCCGCTCGCCTCATGCGCAAACCCATGACGCCCGACGAAACCGTGCGCATCGCAATCGAAATCGCCGACGCTCTCGATAAGGCACACCGCAGCGGCATCGTTCATCGCGACCTTAAGCCCGCTAATGTCATGCTGACTAAAGGCGGAGCCAAGCTGATGGACTTTGGCCTCGCCAAACTGCAAGCCTTCGCGACGGGGACGCAGTCGGGGACCCCCAGCCTTTTCCGCCATCGCTACCGTCCCCAGCATGGCTTCTCCGATCACGGTCACCGGGACAGTGGTGGGCACCGTGCAGTACATGAGTCCCGAGCAAATTCAGGGTAAAGAAGCCGACGCTCGCAGCGACATCTTTGCCTTCGGTGCCATGTTGTACGAGATGCTAACGGGTAAGCGCGCCTTTGAAGGCAAGAGCCAGCTCTCGGTAGCCAGCGCCGTCCTCGAGAAGGATCCCGATTCCATTTCGGCAGTGCGGCCGCTCACGCCTCCAGCGCTCGAGCACCTGGTGCGGACGTGTATCGCCAAGGAACCCGATCAGCGCTTTCAGAGCGCGCACGATCTGAAATTGCAGTTGCGGTGGATCACGGCCGCGGGCAGCCAGGTGGGCGCCCCGGCCGTGGTGGTTTCCCAGCGCAAGAACCGACAGAAGGTACTGGCTGCTGCAGCGGTGTTGGGATGGCTCGCAGCAGTGACCGCTCTTGTTTTCGCCGCTACCTACGCCCGTCGCCTGACGTCCGCGCAGCAACTGCTGCAAGCGCAGATTGAGCAGCCCGCAGGTTCTGATTACGCGCCGGTCGTTTACGGAGCGCCGGTGCTTTCGCCCGACGCCCAACAACTTGCGTATGTGGTGTTCAAGGACAAGAAGACCGCCATCTTCGTGCAGAGGCTGAGTGCGGGCAAGGCCTCTTTGCTGTCCGGTACTGAGGACGGCTCCTTCCCCTTCTGGTCGCCTGACGGGAGGTACCTGGGTTTCTTCGCCAACGGCAAGTTGCGGAAGATCGAGGCCGCCGGCGGACCGGTGCAGGCCCCCTGCGACGCTCCGGAAGGACGTGGTGGGGCCTGGAACGCGCAGGGCATCATCGTTTTCGCCCCTCATATCAACGGTCCCCTCCAGCGCGTCTCCGATGGCGGCGGCACTCCCGAACAGGCAACTCCCGAACACAAAGACGACAAGGATTTCACTAACCGCAATCCCTATTTCCTGCCCGACGGAAAGCACTTTCTATTCGTACAACGAGCTGGGAAAGATTCTCAAGGCACCGTGTACACCGGTTCGCTGGACGGTGGCGTACCCACACAGATTCTGTCCGTTGGTTCCAACGTCGCCTTCAGCAACGGATCCTTGTTCTATCTGAAGGACGGAACTCTGATGGCGCAGCCTTTTGATGCGGTTGGACAACGTTTCACGGGCAAGCCCACACCGATCGCACAATCGATCGAGTACTACGACCCGCGCAACCTCGGCAGCTTTTCGGTGTCCCAGAACGTCCTGCTCTACCGCCAAGCATCCCGGGAAAATCGGGAGTTGGTTTGGCTGGATCCGGCGGGCAAAGAATTGGAGCATTGGGGGGACCCTGCTCCCTACGATGGCGCCAGTTTCTCTCCTTCCAGCCACACCGCCGTCTTGTTCCGCGACAACCCCGACGGCCACGGAGACAGCTTGTGGCTGGCCGACACCGAACGCAAAACCATCACGCGCCTGACTCCGGATTCCGCGGCAGACCAGCGGGGCGTGGTTTCAGCGGACGGTCGGACTGTGTTGACGTCTGCCACCACTGGGTTCAACAGCGTTCTGGTGCAGCGCTCGCTAGTAGCATCGGGCAAGGAAGAAAAGCTGGCCGAGATCGGTGATTGGATGGGCGTTGTCAGCCAATCCCGCGACGGTCGTTATGCTATCGTCTCGATTCAGGATCCGAAGACCAGCTTCGATCTTTATGCTATTGACCTGGCTGGTGACCGCAAATTGGTGCCGGTAGCCAACAGTCCCTACTCCGAGAGTGACGGCAAGATCTCTCCCGACGACGATTGGCTGGCCTTCACTTCCGATGAAAACGGCACGCAAGAGCTTTACGTAACACCCTTTCCCGGCGGCGGATCGAAGTGGCAAGTCTCCAACGGCTCAGTGGCTTTTACAGCCGATAATCGCACCACCGAAACCGACTGGTCGCCTGATGGCAAAAGCCTGCGTTACATTCAGGGAGACAAACTCTACAGCGTCGACTTCCGCGTCACAGGTGGTAAACCAGAGTTCTCAGCTCCGAAAGAACTTATGACCGTTCCTCAGGACATCGACATTCTCTCCATCATGCCCGACGGCAAGCGCACGTTGGCCACCCGGATCGTCGGCCATCACGGGGAGTCCCCCATGAATCTGGTTCTTAACTGGCAGCACATGGTCCAATAAGCACCGCCCTACCAGACCTCGCAGATCTTATCGGCCGGCCGTATCATGGCCGCGTCGGGTTTGCACTGAAATGCCTTCCCGAACTCTGGCAAATTCCCGAGCGGTCCGATCACCCTGTACTTCGCAATGGGGTGCGGATCGGTCTGCACCATCAATCGCTGCTGCTCCGGCCGAATGTGATCCCCGCGAAACTGGCCCCACGCAATGAAGAACTGCTGTTCGGGCGTGAAACCGTCGATGTCCAGCGGACGTGGCTTGCCCACCAAAGATTTCTGGTACGCCAGAAAAGCCATCTTGGCCCCGCCTAAGTCGCCAATGCTCTCGCCCAGCACCAGCTTCCCGTTGTGATGAATGCCGGGCTCGATGAAGTAATTGTCAAACTGGTTGACCACGCACGCCCCACGTGCCTGGAACTGCTTCAGGTCTTCGTCGGTCCACCAGTTTCGCAGTCGTCCCAGGTAGTCGAACTGCGCTCCCTGGTCGTCGAACCCGTGAGAAATCTCGTGCCCGATGACAACCCCGATGGCACCATAGTTCACCGCGTCAACTGCCGTGACGTCGAATGCCGGCGCTTGCAGAATGCCGGCGGGGAAGACGATCTCGTTCAACTGAGGGTTGTAATATGCGTCCGAGGTCGGCGGCGTCATGCCCCAGCGCCCTCGATCCACAGGTTTGCCAATCGTCAGGCGGTCATCTTCAACTACAAACCGCCGGCCGGCCAGATTATCTTCGAAGAACGCATCCCGCCGTATCTCCACCTGGCTATAGTCCTTCCACTTGTCGGGATAGCCGATCTTCGGATTGAACGTCGCGATCTTTGCCATGGCCCGTTCCTTGGTCTCATCGCTCATCCACGGCCGGGTGAGAATGTCATCGCGCATCGCCAGCAGCAGGTTGCGGACCAGTTCCTGCATGCGCGCTTTGGCCGCGGGCGGAAAATACTTCTCCACATACTTTTTGCCCAGCGCCTCGCCCAGGTACCGGTCAGTCTGTTCCGCGCAACGCTTCCATCGCGGCTTCATTTCACTAGTGCCGCGCAGATACTTCCCGAAGAACTCGTAGTCTTCCCGCTCGATGGCCGCCGGCAATGCCTCGGCGGTGGAGTTCAGCAGGTTCCACTCCAGGTACACTTTCCAATCGCCCAGCGTTGTCTGCTGCAGTTGCCGATCCACCTCCTGCATGAACTTGGGCTGATCCACATTCAGGTCGACCTCCTGGGGAAGTTGCTTGTGCTGAAAGAACCCGGCCCAGTCGAAGTGCGGGGCCATGGCCTGCAGCTGCGCAAACGTCGAGTTGTGATCGGTCGCGCTCGGATCGCGCAGGGCTACCCGGTCGAGCGTCGCTCCCGCGAATTTCGTCTCCATCGTCATGACCGTTTGGGCCCCGGCCGCGGCGGATTTGTCGTTCCACCCTGCCAGCTTGAACATCTTGGCCACATGTTCCACGTATTTCGAGCGCGCTTCTTTGAATCGATCGTCGGGTTTCAGGTAGTAGTCGCGGTCTGGCATGCTGTAACCCGACGCACCGATATCGGCCAGCACTTGAGTCGGCTTGTGCAAGTCCTGTGAGCTCCCCAGATTGAAGGGTGCCGCGACCTGGATGTCCTGCAACTCAATCATGACCCGTTGCAACTCAGCCATATCCTTCGCGCCTTCAATCTTGGCAAACCAGAGCTTGAGCGGCTCAATTCCGCGAGTGTTGATCCGCGACTCGTCCATGCAGGCGCCATAGTAGTCTCCGATGATCTGCTCGGTGCTCCCTTTTGGATTCTGCGCCGGCAGACTTTCCAGAATGTCCTTCAACTTATCTTTCGCAGTTTCCCCTGCCTGCCAGCGCCGGCTCCACCGGTCCATCGAAGCCGGAATCGGATTCCGCGCATGCCATGCACCGTTGGCAAACTCCGCGAAGTCCGTGCATGGATCCACTTTGCGGTCGATGTCGTCGAGAACGACGCCGTGCAGTCCGGTGCTCTGCGATAGCGCCGCTGGTGCAAGCAGAAAAATCACAAATAATGCTTTCAAAATGCGCATACGCCACTTTCACTCCTGCGGATCAGTTTCACGGAGGGTGCGACCGAACATTCTAGTTCAGGCGACTTCGTGCGTGTCGACGTTTCAGCTAGGACAAAGAAAGCAGATTTTGGGAGAACGGGTCCCGCGCGGCTCTTTGGTTGTACAATGTCCGCCGCTTCTCGAATGAAAAACAGATTCCGGTTCGCCGACCAGGCGGAGGGTCTTAGACATGGACAAACGAACCTTCCTCAAGCTTCTTTCTGCCGTGATGACAGCCCCCGCTCTTGCGCCTCTCTTTGCTTCCGCCGCAGGCGAGAGATTGAAGAACTGGGCCGGCAATCTCGAATACAGTACCGATCACCTGACTTCCGCCACTTCGCTCGATCAGATCCGCGAATTCGTCAAGCAACAGCCCCATCTGAAGATTCTGGGCACCCGCCATTGCTTTAACGACATCGCCGACAGCACCAGCAATCTTCTCTCGCTGAAGCCCATGGACCAGGTCATCACCCTGGACCCCGAGGCGCGCACCGTTACCGTCGCGGCAGGAATCACCTACGGCCAGCTCTGCCCCTACCTCCACGAAAAGGGATTCGCGCTCCACAATCTTGCCAGCCTGCCTCATATTTCCGTCGCCGGCGCCTGCAGCACAGCCACACACGGCTCCGGAGAGAAGAACGGCAATCTGCCCACGGCAGTCGCTGCGCTCGAACTGGTCACCGCCTCCGGGGAAGTCGTCAAGTTGTCCCGCCACGATGACGCCGGTACTTTTCACGGAGCCGTGGTCGGCCTGGGCGCGCTTGGCGTCATCACCAAGATCACACTCGACCTCCAGCCAACCTATCTCATGCGGCAATACGTTTACGAGAATCTGCCGCTCAGCCAGCTCAAGGAACACTTCGACGCGATTGAGTCCAGCGCTTACAGCGTCAGCCTGTTTACCGACTGGCAAAAGCAACGCCTCAACGAAGTCTGGTTGAAGAGCCGCACCGAGCCCGGTCAGGCATTTGACCCGCAGCCAGAATTCTTCGGCGCAAAACGCGCGACGAAAAACCTTCACCCCATCGCCGAACTCTCCGCTGAGAACTGTACCGAACAAATGGGCGTGCCCGGCCCGTGGTACGAGCGCCTGCCGCACTTCCGCATGGGATTCACTCCCAGCGCCGGCAAAGAATTGCAATCGGAATTCTTCGTCCCACGCCAGCACGCCGTCGAAGCCATTCTGGCCGTGGAGCGTCTGCGCGACCAGGTGACACCGCACCTGATGATTTCCGAGATCCGCGCCATCGCCGCCGACCATTTCTGGATGAGTCCCTGTTACCAGCAACCCAGCGTCGCCATCCACTTCACCTGGAAACAGGACTGGCCGGCCGTCGGCCAGTTGCTGCCTGTGATCGAGAGGGAACTGGCACCCTTCAAAGCCCGCCCACACTGGGGCAAGCTGTTTACGATGCCGCCGTCGCAACTGAAGTCCAGTTATGAGAAATTGCCCGAGTTCATCGAACTGAGCAGGAAATACGACCCACAGGGCAAATTCCGCAATGCATTTCTGGAGAGGAATGTTTTTGGAAGTTAAAGGTCAGTTGTAACCACACATTTCTCATTTGTCATTCCGACGCTGTGCGAAGCGTAGGCGGAGGAAGCTGCTGGTTTGCGGGTGCGTGTCCGCTCAGGCAGGGGCGGACGGCATCAGTCAGTTCGCAGCCGCTCTGGGCTCGTAGATCAACCCAACCACGACCCCCACCAATGTCCACTCCACCAGCGCGCTACCCGCCAACTCCAACGCGAGCTTCCCGCTGATCTGAATCGTCCCATAGTTGACCGCCGCGAATGCCCCTGCCATGAAAATTCCAAACAACAGACCCAACCCCACGCCTTCCCCGACCCCACGAGCCCGTTGGCAGCCTCTCGCATAAACAGTCGCAAACACCGCCATCGCCACCAGAAGGCCCAGCAACCCAATCGGCATGTGGCTCCGCGCTGCCTCCCCCGATTGGTACACCCCCTCGGGGTAGGGAACGTAGTCCCGGGCAATCAGCATTCCGTGCACCAGGAACCCGTAAGTGAAGTACACAACCCTACGTTTATGCACTTCACGGAACACCATGAACTCACCGGCTCAAACCCTCGTTGCCCCGAACGCTCGCGAACTGCCCGCGAACCTCAGCCGCGGGTTGAGCAAAGCGGAGTTGCCGGGACTCAATGGCATTCGCGCGGTCGCGGCGTTCCTGGTGGTCTTTTATCACTTCGGATTACCGGGGGTCTCCGGAGGTCTCGGAGTGCTGATCTTTTTCGTTCTCAGCGGTTTTCTGATCACCTGGCTGCTCCTCGCTGAGCAAGAACGCACGTCCACCGTCTCTCTCCGGAAGTTCTATGCCCGCCGCACCCTTCGCATCTTTCCTGCCTTCTATGCTTACTGGTTTCTACTGATCGCGGCCTTGCTGGTTTCTCACAAAACCATTCGGTGGGCGCAGGCGTTGTGTTCGTTTTTCTATGTCAACAACTACTACCAGGGAATTTTCGGCGATCCCAACACCGGCCTGAGTCACACCTGGTCGCTGGCCGTGGAAGAGCAGTTCTATCTCCTTTGGCCGATCACCTTCCTGGCGCTGTCCCGGGATCGCCGTCGTATGGCGCACACGCTCGTGGGGATAATTGGCGCACTCTGGCTGTACCGTTTCGTAATGCGCTTCGGCTTTCACGTCTGGCAGGGTTACGCTTACGAAGCGTTCGACATGCGCGCCGACCACCTTCTGATCGGCTGTCTGCTCGCCGTTAGCCTACGGTCGGGAATGTTCGTCAGACTATGGGCGTTTCTCTGCTCTACCTGGATGCCCGGGGCCCTGACTGTCCTGGGATTGGCCCTTTGCTCTTACGTGGAGCAGAACTCGCCCGCGAGCTTTCGTGCTGAGCGCGTTCCTGATTGTGTCGGCCATCGCTTTCAGCGGGCGAGGTTTCTGGCGAGCGCTTGATTGGAAGTGGGTGCGATACCTGGGACGAATCTCCTATTCCATCTACCTCTACCAACAGCTGACCGTAGGGATCGCAAACAAGTTCACCGCTCACTTTCCTTTGCTGGTTCGACTGGCCGCGACGGTGGTGTTAACGATACTGGCCGCATCAGCGTCTTACTTTATCGTGGAGCGCTATTTTCTCTCGCTGAAAGCCCGCTTCGCGAATTCTCCCGCCGCGGGCCAAGAGCCTAAAGGCTGAGGCCGGGAGGGCCAAAGCTGGCCATCAACTCCCCTTCCACCATATCCTCGACCCACGCCCGCACCCAACGGTTGGGGCTGTGTTTCCCCCGCAGACGCAAAGGCAAGTAATTCTCCGTGAGTGCTTCCGTCCACTCCCCGTCGAACGCGTTCAGCGTGATCGCCTCCACGGTCGCTCCCACGAACTTTCGCATAAAAGCCGTCTTTTTCTCCCCTGCCAATACCCGCAGCATGCGGTTCCGCTCGCGTGCCACCCGCACGGGTATCTGTCGGCTCATGTCTGCCGCCGGTGTTCCCGGCCGCGCCGAATACGTGAACACATGCAGATAGGTTAGGGGAAGCTCCTCCACCATGCGCCGGGTTTCTTCGAACTCCGCGTCGGTCTCCCCCGGGAATCCCACCATCACGTCCGCCCCGATGGCGGCAGTCGGCATAGCCGCTCGAATTTTTTCGATTTTCTCCCGGTAATGCCGTGGACGATACTTTCGGTGCATCCTCCGCAACACCGCGTCGCTGCCGGACTGCATCGGCACGTGCGCGTGCTTCGCGATGCGCGCAGAACCTGCTACCAGCCCAATCAACTCATCGCTCCAATCCATGGGCTCGACCGAGCTGATGCGGAGCTTTTCGAGCGAGGTGTGGTCGAGGATGGTACGGACGAGGTCTTCGAAGCCCGGTCGTTGGTCGTTCGTCGTTGGTCGTTGGCCAACCACGAGCTCTGTATCCAGCAGCCCCGAGTTCTTTGCGACCGAGACGGCGCTTGCGCCAACTAACTCCGCATGGGGATGGTTTCGCTGAGAGCTGACGACAGCAAGCTGGTGGCTATCCTCGAGATCCCTTCCCCATCTCCCCAGATTGATTCCGGAAATCACCAGTTCGCGGTATCCGGAGGCAACCAGCGCGTCCACCTCGCGAAGAATCTGCTCCAGCTTCATCGACCGGCTTTGTCCCCTCACGTACGGAATCACGCAGAACGAACACCGGTTATTGCATCCATCCTGCACCTTAAGGTTAGGGCGCGTCCGCTCGTTCGCCGCATCGAACACCGGAGCAGCCAGCAGTTCCGTGTGCGCAAAAATGTCGGAGACAAAGATCGGCCGTTGGTCGTCGACCGTCGGAGGTACGCTTCCCTCGGCCGAAACGCCGGCCAGCCGTGCCAGCGGGAAGAATCCACGACTACCATCGGTGTCCTCGGAGCACTCAGTGGCATACCTGTGCCCGGTCGTAATTTCAGCCAGCCGATGCTTGTGGGAGTTTCCGATTACCTGCGCCACGCCCGGCAAGGCCGCAAGCTCCCCCGGGGACCGTTGCGCATAGCATCCGGTCACCACGATCCGCGCCTGGGGGTTCTCCCGATGGACACGACGGATCGCGACGCGAGCGTCCTGGTCTGCCGACGCCGTTACCGTGCACGTATTGAGGACGACGACCTCGGCGTCCCTCGCTTGCGCGACTCGCGCCCAGCCGCGCTCTTCGAACTGCCGTTCGATCGCCGCCCCATCGGCTTGCGTCGCACGGCAGCCAAAATTCTGTACGTGAAAACTGGCCACGGTACTATAGTAGCAGCGCACCCAGGCCAGTTCCGACTCACCAAGGGATTTCTGTCTGAACTTTCACTTGCAGACACGCTCTCAAGCGTGCTGTAACTGTCATTTTGCGTCTCAAAATTTTGTGAGGGTCTCTCGGATGAAACGGCGGCTGCTTCTGGTCGACGACGATCAGGCGGTTCTGTTGACCCTGAAAGCGGTACTTGAGCTGAACCACTTTGACGTCGACACTGCTTTTTCCGGCGCGGAGGCCCGCAAGAAGTTGCGGACACACGAATACGAAATGGTCATCACCGACGTCAGCATGGAAACCGACGACGCCGGACTGGAAGTTTTGCGCGAGGCGCGCGCCCAGAGCTATCGCCCTGTGACCGCGATCCTCACCGCTTATCCGCTCCAGGATGCTTGGCGGAAAGACTTCGTGGAGTCCTTCCTGGTCAAGCCCATCGCTACCCGGCAGCTGGTACAGCAACTCGAAAACCTGCTAGCCCACCGTAGTCCCGAACCCGGATCCTAAGCGGACGCCGCCGTCTGCCGTTTCTGCATGAAACATTCCCGGCAGAACACTGGACGACCTTGCGTGGGTTTAAAGGGGACGGTTGTCTCCTTGCCACACTGCGAACAGGTGGTCCGGGTTTCGGTCTTATTAGGCACTTGCCCCGGCACGGGAGCACCCAAAACGGAAACACGTTTCGCTTTGCAGGCCTTACAGCGCTTGGGTTCGTTCTTGAACTGCTTGTCGAAAAAGAAGAGTTGTTCGCCCGCAGTGAAGATAAAGTCGGCACCGCAGTCGATACACTTGAGAACCTTGTCCTGGAATTCCATCCCTCACCCCATTCCCCGATCGCATCCCGTCGCGTGGGAACGCACGAGGCTTCCCCATGCGCGAGAGTACGCGCACAGTCGTTAGCACCCCCCCTCGAAGTTTCTACCCGGGTTCGGCCCACCTGCGGGTCACGCAGGTTTACAGCGTCTGAACAGAAACGCCAGAGGAGGACCGTGGGAGAAGTCCGGCGCTTCCGAACTCGAAACGGTTGGGGAAAAAGCAATGGGCCAGTCGCCTGGAGGGCGGCGGCCCATGGGATGTCAGTTTTGTTCCTTGCGAGCCTTCTTGCGGCTTCGTTCCCGTGCCAGAGCTTCCCTGACACGTTCTTTTTCGCGGGGCTTCAGGTAAAAGGAGTGGCGCTGGACCTCCTTAATGATGTCTTCCTGTTGCACCTTGCGCTTGAAGCACCGCAGCGCATTTTCGAGGGACTTTCCCTCTTGTATCCTGACTTCCGCCAAACGAACTACACCCCCAAACTCGTCCCGATGGACCGGATAGTTATTGCAATATTCTGCAGGCAAGTCAAGTGGGAATCGCGGCGAGTGATTTGTAAGAGAGTGTTTACAGGCAGCTCCAGGCTTGGGGAGGGTTGGCTTCCTAGCCTCTCGTCCTATCCGTTAAGGCCGGTGATCTGCCCGCAGATCGTCATATGAGTTTCCCCTAGAAAATCAATCGCAGCGCGAATTGGATCATAGGCACTGGTCGCGGCTACCAGGTTCGCAGGCCGCTGGAAATACACCGGGAAGTACTGGATTCCCAAGGTCTTGGAGTACTGTACGAAATCGGTGGCGGTGCTGGTGAACCCATCGTCGGTAATGACGACCCGCTTGTTATCCCGGTTCAGGGCATTGAAGACCTCCACCACCAGTTCGAGCTTGTACCGGGGCCGGAGGTAAAGGCGCCGAGTGAGCCGCAAGTCCGTGGTCGCGTAGTCGGGACCCAGGAACGCGTTGCAGCCCTAGCCGGGCAGGCGGTCGTTCGAGGAGTTACCGTCCTGATTCGGATCGCCGAACACCTTGACGTCGACCAGTCGTCCGCTGCCGACGGTGAGGACGCCGAAAGTTTCCAGTCGTTGAAAATCTTCGAGAGCACAGGGTAGGTCAGACTGGCCATGTAATCCAAGGAAGCTATATTGAAGCAGATCCATCCCAGTTAGAACCGCTCTCGCCAGCTGGATTGCTCAGGCCAGTGACTGACAGCCTCCTCGGCCCAAGCCGTCGGTTTGTCCTTGTGACAGGAAGTGCAGGGATTGGGAATTCCGTACTTGTCCGTCATGGCAGGGGAAATGAAGCGGAAGGTGTGAGCATGAACAAAAGTGCCGGGAACGCCTTCCGTCTCGATCGCGGGCATGTGACAAGCAACGCAAACACTGCCGGGACTACCGTCTTTGTGGTGTGTGTGTTCTTCGAGCGTGGCCGTGCGAGGCCCATTCGGTGAGGATGGACCATGACAATCAAGGCAGATCTGGTTCGCAGGTTTTCTCAGTTGCGCGTAATTGCTCGTGCCATGCACATCATGGCAGGAAGAACACGTGATTCCGTGCCGGTACATGACGCTCTGCACAAAGTCGTTGCCCTGCATGCGATTCTTGTGCGCGGTGCAGTCTGGGAAGTAGTAAAAGCTTGTCTGCCCGAGCGTGCAGTCCTCGAGCTTCCAGAAGTCTTGCAGACGTAACCCCACGTGGTAGCCAACCGGCCAATCGTAGTATCGGCCCTCGATCGGATTAGTCAGAGGCTGTCCCTGCGAGTGGCACTGGGCGCAGGTATCGGTTTCGGCAGCCGCGTCCATCTGATCCGGGTTAAGAATATTGCCGCGCGAAGGATGCGCGATATGCTCGCTGCCCGGCCCGTGGCAACGCTCGCAGCCGACGTTCCACTCCGCCACCTGCTTGCTGCGAATGTTGTAATCCACCGAATGACAGCCGTCGCACGTCGGGCCGGTAGGACGCTGCATGTTGTCCGGCGGATACACCGCCCCCCACCAGTCGCCGCCCTTCACAGGAACCATGTAGGGACGCCACGCATGATTCGCCACGTCCCACTGCGCCGGGAAGGGAAAGTAGTCGTCTCCGATTTTGGTGAAATACCGCTGCTTCCAGAGGCTTCCGTACACGAACGCAACCTGATCCTTGGAGAACTTCGCGACCGTGTTGTTTGCGAGGTCGGGGATGAAGGCATCGGGATATGCGCGCGGATCACGCACAACGTTCGCCATGGGCGTTTTCTTCCAGCGCGCATAGATCTCCGCGTGGCATTCTGCACAGGATTGCGAGCCCACGTGGTGCGCGGAAGCGGTCGTCGCTGCCTCTTGCGCCTTTTCTTGCTTGCCAAGTGGACGCAGACTGCGAATATAAAGAACCAGCTTCCAACTGTCGCCCGACGATTCCCCGTGCCGGTTGCCCCAGGCAGGCATTCCAGTCAACTGGACTCCATTTGCGATGATGTAATGAATTTCGCCGTCGCTGAGATCCTGTGTGGATGCGGCTCGCAAGTCCGGCACCCGGGGATAGAGATTCAGGCCCAACGCCGCCTTCCCGCTGCCATCGATGCCGTGACAGGTAGCGCATTGGGTCAGAAACAATGTGCGGCCCTGCTGTAGGAGCTCAGGAGTTGCCCCAAACGGAATTTTCTGGCTGCGTTCGTGACGAGGGATGGCCAGGTTCCGCGCGGTTCTGGCCAAAGCCGCTTCCCATGCCGGAGGCGTTGCCGAAGCGCGGAACCCTCGCCAAATCAAAAGGGCCCCGCCAATCGCTCCGATGACCACAATGATGACGAGCGCTGCCAGGAGCGCCTTCCAGATCTTCATTCTCGCTTACTTCCAGTGGAATTAGGGTGAAGCCGCTTCTTGCATGAATATTGTCGGCGATTGTACCGAAAGGAGCGCCAAACTCAGAAGCCACGGATGCGCCAAACTGAGGTGGTCGAATGCTCACGTCGCGGATGAGGTGCACTCTCGGCTGGAACGTTTCGAGGCACTATGGGCTGTGCACCAAGCCCGAGACGGGCAATCCCAGTCTGGACTGCCTCTACTTCAAAATTGGCGTCTGCTTGAAATTCACTCTGTGCTTCCGTCCGATCCTGCACATTACGTCTTCCAGAACCTTGGGCAGCAGATTCACTCCCTTGTCCGGCATGATGTCATTTTTTTCCAGGTAATCGTCGGCGCCTTCCGCGATGAGCTGCTCCCGGTTCTTTCCCGATAGTCCGCTGAGGACTACGACCGGGATGTCAGCCGTCTCGGCCATGCGCCTGAGGCGGCGCAGCACTTCGAGCCCGCTGATTCGTGGCAACAGTAGATCAAGCAGGATGACGTCGGGAAACTCTTCACGCGCCCGCTGTAGCGTCTCCTCCCCGTCCTCTGCGCAAAGGACCTCATAGCCGGCCCGTTGCAGGGCGCGCTCGTTCTCCAGCCGGAGGCTACGGCTGTCTTCCACCAGTAAAATCTTCACGGCTGATAACCCCCCTCTTGCCTATGGGCGGCGCGCCGGAAGACTTGAGAGCCTCGCAGGCGAGGAGACTGTGCTCAACTTGGGACAAGGCCGCCCGCAGGCGACGTTTCGGGAACATGCCAATGCCAACACCCGCGGCCTGCGCGCTTGGCTTCGTAGAGGGCCATATCGGCTGCCTTGTATACCGCCTGCCAGCTCGCGCCGTGATCGGGAAAAAGCGACACCCCGATGCTGGCGCTCGTGTTCAAGGTGGAATCATGAAAGGAGATCGGTTCGCGCAGCTTCTCGACGAGGCGTTTGCACACTTGGTCGATGTCGCCCGGCTCGCGAGTCTCGGCCAACAGGATGGCAAATTCGTCGCCACCCATGCGCGCCACTACGTCACCGTCGCGCACCGCCGTCGTGAGGCGGCAGGCGGTTTCCACCAGCACCGCGTCTCCTGCGTCGTGGCCAAGGCTGTCGTTGATGTCCTTGAAGCGATCAAGGTCGAGGATCAACAACGCGAAACCGTCGCCCTTACGCCGCGCCGCCACACCACAGGCGCCAAAGCGTTCCTGCAGCGGCCGCCGGTTGGGCAAGCCGGTAAGGGGATCGAAGAACGCTGCTTTTTCCAACTGCTGCTGGCTCTCGCGCAACTGGGCGGTCCGCTCCTCGACTCGCTCTTCGGAGGTCGAGGTTTAGCTTCCGCAAGGCCTGCTCACTGGCGGCCCCACCCAGCAGCAACACCGACGCCCCGAACCCATTCGCCATTTGGGCAAATATGGCCAGCATGCCCCCTCGCGGGACGCCGGAGAACGGACCGTACCCCTCCAAAGTCCCGGCCATGGTCGCCCCCATCACTAGCACCAGCATGGGATAGGCAATCTCCAGCGACAGCCGCACCGCCATCCACAGCAGCGGCGACAGAATCAGAAAGCTTGCCCTTGCGTCCGCCGCCAGAATCCCGGTCGTTCCAAATAGAAGATAGACGACCGACAGAACCGACAGCGCCGTGCTGACGCCGAAGTTACTCGACCGTTCCGACCTCGCCAGCAGAAACAGTGGCGCCAGCAGCAGGCAACCGCCCGCGTCCGACAACGTCCACTCGAACCACCGGGTCGGCAGGGCGCGCAGCGGCGCCGATGTCTGCGCCCAGATCGTGGTGGCGCCCATCGTTGCCGCAATCATGCCATCCACAAGAGCGCCCAGGCCGAAGAACAGCACTTCGATGACTCGCGCGAACGGCTCCTCCTTGCGGATCCTGGCGCGCACCAGTTCCTCTGCCAGGATCGGGGCGATGGTGTTGCCCAGAGACAGGACTGCCGCCCGCGCAGCCGGCTCGCCAAAGCTGACCGTGTTCGTCAGCATGGCACCCAGGAAAATGCCGGGCCAACTCCAGCGGCCCACCGCTAGGGCCACAAACAAGGCGATCCCTGCCGGCAGCCAGATCGCCGCCGGCCACATCTGGTACTGGGTGAAATACCACCGCACCAGCGTCGCCGATCCCCAATACGCCGCCGCGGCCAGCAGGTTCTGCGCGAACAACCGCGGGCCAAGGGTTGCCCCTGCCCCCATTTTGCAGGCTTTAGCACGTACGAGAGTGCTCTCAAGACACCAATGCCGGGCGCCGGCATGACGATACGGCCCTTGGCGCGGTTCGGCATGGCATTTCAAGCCCCGGCGGCGTGCTCCCCGCAGTCAGGCGTATCCCCGCCATCGGCATGAACGGAGCAAAACTTTAGACCCGGCGCACGCCAACCCCAACCCGGAGCCTATAAGAGAAGCAAAGATTCTCTTAGATTCTGTGACAAACTCGACTCGTCCGACTAAGCCGAGTTTCCCGGAGTCATGCCATGTCCTCCTCTCCCACGCGTTCCGTTTCTCCGCGCCTGGCTGGCTGGATCGTCTTCACTATGCTCGCCATGGTTGCCGCCCCTGCCGCTATTACTCTGCACGAGGTCCGCGCGCCCGCCATCCTCACCGTTCCTCCCGATCCCACCCCGCACGGTTACACCTGGAGCCTGCTCCTGTTCATCATTCCAATCGCCGTGATCGCGGGATGGTTCCTGCCGTCGGAAGGGCTAGACATCCCGCAGCGTGCCTTCTGGCGCACGATTCGCGTCCTGGTTCCCGCCGGGTTTGCGCTCGACTTCTTCTTCGCCCACAGGTTCTTTTCTTTTCCGAACCCGGCCGCCACTTTGGGGATTGGCGCGTGGGCGCTGCACGGCCCCGTGCCCATCGAAGAGTACGTCTTCTACTTCACCGGGTTCATCACGATTCTCCTCATCTATATCTGGCTCGACGAATTCTGGCTCGCCGCCTACAACCTCCCCGACTATCCCGGCGAAGCCCGCCAGATTCGACGCCTGCTGCAATTCCACCCTTCGTCTGCCGTGCTCGGCGGGGCCGCGATTGCCGCCGCAGTCGTGTATAAGAGACTGTTCTCCAGCACTCCCCAGGGTCTGCCGGAATACTTCACCGTTCTGGTGCTCGGAGGCCTTGTACCCTCCGCCAGTTTCTTCCCCGTCGTTCGTCCCTTCATCAACTGGCGCGCCCTCAGCCTGACGCTCTTCATCATTCTTCTGGTGAGCCTTTTCTGGGAAGCGACACTGGCGATCCCTTACGGTTGGTGGGGCTACCGGCCGGAGCGAATGACGGGGATCTCGATTCGCGCCTGGTCGGGATTGCCCTTCGAAGCGGTCCTGGTCTGGATGGCGGTCACGTATGCGACCGTGATCCTTTTCGAAGCGTGCAAACTCTGGCAGGCGTCCGGCCGCACTTTCCGCGAAGCATTCTTGGGCGCTTAGATTAGGTCGGTCTCCGCCTTTTCCTTTTGCCCAAGCGTCATTACTATGGCACCAGCCCTTCCATCCGCCCGTTATCAGGATGGCAGACACCGGGAGAGAGATTGCCTTTGTCCCAGCCCCCGCTCTTGGATCTCCAGAATGTCCGCGTCATGCGCGGGTCGAATGTGGTTCTGAAAGACCTCACCCTGCAGATTCATGCCGACGAGAAAGTAGCCATCCTCGGCCCCAACGGGTGCGGCAAGTCCACCCTGGTGAAGACCATCACGCGTGAGTGCTATCCGGTGGTCCGTGAAAATTCCCGCATGACCATCCTGGGAGAAGAACGCTGGAACGTTTTCGACCTTCGCAGCCTGCTGGGCATCGTCTCGAATGACCTGATGTCGTTCCTGACCACCGACGCAACTGGCCTTGACGTCGTGCTCTCGGGGTTCTTCAGCAGCGCTGCTGTTCTGCCGCATCACCGTGTCAACTCAACCCAGGAATCGGCCGCCAGGGCGGCGCTGGCGCAGTTGGAGGTCGAGCATCTGGCCGAGCGCTCCGTGTGCGAAATGTCCTCAGGAGAGGCCAAGCGGGTGCTCATCGCCCGCGCCCTGGTGCACACTCCCAAAACCTTGCTCTTCGACGAGCCCAGCAACTCGCTCGACTTCACGGCGCACGCCTCCCTCCGCCAGTCGATGCGCTCCCTGGCCGCTTCCGGCATCGGGATTATTCTGGTGACCCACGACCTCTCCGACATCATTCCCGAAATCACCCGCGTCCTGCTGATGAGAAGCGGCCAGATGCTGGCGGATGGTCCGAAGGAAGCGATGCTCCAACCCGAGTGCCTCTCGCCGCTGTTCGGGACCGAAGTTAGGATCGAGCGCCGCGACGGCTACTTCCACTTGTGGTAAGGACGGCCGGGCGACATTCCGTTGCGCCCAGGGTTTGGTTACAATGGCGCACGGTTGCGCCCCCGTATCAACCGTCGTTTGCATCCAACCTGGCATTGAGTCTGGAGGCTGCCGATGAAAACCCGAGTCGCGCTCTTGAGCGTCCTGCTGGCCTGTTCCGCCTGGAGCCAGCAGATTTCGCACCGGCTCACCAACCAGGACATCATCGATATGACCGGCCTCGGCCTGTCCGACGACATCATCATCACCAAGATTCGCAGCGCAGCCCGTCCGGAGGATCTCAGCTTCGACACCAGCGTCGCGGGTCTCAGAGTCCTGAAGGCGGCGAACGTTTCAGAAGCGGTCATCAAGGTCATGATCAACCCCGCTCCGGCGCCACCGCCCGCGGCCGCTGCGGCGAATGCCGCCAGCGCACCCGCGCCCGCGGACCCCAACCTTCCGCCCACGGAGGTGGGTGTGTACTGGAAAGATGGCTATACGTTCGTGCGCGTGGAAGGCGAGATTCTAAGCCAGGCGAAAGTGGGAGGGCGGGCCGGCAGCTACTTCACCTACGGCCTGCGCTCCCAACATTGGGACGCTTACATCAACAATCCGACGTCGAAGAACCGTGTCAGAGACCGACACCCGATGTTCTATTTTTATGTCCCCGACGGGGCCAGCGCCTCCGATTTCCTCCTGATCAAACTGGAGACGAAAGGAAACCGCCGCGAGTTCCAGATCGGCTCCTTCGGCGGCGTAACGGCAGGGAAGTCGGGCGTGAAGCGCGACAAGGAAGTCGAGTTCAAGTCCGAGCACGTGGCCATGCGCACCTACCGGATCACCCTCAACGCTGATCTCAAGCCAGGAGAGTACGCGTTCTTTATGGGCACCGGTCAGCAAGCGATGATGTCCAATAGTACAGTCGCCAGTTCTTCCGGAGGCGCGGCCGCCGGGCGAATCTACGATTTCACCGTGCCCGACTAGTTCGGCTGGCTTCAGAGGTCAACATGTGCCGAAACATCAGAATTCTTTTCAACTTCGATCCACCCGTCACCGACGAAGAGATTCGCGCTGCTTCGCTCCAGTTTGTGCGCAAGATTAGCGGTTTCAACAAGCCCTCGAAGGCCAATGAAGCGGCGTTCCACGCGGCCATCGAGGAAATCGCCGCCATTTCCAGCCGCCTTCTGCATTCGCTCGAAACCACGGCGCCCCCGAAGAACCGCGAAGAAGAGGCAGCGAAAGCCAAGGCGCGCGCCGCCGAGCGGTTCGGAACCTAGTGCGCCCACCCGTCTCTGAAAAAACAAAGTCGGAGATCCGTCGTCCCGCAAGAAAACAGGGCAGCCTCTCGGTTTAGAGACTGCCCCTTTTCTTTGCGATACCGAGCTACTTGTTGATATCGTCCTTCGCTTCCAGGCGTTTGATGGCAGCGTCGATGAACACCTTGTTTTGCTCAGGAGCGCCCGCCTCGGCCATCTTCATCTCTTTTACCGCGTTCGCGAAATCGCCCTGCGCCGAGTAGACTCGCGCCAGCCCCGAGTGCGTGAACCACAAATCCGGATGGTCCTTCGCATTCTTCCGCCAAACGGCGTAAGCCTCATCATCTTTCTTCTCGCCTTTCAACTGAAATGCGTACTGGTGGAGTTGCGCGGGTGTCGCGATCGCAAGGGACCTATCGTGAGCAGCCTTGGCCTCGTCTTTCTTGCCCATGGCCTCAAGAATCTGCGACTTGGTGTTGTAGTTCTCGAAGCGTTCCTCGGTTCCGATCGACCGGTTCTCGTACTCAAGCGCCTCGTCCAGGTCTTTGTGGGCAAGCAGATAGTTCCCGGCATCGTCCCAGCCATCCCAGGTGTATTGCGAAAGTCCACGCAGTTGTTTGCGCAGGCTGTCTTGCACGATGCTGTTCACGTCGACACTCACTTTGAAGGGCACAGCGACCTTTTCCCAGCGCAGGGTCACGACGGCAGTATTCTCTGTGGGCTGGTCGATGTCGTAGGCGAGCGCCTCACGAAAATCCGTCGCCTCAGGCTTGACCGAAACCCGTAACGCGTCTTCGGACTCCTTATAGCTGAAGCTGCCCCAAGCCGTGTTTACTTTCGAAAAGATGACCGTCCACTGATCCTGGTTCGGGATCATGTGCAGGCCATACGTTCCCTTGTCAAGCGACTGGCCTTCCACACTCACCGGGTCGGTGAACGTGATCGTCGTATTTTCATTTGCGCCGGCGCGCCAGACTTGTCCATAGGGGACGACCTTGCCCCAAATGGTGCGTCCTTTGACCAGCGGGCGATGGTAGTTGACGGTGATATCGGTGATGCCAATCCGCTGCGTCACTGAGGCACGCTGGCTGTCGCGCGGAAGATTCAATTGGGTCGATTGCGCGAAGCAGGCGCTGGCGAGCAGCAGCACGAGTCCGAACACAACGGGGAGACGATGTCTGGGCACGGGAATCCTCCTCTGAGCTTCTGAAGGTGTTAAGGAATGTTGTGTGAGGGCGATGGCCAGTCCTCAGGGAACCCCAACACAAGGGCCTTAGACGCCTCAGGGTGTGAGAAGGTAAGCGAGGCGACACATCAGACGCGATTCCCAAAATGGACGCCCATAACCCGCTGATTTCGCAGCCTTCTCCGGCTAACCCTTTCGCGAAACAGACAGTCTAACGAACCGGCAATGTTCCGCATTCGCGGGAACTTCGCGCTTACACAAAACGTATCCCTAGCAGACAACCGGGGCGGGACATGAGACCCCCCGCCCAACCTTGAACCGGAGCCCCCGGACCGCCCCCCAGGTGGCCCGGGGGCATGCCGCTATGAGAATGCTCCTCGACATCATCCGCCAGTCCATGGCCACGTTGTGGGCGCACAAACTGCGTTCGTTCCTGACCATGTTCGGGATCGCCTGGGGTGTCGGCTCGCTCTTGTTGTTGGTCGGCCTGGGCGAAGGTTTCCGCAGCGGCCAGACCAAGCAGTTGGCCAACCTGGGACAAGACATCATGTTCATCTTTCCCGGACGCATTCCTGCCGTGGAAGGAAATCTGCAATCCGGTCTGACCTACCACTTCAGCTATGACGACTACCTCGCGTTGCGCAATCAGGCGCGCACACTCAAAACCGTCTCCGCCGTCATCAACCGCGAGGATATTCGCGCCGTGAGCGACTACGGATCGACCAACGGCCAGGTCTTCGGCATCGCGCCCGAATATAACCAGATTCGAAACGTCCCGATCGGCACTGGCCGCTGGTTGAACGATCAGGACAACGTCGAGCATCGCCGCGTGGCCGTGGTCGGGTGGGAGTTGCTCAAGAACGTATTCCCCGGGCGCCCCGCTGTTGGCGCCACGATCCTCCTCAACGGCGTGCGTTTCGACGTGATCGGCGTTCTCGCCAAGGTTGGGCAGGACGGCAACAACGGCACCAACGCGCGCATCTTCGTGCCCATCGAGACCATGCGCGAGTTGTTTCCACTAAAGGGCGATAACGTCGAGAACGCGGTCTCGTTCATCAACTACCGCCCGCTGAACAAGGCCGAGCACCTGGCGTCGAAGACCGAAGTCCACGAGATCATCGCCCGGCGTCACAACTTTAATCCCAAACTGGAAGATGCCTTCGAGGACTGGGACACGATCGAAAACTCCCAGCGCGTCGACAAGATATTCAACGCCATGGACTACTTCCTGGGCGTGGTGGGTTTGGTAACCCTGGGCCTGGGCGCGATTGGCATCATCAACATCATGCTCGTATCCGTGGCCGAGCGGACCAAGGAAATCGGGCTGCGCAAGGCGTTGGGCGCCACTCACCAGAACATCATGACCCAGTTCTTCGTCGAAGGCGCGTTCCTGACCGCATTCAGCGGCGGAATCGGGCTCGCGATCACGATTGCATTTGTCACGGTGCTGGCCATGTTGCCTTCCCCCGAAGGCTTCGATACACCGCGCATCGTGCCGCTCTCGGCGCTCGCCGCCATAGCCTCCTTGACCATCGCCGGTGTAAGCGCAGGACTCTACCCCGCGCGCAAAGCTGCCTTGCTTCCGCCAGTGGAAGCCCTGCGGCAGGAGTAGCCATGATCCCCAACCTTTTCCGGCAGGCTTACGAAGCGCTGCGCCACAACCGCCGACGAAGCGTGCTGACCATGCTGGGCATGGCCTGGGGCATTGCCACCGTAGTGCTGCTGCTGGCCTACGGGTCCGGCTTCGAACGCGGGTTATGGTCGGCTTTCCGTTCGTTCGGAACGAATCTCGTATTTGTTTTTCCCGGCCGTACCTCGATGCAGGCCGGGGGCACCAAAGCCGGCAGCGAGATCCGGCTGACCATGAACGATGTCGACCACATTCAGGCGGAAGTGCCGCTGTTGAAGCGAATGTCGCCGGAAGTCTTCAAACAGTGCACTGTGGCCTACGGCACGCGCAGTGGGAACTACGCGGTCAGCGGAGTCTACGCCAACTATTCCCGTATGCGCCGCATGGAATTCGCCGAGGGCAGCGCGTTCAGCGAGGCGGACGACTTCACCCACACCCGCGTGGCATTCATCGGCGCCGACCTCAAGCAGAAGCTCTTCTCCGGGTTGAATGCGATCGGCGAGAGCATCCGCGTGGACGGCATCTCATACCAGGTAGTCGGTGTGCTGAAGCACGTCATCAACAACAGTGACGACAACCTGAACGAACACGTGTACGTGCCCTTCAGCGGGATCACCGACGTGAAGAACAATTACTACCTGAACTCCATCGTCATGGAGTACGAGGGCAGCAACGAAAAGGTCGTGAAAGCCTTGCGCGATTCGATGGCTTTTCACCACAACTTCGATCCCAAGGACAAGCGGGCCGTCTTCGTCTTCGATGTGTTCGCCGACCTGCTCGACCTGCGCGTGATCACGACCGGCATCAAGATCCTGCTCGGCTTCATCGGCCTGCTGACGCTGGGCATCGGCGGCGTGGGCTTGATGAACATCATGCTGGTGTCCGTTACCCAGCGCACCCGTGAGATCGGCGTGGAAAAAGCGCTCGGCGCCCGCCGGTGGCACATCCTGTTCCAGTTCCTGTCGGAAGCGCTGGTGATCACCTTCCTGGGCGGCCTGGCGGGAGTCGCCCTCGCCTACCTGGTCTCATGGGGAGTCGGATCGCTCACGCTGTGGAGCGCCTTCGAAGAAAACGCCAGTGAGGGCGATATCCATCTCAAGATCGAACTCGGAATGCTGATCGTATCGACGATGATTCTGAGCTTCGTAGGAATCGTGAGCGGGATGCTCCCCGCCATCAAAGCTGCAAGGTTGGATCCGATTGAGGCGCTGCGGTATGAGTGAGTCGGGTATTAGGCCTTGGGTCTTAGGTGTTAGGGGTCAGGCAGCGGGGCTGGGGTGGAGGGCCGTTTTGCGCCACTTCGCGCATTCTCACGGCTTGTCCTCCTGAGCGAAGTGAGCGTGAGCCGAACGCAGTCCAAGGACCCCGGGTCTATCGGCGGCGTCGGCGCCCCCTGGTGATTCTCTACCACCGCGCGCGGACCTGCCACGCCGCTCAGTGTCAAGTCGCGAGCCCCTCTAACCTAACGCCAGATCCAGATGGCTTCAGTCCTTTAATAGTTGCCTGGCAATCACCAGCCTCTGAATCTCGCTCGTTCCTTCGCCAATCGTGCACAGCTTGACGTCGCGGTAGAACTTCTCCGCCGGGTAATCCTTGATGAAGCCGTATCCCCCGTGGATCTGCACGCCTTCGTTAGCGCAACGCACGGCGACTTCACTGGCGTAGAGTTTGGCCATCGACGATTCAAGCGTCGTCTTCATGCCTGCGTCCTTCATGGCAGCAGCGCGCAGAGTAAGCAGCTTCGCAGCTTCAATCTCGGTCGCCATGTCGGCCAGTTTCCACTGGATCGCCTGGAAGTCGCTGATCGCCTTGCCGAACTGTTTGCGCTCTTTCGAATATTTCAGCGCCGCTTCGTAGGCGCCCTCCGCCATGCCGAGGGATAGTGCCGCAATCGAAATGCGGCCGCCGTCGAGAATGCGCATGGCGTCGATGAAACCGTCGCCTTCCAGTCCCAGCAAGCTTTCGGCGGGAACGAAGCAATCTTCAAAGATGAGTTCGGCCGTGTCGCTGGCGCGCAGGCCCAGCTTGTTTTCCTTCTTGCCCGGCCGGAACCCCTTCGCATCTTTTTCCACTACGAACGCCGACAGGCCGTGCGTATGCGCGGCGCGGTCGGTCACGGCGATCACAACCAACACGTCCGCATAGTGGCCGTTGGTGCAGAACGTCTTGGTGCCGTTCAGGATCCACCCGCCTTTTGCTTTCGCCGCAGTCATGCGCGCGCTGCCGGCGTCGGACCCGGAAGAAGGTTCGGTCAGCCCCCAAGCGCCGATGTATTCTCCAGTCGCGAGCTTCGAAACATACTTCTTCTTCTGGGCTTCGTTCCCCGCCAGAAAAATGTGGTTCGAGCACAGCGAAGTGTGCGCCGCGACAATGATGCCCACCGACCCGTCCACGCGTGAGAGTTCCTCGATGGCGGTGACATACTCGACGTAGCCCATCCCCGCTCCGCCATACTCGACAGGAAAAATCGTGCCCAGCAGCCCGAGCTTGCCGAGTTCCTTGATGGTGCTAAGCGGGAACTCTCCTGCCTCATCCCACTTCATGACGTTGGGCAGAATTTCGCGCTCCGCAAACTCGCGGACGCTTTTCTTCAGATGCAGTTGTTCTTCGTTGAGCTGAAAATCCAAAGTGCTCTCCCGGGACACGGTTCTCGCTTTTGATTTCGGGAACTAACCTTGCAAATGTGCACAGCCCATCCAGCCAGAAACCTTGATTAGAGCATGAGGAGTTAAGCGAGAAAAGTTACCACCGACGCGGATTCCCAGAGTCGCTCCAGACCGCATGAACAGCGGACTTAAAGCGTATGGATGAGCTTTCGCCGACCGACCGAACGGTTAGAGGAAAAGCTCGCGTAGCTTCGTCGGCCTTTCATTTCTCTTCGGGCTTCAGCCCGACCTGCAAGCCAGCGCCGCTTCCCCATCCCGGATGCCGTCATCGGGCCCATTCCGAAATCGCTTCATTGCGCGCTGGACAGGCCACATCCGAGTCCATCAGGCAGTCGGAGTTCCACCGAGATCTCCCCGCTTGGATTCGAGTCGTCCGTAACCCAATCTCCGCCTCGATTTCGACGCACCACCTCACCCATGTACGCACCTAGAGCAAACAGCCGTTGTCCCAATGCCGCCGACAACAAACCACCCGGCGTTGCCGCGCCAGCGCGGCTATGTTCAGCGAAGAATCGATCGATCTCCCATAAGCTCTCGGGTGAGAAGTCGGCTCGGTATCCCGAACCCCGCAGTGCTTGGGAAATCCAGCTGCGCTGGCGGCAATGTCGTCAGCGAGCGTGCTCATAACATTCGCGGCTCAGTCCGGCTTTTTTCTCGATTGGCCGTTCTTGGAATTGAGGGGGGCCCCCACGTAACCTAGGGCCTTGGATGACGCCGCGATTATATCGCGGCTTTGCTCCCCTTACCTGGCAGAAGTGCTCGCTCCACTCGTGAGGAAGCGTTCGAAAACCTCATTGGAGAGCAGTCGTCCGCGAGGCGTGAGGCGAACGGAATCCCCCGCCCAGTCGATGAGACCAACGCCTGCCAGATCGACAAGAACGGGCGCGAGCGCAGTCACGACGAACGTACCGAATTTCTCCCGCACCTCTTCCAAATGCACGCCCCCCGTGAGCCGCAGTCCCAGGAAGAACGTCTCTTCCAGCGCGCCCTGCCGCGACACATCCGTTCGACGCACCGCCGCCCCGGCTACATACTCCTCGAGTGAATCCGAGGTCGAGAACCGAACCCCCTCGCATGTCTCGCCGGCAGATACCAGCATCGAATGCGCATCAACCCCAAACCCGACGTACGGTTGCCGCGTCCAGTATTTCAAGTTGTGCCGCGACTCCAATCCCTCACGGGCAAAGTTCGAGATCTCGTACTGCCCAATTCCGGCGGCGTTCAGTTGCTCGCAGGCAGCCTCGTAAAGGTCCGCTGTGAGTTCCTCGTCAGGCACAAAGTGAGCGTGATACTTTGTGCCTCCCGCGATCAACTCGCGTCCCAGCCGCGAGTCTTCATCGATCTCCAGCATGTAGACACTGACGTGCGGCACACCGAGACCGATCGCCGACTCCAACGAAACCTTCCAGCTCTGCGCGGTCTGATGTGGCAACCCCGCGATCAGATCAATATTGATATTCGTGATACCAGCCCGCCGCAGTCGCACAATGTCGTCGAGCACCGTATCTCGCTTGTGCAACCGCCCCACCGAGGCTGCTTCCTGGTCCACGAACGATTGCACGCCCAGGCTCACGCGATTCACGCCGCATTTCAGCAGAGTCTCGAGCACAACTGGGCTCAGCGTTCCCGGGGCGCACTCCACCGTAATTTCCGTCTCCGGCCGCAAGCCAAAATTTTGCATCACTGTGACAAATAGCCGCTGCAGTTGCTGCGAATCTAGGACCGTGGGCGTCCCACCCCCCAGGTAAACAGAGTCAGCGTCCGTTTCCACGCGGCTTCCCATCGCCCGGGCGAGCTCTGGGGTACTATGTATGTCCGCGCAGACCCTGTCGACGTAGCGATCAAACACCGCGCGGGAAAACACGTCGGACGCGAAGTTGCAGTAGGTGCACTTCGTGCGACAGAAGGGAACTGAAATATACAGGCCGAGAGGCATCGCGCTTGATTATCCCACTTGGGTCGTACCTGCTGTTTGCTTTTGCAGTCCCTGGGGCTCTCGCAATGTCTAACTGAAGCTCGCATGCTCCCACGCGTGGTCATCACCGGAATGGGCGTGGTCAGTCCCAATGGCATCGGCAAGAACGCCTTCACGCATGCCATTCTCGCCGGCAAGTCCGGTGTGAAGCGCATCTCGCGCTTCGATCCCTGCTGTCTGCCGGTGCATATTGCCGGTGAGATTCCCGAGTTCGACGAACTGGCCTGGGTCGATGCCCGCGAGCGCAAGCATGTTTCGCGCGTCGTGCCCCTGGCGATCGCCGCCTCCGCCGAAGCTCTGCAGGGTGCTGGACTCGACTACGCCGCCATGTCGCTCGAGGAGCAGCGCAAGATCGGCGTGATTCTCGGCTCAGGCGGCGGGGCGCAGGAATTTTCCGAGGAGCAATACCGCCTGTGGCACTCGGGACACGTCAAGCAAGTCAGCCTCTTCTGCATCCCCTCGGGGACGATGGGGACGATCTCCAGCGAAGTTTCCATGCGCTTCGGGTGCCGTGGGTACAGCCACGTGGTCACCGCCGGGTGCACCTCCTCCAGCGACGCCCTGGGATACGCCTACCAGCACATTCAGGCCGGCGTGCAGCCAATGTTCCTGGCGGGCGGCGTGGATGCGCCCATCACCCCGGGAATCATTAAGGGATATTCGTTGCTACGCGCGCTCACTCAATCCTGGAACGATCAGCCCGAGCGCGCGTCGCGACCTTTCTCAGCCGACCGCGACGGCTTTGTTCTGGCCGAGGGCGCATGGATGTTCGTGCTGGAGGACTACGAACATGCCCGTGCTCGCGGAACGCGCATCTGGGCCGAAATCGTCGGATACGCAGCCACCTGCGAAGCCTTCCATCGCGTCCGCATGAGCGATTCTCCCGAGGAGCCGGCCCGTGCCATCACCCTCGCGCTTGAGGAAGCGAAACTCGCGCCGGTAGACATTCACTACGTAAACCTGCACGGCACCTCGACTGAGATGAACGACCGGGTGGAGACGAAGGCCTTGAAACTCGCGCTCGGAGAGCAAGCAGGGAAGATCCCAATGTCGGGGCTGAAATCGCAGATCGGGCACGCCCAGGGCGCCTGCGGGGCGGCTGGACTCGCCGCGACGCTTATCGCGATGCACGAGGGCCGGATTCCGCCCACCATCAACCTCGACAAGCCCGATCCGCAATGTGATCTCGACTATGTCCCTGACCCCGGCCGCCAGGCGCAGATCGAGCACGCCATCTGCAACTGTGTCGGCTTTGGCTCCAAGAACTCAGCCCTGGTGCTGCGCAAACTGGCTGCCTGATCGCTTGGCCTTCCCGCCCGTACAGCACTAGAATGCCTGTCTGTACGTATGCGTTCTTTCGCACGCATATCCGTCCTCTGCCTGGGAATCGTCCTCCCTGCAAGAGCGCTGAACGATCCCGCTCACGCCCCTGCCTATCTGGTGCGCCTGGAACGAATGCACGCCGAAGAAAATGCCTGCGTCCTGGTGCGCAGCGACGGACAGTACCACTACGAACGCAACGCGCACGGTCAAACTGTAATTCTCGAAGGAACCATCGCCGAACCCGACCTGCAGCGGTTGCGCCAATGGACCGCAGAGAACGAACTCGTGGCCCTCACCCAGGACAAGATCGTTGAGCCGGTCTTCGCCGGACCCAAAGACCAGCTGTTGCTGAGCATCAACCGGCCTGAGCGTTGGCAGAACCTGTCCTTTCCTGCTCCACCCACCTGGCATGTGTACACCCGGAGCGTGGTTCCACTGGCGCAGTGGCTCAACCAGGTGAAGAAGGTGAAGTACCGCGTGAAACTGCGCGAGGAGCAGGGCCGCAACTACTGCACTCCGCCCCACATGCCGGAACTCATGATCCGCTCCCCGCAAACCGTCGAGCCTTTCGTTTTTCTGGCTCGCACCACGAGTTTCAAGGGAAAGGAAGGAGAGGAGCAGTGCGCCGTGGTGTATCCCGATGGCCGCTACCATCGCGAAACCAAGTCCCAGCGGTTGGGCAGCGACGACATCGCAACCGCGGTGTATGAGGGTTCGGTCGAGGCCGGCGGAATGCAGGCGCTGCGGGATATTCTGGGCCGGCCGGAGATCCAAAACCGACCGGAAATGTATCCCCCGCACAGGCCGCTCCAGACCGGTGGCGAGGTCACCTCCTTGACCCTCTCCGTGCATGGCAAATCGCGGACGCTCTTGTTCTGGAAATACGAGCCGGCGTTCGATGTGAGAGGTGCCTTGCGCGTGGCCGAGAGCGGCGCGAAGGCGCTGGAACCGCTGCGCGATTGGCTGAAACTGAACCTCGATACTCCCGACCCTGCTCCCCTGGCGAATGCCCGCTTGAGCGACTGTGTCCCTCCCCGGCAGCCCTGAAGCTCAAGCTTTTCCATCTTTGCCGCCCGCTCGGCCATCTATTACTCTTAAGCCTGTAGTCTTGCACCTGCCTCGTATGGCCAATCACGAAGAAGAGGTCCTCGGCAAAGCGTACGACGGCCGCCTCATGCGGCGGTTGCTCACCTACCTCCGTCCTTATCGGTGGCAGGTGACGGTCGCCCTGGTGTCGATCGTGATCAAAGCGGGACTCGATGTGCTCGGCCCCTTCCTGACCAAGACCGCCATCGATAAATACCTGGCCCACACCGCCGGGACGAGTTCGCTCCTGGACCGCTGGTTGAGCAGAGAGCCGATGCGAGGCATCGCTCAAGTCGCGGCGCTCTACGCCGGTTCCCTGGTGCTCAGTTTCCTCTTCGAGTTCTTCCAGACCTATTACATGCAGTGGACCGGCCAGATGGTGATGTTCGATCTGCGCAGCCAGATCTTTCAGCACCTGCAGCGTATGCACATCGGCTTTTATGACAAAAATCCCGTGGGGCGGCTGGTCACGCGCGTTACTACCGACGTCGACGCGCTGAACGACATGTTTACTGCCGGAGTCGTCTCCATCTTCGAGGATGTCTTTGTCCTGCTCGGCATCATTGCCATCATGATGCGCATGAACTGGCGGTTGGCCCTCATCACCTTCGCTGTGCTGCCCATTATCTTCTGGGCGACCATGATCTTCCGCGTCAAGGTGCGGGACTCCTACCGCCGCATTCGGGTTGCCATTGCCCGCATCAACTCTTACCTGCAGGAAGCGGTCTCCGGCATGCTGGTACTGCAGCTGTTTAACCGGGAAAAGCGAGCGTTCCGCCAGTTTTCGGCCATCAACGCGTCGCACATGGAGGCGTTCAAGGACGCCATCATGGCATACGCTGTGTATTACCCGGTGGTGGAAATCCTGTCGGCGGTGGCGGTCGCGGCCATCGTTTGGTTTGGTGGGAGCGATGTGATTCGCGGGACGGCCACGATCGGCGTGTTAGTCGCGTTTATGCAGTATGCCCAGCGTTTCTTCCGTCCCATCCAGGATCTGAGCGACAAGTACAACATCCTGCAAGGCGCCATGGCCTCCGCCGAGCGCGTGTTCAAGCTGCTCGACACGCCGGTGGATATTCAATCCCCACTGGTCACGAAGAAACCCGAAGGGCCAGGCCGCATCGAGTTCGATCATGTCTGGTTCCACTACGGAGCTCGCGGCACGACTGCAGATACTTTGGGTCACAGCGGATCTGCGGCGCGTGGATCGGGCGATGGATCGTCGGCTCAGCAGCTGGCGGAATCCGACGAACCAGACTGGGTGCTGCGCGACGTCTCTTTCACCATCGATCCAGGCGAAACGGTCGCCGTCGTCGGCCACACCGGGGCTGGCAAGACGACGCTCATCTCGCTCCTGCTCCGCTTCTACGACGTGCAGCGGGGCGCGATTCGTATCGATGACGTCGATATCCGCGAAATGGATCTGAACGACCTGCGCCGCCGCTTTGGCGTGGTCCTGCAGGACCCATTCCTTTTCAGCGGGACCGTGGGGGGAAACATCCGCCTCGGCTCCAGCTGGATCGAGGACAAAGACGTGGAACGCGCCGCCGAGGAAGTGAACCTCGCCGATTTCATCCGAACCCTGCCAGGGGGATTTGGGGAGGAAGTCCGCGAGCGCGGCTCGACCCTCTCGACCGGACAGAAGCAGCTAATCTCATTTGCCCGGGCACTGGCGCACAGCCCCCAGATACTGATCCTCGACGAAGCCACCTCGAGCGTCGACACCGAAACCGAATTCCGGGTTCGCGATGCGCTCAGCCGCATGGTCGAGGGACGAACCTCGCTGGTGATCGCGCATCGCCTCTCCACCGTCCAGCGCGCCGACAAGATCATCGTGATGCACAAAGGCAAAGTTCGCGAGATGGGAACCCACCAGCAACTGCTGGCCGAGCGCGGTGTCTACTACAAGCTGTACCAGCTGCAGTACAAAGATCAGGAGATCCCGGTCACCTCCAGCCGCACCCCCGAGGTCACCGCCAGCGCCGACGACTAGGGCCTTTGACGTTGCCCGGATATCCCGTCTGCGCCGGTTGCTCCCTAACTGGTCTGTCATCCTGAGCGCAGTGAGGCGCCAGCCGAACGCAGTCGAAGGACCCAGCGTTCGCGTGCGATTCCTACAGCGACGAGGATTTTTCGACCACGGCCCTGGACGGCGTGGCCCCTCGAAGGACCACACAGTCTGCTGGAAAATCTCGTCTCATCCGGTACCTTTACAATGTTCCCGTGCGCATCCTGATCTCCGCCGGGGAGGCTTCCGGTGAAATGTACGGGGCCCAACTCATCGCAGGTCTCCGGCGCCGCCAGCCCGCGCTTGAGTTCTTTGGAGTCGGCGGTCAGCGCATGCGCGACGCGGGCTGCAACACCGTCGTCGACGCCAAAGATCTCGCCGTCGTTGGCATCACCGAAATCGTCAGTCACCTCCCCAAAATTTACGGCTTGTTTCACCATCTGATTTCCGAAGCCGACCGGCGTCGTCCCGAGCTCGCGATCGTGATCGATTCCCCGGCGTTTAACTGGCGGGTCGCGCGGCAGATGAAAAAGCGGGGCATTCCCGTCGTCTATTACGTAGCTCCGCAATTCTGGGCCTGGCGCCAGGGGCGCGTCCGTCTCCTGCGCAAATACGTCACCAAGGCGCTGGTGATCTTTCCTTTCGAGGAAAAGTTCTACCGCGAGCGCGGCGTAGATGCGACTTTCGTCGGACATCCCCTCGCCCGTCTTCCCGAGCCGGAAATCAGTCGTGACGCCTATGCTGCGCAATACGATCTTCACGCCGACAAGCCGTGGATCACGCTCATGCCGGGCAGCCGCGTAAAAGAGGTCCGCATGAACCTGCCGACGATCCTTGACGCTGCCTCTCAGCTCGGAACCGCCTTCGAATTCCTCGTGCCAGTCGCGCCCACTCTCGATCGAGCGTTTCTGGAAGAAAAAACCCGCCAGCACGGGATCACGCTCGTCCCCGAGGCGCTTCCGGCGCTCTGGCATTCGCGCGCCGGGATCGTAACCAGCGGCACGGCAACCGTGGAAGCTGCCATGATGTCGACCCCGTTCGTCATGGTCTACCGGGTTTCACCCCTCACCTACGCCCTGGGCAAGCCGCGGATCAGAGTCCCCTACTTCGCTATGGTGAATCTGATCGCCGGCGAGCGGATCGTCCGGGAGCTGGTGCAGCACGAGTTCACCCCCGAAAATGTGGTTTCCCGGCTGCGGGAAATTCTTCCCGATGGCATGCCTCGGGACACCATGCTGGCAGGTTTGACCCGGGTGAAAGCGCGCTTGCGCCCTCCAGACTCGGCAGATACTCGCTCGGCGGCTGAGCGCGCGGCCGACGAGGTTTTGGCGCTTCTCCCGGCAGGCGGGACGCTCGTCGCCCCAAAATAAACTGTCCAAAACCCTTCTTGCCCTTGTCCCGCCAGCATCTTTTGCGTCAAAATCTTCATCATAGGGTTCAGGGTTGACTTCCAGGAGACTGCTTCTGATGGCTGCTCACCGTCGGTGCTCGCTTCCGGCCCCGAGGCTGGGCCTTGCCTTTCTGCTGTTCTTCGTCATCTCACTGCCGGCGTGGTCGGCCGAGAAATCCCGCCTGCGCGTCGACGACTACCAGATCGACGCCGACCTGAACCCGCACAGCCACAAGATCAGCGCCCGCGCCGTGGTGAAGTTCACCGCCCTCGACGACCTCAGCGTCGCGACTTTCGATCTGAACAACGCCCTGCGGCTCACCAAGGTCACCGACGCCACCAACAAGCCGCTGTCGGCCGAGCGCGTTACCCAGGACTCGACCGTCCGCATCCCCCTCACCGCCGGCCTGGCGAAGAACGCGTCGACCACGATGACCTTCGAGTACGAAGGCATACTCGACTCCGCCGACGAAAGTCCGGTGCAGGGGCTGAAGCTGGCTTCGATCGGTGATGACACCACCTACTTGCTTTACGCCAGCCGCTGGTTTCCAGTGAACGCATACGGAATCAACCGCTTCACTTCGACCATCAGCATCACCATCCCCGCCCACATGGTCGCCATCGGCAGCGGCAAAATGACGGTCGCCGATAGTGCTCAGTCCAAAAAGACTCCTGGTGCTCTGGCAGGGAAGACTTACACCTTCGTCAGTGACCGCCCCAGTTTCCCCGGCACGATCATCGCTGGCGTGTTCCAAGAGACCAAGAGCGACGACGCTGGCGTCGATCTGCACGTTTTCTTCAAGCCGCTCCACCAGAAGCTCGCGCCGGAATACGCCTCCACTGCACTCAAAGAGTTCACCTACTACATCACCACCTTCGGACCGCTCCCGTCGCCAACGCTGCGCGTAGTGGAAATTCCCGACGACACCATCCCCACGGTCTGGGCGCCTGAGATAGTTGGAATGGCCAGCCGAGCGATCACAGAGAAGATAAATTACCGTCTGCTCGCCAACACCATCGCCCACGAATGGTGGGGCGCTTCCGTGAGTCCTGCGACCAAAGACGACTGGTGGCTCACCGACGGCTTCTCGCGCTACTCCGAAGCCATGTATATCGAGCAGGCAGCCGGCACCATGGGCATGGAAGAAGCCGTGAAAGACATGTCGGTTGGAGCGCTGGCCTACGACACCGTGCCTCTATCGAGCGCCAACAAACTCGACGTCTTCTCCCCTGAGTTCCAGACCCTTGTGACAGACAAGGGCGCGATGATTCTGCACATGCTGCGCTGGCTGGTGGGCGACGCGAATTACTACAAGATCATGCGGACCTTTGCCACCAAGTACGCCGGCAAGTCGGCCAGCATTGACGACTTCCGCGCCGTCTCCGAACAAGCCTACGGCCAGCAGTTGGTGTGGTTCTTCACCCAGTGGATGGACTCCACCGGCGCACCCGAATTCAAAACCAAGTACACCGTCTACCGTCTGGGCAACAACAAGGGCTTCCGCGTGGTAGGAGAAATTGCCCAGGACCTCGACCTGTTCCGCATGCCCGTCGATCTGAAGATCGATACCGACGGCAAAACTGAAACCAAGCGCATCGAAGTGGTCGGCACCAACTCCCCGTTCAGCATCGAAACCTTCGGCAAGCCGCGACGCATCGTGGTCGATCCGGACAACCGCGTGCTCAAGAACTCCAGCGAAGTCCGCATGCGCGCCTCGATCACTCGCGGCCAGGCCCTGATCCAGCAGAACGACCTCGCCGGCGCCCTCGCTGAGTTCAACAAAGCGCTCGACGCCAACAAGAACAGCTCGCTGGCCCACTATCGCGTCGCCGAAGTCTTCTTCCTGCAGCGCAATTATCAAGCCGCCGCGAACGCCTACCGCGAATGCCTGAACGGAGACGGCGATCCGCGCTGGACCGAGGTCTGGAGCCACATCCAGCTAGGCAAGATTTTCGACATCACCGGCCAGCGCGAACGCGCCGTGAACGAATACCGCCAGGCCCTGCAAACCAACGACAACACGCAAGGCGCCGAAGACGAAGCCCGCCGCTACATCCAGAAACCGTACGAACGCGAGAAGAACGGCACGCCGGGAATTTGAGAGCAGGTCTCGGGTCTCGGGTTTCAGGTGACAGGTGACAGGTGCTAGGTCTTAGGGGTTAGGTCTCAGGTCTCAGGTCTCAGGTCTTCATGCCTTGGGGCAGTGAAACCACCACCTAATCTGAACTGTCATCCTGAGCGAAGTGAGGCGATAGCCGAACGGAGTCGAAGGACCCCGTGTCTGTGTGCGGCACCTCGGCGATGGCGACTTTTCTATCAGGGGTCCGATGTACCGCGAGCGCCCATCTTCTCCCGATTTGTCATCCTCAGCGCAGCGCGGGACCTCTGTAGCTTGCTTGCAGCGTCGCTGCTCTCGATCATCGGCGAGCTTCTCGAGCAAACCCGAGCCCGCTCAAACCGTCCACGCGCGACGCTTCCACCCCCTTGCTCGCCACCAACACGTGAAACGTCTCCCCCATGCCTGCAGGCGTAACCAGGTGCTTCAATTGCAGCGCGACCTTAGCCCTCTCCTGCGGCACGCGGCACTCCTCAAACGCATCGGCGAACTGGTTCCCCTCGCCAATCCCCATCAGAAACTGTGATTGCGTGACCAGTTTGTGAGCCTGCATTCCGCCCCGTTCGGCCGCCGCCGCCAGCGCGCTGAGGTTCACGTGCGCCGTGACGTCCTGCTCCCCCGGCGCTTCGTAGGGATTGGGGCTCGCAGCGTGCTCGCGATAGGTCATCACCGTATCCAGATGCCGACCCGCAAGTTGCTCCTCCCGCGTGTACCCGTAATCGATCGCGATCAGAAATCCACGCTCAATCGACGCCGCGATCTGCGACATCGCTCCCACCGCCGTCAGGCCAACTTCCGTTCGCCCACCGCCCTCCGGATGAACCCCGTAGCGATCGAGGAAGGCAAGTTCTTCCGCCGAAGCCGGTGCCCAGGTCTCGATGAGTCGGCCCTCGTGTACCCCGACCCGCAAGGCTCCCTTGTCCGAGATCACCTCCACCGGCAACGCATCAAAGAATTCGTTGGCAAAGACAATGGTCGGGAGACCACCCTCACCCTCACCCCGCGGCTGTGATCCAGCCTCTAGCACCACGGCCTTGCCGCTCGCGATGTGCCTGCCCAGCGTCGAGCGCAGCCTTTCCCGCAACACAGGCGAACTCTCCACCAGCGTGTACCGCAAGGAGCGAAAAAAATCCGGAAACTTCTTCTCCGACCAGTCCAGAACATCTTGCGCGAACAGCCCCCGCCCCGGACCCAGTTCCGGCAAGTCCAGGGACTCGGGCGAATCGAGCGCCCGCCACATTTCCTCGAACTGCCGCGCCAGCAGCCGCCCGAAAACGGCGTGCACATCGCTCGATGTGTAGAAATCCCCCGCCTTCCCGAATTTTTCCGCATGGCGGGAGTAATACCCAAGCTCGGGATCGTACAAACACATCTCCATATAGCGGGAGAAGGGAATCGGCCCGCGCTCGCGAATTTCCCGCTCGATCTTCTCCCGCAGGCTCACAAGCCTCTCTCGCGGCGGTCCGTCCGGTCCTGCGGTGTGCGGATGAACATCTCGACAAAGTAATCGTGGAGCGCGTCGTAGAGCTGTCGCTGGAACTGCCACTCGAACTGCGGATGGTCGAGGTCGCGGGCGTGCAGATCGTAAGTATAGGTATGCACTGGAACGGTGCAGTGATTGAGCTGAATGATGACCTCCACACCTTCCCCCTTGGCACGCGCGTCGAACGTCATCAGCGGATGCTCGTAGAGGCGCAGTTGCGCCAGCACGCGCTCGAGCCGGGGATTCGCGATTTCAGCCATGTTGCTGATTGTAGCGGGTGGTGGGTCCGACAGCAGGAGCCTTGATCTTCAACAGCGCCCGCCCGCGGACATTCCGTCTCTAACGACGTGAGCCCTGTCAAGACCCTTTTGAGCGACACTACGCCGTGGGCGCGAAGTGGTTTTGAGTTTGCGCCACGTGGCCTCGTGGAAAGGTTTTGACGTTGCCGACCCAGGCTCATGGTTTTGAATCCCGCGGGGGACGCAGGGGTCCCACCATCCATCTCTTCGGTACGTGCTCCCATGATTCTGACTTCGAACTCCCCGCTCGTCGGGGAGGCCGGCTGCTCACTCAAACGGTCGGTACTAAGCTTGGACCACGGAATGACTCGGGC
>CAZXKO010000078.1:0-152302 GCA_964641665.1 uncultured Acidobacteriaceae bacterium
GAAAAGACCCCGCTCGACACCCCCTACACGATCATCGACGCCCGTGGCAAGACCCTCCTCCCCGGCCTCTGGGACATGCACGCCCACGTCGGCGATAACGACGGCCTCCTCAACCTCGCCGCCGGAGTCACTTCTGTCCGCGACCTGGCCAACGATACCGACACGCTCCTCGCCCGCCGCCAGCGTATCGCCGACGGAAAAGAAATCGGCACCCGCATCGTCATCGCCGGAATCATCGACGGTCGAGGCCCCTACCAGGGCCCGACCAAAGTTCTGGTCTCCACCGAAGCCGAGGCCCGCGCCGCCGTCGACAACTACAAGAAACTCGGCTACGTACAAATCAAAATCTACAGCTCGGTCAAGCCCGAGCTAGTGCCCGCGATCATTGACGAAGCCCACAAAAACGGACTTCGTGTCAGCGGGCACATCCCCGCCGAAATGACTGCGGCGCAATGTATCGAACTCGGGTATGACGAAATCCAGCACGTCAATTTCCTGATTCTGAATTTCATGCCTGAAGTCAAAAATACCAACACCATTGCTCGCCTCATCGAACCCGCAAAACGTGGCGCCGATCTCGACCTCAGCGCTCCCCAGGTGCAGTCCTTCATCAAGCTGCTTCAGGATCACCAAACCAAGCTCGATCTCACCTTGAGCATCTTTGAAGATCAGTACTTAAATCGGGCTGGCCAGATTCCTCGCGGTTTCCAACCCATAGCAAGCCGCTTGCCTACGCAGGTCCGCCGCAGCCTGCTCGCCACGGGCCTGACACCGCCCGAAGGAATGGACCAGACATACCGGAGGTCGTTCGCGAAGATGATGGAACTGACTGGCCTGCTCTATCGCTCCGGAATTTCAATTGAAGACGGCACGGACTCCATGGCTGGATTCGCCCTGCATCGAGAACTGGAGCTCGATGTCCAGGCCGGCATACCCGCAAACAAAGTTCTGCAGAATGCCACGCTTAACGCCGCTCGCATTATGAAGCTGGACCGTGATCTCGGTTCTATTGCCGCCGGGAAACTCGCTGACGTCACCCTCGTGAATGGCGATCCGGTGGCAAACATTAGCGACATCAGAAAGACGGTTTTGGTGATGAAGGACGGTGTCCTATATAGACCTGAGGAGCTTTACGCCGCGGTTGGTGTGGCGCCGTAAGTAATTCCCCAACACTGGGCAACTCCCAGACCGGATTTACGGGAAGCATGCGGCCAGGCTCTGGATGGATGGTCGGCAAACCTTACCTTGGGGTTACTTCCCGCTTGCTCGTCACGCGCCCGGAATCGCCCGCCTCGGCCGAACCTCCGTGAGTTCCGTGACACAAACTATCGCGTAAACATCCGCATTGACTCTGATATCTTGGCGTGTCGGGAGGTAGGCTCTTGGACGATCAAGTCCTGGCAATGCTTCGCGGTCAGCTCGCTGACATCATTTCAGGGGCACTCTTTTCGTTCGCGGGTTTGGCAGTCTGCTCGATAGCGGCGATTCGTCAGCGGAGCGGAGTACGCCTGTTTGCCTGGCTCGGGATCTGGAGCGCGACGTACGGAGCGGGACTGCTTACCCGATCGCCGGCCGTGGTTGCGGCTTTGCCGCACTGGCTTCAGATTAGCGTCCCGTATGTGAACACGGTGACCGCATACGTCACCGTGGTGGTCGCATTTCTTGCGTTCCTGGAGTTAAGCGTTGGGCAAATTCGGCTTGTACTCAAGATCCTCATCTTTGCCGGGATGGCAGTCGCCGCTGCTGGCATTGGCTGGTTTGTCTTCGGCGGGTCCGCGAACAAGTTCATCCCTTACAACAATCTCGTCGTGGTTTGTGGCCTTCTGTTGCTGGTAACGGTCGTAGCCGTGAAGAAGCTGTCTGACAAGTTTCTCGTTCTTCTTAATCGCCCTGTCCTTGCCTCCGGCATGCTGGTTTTTACCATTGAGGCGCTGTGGGTCAACCTATCACGGCCGCTGCATTTCCAGACTCCGCGTCTCCTCGGCCATCTGGCTTTTGCCGTCTTTTTGCTCTCGTTTGGATACGTCGCGGTGCAAATCAGCTTTGCTAACGAGCGGCGCCTGCTGTCAATTGAAGACGAACTTGCAGTTGCCCGTCGCTTGCAACTTTCGATTCTCCCCGCCAGCCTGCCCGAGATCCGTAACGTCCGGATTGCGGCTGCCTACCAGCCGATGACCGCCGTCGCCGGCGACTTCTATGAGTTCATTCCCATCGATGACAAGCACGTCGGCTTCCTGGTTGCCGACGTCACTGGACATGGAGTGCCAGCCGCGCTGATCGCTTCGATGATCAAAATGGCGATGCAATCGGTTGTGCCCTACGCACCTGAGCCGCAAGAAGTTTTGCGTGGGTTGAACCGCCTCCTTTTCCCACAACTCCATGATCAGCTCGTCTCTGCAGCCTACTTGTGGCTTGATACCGAGGATCGCCAGGCCTTGTATTCCGCGGCAGGGCACCCGCCGCTTCTCCGCTGGCGCGAAGGCAAGCTAGAACGTATCGAGAGCAATGGCCTGTTGTTCGGAGTCATCGTGGATCCTGACTACCCCGTTCGTGACCTGCCCATCCGCCCAGGCGATCGTTTCCTGCTCTACACCGACGGCCTAGTTGAGTCCGAGAATGCTCTTGGCGATTCCTTCGGCGACGTCCGGCTAGAAGAGGTGATTCGTGAGAAGCAGGACCGCCCACCCGCGGAGTTGTCGGAGGAACTGCTCGCTGAGATACGTAACTGGCAACCTGCCTCGGTTACCCGGCAGGACGATATCACCCTGATCGTGATTGACGTGGTATAGCTGCCGAAGACCTGCCCGAATATTTTCGCACGGTGATCGAACTGTGCATGGGGTCAGGGCTTCGGTGCGGCTCCCTGCCCGGAGCCCGATGGGGGAATGCCCATGAGCGCAATCAGACCGTCGGCGAGCAGTCCCCGCCAGCTCAGATAGTCGTGGCCACCCACAAATTCCTGGAAGTGGACCTCGTAGCCCTTAGCCAGCAACACGTCGCGCAGAGTCCGGTTGGTAACCAATATGGACCTGCCGTCCCCGGAAACGTCGAACTCCTCGCTCCCTGCGTCCAGATAGAAGCGAAGCGGGAGCTTAGGGCTGGCGATGAACTGCCTCGCGATCCAGTTCGGCTCTGAATCCCTGCCTGAATCCGGGGCCTGGTCACCTTTCGGTGGCGGCCAGTGGAACGCCCCCGATTGTGAGAGGACGTTGCCAAAGCTTTCGGGGTGGCGCAAGCCAGCACAGGCTGCAGCCACTCCTCCGAGACTGCAACCGGTCACGACAGCCTGCCGCGGATCAGCAGTGAAGTTGTAAAGGCTGTGCGCCCAAGGCAGAAGTTCAGAACTGAGGAAGTCCGCGAATACCGGATTACACGCAAGCTCCCGGTCGCGACCACCCGGCACATTATCGATTAGAAGCGCGACCATTGGTGCAATGCGTTTTGTCGAAATCAGGTTGTTAAGGATGGTTGGTGTGGGCACGAGAACGATCTGCTTCGGGTCTCCCAGATAGTCAATCTCGTCGAAGACAAGGAGAAGGGGATAGGGTTTGGCGTCGCGCGAATATCCCGGAGGAAGATAAACCGCAATCTCACGTTCGTTTTTGAGCAGCACGCTCTTGAATCGGTGCTTTTCAACCTGGCCGGCAGGAATGCCCGGTCTTTCTGCGAGCCACGGCTGCGGCGGCGCATCCGGCATTTCCACGATCGATCTCTCATACCGGAGGGAATCGACGTTCTCCGGCGCAACCCTCCAGCGTTTCGGGTTCAGCGGGTCGGGTCTCGCGGCGGCCGCGATCATGGCGATGGCATCATTGTCCATTCCCTGTGACACCGGCCGGATTCGCGGCACATTCGGAGCAAGGGAGTATTCAAATCGTGCTTTCCGGTTAGTCGCCACTGTCTTGTACCAAACGTCGGTGTCTCCAAGACGCTCCATGAAATAGTCGTCGGGTGTGCCACCGGCATAAGGCAGTCGGGCAACGAACACGTTGCGCGTATCCGGCGTCCCTTTCCAGAGGAACGTTACCAGCATGTTCTTGTCGTCACTGGGCAGCGGTTCGATGATGGGAGCGCCTTGTTTCTCGACTTCTTTCCAGAAGGAGTCAACACTTCCCGGCGCTCCGGTCTCGACCGCCGCTTTTAAGGCATTGATCCGAGGACTCGCATATAGCGGTCGTAGGGGTGCCAGCCGTGCCTGCAAGCTGACGATCTTCTCAAGTGTGATCGCGTAAGACGCGTCAATAACGCCATCGGTCGCGGCAATTTCAACCCGGTACTTGCCGGGACGATCCACAACGAAGTCGAACTTATTCTCCTCCGGCCCGAGTTTGGCACCGCGAAATTCGTTGCCGGACGGATCGTAGGCTACAAGCGTGAGTTCTTTCCCACGAGGATCAAGCTTAATTTCGGCATAATCTCCTGCATTGAGTACGAGGTCGTAGGAATGCGGTTTGCCAGCGCCTACGACTCCCTCTCTCGTCTTTGCCACGGCTAGTTCAGTTTCGCTTGCAAACGATGGAATGCCGATTGATATGAACAATACTGACACCATTCCCACAAGTTTCTTAGCAAGCACGGCGTGCTCCTTCAGGCACGAAATATCTGCTAGAGGCGGTTATAGCAGGCCAGTAAGGATGGTGACCAGCCGATGGCTGGTGTGTCGTCGGCAAACAGGAAACGATCCGGTTTTCGTCGCAAATCAAACTGATCAACCTTCACACTGCACTCCTGTCGCTTTGTTCAAGAATGCCAGGCGACCCACGCAGCGGGAGTAAGGTCTGGGAGGCACCGGATCGAGAGATCGGCAAGCCCGGGGAGAATTTGCAAAACGAACCCAAGAACGCCTGAGTTATCAGCGACTTGCGATCTCGGGACAGCATCTAAGTGCGGATTGCGTGAACGCCGCGAAACACTGCGTGCCAAAAGAGAGTGGGGTGATTGGACTCGTTGTGCCGAACGCTGTATTTCGACTTCGCCGGACCGCCGCAGGAAATCAGGCCGGCTTGGCTCCGTCAGTTCGTCATCGGCCAGGCCCATTCGTCACTCACTGCTTGTGACCTTCAACACGACTTCTTGTGATCAGGCACACCGCACTCCGGCCAAGCCCCCTGTATCCAGAGAGGGGCTGCTTTTTCATGAATGCCTTCAAAGATGCAGGGCACCTCTTTCGGCTGGCTGCGGTTTTCATTGTCGGCTGCCTGCTGTTTCTGGGAATGCGTCAGTTCCTGGTGCCGAAGAGTTTTGGACAGTATGGACACTACCGTGGAGATGCCATCGGCGAGATTGCCTCCCGACCCGTGAATTTCGCCGGCCACCAGGTCTGCGAAGGCTGCCATGCGGACGTTCTGGAGAAGAAGAGGGGTGGCCGCCACATGCAGGTCAACTGCGAGGCGTGTCACGGACCACTGGCGAAACACGCCGATGACCCGTCGGTTCAGCCCGCGAAACTCGACACGGCTGTACTGTGCGTCCGCTGCCACGAGGCAAACGCCGCCAAGCCGAAAGGCTTCCCGCAGGTCGCTTCCGCGGATCATTCCACCGGTCTACCCTGCGACACCTGCCACCAGCCGCACAGCCCAGGCATCATCGCCGGAGGAACAAGATGAACATTACCCGGCGCCACTTGCTGCTCCTGTTGCCGGCGGGTGCTGTCGCATGGAAACACGTTCTTGCCGGGACCCCGGAAGCCTCTCCCAACTACAGCCTGTCCGAGCACTGGTGGGGCATGTTGATCGACCTGCCCAAATGCATCGGATGCGGGAACTGTGTCCGGGCGTGCCAGGCGGAGAACGAGGTCCCCGACGGATATTTCCGCACTTGGGTGGAGCGCTACCACGTATCGGACTACAACATTGAGAATCCTCACGTGGACTCGCCTGACGGTGGCAAGAAGGGATTTGCTCCTGCCAAGGAAGAAGGAGGAAAGAACTTCTTTGTACCGAAGCTCTGTAACCATTGCGCGGAGTCGCCTTGCACGCAGGTTTGCCCCGTGGGCGCGACGTTTGTAAGCCCCGATGGCGTCGTATTGGTAGACCAGAAGTACTGCCTCGGCTGCCGTTACTGCGTGCAGGCCTGCCCTTACGGTTGCCGTTTCATTCACCCCCAAAAGAATGTCGTCGAGAAGTGCACTCTCTGCTATCACCGGATTACAAAGGGCCTGACCACCGCGTGTTGCGAGTCGTGCCCGACCGGTGCACGCCAGTTGGTGGACTTAAAGAATCCCAATGACCCGATTCATGAATTCTTGAAGACCCACAGCATTCAGGTGCTGAAACCCTACATGGCGACCCATGCAAAGGTTTTCTACAACGGCCTGGATGGTTCGGTGCGATAAGGAGCTGGTGACCGTTATGCCTGGCGTTGAAGGCTTCATGTATCCGAACGAAGTGGAGCTCCAGTGGAGCGTGCTGATCGTTTTGTACCCCTTTCTCACGGGGCTGGTAGCGGGCGCATTTATTCTGGCTTCTCTGGAGCGCGT
The DNA here is from genome assembly GCA_964641665.1 of uncultured Acidobacteriaceae bacterium. GTDB lineage: Bacteria > Acidobacteriota > Terriglobia > Terriglobales > Acidobacteriaceae > Gp1-AA133. Next base: position 6,479 of record CAZXKO010000078.1, read on the forward strand.
TTTCCGTGTGCAGGCGGTAAAGCCTACCTACCGGCTGGCGTTGCTGACGGCCCTGTCTTTTCTGCTGATTGCGCCCCTGCCATTGCAACTTCACCTCGGACACCCGGAACGGTCGTACGAGATGTACCTGACGCCCCACCGGACCTCGGCAATGGCCATGTTCGGGTTCGTATACCTGTGGTACCTGATGGCCGTCCTTGTGCTTGAAATCTGGCTCGACTACCGGCGGGACATCGTGGTGTTGTCCCAATCCACCACCGGCTGGAAGCGCTGGATCTATCGGCTCATGACCTTGGGTTCGAGCAACATCAGCCAGCACGCGCTCGAGATTGACGATCGAGCCGGTTGGCTGGTTACCTTGATTGGCATTCCTTCTGCCTTCCTTCTGCATGGTTATGTCGGGTTCATCTTCGGCTCGATCAAAGCGAACCCCTGGTGGTCGACCCCGCTGATGCCGGTGGTGTTCATCTTTTCGGCCATGGTGTCGGGGATCGCCACCGTGATGCTGCTCTACATGCTGATGATGTGGTCCCGCGGAGAGACGGTCGATATGCGCTGCGTGGACACGGTGGCGCGCTACCTGTTCTACATCTTCATCATTGACTTCAGCCTGGAAATGCTCGACCTGATCCACCGCATCTACGAAGCCGATGAAAGCTTCCGTAGTCTGGATTTCATGGTCCACACCAAGTTGTACATGTCGCATATCGTGGTCCAGATTCTGATTGGCACCGTTACTCCGATCGCGCTTCTCGCCTTGACCCAGGTTGTGAGGCTCGGCGAAATAGCCCGCAAGCGAATTTATGGAATGGCCGGGTGCCTGACTCTGATCGGCATTTTTGCCATGCGCTGGAACGTCGTGATCGGGGGACAGTTGTTTTCCAAGAGCTTCCTGGGATACACGACATACAAGATGAGCCTGGTCACGCGCGAAGGACTGATCGTGGCCATTGTGCTGACCGTTGTGCCATTCGTCATTTTGTGGGTGCTGGTGAAGCTCTTACCTCCCTGGCCGGAGAGGAATTCGGCCTCGCTCCCAGATGCCACCCCCGTGCACTAAGCGTCCCCGGAGTACCGGTTTCTTGATGAGCACTCCTGTCGGACTTGCGAGACAATAGCGTATCCCCGATATGCGCGCCCGCCCATTCTTGGTCCCGGCTCTTGCGGTTCTATTATCGCTTGCGCATGGCGCGCAACCTCCGGCCCGCCTTTCCGTCGTTGTGCTCGATGAAAACGGAGTCGCCGTCTCCGCCGCCCGGGTTACGCTCCAGCCGCCGTCACCGGCCCAGGCTCTCTGGTGCGAGACGGAAATATCCGGCCGCTGCGAACTGCGGCTGCTGATTCCCGACGGACCCTTCGAGATCCGCGTCGAGAAGGAGGGCTACTATACCGCGAGCTTTTCAGTTGCGCCCGCGGACGCCTCCGAAGTCGAAGTCACGCTCACTCACCTGAAGGAAATCAAGGAAACGGTCGACGTCCGCGAATCGCCGCCCATGATCGAGAGCTCACAAACCCAATCCCAGGAGCGGCTGACCGGTATCGACGTCATCAACATTCCGTACCCGTCTACCCACGACTACCGCAACGTCCTCAACTACATTCCGACGGTACTCGTCGATCCCTACTCGCAGGTGCACGTCGCAGGCTCCCAAACCTACCAGACCGTTACCATGCTCGATGGGCTCAACGTCACTCAGCCCTCCAACGGCCAACTGCTCCTGCATGTTTCCACCGACGCCTTTCGGTCGATTCGCGTCGAACCCAGCCGTTACTCCGCGGAGTTCGGGAAAGGCTCCGGCGGGGTGATTCTTCTCGAGACCGGCATCGGGGACGATCACTATCGCTTCATCGCCACCGACTTTATCCCCTCCTGGCAGAACAAGAACGGATGGACCTTCGACCAAGTCAATCCGCGCCTTACACTGTCAGGCCCCGTGGTGAAGGGGAAAATATGGTTCTTTGATGCCCTCGATGGCGCTTACCAGAATGAAATTGTCACCGAACTTCCCAACGACAAAAATGAGGACGTCGTTACGCGCCTGGGCAATCTCGCCAAGGTTCAGGCCAATCTCAGCTCTCGCAATATCCTTACTATCAGCTTCAACCTCAATGAGTTTCACGATCAGCACGCTGGGCTGTCTCCGCAAAACCCGCAAGCTTCCACGCCCGCCGTTGGTCAACCCGCCTACCAGGGCGGGGTCAAAGACCAGCACTACTTCCCCGGAGGATCGCTCCTGGATGCTGCCTTCGGGTTCAATCGCTACGACCTCAACCAGATTTCGCGTGGCGTCGATCCGTATTTTATCTCGCCGGAAACTGCGGAGGGTAGCTACTACCTCACTGCTCACACCCGCGCGGATCGCTGGCAAATCGTCTCCAACCTTTACCTGCAACCACGCGAATGGCACGGCCGCCACGACGTTAAAGTCGGCGTCGATCTCGACCGCCTCCGCTACGACGCCAACTACTTGCGAACCCCTATCTCCTACCTGCGTGAGGGCCAGACTCCGGGCGACTGTATTACCGTTTTGCCCTCGCCGTGCTCGCGCTACTCGGTCTTTCCGGGCACCCCCGCACTCACTCAGCACAATGCGGAAGTTAGCGGATATGTTCAAGATCGTTGGCTCGTCAGCGAGCGTATCATGCTCGAAACCGGCCTTCGATACGATTGGGATCAGATCGAGCGTCACTCGCGCTTCTCGCCCCGTTTGGCCGCTACCTGGGTCCTTGACAACAGCGGCAACACCAAACTCTCGGCTGGATTCGGTGTCTTTTACGACGCGATGGCGATCTTCCTCATCGCCCGTCCCCGTGCCGGCACTCGGGTCGATCAGTTCTTCGACCAGAACGGCTATCCGATCGTCGACCAAAACGGTCATCCGGTCGGTCTGGTTCCCTCATCCTTTACCGCCGATCTGCATTCCTTGCAGGCGCCGCGAGTCTTGAACGAAAGCTTCGCCCTCGAGCGCAAACTTCCCGCTGACATTTATCTGAAAGCGGAATATGTGCGGAAGCGCGGCATCCACGGTTTCGTCTACGATCTGCCTGACCCCTCCAGCCTGAACGGAAACTTCGCGCTCTTCAACACCCGACAAGATCACTACGACGGTTTTCTGATCAGTGGCCGCCACGCTTTTAAGAAAGGCCACATGGTCGCCGCCTCCTACGTCCGGTCCTCCACTCATAGTAACCAGGTCCTCGACTTCAACATCGATAATCCGCAATTCAGCCCCCAACAACCAGGTCCCTACGCCTGGGATACTCCCAACCGTTTTCTGTCACACGGATTGCTGCCGCTGGTGAGGGGGTTCGATCTTGCTTATTCCACCGAGGTCCACACCGGTGTTCCCTTCAACGTGGTCGACGATCAGCAGAAGCTGGTCGAGCCACCGGGCTCGCGCCGCTTCCCCACTTGGTTCACGTTGAACACACACGTCGAAAAAAGATTCCACGCGCTCGGCTGCTACTGGGCTCTCCGCGGTGGTTTCAACAATGTCACCGGTAGAAAAAACTGGATCTACGTTAACAACGACATCAACTCCCCCGACCGTTTCACCTTCAGCGTCTACAACGGCAGAGCCTTCACCGGCCGCATCCGCTTTCTCGGTCGCAAATGAGGTTCGGCCACGACCTGGGGACAGCTTGTGGTATCTTGCTTCTTGTAAACCTGCTGTCACCACGTTGGGCCGCGGGATATCGATCGAGCCAGTTGGCCATTGCTGATTCTTGGCTTCTATCCACAGTTCATTGGAGTGTCGGCCCGGCTCCGCATGCTCTGCATATCTTCACTAATAAATGATGTTCGAGGCATGCACTCATGAGAATTCTGGAACAACTGGTTGCCGCTCCAGGCGGGACTCTTGTCGCGCTTTCGGTGGCGGCGTTTCTGGAAGCGTTTGGGGACTCTTGCTTTCAAACCGGGTTGTTTCGCTCTTCCGGGCTGATGAGGGTGGCGTCTTTTGCGGGAGGTGCGATGGCGCTCACACTCTATGGACTGCTTGTCAATACGCCTCGCTGGGACTTCGGCCGGCTCTTGGGCGCATACATCGTTTTATTCTTCGTCTTCGTCCAGATTCTGGCCAGCGTAAGATTCAGTCAGCGGCCGACTCCTCCGATCCTTATTGGCGGCTTCTTCATTGCGTTGGGGGGCGCGATCATTTCGTTCTGGAAAGCCTAACCCTCCGCGTCCAGCGGCTCTCAGGCTAGCTGAGAACGCCCCTGCCTTCGACCAAGCGAACGTACCGATTGATGGGCAGGTTCGTAATTTTGTCGATCCGCTTGCTTGGCGCGGGCCAATGGACCTCGAGTTCGTCAATCTTGGGAGCGCTACCGATTCCCAGTACCTCACGGGGATCGTGCGAAGACAAGTAGCTCCCACCGTTATTCTTCAGCCGCTGACGTTTCCGTCCACCCGCTGTCCAGATAATCTTTGCGCCCACCCCGTCGCGATTGCTCTGTACCCCCTCGAGTTTTAGCCCTAGCCAGTTCTTCCCCTTCGCAGCTTCGTTCTTCAACAGAAGAGGGGGCCCGCCGTTGTTGCCGATCAGCACGTCCACCGCTCCGTCGTTATCGAAGTCCCCAACCGCCAGGCCGCGGGCTGGGAAGAACTTCTGAAATGCCGGACCCGCCTGTCCGCTCACGTTGTGCAATTTGTGATCGTCGCCCTGGTGAAACAGGAGCAGCGGTTCTTTGTATTTCACCTGCATCGAGTACCCGTCGATCATATCGTCAGGGTGCCCGTTCGCCAGGATCAGATCGACTGCGCCGTCATTGTCGTAGTCGAAATACTTGAGTCCCCACCCGCTCAGCAACCGTGTGGCTTGCGCAACGTCATTCGCCTGGGCAACGTCGCGGAACGTTTCGTCCTGGTTGTTCTGGTACACGGAAAACATTTCGTGATCCACGTTTGCGACAAATAGATCCTGCCAGCCACTGCTGTTCAAGTCGGTCGCGTCCACTCCCATACCGGAGCGGGCCTGGCCGCTTTCGCTGAAGCCGACACCGGCTTGCAGCGCAATCTCTTCCCACTTCCACTTCCCATTCGTGCCCGGACCGCGGTTTACAAACAAAAAATTCTGCACCGTGTCGTTCGCGACAAACAGGTCCATCCGTCCGTCATTGTTGATGTCGGTGGCGACCACTCCCAGCCCTTTTCCCAAAGCCTTCGCGATATCGGTTCCTTTGCTTACTTCGCTGAAGGTGCCGTCACCATTGTTGTGATAAAGGAAGCTTGCAGTGGGGCGAAAGACTCGTGGGATGCAGTAGTACTTTTTGCCGATTTTGTTGTCGCCGCATTCAAACTTGTGCTCGCCGGAATAGTCGACGAAGCTGCAGACGAACAAGTCCAGCCGGCCATCGTTGTCGTAGTCGAACCAGACGGAGCTCGTGGTCCAGCCCGGCGTTGCGACGCCTGCTTTCTCGGTGACGTCGGTGAACGTTCCGTCATGGTTGTTGCGGTACAGCGTGCACTTCCCGTAAGCGGTGACAAATAGATCGGGCCAGCCGTCGTTGTCGTAGTCTCCGACGGCCACACCCATTCCGAACGCCGCCCCGGACACGCCGGCTTTTTCCGTCACGTCCGTGAATGTGCCGTCACGGTTGTTCTTGTAGAGCGCGTTACGAACTGGCTTCGCCGGCTTCCAGAAGTCGGAGGGGCCGCTGTTGACCAGGAAAATATCCATCCAGCCGTCGTTGTCGAAGTCGAGAAACGCGCAACCGGGGCCCAGAGTTTCGGGCAGATAGTGCTCCGCCGACATCGCGTTGTCGTGCACCCAACCGATGCCGCTCTGCGAAGCGGGTACCTCGACGAATAGCGGAGCGGGCTGAACACCTCCGGCTTGCTGCCCCCAGACACGCGTGGCGCCGAATGCGGCGGCGAGGCGAAGCCATCGTCTTCGCGAGATCTTCATAAATGGATTGCCCGGAAGTGCATGCGGACCGAGGCCGTCACTGTGCCTTGACTCCGGGTTGCTTGGCTTGGGCTTCGGCAGTCAGTTTCTCGACGATGCTCTTCTCGCGATTGCCGTCGACCGGCCGCTTGAGGCGGAAATAAGCAATGGAGAGGGAGACGTGCGCTTCCGTGAAACCAGGGGACTCCTTCACGATCGATTCCAACTCGCGTCGCGCTTCGTCGGCTTTTCCCTCCGACAGTGCAATCGCCGCCAGCTGATACCGCACCGCAAGATCGCCGGGTCGCGTTTCCAGGGCTCGCTCAAGGTATGGCTTCGCCTCGTCAAACTTCTGTTCTTGGCGGAGCGCGGCCCCGATCTGGAGGTTCGCCATGTAATTGTATGGATCGATCGCCAGCTCAGACTTGAACTCCTTCGTCGCCTCCTCGGGTCCCGAAGTGACCTGCAGAGCCTGTCCGTAGAGAACATGAACCCCGGGAAGATTGGGATTCAGAGCGACGGCCTTAGCAAGTTCGTCGCGCGCACCTGCGAAATCGGCGGCCTCCATCTTCGAGGTGCCCAGCATCAAGTGAGCTTCGGCCGCCTCGCCGTTACGCAAAATCTGATCCACGAGCACCTGCCCTTCCGAAACCTGGTGGTCGCGAATGAGCGCTGTGCCCAGCAGGTAGACAATCGCCATGTCGTCCGGATGCTTCTGCTGTTCGGGGCGTAAGACGCGAACCACGTCTTTGTTCTGCCCCATGCGCAGGTAGCAGTCGGCTAGCAAGAGCGTCGCCTGGCTGTTGCCGGGGGACTCTTTGTGTACCCTTACCAATTCATCGGTCGCATCGCCGATGCGTCCCGTCTTGTAGTACGCCAATGCCAGGTTAAGGCGGAGTCCCGGAGCCGAAGGAGACTGCTTGAGAGCGATCTTGTACTCTGTGATCGCTTCCTGGAATTGCCCCAGACCTGCCAGAGCGGCTCCAAGATTCGAACGGATGGGAGTCGCTTCCGGGTGGTCCTTCAAGAACTCCTGGTATTCCTTGACCGCACCCTCAAGATCGCCAGCTCGCTGCTTCGCGATGGCATCGTTGACCAGTTCCTGCGGCGATTGGGCGATGACGTCGAGGGTCAGGAAAAGAAGGAAGATGGATCTCCACATACGGATTACTGGGCCCCGCGCGGTAGGCGTGACTCTTTCACGGCTGTGGTCACTTTTCGGAGTTCCGCCTCGAATTCGGCGGGATGGAAGTCTTGTTCGCCCAATCCTGTGCGGAAGAGTATCTTGCCCCGGCCGTCAACCAGGTATGCCCTGCTGGGCCAAGCCGCGTACGCCTTCTCAGCCGCCCCCTTCATGTTATCAAGAAGGGTTGGAAATTCGACGTGCAACTTGCGGACACACATGGTGGCGTGATCCTGTCGCTCGCTCATGCTGGTCGCTGGCTTCAGGGTGATTCCTTCCCGCTGGTTGCGCGTGCTCTGCCAGTCCGTGGTGGAGTGGGCCTCACGGATATATATAAGGTAGAAGGGAATTCGGTCCTTGTACTCGGGGTAAAGCCGGTTGAGGGTCTCTGCCGCACCGCGAAAGTTCGGGCAGGTGTAGCTCCCGAACACGAGCAAGATCGGACCGTCATTGCGCATCTGCGCCAGCGTGACCCGGTCTTCCGAGCCCATTTTGGTTGCGCTGAAGTTGGGTGCTAGCTGGCCGGCGCGTGGTCCAGATTCAACCGCGTCCACCTTTGGCCCAAGACTGGCAGCCAGCCTCTTTTCGCGCCCGGCCTCGGCGCCGAACTGCAGTTTTGCGTACACCTCGGCCAGCCGCTGGTGCACCGCGGCGGACTTTGGCGCTATCTTCTCGGTGCCTTCCAACTCACGCTGAGCCTCACGCAGTTTGCCTTCGCCGATCTCGAGGTCGGCGAGTTCGAGCCGGGCATCGAGCGAGTCCGGACGCACCAGCAGCGCGCGGTCGACCAGGGGATCGGCTTCACTCCATTTCGAACGCGCCATCAGGATTTGTGCAAGATAAAAGTTCGCCTCGTAGTGATTCGGATCGGACGCCAGCTCCTTTTGAAACGCCTCGACCGCAGCGTCGGGATCGCCGGTATTCAGCAACGCCTGCCCGTAGAGTCCCTGGAGCCCGGGCAGGCTCGGATTCAACTCCGCGGCGCCAGCCAATTGTTTCAGCGCTGACGGGAAGTCTCCCGCCGCGAACATTTGTGTGCCCAGCATCAGGCGCGCCTCGGCTGAGTCTCCCTTGCGAAGAATCTTGTCGACGCGCTCCTGTCCCGCCTGCAGTTGGCCATCACGAATCAGGGCCGTTCCCAGCAGGTACGCGATGGCGGACTCGTCTGGGTTGTTTGGCTCGATGGGCTTGAGGAGCGCGATCACCTCTTTATTCTGACCCAAGCGCAGCCGGCAGTCCGCAAGAAGAAGGGTGGTCTGCAGGTTGTCGGGCTCCAACTCGCGCGACCGGGAGAACTCGCGGGCAGCGTCCTCAATGCGGCCCGACTTGTAGTAGGCCAGGCCGAGGTTGCGTGCGATGTCTGCGTTCTGGGGATCGAGCGCCACCGCCTTCTTGTATTCCTGAATGGCCTCGTCGAAGCGTCCGAGATGCGCCAGCAGCACTCCCAGGTTCGCCTGTACCGCCGCTTCTTTGGGCCGGGCGGCAAGAAACTGCCGATACCCCGGGACGGCCTCCTCCAGGTCTCCGGCTTGCTGCAGCTCTATCGCATGCCGCAGGGCGTCCTCGGGCGAGGACTGCTGCGCGAGGAGCGCGCCAGCCAAAAACAACGCAACTGCGAACCGTCGCACCATGGCATTCAAGTTGGATTCGAGAAACACAAAAATGGGATGGCCGAGGCCATCCCATTTTAAACCGCAAACCGCGGAGTTCTTCTTAGAAGAAGAACTTCACGGTGAACTCAATGATGCGATTGCCTTCCTTGGTGGTTGTCTTCCCAAAGTTCGCATTGTTTAGAGCAATTGCCTTGGTGGTCGCGTCCTGGGTAAAGTTCAGGTTCAAATTACCGGTGCCGTTGAAAGACCACAGAGGATGGTTCAGGAAGTTGTAGGCCTGCACTCTGAACTGGAGCTTCTTCGACTCCGTGATGGTGAAGTTCTTGAAGAGCGCCAGATCAGAGTTGAAGTAGCCCGGACCGTAGACCACGGGGAGCAGAGCCGGGCCGTTCTGGCCGACAACTGTCGGCGCGGCAAAGCATGCTCCGTTGATGTACTGGTGCGACCCGAGGCCGGATTTTGGATTACAGGTGACCAGCGGCTGCAGCTGGACAGCGTTTGTGCCCAGAATGGACTGGTTGGATATCGTGATGCCATTCGGAGTAGTTGAATTCACCGATCCCGGGATGATCGCACCGTTGAGCGACAGGTTGAAATTGGCATTGTTGCTGAGGTTAGTCAGATTAGCCCCGCTCTGCACTTGAGTGATCCCAGAGATCTGCCAGCCTGACGTAGCAGCCCCCACGAAGCCGTGAGCGTGCAGGGGGTTGCCTATGTCAATCGAATAGGCAATGTTGAACAGCTGGCGGCGGTCTCCCGGCATCACGCCGTAGTTCGCGGCCAGGTTAAACGGGTTCAAAGTGACCGACGGCCCGTTGGCGGGGTTGCCGGGCTGAACGATGCCAAGCGACTTCTGATAGGAGTAGTTTGCCTGAACGACGTAGCGTCCGACGTGACGTCCCCAAGTGGCCTGCAGGCCGTTGTAGTTGCTGTAAATGTTGTTCACGGCGGTGTTCAGATCCTGATAGCCCTGCAGAGGACGGTATGCATCCGCATTGGCCAGCGAAGGATTCGGCTGGGCTTTGGTCGGCGTTATGGCGCCGAGAGGAACCAAGTTGAGATTGCTTCCTGCGCCGCCGACACTCAGCTGATCCCGGCTTCGATTCCCCACATATGCAAGCTCCAGCAAGCCCTGCCATGGAGTCTGTTGAGCCACCGTGAAACTCCAGCTGTCGGTGTACGGCTGCTTGTCGTCCTTGGAATCGACCGCGTAGGGTGAGGCCGGTGATGCACTCACATTGACGCACGAAAGATTCTTGGCCAACAGAGGATCGGTGCTTTTTGCACCGTTGCTCGCGCAAGCTGAGCCCCCACTCGCCCACCAATTGGTCGGGCCCAAATTCGCCGAGGCAGAGCCCGCGGCGAGGTCCAAGCCGTTGGTGAACTGACCAGAGTGATAGTAGAAGCGTCCCCAACCTCCGCGCAGGATTGTCTTCCCAGTTCCGAAAAGGTCATAGGCCGCTCCGAATCTAGGCTGATAGTACAGGGCTCGTGTTGGGAAACCGGTCAACGGAACTGAACTATTCTTTGCGTGCCACTCGAAGCCACAGAAAGTGGGCGAAGCAGCGCAGGAAGGACTGTACGCGGACTGGTTGAAGATTGAGTACCCGAAGCCCTCATCGTCGGTCCATGGCGTGAAGTGGGTCAGGCGCAGGCCAAATTCGACTGTCAACTTCTTGGTTGCTTTCCACGAATCCTGCCCGAAGAACTCAACCGTGTGGTAGGAAATGTCGTTGATCCGGTTGAAATTTTGCTGGCCGTAGCTGGCCATGTTTCCCGTGATCATGTCCGCATACACGTTGCCGTAACTCAGCGGGTTACTGGAGAGGAACTGCATGTACCCGTTGGTATTGTTATTGGCCGGCTGGGCGTTGCGGATCCACTCGTAGAAGAAGCCGGCCTTCAACGTGTGAGTCTTTATGACCTTGGTTAAGGTGTCGCTGATACTGGGCATCCACTTGTCCGCATACAGCCCCGACGACTTGCCCCCGGCTTCGAATCCGCCCGGGTTAAATACCAGCGCTGCTTCGCCGCTGCCGCCGCTGCCGCCAAAGGATGGAATCTGGGAAACCGGCTTTCCGTTAGCGAAATTCAAGCCAGCATAGCCAAAGCCGGCGGCGGTACGGTCGACCTTCGAGGGGTTCGCGAAGACATTCGGGAACCCTATGTAGGTGTACGCCATGACGGTTTCATTGGTCATGGTGGGGCTGAATACGTGGGTAATGGTTCCGGTGATGGAGTCCGATTTATTCTTGCCTTGGACCGAACTCGGATAGGGAACCTGGTCGGTTTGACGCCACCAGAGGCCTATCGGGAACAGCTGGACTTCGCGCTGGTAGTTGTAACGTACGAAAACCTTGGTGTTGTCGCTGATGTTCCAGTCCACCCGCGTTGTGAATTGCTTGTTGTTCTGGTTGAAGATTTCCGCCTGCACGTAGTTGTAGCCACCCGTTGCATCTGGATTCGCGTTGGCGTGGGGATAGAGGTTCATCAACGCCTGCATGTTGGAATCCATCAGACTGGGCAGGATATGTCCTGAGGCGTCGAGGATAGTTGGACTCGGTGTTCCCGGTGGATTGCCTGAAGCGGTCTTATTGTTCGTACCGCCCTCTTTTGCAAGCTCTGCCGGCGAGAAATCGCCTGTTCTCATGCCATCCGTGGGTACCGTGGCTTGGAGAAGTCCGGTGTCGAGCACCTGATAGAAGTATTCGTATCCGGCGAAGAAAAACAACTTGTTGCGGCTCTTGTTGAAGCCGGTTCCGGGGATGATCACCGGACCGCCGATGCTGCCGCCGGGATAATAATACTTGTTCTGAGGCTTCGACAGGCCCTGATGCCCGTTCAGCCAATCGTTGGAGTTGAGAGCAGCATTCCTAGCCGAGAAGAAGCCGCTACCGTGAAAGGATGATCCTCCGGACTTGGTTACGGAGGTGATGACCGCTGGGCCCTTCTGGTTTTCTGCGCTGAAATTCGACGTGAGGACGCGAAACTCCTGGAGGAAGTCGGAGTTCGGATTTACCGGCGTATCGCAATTGCATCCCGGATCGGAGACGTGTGCGCCATCGGCAACGATGTCCAGCGAGTTGTTCTTCAGGCCGTTGTACGAGAAGTTGTTGTTCAAAGGGCTCTGGCTGCCGGAATCACCGTTGGCGTTGATGCCGATCGTCTGTCCCGTGTAACTGGCCTTGTTCCCCGTGCCGGCGTTGATGCTGAAACCCGGAGTAATCTTGATGTACTCCGCCGCGTTGCTGCCGACCTGCACAAAGTTCTGCAATTCTTTGCTAGCCAGCGTGAACGACTTTTCACCGGAGTCTGTGGTCGCGACCGAAAGTTCCTCAGCGTTGACCTCGACGGTCTGGCTGGTCGTACCAACGGCCAGCGCGACGTTGACGTTACGTCGCTCGCCACCGCCGAGCACGATGCCGTCGGCCTTATATAACTGGAAGCCCGCCGCCTCGACCATCAACGAATAGGTCCCGACAGGTACCGACGCGAATGTGAAGAATCCCTCGTCGTTGGTTACACTGTCGCGCGCGGAGCCCGACTGGGCGTCCGTCAAGACAACCTTTGCGTTGGCTATCACCGACCCCGAGGGGTCTGAAACTACACCCGCCAGTGTGGCAAAAATCGCTTGCCCCCAAGCATTCACGCCGAGCAGCGTGAGCAGACACAACACCGTCACCAACTTTACAGTCCTCAACATTGGTATAACTCCCTTCGAGATGCTTGCCATCCGTCCCACGCTTGGCCGCTAATCGCGACCTTACCCACAGTTCCCCACACCGTCCTGAGAGGAGAACTCCCCGTCAGGCGCAGATAGTACTTTCCTACTAGCTTGGCCGGCGCTGATTAGGCTCCATGTACATGAAGGTTGTCAAGCAAAAAATCGTTATTCTAAACAGTTTCTTCGATGTAGGCACTGGCAGTACTCGTGGATATGCCGATTGGTAGGCTCCTGAAAATGGAAGTCTCGGGCTTGTCTGGCCTGGCAAGCGTTTACTCGCTGTATAACATCATGCCAACACTAGACTTCCCAGTGAGCGTGAAACTGTCGTCCACCTGGCGGCTACTGTTTTTCACAGCGCCAGACGTGGACTCTTCTGGCACAGTTGAGGGGCGTGGAAGCCTCGGCATTTCCCAATTTGGTCTTCAGGGTCGAGTGGTAATATGCGAGGTCCTATGGGCCGACATCCAAAGTTTGGCACAATGAAGATTCTCGACGGGAAGGTGAACATCTGTTGTCCGCGCCCGAATGTTGTCACTCTGAAGCTCACCACAGAGGACGGAATCTACGGCCTGGGCGATGCGACGCTGAACGGGCGCGAACTCGCCGCCGCGAGTTACTTGACCGACCACGTTCTCCCGCTTTTGATCGGCCGCGATGCGCGGCGCGTCGAGGACATCTGGGCGAGGTGTTCAACAGCGTCTACGATTGCCAGCAACTGATCCAGGAACAGCTCATCGATTCATTCGCACGACCGTGGTCCACGCGGGCAGCATCTCTCACTTGCGAAAGATCGCCGCCCTGGCGGAGTTGTACCAGGTGGGAACAGGTTCGCATGGGGCTACGGATCTGAGCCCGGTGTGCGTGGCAGCGGCGCTGCACTTCGATCTGAGCGTGCACAACTTCGGTATTCAGGAGTACGTACACCACACTGCTGAGACCGATCGGGTGTTTCCCCGTGCGCTCGTTCGAGAACGGTTTCATGTACCCGGGGGACAAGCCGGGCCTGGGTGCCGATCCTGACGAACGAGCTGCGGCGCAGTATCCGTATCCGCGGGCGTACCTGCCCATCAACCGCAAACTCGATGGGACCATGCACAGCTGGTAGCCTTCTCTCGAGTGAATCTCCACGCCAAAAGACGGTTGCCCCGACGATCAGTGGTCCCAATGATCGTGGGACTGCTCCTGTGCGGAGGACTGCAGCCGAGCGTTGTTTGCGCAGAAACCGGCGCAGAGGCCTGGTTACGCTACGCGCCGCTGGATGCGCAATCAGCAAAGAAATATCGAGGATTGCCCGCGGCGGTGAACGCGCTCGGCGATTCAATCATCCTGAAGAATGGGCAGCAGGAATTGATGTTGGGTTTGAAGAGCATGCTGGGCCGAAGTGTGCTCGGCGGACGTGGTCTGCCGCCGCAGGCTGCCATCGTTCTCGGAACGGTTCAGGAGTTCAACGCATCCGGGATCGCACTCTCGCCTCCGGGCGCGATTCGTGAAGAAGGCTACTGGCTTACTCATCGACGTGTGCACGGCTTCGACTGCCTGGTGATCGCGGCGAAGACCGAGCGTGGCGTTCTGTACGGCGTATTCGGACTGCTCGGCAAAATCGCGCGCCATCAGGACGTCATGGCCGTTCATGAAGTAGAGGATCCCTACGCGCCGTTACGATGGATCGACCAGTGGGACAACCTGGATGGCCGCATTGAGCGTGGATACGCCGGCCCCTCCATATTCTTCGAAGGAGGAGGGGTTCGGGACGATTTAACCCGTGTCGGGAAATACGCGCGCCTGCTGGCGTCGGTCGGGATCAATGGCTGCACCATCAACAACGTGAATGCGGACCCGCGCGTGCTGGAAGATGGTTTTATTTCCCAGGTTGCGCGCGTGGCGGACGCGTTCCGTCCCTGGGGCGTTCGTCTTTCGCTTGCGGTCGATGTGAGCACGCCGAAAGCTTCGGGCGAACTGGACACCTTCGATCCAATCGATCCTCGCGTGGCGGAATGGTGGCATCACAAAGTGGAGACGATTTACCAGCGGATCCCCGACTTCGGCGGGTTCGTTGTGAAAGCGGACTCGGAAGGTCGCGCGGGCCCGGCCACGTATGGCCGCACGCCAGCCGACGCCGCGAACGTGATTGCGCGCGCCCTGAAGTCGCACCGTGGCGTGTTGTTTTATCGAGCATTTGTGTACGACCACCATCTGGATTGGCACAACCTGAAGAACGATCGAGCCAAAGCTGCCTACGACAGCTTTCACGTGCTCGACGGAAAATTCGAAGACAATGTCGTCGTTCAGATTAAGCATGGACCGATCGACTTTCAGGTGCGCGAACCAGTATCGCCACTCTTGGGCGGGCTTGAGCATACGAACGAAGCGATCGAACTGCAGATCACCCAGGAATATACGGGACAACAGCGCCATCTCTGCTTTCTGGTGCCCATGTGGAAAGAAGTCCTCGACTTTGACTTGCACGTAGGCCGAGATGGCACGCCCGTGAAGGACCTGGTGGCGGGCAGGACCTTCCAGCGCCCGACTGGAGGACTCGTAGGCGTGGCCAATGTTGGGATGGATGCGAACTGGTTGGGGAATCCCCTGGCGCTCGCAAATCTCTACGGTTTCGGACGCCTCGCGTGGGATCCGGGTCTTGGCTCGCAAGCGATCGTCGATGAATGGACACGCCTTACCTTCGGAAATGACCCTCTGGTCGTGCGGACCATCACAGAAATGCAACTGGCTTCCTGGCGCGTCTATGAGGGCTACACCGGACCGCTAGGAGCAGGAACGCTCACTGACATCCTCGGCAGCCACTACGGTCCGGGACCGGAGTCCTCGGAGGAAAACGGATGGGGCCAGTGGCATCGTGCCGATCATGAAGGGGTCGGGATGGACCGCACCGTGGCCACCGGAACGGGATTCATCGGCCAGTACTCGCCTGCCGTCCAACGGCAATGCGAGTCTCTCGCGAAGTGTCCGGATGAACTGCTCCTGTTTTTCCACCATGTGCCCTACAGCCATGTGCTCCATTCCGGGAAGACGGTCATTCAGCATATCTACGACTCCCACTACGATGGCGCCGATCACGCTGGCGAGTTTGTGACTGAATGGAAGTCGCTGCAAGGCCACATTGATGACGAGCGCTACGCGGAGGTGCTGGCGCGACTGCAATACCAGACCGGGCATGCCATGGTCTGGCGCGACGCGATTAACAACTGGTTTCATCGCATCTCTGGGATCGCCGATCAACAAGGCCGAGTGGGGAATCATCCCGATCGAATCGAGGCTGAGAACATGCAGCTTCAGGGCTACGTGCCGTTCAACGTGACACCGTGGGAATCGGCGTCCGGCGGAAAGGGTGTGGAGTGCCCTGTCTCTGAGAAACGCTGCACGGCGATGCTTCAGTTCGGCGGCGCGGCGGGACAATACGAGCTCGACGTCCAGTACTTCGACCAGAACAATGGGGCTTCCAGGTTTCGAGTTTATTTAGGGGACCACGTTGTCGACGAGTGGCTGGCGAACGATCATCTGCCAGCGACCAAACCCAACGCCGACTCTTCGACAAGAAGGCTGATCAATCTTAAGATGCAGCCAGGCGATGAAATCCGGATCGAAGGCATTCCCGACAGCGGCGAACGGGCTCCCCTGGACTACATCGAGCTATATGCCAAGCGCTCGCCCTGAAGAATCGACGAGCCTAGCTCCACAGCCGGTCCCAGGAACGCTCCTGATCCCACTGAGGCGTCGGCTCGAAGTAACCGCTGCCCGGCGCCAGGTGTTGCCGCACCACATCCTCGTTCAGCGTAACGCCGAGCCCCGGACGGTCGGGGACGTCGATCCAGCCGTGGTTGACGATCGGGGTCTTGACTCCCTCCTGCACCAGCGATGACCACCAGGCCACGTCGAGAGAATGGTTCTCGAGTGCCAGGAAATTCTGTGTGGCGGCCGCGCAATGTACGTTTGCCATACAACTCACGGGCGTTCCCGCAAAGTGCATGGCCATGGGCACGCCGTACTCTTCCGCCATGTCGCCGATTTTGTGCGTCTCCAGAATGCCGCCCGAGGTGGCCAGGTCAGGATGAATCTTGCTCACAGCATGCTTCTCACAGAGGACCTGGAACGGCTCTTTGAGATAGATGTCTTCCCCCGTGAGAATGGGGGTCGGACTTTCTTCCGAAATTTGTTTCAGGAGGTCGGTGTAGGTCCAGGGGATGACGTCTTCCATCCACGATAGGTTGTACTTCTCGTAGGCCTTTCCCAGCCGGATGATCGATTTCACACCGAGGTGCCCAAGATGGTCCATGGAGAGCGGAATCTCCATGCCGACCGCCTCCCGCACCGCCGCGACGTACTGCTCCAGCATTGCGATGCCCTTGTCAGTGACCTCCATCGCTAGCAACGGATGGGGAAGTTGGTTCATCTCCCAATCCGTGAGGTCCGATCGCATGGTCACCGTGCCTGGCGTGTCAGAGACCATGTCTATCCCCAAATCCATCTTGAGCCAGGTTATGCCCATGACCTCCTTGCGCTCTTTCATTCGCTGGCCGTAGACCTTGGGATCCTTCGACTCGGTCGTGTCGGCGTAGACGCGGACCTTGTCACGAAATTTTCCGCCGCCCACCATGGCGCAGACCGGAGCGTTGTAGACCTTGCCAGCAATATCCCACAGCGCCATTTCGACGGCGCAAACTCCCCCTCCCTGCCGGGCGTGCCCACCAAATTGCTTGATCTTGCGGAAGATGCGATCCAGTTGCAGAGGGTTTTCGCCCAGAATGCGGCTCTTCAAGAAAAGAGCGTACGTGGGGCTGGCGCCATCGCGGACTTCGCCGAGCCCGTACACACCTTGATTGGTGTCGATCCGAATGATAGGACAGGGACTCGGCCCCGGCTTCACCACGTTGGCCACGCGGAGGTCGGTGATCTTCAGCGTCGAAGGGCTCGAATTCGTGTTGACGCCCTTGGGATAGGCTTCCGTCATCTCCCCCGCCAAAAACGTCCCTCCCAGTGCCATTGCGGAAGTCTTCAGGAGTTCGCGGCGATCGAACATGCTCTTGCCGTTCTTGCTCATATGCTGTGTCCTTTCGCTGTCCTCGGAATGTTGCGGACATGCGGTTTCGCTGCGTCAGAGCCGTCCGAATTTCTTCACGGCTTCTTCGATTGACTTAAGCTTCTCGATGTAGGCATACATCGAATGCTCCTTGAAATCCATGTCCTGAGCCAGAGCGAGAACATCTGCGGCCTTGGCGCGCGGCACGACCACAACACCGTCAGCATCGGCGACGACGATGTCGCGGGCGGCTACGGGAACACCGTCGCAGACCACCGGGATGTTCGCACCCGCGAAGCGATAGTGGCTGACCGAAGTCGAAGGGACAGTTCCGAGCGCGAACACCGGAAAGCCTATCTTCTCGAGATACGCAGTGTCGCGCACTCCGCCGTCAATCACAGCGCCGGAGAAATTCCGCGCCGCCATGGCCGTCCCCATCAGCCCGCCCATGCCTGCGATGTCAATGCCATCGTCGACGACCATCACATAGACGGAGTTCGGTCCGCCCTCGTCAATCGCAGCCAGCATGCCCTGTAACGCGCCAGGATCGTGATTCTCCTCTTTCTTCAACTTCACGGTGACCGCGAAGCCAGCGAACTTGGCAGCGAAGATCGGGCGCATGCGATGAGACATGAAAATACGCTCGCCCGAGATCTTTTCCATGGCATCCGAAACGGATGCGACTTCGACATGACGATAGCCGTCCAACAGAGCTGCTTCTCCTCCCGGTTCCGCCGGCTTGGAGAACGCGCGCGGAACTGAGACGATCGCCGCTCCCAATGAGATGACCAGAACGAGAATGGCTACCGCTGATGCGAGGTTGACGTCAAAAATACGAGTGTAGAAGGATTTCTTCATTGCACTTCCTCTCGCAAAATCACATTCGTTCGGGGATGATTCGATTCGCCAAGAAAAAAGGATTGTACCCTCGCGCGTCAATCGCGTTTGACAAATCATTTCTGATTTGAGAGTTTCAGGGACGCAATAGCGGCACAATTTGTTCCCACAACCGCTTTGGATGCCCGCGCGAGCCTTCGTGCGGTATGGCGGAGGCCATCGATGACCCGGACCGCGCGCAACCGTTCAACCCATCGTAAAGTTGTAACCTTCCTCTGTCTTTGCGCTGGGGCATTGCTCGCCACCTCTCCGACTCGAGCGCAGCTTATTTCTTTCCCCAAGCAGGACTTGATCGACTACACGTCGCCGAACCCGTTTGACCGTCTCCCTGATGGCCGGCCGAGGGTGCCGGATGACCTGATCGAGAGGGCACGTGGCCTCTCGGCGGAGGAGGTCTGGGCGGTTCTCGAAGAAAAGGGTTATCGCAATCAGTACGCCGACGGATTTCACGTCTTGTACCCCGGCAAGATGATGGTGGGCCGCGCCTTCACCGTGCAATTCATGCCGACACGCGCAGACGTCGAGGAGGTGGCGAAGGCAAAAGCAAAGGCAAACGGCATCCCGAAGCTGACCAATCAGACTGCCATCGACATGCTGCAACCTGGCGATGTGCTGGTGGTCGATCTTTTTGGCAAAAAGGTAAATGGGACTATTGTCGGAGACAATCTTTTTTACTACGTCATGAAAGCGACGCACAGCGGGGGCCTGGTGGTCGACGGCAGCGTGCGCGACCTCGATGGAATCTCAGAGATCGATATGCCGGCGTATTTCCGGGCTGTCGATCCGACCCCCATCGGAAACGTGATGCTGACGGGCATCAATATTCCAGTGCGCATCGGCGGCGTCACCGTTATGCCGGGTGACCTCGTGGTTGGGGACCGCGAAGGGATTTACTTCGTACCTCCGCAAGTGGTGAAGGACGTCCTCGACCGGGCAGATGAGATTCATGTTCACGACGAGTGGACGAAGAAAAAATTCGATGAGGGGAAATACAAGTCGAGCGAGATTTACGGCTCGCCCAGCGACCCGAAGCTGCAGGAGGAATACAAGGAATACCTGAAGCGGCGGCTGGAAGAAATTCGTAAGCAGCGAAGTTCGAAATGAGTGGGGTGAAACGTCATGCCTGATCTGCCTGGAAAAGAAATCACACGCCGTGGATTTATGACAAAGGTTGGCCAGGGTTTTGTGTTGGCAAACGCCGCCGGGGCGCTGCTGAAGAGCGCCGACGCCCAACTTGTCGTCCCCGATCCGCCGGGCAAGAAGCTGGGATGGGCGATCGTTGGCCTCGGCAGTCTTGCCATCAACCAGATCCTTCCCGCCTTCGCCCTGTGCGAAAAGTCGAAGGTCGTCGCCTTGGTGAGCGGCCATCCAGATAAAGCCAACAAGCTGGCTCTGCGCTACGGGGTCAACCCCAAGAACATCTACAACTATCAGAACTATGATTCGATCCGAGACAACCCCGAGGTCGACATCATCTACATCGTTCTGCCCAACGGCATGCACGCGGAATATACCGTGCGCGGCTTCGAGGCGGGCAAGCATGTGTTGACGGAAAAACCCATGGCCAACACACCGGCGGAATGTCAACAGATGATCGAGGCTGGTCGGAAGGCCAACCGGAAGCTGATGGTGGCCTATCGCTGCCAGTACGAGCCCTACAACCGGGAGGCGATTCGCGTTGCCCGCTCCAAGGAACTGGGGACGGTCAAAGTGATTCTGGCCGATGCCGGCTTCAACATGAAAGATCCCAACCAGTGGCGGCTCAAGAAATCCCTCGCCGGCGGCGGTTCGCTGATGGACATCGGCATCTACGCGCTGCAGGCCGCGCGTTACCTCACAGGTGAGGAACCCAGTGAGGTCAACGCCATGATGTACAGCACTCCGGGCGACGAGCGATTTAAGGAAGTAGAAGAGGCGATCAACTTCCAGCTGCGTTTCCCGAGCGGCATCCTGGCGAATTGCACCTCAAGCTACGGCTATGGCTGGCAAACTCACTACCGGGTCGTCACCACCGAAGGCTGGCTGGAGATGGATCCCGCGACCGCCTACAGCGGTTTGCGCATGCGTGTGCATCGCGGAAACATCATCGAAGAAAAAGACCTGCCCGTGGTCGATCACTTTGCCGCAGAAATGGAACACATGTCGGAGTGCGTCATGCAGAACAAAGAGCCGCTTACCCCGGGGGAAGAAGGGTTGCGCGACTTAACCATCATGCATGCCCTCTACGAGGCGGCGAACACTGGCAGGACAGTGAAACTGTAGTAGGGGTGAAGGTCAGTTCATGCTGCTTACGGAGGAGACTTCGCGCAGCCGCCGTTCGAGATACCGTCGTTCACTGTCATTGGTGACGAGGGCAAGCGCGCGTGAGTAGCTTTTCGCCGCCTCACTGGGCGACCCGGCCCGGCGCAGCAGATCAGCGCGCGCCGCGTGCAGCAGGTGGTAGTTTTCGAGGTCGCCCGCGGCAGCCAGTCGATCGATGATCGCGAGCGCGGGACGGGGACCCTCCGCCATCGCGACCGCGACCGCGCGATTCAGCGCGACGACCGGGGACGGTTGCAAGCGCTCGAGATGATCGTAGAGCCGCACAATCTGCCGCCAGTCGGTATCCTCTGCCCGCTCCGCCTGGCAGTGCAGTGCGGCGATTGCCGCTTGCAACGCAAAGGGACCCGGCTCACCACGAAGACTTTCGTCGACCAGTGGCAGGGCCTCGGCGATTTGGTGCTTATGCCAGCGGCTGCGATCCTGGTCTTCAAGAACCACGAGATCGCCGGCGCCGTCGACGCGAGCATCGCGCCGCGCGTCCTGCAAAAGCATGAGGGCGAGGAGAGCGGTCGCTTCCGCCGGAGGCTGCGGTCCCATCAGCGTTCTGACCAGGCGTCCGAGTCGGATCGCCTCGGCACAAAGATCGGTTCGCAACAGCGGTCCACCGCGAGTAGCGGCATAGCCTTCGTTAAAGACGAGGTAGATCACCGTGAGCACGGCCTCCAGGCGTGCCGACAAATCAGTCGCCTCAGGCACGACGTAGGGAATGCCCGCGTCGCGAATTTTGCGTTTTGCCCGCACCAGCCTCTGCGCCATTGTGGTTGGAGGCACGAGAAAGGCGCGGGCGATCTCGTCGGTTTCCAGTCCGCACAAGGTTCGCAGGGTTAGCGCGACCTGCGCCTCGGGGGCGAGCGCCGGATGACAACAGGTGAAGATCAGGCGAAGCCGATCGTCCGGGATTTCATTTGTGTCGTAATCCGGCTCCTCCATGGTACGAAACATGCCGGAATTGACGTAGGAATCGAGTTTTTCCTCAAAACGGGTCTGACGGCGGATGCGGTCGATGGCTTTGTGGCGGGCGGTCTGGATAATCCAGGCGCGGGGGAACTCCGGGACGCCGGCGGTCGGCCATTGGTCCACGGCAGCTGCAAATGCTTCTTGCGCAACCTCTTCGGCGAGATCGAAGTCACCAACCAGACGAATCAAGGTAGCGACAATCCGACCCCAGTCGGAGCGGTAAACTTCCTCAATGGCCGCGGTTGCATCCGGGGGCATACCTGATTGTAAATTTTCATCCGCAGGGGTGTCGATCTGGGCGCCCGCCGTTCGACTTACGCGTAGGAGACGCACAGAGATGAAGTACATGCTGCTGGTTTACACCGACGAGAAGGCGTGGACGCAGGCCGAACGCGAGCTCTGTTACGGGGAATCGACACAGCTCGCGCACCAGCTCCAGGCGAAAGGCCAATTCCTGGCGACCTCTCCATTGCAACCGGTGTCGACGGCCACCAGCGTCCAGATGCGTAACGGGAAACGACTCGTGACCGACGGTCCTTTTGCCGAAACGCGCGAACAACTCGGCGGTTACTTCCTGGTGAATGCCAGGGACCTCGACGAGGCGATCGAAATCGCGGGGCGGATTCCGGGCGCACGCAAAGGCACTGTCGAGATCCGGCCGGTACTGGAGATCCCGAACCTGCCAGACTAGCGTGGTGGCAGGTCGGCTCACGTAGAGTCAAAAGAAACGCCTGGAGAATCGAAGATCGGTCGTTCCTATTCCCCGTGGTTTTCGGTATTTTTGTTTTGAACGGATCTTCTTGCGGGACGGACGTCTGCGCACCCTCATTCTGGTGAGAAGCGGCCAGTAGATTGGAACAGTTACTTTTGAAGAAATAACCTACACACGTAACGAAGGAAGGAGCGAGCATGAGCAAAGTGAGAGTGCTGGTAGGCACGCGCAAGGGTGCATTTATCCTGACGTCGGACGGGAAGCGTGACAAGTGGGATGTCAGTGGACCGCATTTCGCAGGTTGGGAGATGTATCACCTGAAGGGGTCGCCCGCTGATCCGAATCGCATCTATGCCTCCCAGACCAGCGGCTGGTTCGGACAGGTGATTCAGCGCTCCGACGATGGCGGCAAAACCTGGCACCAGCCCGGAACGCCGCCCGGCGAACCGGTCGCCCCAGGTCCCCCCAAGAGTGAGAGCAATAAGTTCGCCTACAACGCGTCTCCCGAAACCGGCAAGCCGCTCACCACGCATCAGTGGTACGACGGCACACAGCATCCCTGGGAGTTCAAGCGAGTATGGCACCTGGAGCCATCGCTCAGCGATCCCGACACGGTGTACGCCGGAGTTGAGGACGCCGCGCTCTTTCGCTCGACCGATGGAGGAAAGAGCTGGGAGGAGCTTCCCGGCTTGCGCGGCCACGGCACCGGGCCCAAGTGGCAACCAGGCGCGGGTGGCCTGTGCCTGCACACCATTGTTCTTGATCCCAGCAACCCGCAGCGAATCTGGATCGCGATCTCAGCGGCCGGCGCGTTTCGCACCGACGACGGTGGCAAAACCTGGCGACCGATCAATCGCGGGCTGAAGTCCCAGTACATCCCAGACCCAAACGCCGAAGTCGGGCACTGCGTGCATCATGTTGCGATGAACCCCTCCCGACCGGGCGTCCTCTTCATGCAAAAGCACTGGGACGTCATGCGCAGCGATGACGCCGGCGACTCCTGGCACGAGGTCAGCGGGAACCTGCCCACCGATTTCGGGTTCGTCATTGATGTTCACGCGCACGAACCGGAAACGATCTACGTGGTCCCGATCAAGAGCGACTCCGAGCACTATGTTCACGAAGGGAAGCTGCGCGTGTACCGCAGCCGCACCGGGGGAAACGAGTGGGAAGCGCTTACAAAAGGCCTGCCGCAAAGCAACTGCTACGTCAACGTGTTGCGCGACGCCATGGCCGTCGACACGCTCGACAAGTGCGGCATCTATTTCGGCACGAGTGGCGGGCAGGTGTATGCGTCCGCCGACGCTGGCGACACCTGGGCGCCGATCGTCCGCGATCTCCCGGCCGTGCTCTCGGTTGAGGTGCAGACTCTCCAATGAGCAACTGAGAGACCGAAATGGTCCGAGTCATTCTCCCTCCCCACCTCCGCACGCTGGCGCACGCAGACAGCGAGGTTACGCTCGAGGTTGAGCCGCCGGTCACGCAGCGCTCGATCCTCGACGCCCTTGAACTCCGCTATCCCATGCTGCGCGGCACCATCCGCGATCACGTAACCCAAAATCGTCGGCCGTTTCTGCGCTTCTTCGCGTGCGAAGAGGATTGGTCGCACGAGTCGCCTGACGCTCCAGTTCCCGCGGAGGTAGCTTCCGGTAAGGAGCCTTTCTTCATTGTCGGTGCCATCGCCGGGGGCTAGCCCGCGTGGTCCGTTCGTGGTGACGACCGCTGGCCTCTGCGCCGATGGTCAAACTCTCACCCCGCTGTCGAGCTCGACCTTCACGGTAACCTTCAGTCCGGGAAGGTTCGTCGCTCTCGGAACCAAAACCGCAACCGTCAGAATCCGGAGCAACGCCGTGAACGGCACGCAGTCGGTGACCGTCCTCGGTACGGTTCAGTAGGCGGAAACTGACGTTCGACAATGCACTATTAAGGATGCTGCCCGGAAAATTCCTTCCGGGGCGGCATTTTTTCTTGCTCGAGATGCGGCTGGAGTTTGTTATCGATAAATTGCACGTCCGTGACAATTTGTTGACAAATCCAAACCCGGCGCCTAAGTACCATATTTTTGACAAGGATGAGACATCGGCCCAGAATCAGAGTAGTGAGCCTGGCACTGGGCCAAATGGTGAGGCCGAAGACCATACGTTTTTTGGTAGGAATCTCGCACAATGGAAAGAATTCTGGTTGTCGAAGATGATCGTGCGGTCCACCGAGCTCTGAAAAGGTTGTTTGAGCCGGAGGGGTACGCGGTGGACGCTGCTTTCGATGGGCAGTCCGGTTTGGACACGTTTCGTGCCTTCCAGCCTTCCGCCGTCGTGCTCGATCTGCGACTGCCGGGCATGCCGGGGCGTGACGTTTGCCGGGAAATCAAGCAAGTGGCACCCGGTGTTCCCGTCATTGTGCTGAGTGCTGCCTCTGACGTCATGGATAAGGTTCTGCTTTTGGAGCTAGGCGCCGACGATTACGTCACCAAGCCCTTTAGTCCAAAAGAACTTCTGGCCCGGGTGCGAGCGGCGGTGCGGCGATCGATCCGGCCAACGGTGGGGGAGACCTTTGCCTTCGACGGAGTCGTGGTGGATTTCACCAAGATGCAGGTCAACCGCGATGGCCAGGAAGTGACCCTTACTCCCCAGGAGTTCAAAATTGTGAAGTTCATGGCCCAGAACCCCAACCGGGTTATCTCAAGAGAGGAACTGCTCAACGATGTTTGGGGTTACCAGAACTATCCCACCACGCGTACGGTGGACAATCATATCTTGAAGCTCAGGCAGAAACTGGAAGCGGATCCCGCCAATCCCGTCCACTTCCGTACCGTGCATGGAGTAGGCTACAAGTTCGTACCGTAGTACCCTGCACAGGCTGGAACCGGTGGTAGAGGAGTAGGCGAGAAATGGCCAAGTTTCGACTGCGGACCAAGTTTTTATTCTCCCTGATCTTGGTCGGCGTTGGCCTGACAGCAGGTGCCCTGCTCGTTGCCCGTCAGACTGCCGAGCACCAGGTTCGTCTGCAGATTTTCCATGACCTCAGCAATTCCGTTTACACCTTTCGTAACGTGCAGCGGCAGCGGGAACAGTCTCTTACCCACTTCGCGGCGCTGATGGCGGACCTGCCCATCTTCAAAGCGCTGATGACGACAGAGCACGCGGCTACCATCCAGGACAGCTCGCGCGGGCTGTGGAATCTGGCCGGTAGCGATCTCCTGGTGCTCGGGGACCGCACCGGCAAGGTCGTGGCACTGCATTCGAAGGCCGCCGATTTCCGCTTCGAAGCAGCTCAAGAATCGCTAACGAATTCGTTGGGACAAGAGAAAGCCGAACATTGGTGGTTCGGGAACAAGCATTTGTTCCAGGTGTCCATACAACCTATCTATGCCGGCCCGCCTTCCGATAACAGGATTCTCGGCTACCTCGTGATGGGCTACGAGATCGACGATGCCGTTGCTCACGAGTTGAGCCAGGTCGCTGACAGCCAGGTGGCCTTCATGTATCGAGATACTCTGGTGCGCAGCACCCTGTCTCCGTTGCAGGAGACCGACCTGATCCAGCAAGGGCGATCGTTGACCGATACCCGGATGGGGCCAAAAGAAATCCAGTTGGGGCAGGAAAGCTTCCTGGCAACGTCAGTTGATCTGGCCCCGGGTGGCGCGCCCGTGCAGTTGAGCGTGTTGAAGTCTCTGGACCAGGCAACCGCGTTCCTCGGACGCCTCAACCGGTTGTTCTTTTCCCTGGGCCTTGTAGCGCTGGTGTTGGGAAGCGTCCTGGTGTTTATTTTCTCCCACACCTTGACGCGACCACTAGGAACGTTGGTGGAAGGTGTCCGCGCCCTCGGCAAGGGCGACTACGAGTACCCGGTCGCTGTGCGGGGCCGAGATGAAGTGGCCGAGGTCACGGCCGCCTTCTTGCGTATGAGGAAGGGTCTGCAGGAAACTCAGCGCCGGCTGCTCGAAACCGAGAGGCTCGCAACCATCGGCCGAATGGCGAGTTCCATCTCGCACGATTTGCGGCACAGCCTGGCTACCGTGATGGCCAACGCCGAATTTCTCAGCGAGAGCAACCGCGGTAAGGCAGAGCGCGACGAGCTCTATCACGAAGTTCTGGTCGCCGTGAACCAGATGACCGAGCTGATCGACTCGTTGCTCGAGTTTTCGCGCACCCGCGAATCGCTGCGGCCGACCTACGGAGATCTCGAGGATGTGGTGGAGCGCTCCATTCAGAGCGTCCACGCCCATCCTGAGTTTCATTCGGTGCGCATTACCACTCACAAGGATGGGCCGACCGACGGTTGGTTTGACTCCAGGAAGCTGGAGCGCGTCTTTCAGAACCTGCTGGTCAATGCTTGCGAGGCCGTGCCTCCGGAAGGCGGCAAGATCGAGGTCACCCTGCACACGACCAAGAATAATGTTGAGATACGCGTCTCTGACAACGGCCACGGAATTCCAGACTTGGTCCGCGACCGCTTGTTCGAGCCGTTTGTCAGTCACGGAAAAGAGAACGGGACAGGGCTTGGCCTGACCGTAGTACAGAAAATTGTTCAGGACCACGGTGGAGACGTGACGGTCGAGAGCACGTCATCCAAAGGCACCGTTTTTCTGATCCTGCTTCCCGAGACTCGCGGAACTCCGATCGCTTCTGCGGCCGGGAATGGAGTGGTGCGCGTCGAAGCACGAGGTTGAACCAGCCGGGTAAGAGCTGGGAAGCCCGACTGACGGGCGGTTCGCGGCATCGCGAACCCGCCCATACACCTGCAGCAGTCCTTGCGTTCTTTGGGGGGATGTATGCGACTCAAGTGTCCGCTTTGCCTTCGATGCGGCTGGATGTTTCTGGCGGTGTTAACTCTCGTTTCTGGCACTCGTGCGCAGGAATCCTCGCTGGTCGCCCCTTCGCCGGACACGTCACTTGCCGATTCGGTGAAGCAACTGCAGCAGCAGGTCAGCGAGCTTCGGTCGATCGTGTCGGACCTGCGATCGCAGTCTGAGCGCTATCGCTCCGAAACCGAAGCGCTTCGCCAGGAACTCCGGACGGTCGTGGCTCAGCTTCCGCGGCAGGCAGGCGCGCAAGAGGCGGCCGGCTCATCGGTCTCAGAGCCGTCGAACACGCCTAGCCAGCCAACCGCCGAAGCGGCTTCGACTACGGGCGAATCCGACACCGCTGGCCGGCTTGCCAAACTCCAAGAACAATTCGACTTGCTGACCGGCAAAATCGACGATCAGTATCAGACTAAGGTGGAGAGTGGAGCAAAATACCGGGTGCGGCTTTCCGGGCTGGTTCTGATGAATCTCTTCACCAACCGCGGCGCCGTGGACAGCGCGGATCTTCCCGGCCTGGTGGACGGCCCGGATATCCTGGGACGCGCCAACAGCACCGGCCTCTCTCTACGACAATCGCAAATTGGGATGGAAGTGTTTGGGCCTGAAGTTGCCGGTGCTCGAACTCGCGGGGACTTGCAAGTTGATTTTGCTGGCGGGTCTCCTCTTACGGCCAACGGCGTGGCCTTCGGCCTCGTGCGCTTGCGAACCGGTACCATTCATCTGGATTGGCCGCACACTTCGGTGGTTGCAGGACAGGACGCGCCGTTTTTCTCCGCGCTGTCGCCCACCTCATTCGCCACGGTCGCCGAGCCTGCCTTCGCCTATGCCGGCAACTTGTGGACCTGGATCCCGCAGATTCGAGTGGAACACCGCGTGAAGCTGTCGGAGGATTCCACGTTCACGCTTCAGGCCGGCATTCTGGATGGGCTGACGGGAGAGGCTCCGCCTCCTTCCTACGCTCGCACCGCGCAAGCGGGCGAGTTTTCGCGGCAGCCCGGATATGCCGGGCGCGCTGCCTGGTCGCACAACTTGTTCGGACAGACCATGACCTTCGGCGCCGGCGGCTATTACAGCCGGCAGAATTGGGGTTTTGGAAGAAACATCGACGGGTGGGCCGGTACCCTCGACTGGACGGCACCACTTGGACCGCGGGTGAGCCTGAGTGGAGAATTCTATCGGGGCCGCGCTCTCGGTGGCCTGGGCGGCGGCTTGTATCACAGCGCTCTGTTCACGGGCTATCCTGCCGATCCCGCCACCCGGGCGCGCGGGCTCGACGCCATCGGAGGTTGGTCGCAGCTGAAGTTCCGAGCATCGTCGAAGGTCGAATTCAACGTCGCCGCCGGCCAGGACAATCCGTTCGCCAACGAGATACGCGCATTTCCTTATTCCGCCTACGGGGTCGGCCTGCTGAGTTCGCCGCTGATGCGAAATCAAAGCGAACTGTTCAACGTCATCTACCACCCACGATCGGATCTGGTGTTTTCCGCCGAGTACCGCCACATCTCCACTTACGAAACCGACAACACCCGCTACACCGCCGACCACGTGAACTTGGTCATGGGGATACTGTTCTGACTTGCGCCCCCTTCATGTCGCGACCAAGGCGATTACGCGCGCTTACCGCAAGCCTGTGCGCCTGCACCCTCCTTGTTTCTGCGGCCTCGTGGGCCCAGGACTTGACCGTCACCGCCCAGGTTGAATTGAGCAGTGAGAGCGCGGCCCATCACGCGAGAAACAGAGCAAACGTCGTGGTCTGGCTCACTGCGCTCCAGGACTCTCCTCCGGTACGACCTGCTACCGAACTTCAGGCGAGGCAGCGCTTACGTCTGCTACAAAAGGACAAACGCTTCGAGCCCCACGTCCTGGTGGTTCCGGTGGGCGTCGCGGTTGAGTTTCCCAACCACGACCCATTCTTCCACAACGTCTTTTCGCTGTTTGAAGGGAAGCGCTTTGACCTTGGCCTATACGAAGCCGGCACTTCGCGCCTGGTGCACTTCGATCGCCCCGGCGTCAGCTATATTTTCTGCAACATCCATCCAGAGATGAGCGCAGTCGTGGTGGCCTTGAAGACTTCGTACTACGCCACTTCAAATGCAGCGGGAAAGGTGGCAATCGAGCGCGTACCGCCTGGCCGGTATCTGATGCAGGTGTGGGCGGAAGGGGTGAGCGCTGAAAACCTCAAGGCCCTGAGCCGGGAGGTCACGGTCTCGGGCGCGGAGCATTCCCTGGGAGTGATTCGAGTTGTGGAAGACGCCCCGCCCGCTCCCCACAAAAACAAGTACGGCCGCGATTACGACGCTCCCGGCTCCGACTATCCGGCGACCGAACCGAAGTAGTTCGCGGTCGCTTGCGACGACACCCCGACCCGTCAGGCCTTGATGCTCTTCGTCGCCGGATCGAGGAAGACCGCGCTCTTCCTGAAGTACGACTCATTCGCCATATGGCAAGCGAGTGCCGCGTGATTGCCGAACACCGCGTCCTCAGTGACGGGTTTCCGCGTGCGCACTGCCTCAAAGAACTTCCATAGGTGCGGTTTCACCTCGTCATACGAAGGCCCGCGGTAGGTCGTTCCCTCGGCGAGCGGCTCCTGGCCCGGCGTCGGATCATGCGCTCGATGCCACTGCTTAAAGTATGTTTCCCGCAATTCCTTCGGAAAACTCTGCGCGTAATAACTTGGAGAAGTGTCCGTGCCGGTCTGCGGCGTGTAGGTCAAAGATGCCTCGGTCACCTCGATGATTCCCTTGGATCCCTGGAAACGCACGATTTCCGGGCTCTCTGTCCCGAGATTGAGCCGTGCGTAGACCGGCACATCCCCGTACTCGAACAATACCGCGTGCACGTCTGGCATGTTGCGCCCATCCTTCCAGCGCAGGATTCCACCCATCGCCATCGCACGCTTCGGCGGCTCGTTCAGCCCCAGCGCGAACAATATCCCGCTCATCAGGTGGACCAACAAGTCTCCGGCGACCCCGGTGCCATATTCCTTCCAGCAGCGCCAGCGCGCAAAGATCAGCGGATCGAAGTCGCGCTTGGGCACCGTGCCTTGCCACGTATCCCAGTCCAGCGTTTGCGTGGAGAGGTCCGGCGGCGGTGGATATTCCCACGCGCCCGTCGGATCATTGCGGCCGAGCGACCCTTCCACCAGGCACAAATCGCCAATCGTTCCCTTCGCAATCAGCTCTTTTGTTTTCGCATAGAGCACCGAACTGACCCGCTGCGAGCCAATCTGCACAATGCGACCCGTCTTCTGCTGCGCGGCCGCCATGGCAAAACCCTCCGCCGCGGTATGCGACATGGGCTTCTCGCAGTAGATGTCTTTTCCCGCACTCACCGCATCGACCACAATCTGCTTGTGCCAATGATCGGGGACGGCGGCGATGATGCAATCGATATCCTTGTTATCGAGCAGTTCCGGGTAACGCCGGGTCGTGGGCAAGCTCGGATTGTTCACGAGCTCGCGCGCCAGCGTGTGGCGGCCATCGTAGAGATCGCACGCGGCCACGCACTCGACGCCAGGGAGAGTGATTGCTGTCGCCAGCAGTCCGGATCCCTGCATGCCGACCCCGATGATGCCCAAACGGAGGCGGTCGCTCGGCGGCGTCGCCCTGGGCGATGCGAACATCGGTTCCGGCTCCAACAGGACTGTTTGCGCCGCGACCATCGCGCCGGCAACGCCACTGGTCGTTTGCAGGAACTCGCGGCGGGAGACCGGTTTCTTCATAAGTCCTCCAAAAAAGAAATGCAGCTCTTACTGCGCGTCTGCGTGATCACTTCTTCAACGACTTCACCGCCACTTCCTTGAAAAACACGATGTCGTTGTCGCTGTGATTCTGCAGACCCATGTAGCCCTCGAGAGGGCGCGTCCCGCGTTGCGGCTCGAAGTTGAATTTCTTCTCTGGCACCGACCCGCCCTCGGTGTAGTCCGTCACTTTCACGCCGTTCAGCACAACCGTCGTGTGCGGGCCGTCGAGCGTGATCTCCATCGTGTTCCACTCGGGACCCGGCTTGCCCGGACGCGCCAGCGGCTTGGTCAGCGAATAGAGCGTGCCGGTGACGTGATAATCGTCTTCGCCGGACTTCTCCGGCTCGTTGTCGATTTGCACCTCGTATCCGTAGTGCACCGGCATCCATTCTTCACGGGGCTCGATGGGGATTCGGATGAACACGCCGGAGTTGTCGTTTTGATCGCGCATCTTGTAGACCACACGAATAACGCAATTCCCCAGCTTTCCGCCCGTCCAGTAGAGGAGTCCCATCCCGCCGTGGGTCCGGATGAGCCCGCCTTCGACGGTCATCTCCCCGGGGCCGACGTGCTTCCATCCCACCAGATCTTTGCCATCAAATAGCTGTTTCCATTCGCCGGATTGCGCGGAAGCAGGAATTGCCGACAGCGCAACAAGCAAGATCAGCGTGGCAGCGCGCATGAGATCACCTCCGGAGACGAAACAGATGTCGGTGAGCGCGAGCATTATAGTCTCATCGCTCCCATCCTGGTGAAGTGAGCAGAATGCTGGAATAAGGATTCCGCATGCGTGAGTTCGGCATAGCTTCAATATTTATTTTCTCGGTGCTCGGCTTTGTGTGCGCTTACTTATTAGCTTGGCATGGTAGACGCTTGACAATTCGTAGGGCAGCGTCGGGAATAGTTGCGGATCGTAGCAACGTCGATTGCATCGGTAGGCACCTTTGCCTACGCTATTCCGGGACTGGGCGACTTTCATAACCCCGAGGTTTCCTTCAGAGCAGCAGTGATAGGGAATGTGGTCTTGTGGGCAATTTGCCTCGGACTATGGGCGGTAGCAACACGATTTGCACTACGTGTTATCAGCAGACCCAGCTCGAAAGTGTGACTATGAGTGGCTGCAGTCTACCGGGGTAGCCATGTGACGGTGCCCATATGAATTGCGCTCAGTCACCCTCGGCCGGACTGGGTGCTGCAGTTGGAACCGCAGCCCCAGAGAGCGTCGCCCACCCGCGCCGCGAGAGATCCCAGAAAATCAGGTATCCCGCCACACCAGCGAGCACGAGCAACAACAACCCCCATCCCCATTCGCCAAAAACCAGCTTGCCAATGCCAAACAAGCATCCGTAGACCAGGATCACGCCCATGACCCAGTTGAATGCGTTGCTCGCGACGTCGCGCACTTCCGGGATGTCGGGCGCAAGCCCCGCGATGCGGCGCCACCCGTAAACCGTCGGCCGCACACGCCGGTAAAACCCGAGCAGCGTTTCGTCCGACTCGGGTGCGGTGACAAAGGTTGCGATCACCCACGCGATCGTGGTCACCAGGCCCGTGATCAGCGCAGTCTTCGCGTAGACGAGCGCATCATTTCCGGTGAAGGTCACGCGGTTCAGTCCGATCGTCATCGCCGCGGCGACCAGCATCGCCACAATCTCGCTCCACGCGTTGATACGCGACCAGTACCAGCGCAGTATGTACACCGCGCCCGTGCCGAATCCGATATTCAGAACCAGTTGCCAGCCCTGGTTGATCGAAGCCAGCTTCGTCGCCGTGTAGCCGCTGCCCAGCACCAGAAAAACAGTGAAGATCTTGCTGATCAGTACGTAGTGTTTCTCGGTCGCGCCGCGCACGAAGAACCGTTTGTACAGATCGTTCACCAGGTACGAACTGCCCCAGTTCAGCTGGGTTCCGATCGTCGACATGAACGCTGCCAGGAAAGCCGCGACCATCAGCCCACGCAGTGCCGGTGGGAGGTAGTCGCGGAGCACCATCACGTACCCTTGCTCCGGATTCTGCGCGAACGCCGCGCTCGGGTGCAGGCCTCCATACGGTGAGTACACCACGATCGCTACCAGGCCCGTGACCACCCATGGCCAGGGCCGCAACGCGTAGTGCGCAATGTTGAACCACAGTGTCGCGCCCAGCGAATTCTTCTCGTCCTTGGCGCTGAACATGCGCTGCGCTACGTATCCGCCGCCGCCCGGTTCCGCGCCCGGATACCAGGCCAGCCACCACTGCATGCCCAGATAGACAATGAAGGTCAGCACCGGCAGCGTCCACAATGCGCTCGTACTCAGCCCCAAATGAAAGTCAGGCAGGAACGCGGTCGGGTCCGACACCTGCATTCCATTTTGCCGGGCATTGTTCCCGATAATCTGCAGGTGCATCTGCAGAGCCTGCATGCCGCCGATCTTCGCCACTGCGACCCAGGCCAGCACAATGATCATCGTCATTTTCAGCACAAACTGGAAGAGGTCGGTCACCAGAACTCCCCAGAGTCCGCCAATGAAGGTGTACAGCCCAGTGAAGGGAATCAGTACCAGGACGCAAATCGCCAGCGCGGTCGAACGCGGATCTCCGAGCGCGTACTGAAAAACGTGGCCGCCAAGTGTCAGCTGCAGTAGACGCCCCTCTGCGATCGCCGGCCCGAGCAGTACTGTCACGATATTTACCATCGCCTGCGTGACCCAGCCCAGGATGAAGCAGTTCATGAACAGCCCGAGGTAGACCGCCTTGAAGCCGCGCAGGAACGCTGCGGGTTTTCCTCCGTAACGGATCTCAACCAGTTGCACGTCGGTCAGAATCTCTGCACGCCGCCAGTAGCGCGCGAAGAAAAACACGGTGAGCATTCCGCCCACGCACGAACCCCACCAGATCCAGTTGCCAGCAATCCCCTGCCGGGCCACGAGTCCGCATACGAGAAGCGGCGTGTCCGCCGCGAAGGTTGTTGCCACCATCGACGTCCCCGCGAGCCACCAGGAGACATCGCGGCCGGAGATGAAGAACTCCTCCGTGTTCCCGCTCGCGCGCCGGCGGTAGTACACGCCGATCAGCAGATTGGCCAGCAGGTAGCCAACGATCACGATCCAGTCGGTTGCGGTGAGCGGCATAGGTCTCCGTGTCGCCGAGAGATTTTAGGTCCGCGGAAGCTTCTTGGAAGGATCGGCCGGCCGTGCGCCCACCTGCACCAGCGCTCCTGCCTTGCGCGGCCGCCGCGCCGTGCCTATCGGAATCGGCGAATAAATAGGGTGTGGCGCTCGGACCGATAAAACCCAACCCCGTAGATCACAGCCTTCCCTTTGGTCGAGTAGATCACCTGCCGAATCCGGAGCAGGGGCGCGCCCCGCGGTACAGCCAGCAACTCGGCATTATGCGCGTCGGCGGGAGTAGCGTCGACCTCTTCGTCGGCATAGGCCAGCTCAATTCCGTAGTCATGTTGCAACGTCCCAAACAGAGATGCTTTGCCGAGCGGCGCCGAAGTCAGGCTGGCAAACTCCGGTGCCGGCAAGTAGCAGGTCTCCAGCGCGAATGGGTCATCTCCGGTCAGCCGAAGCCGGTCAATCTTTACCAGATGGCTGGCCGCGGGCAAACCGAGGCGGGCCGCAATCTCCAACTGGTGTTCGATGAGCTTCGAGGAGAGCACCCGTGTCCGCGGCGCCAGCCCGCGACTCGACATGTGCTCGGTGTAACTCATCAGCTTGTTGAAG
Source organism: uncultured Acidobacteriaceae bacterium (assembly GCA_964641665.1). GTDB lineage: Bacteria > Acidobacteriota > Terriglobia > Terriglobales > Acidobacteriaceae > Gp1-AA133. The sequence goes on from CAZXKO010000078.1 coordinate 41,066, forward strand.
TGAATTTTCGGGGGTGCGACGAACGTGCCGGAACCGCGGCGCCTCTCGACGATGCCTTCTCGTTCAAGTCCAGCCAGGGCGTGACGGGCCGTCATCAGGCTGACGCTATGAATCTTCGCGAGTTCCCGCTCCGAGTCCACAGCGTCGCCGATCTTCAACTGCCCGCCTTCGATCCGTTTCCGGATGACGTTCTGGATCTTCTTATAGGCGGGTGTTCCGTTCCGGCTTCCGTTTCGGTTCTGTACCATCATCTTCCCCACGGTGAATCTAACATTCGCGCGGTTGCCATATCCGAATCGCTAGTGCGTCCCCACGGAAGACTGTGTGAGCTATATAGCACATGTATGGAATCAGGTAAAGCAGAGTTTGCGAGAATATTCCGGGAGGACTGGCCGTTCAAACTGCTTTGCTATATAGCGGCAGAGTGCTATAGGATTGATTCTGCCCGGTTTAGCCCTTTCTTGAAAGCTCGGGAACCAGTTGAAGAAATCGAGGAAAACCGGCACAAAACCGGTTCAATACCAGAAATAATAGGCAAGTCCTCGGCGACTCCGGTTTTCCATAGCCGCCCGGCCTCCAGGCACGTAAATGCCGGCTCAACCCCAAGTGCTTTCCCATCGTCATTCAAGTGCTATGCAGTGCCAGCGGGAGCATATCGAATTAGGCGCTGAAGAAAATCCAAATTTTCTTCTTGACCTTCTGTATCACACTGCTATATAGCATATGTCCATTCGCAGTTGCGGTCGGTGGGGATGCACCGCAACTTCAGCGCGTGGGAGGTTCTGTGATGAAGCGAGCATTTCTGAGTGGATGTATTTTGGCCGCTGTGGCCGTGGTCTTCGTGCTCACGCTGCCAGCGTGGGGCCAGGAAGTAACGGCGAACATCGTAGGCACGATCACCGATCCCACTGGGGCGCCGATCGCTGGTGCCGAGATCATCGCAGTCGACACGGAACGTGGCACTACGTGGAAGGTCACGACAAACGAGACGGGCTCGTACAATATTCTTCGCCTTCCCGTCGGCACCTACCAGGTCAAAGTCTCCGCGACCGGTTTCCAGACGACGAGCTACCCTCCGTTCGTGCTGCAGTTGAACCAGACCGCGCGCGTGGACGTTCCAATGAAGGTCGGCAAGGTCAGCGAAACGGTGGAAGTTAGCGGCGCAGCTCCAGTGCTGCAAACGGAGAGCACAGAGGTCAGCACCATCATCGATTCGGCAGCCGTCACGACGTTGCCGTTGGCCGGGCGCAACTACCTCCAGTTGGGCCTATTGGCGCCGGGCACGACCACCAACAATCCGCGCGGAATTAACGAGCCGCAAAATTTGGACAACGGCAGCCGCCCGTTTATCAATGGCAACCGCGAACAGGCGAATCAGTATCTACTCGACGGTGTGCTCAACAGCGAAGACAAGAACAATGAAACCAGCTTCCAGCCGAACGTAGACGCGATCCAAGAGTTCAACATCATCACCCAGAACGCGTCCGCCGAATTCGGCAACTACGAAGGCGGAGTGGTCAGCGTCTCTACGAAATCGGGGACGAACAACCTCCACGGCAGCGTGTTCGAGTTCTTCCGCAACGACGCGCTCGACGCGAACTTGCCGAGCAATGGGTGGACCAAGGGTGTGCTGGCCGAGGAAAATATCCCGGGTCAGATCGTCCCCGGACACGGCGCTGACGGGACCATTCTCAAGCCGGAGTTCCGTTATAACCAGTTCGGGTTCACCCTGGGCGGCCCGATCATCAAGAACAAGTTGTTCTTCTTCGCTGATTATCAGGGCTTGCGTGACTTGAATGCGGGGGCGACGGGCGCGCAATTGCTGACGCAAAAAATGCGCGGCGGAGACTTCGGAGAACTTTGCACGGATTCTGGAGGCATATTCAATGGGGCCGGGCTTTGTTCGAAGTCAGCAGGTCAAGTGGTCGATCCTCAGAATGCAAATGCGCCCTTCCCCAACAATGTCATCCCGTCGGGCAGAATCAGTACCGTGGCTAATAACCTGTTCAGCAATTTCCAAAAGTACTATCCGCTGCCGCAAATTGAGAGCGTCGGCCAAGGTAACAATTTTTTCTACAATAGCGGGACAAGTATCAACACCGACCAGGGTGATCTGAAGATCGACTACAAGCCCTCCGATTCGGACTCTGTTTTTGGGCGCTGGTCACAAGGCCATCTGCGCAATCCCGCTTTCAGCGGCTGTCTGTTCTGCAACTCTGGTGCTGAGCAAGGCGCGGACCAACCAATGAAAAACGCAGTGGTGAACTGGGTGCACACCTTTAGCCCTACCCTGCTGAACGAAGTGCGGTTGGGTTTCAATGCAGTGCAGTTCAACCAGAGCCTGGTACAGACTTCTGCCCTCGGGAACGTGGGGGAGCAACTCGGAATTACGAACGCCAACTTCGAGCTTCCGGGACTGCTCAACATCAACGTCACGGGCTATGGGAACGGGAACGCGAATCTTGGTCAGGGCAACTTGGTTCAGATATTCCACACCACCCAGGGACAGTTCAACGACAACTTGTCCATCACTCACGGGCGTCATGAACTCAGAACCGGATTTCAGTTCGTGCGCCTGCGCCAGGACTTCCAGTACAACGGGAACAACGGCGGCCTCGGCAGTATCCCGGTCAGCACACAGACCGGCTCCGGTTTAGCCGATCTCTTCCTTGGATTGGCCGCAACCGGAGGATTACGGGACACTTACGCCCAACAGGCGCTCTTCAAACATCGCGGCAATATCATCGCCGGGTACGCACAGGACACCTGGCGTTTGACCAGCACCCTCACGGTGAACTTGGGTTTGAGGTTTGAGGATCATACCCCGTTGTATGAAACCAAAGACCGCGAGGTGAACTTCGGCCTCTACACCGGAACCATCTACACGCCAACTGGAATCGATGGGACTACCAAGTTCGGGAACCGGGGACTCTTTAACAACTATTTAGGCAAAGGCGATTGGGAGCCGCGAATTGGTTTTGCCTGGTCCCCAGCATCCTTGGGCGGGAAAACGGTGCTCCGTGCCGGATACGCGATCTCGAACTTCTTCGAAGGCGGTGGCACCAACGAGCAACTCACCATGAACCCCCCCCTCGGAATCTACGCCCAAGGGAACGCGGGAGTGACGCTGGCCGCGGGATATGGGAACCTGCAGGTCTGCCCTGCGGTTGACTTCGCCTGCTATTCCGGAAAGCGGGTGAGAGTCACCGACCAGAACTTCATGCCCGCCATCAGCCAGCAGTGGAACCTGACGCTGCAGCACCAACTTACCAATAGCGTAACCATGCAGATCGGTTATGTCGGCCAGCACGGAACTCACCTGTTGAATTTCGAAGATCTGGGTCAACGCGTGGGCTTGAATTCGAATGGGAAGATCGCCAAACCTGGGGAGTTGATCGTCGCGCAGCAATCCGGGCCGTATCTCGGCGGGGGCAGCGTGCCTTGCGACATCACGGCTGCCACGCCAATTTGCGGTACGCCGGGCTCTCTTTACCAGGTCGACCAGGGTACGGTTTATTCGAACGGTTCGTATGCCAGCGCCGGCGCCCTCATCGGGGCCAACATGTCGAATTCCAGCCAGCGCTACGATGCCCTGCAGGCCGTTTTGCAAAAGCGGATGGGCAGCGGCCTGGTGGGGCAGGTTTCCTACACCTATTCGAAGTGCTTGAGTAACTCACCAGGCTATTTCGGAACAGGTTGGGGCAGCACCGGAGCAACGAGTTCCGGTGGCCAGCCTGGACCGCAGAACATCTACGACATGCGCTCGGACTGGGGACCGTGCTTCTTCGATCAACGGCACGTCCTGACCAGCTATGTGACCTACCAACTACCGTTCGGCAGGGGCAAGCAGTTTGGTAAAGACATGAGTTCGGCCCTGAATGCCGTACTCGGCAACTGGGAGATTGGCGGAATCATCTCCGCCCACACCGGGAATGCTCTGACCCTGAATTCGTTCGGAGGCTGGGGGGCCTTCCAGGGCGACCCGTCGAACACGAATGGCATTGGGCCGGCGACTCTGGCTGAACGGCCGAGTTGCGCCGGTGCGGTCCACATCGCGAACAAACGGGTCGGTGCTACAGCTGGTACCGTCGCTACTCCGGGTACAACCGCGTACATCCAATGGATCGACCCGAGCAACATCTCGAATCCAGCCCCGAATACCTTTGGGAACTGTTCGGTGGGCAACGTTACGGGGCCCGCGTATGCTGACGTGGACCTCAACCTTCACAAGAACTTCCTGCTCACGGAGAGCAAGCGATTGGAGTTCCGCTTCGAAGCTCTGAACGCTTTCAATCACCCGGTGTGGACGTTCTCGGGCGGGCCAGCGAACGGATCCTTTGATCCGGGCAGTCCGACCTTTGGGCAGGTCACCGGCTCGCAAAGCGCGCGCAGTTTGCAGTTCGGCCTGAAGTTTGTGTTTTGACGGGCTAACCGGCCCGAATAGATGGCAGGCGCCTGCGCGCGCCTGCCATTGTTCTTTGGATGTGAGTCACGAAGTTTCCCGAAAGCCCTCAGGCCGCGCTAGCATTCATGGGAGTGGGGCTTGCCATGCCAGTCCGCATTTGGACGATCCACGACCTCAACCAGATTCGAGCGCTCTGCTGGCGGAGTCGTTGGACACTGATCATGCTGGGTCCGCTGTGCGTTGTCACGATCAGCGTATGCTGCGGGCCTGCTTTCGCTCAGAAAAGTATCCCCGCGCCCCAACCGCGACCGGCTCCTCCACCCCGTGCTCCAACCGACACTTTTGACGAAAACCAATTGCGCTACGGCGCTAAGAACGCTGCTGCTCCGACGAATCCGGGCGAGAAGGATACTTGCTTCTTCCCTCCCCTGAACGGATTGCGCAGCCCGGTGGTCGCGGTCGCCAACTTGCAGGCTTCCCCTAAGGCAAGAAAGGAGTACGGGATGGCCTGTGCGGCTCTGAACGACAAAAAGTTTGATGTGGCCGAACAGCACCTGCGCAAGGCGGTTCAGGCGGAGTCGAAGTATCCGGCGGCATGGGTCACTTTGGGACAATTGCTTGTGGCCCAGCAAAAGGCCGACGAGGCTCACCAGGCCTGTTCGCGTGCTCTGGATACCGACCCCAACTATGTGCCTTCACATCTTTGTATGGCCGATGTAGCGGCTCGAGCACAGCGGTGGGACGACGTTCTGAAATACGCCAGCCGTGCTCTCGAACTCGACCCCACCAACGATGCCCCTGGCTACGCGTACAGCGCAATGGCGAACCTGAATCTTCACCACTTGCCGGAAGCGGAGAAAAATGCGCTGCGGGCGCTGGAGATTGACCGTACTAACAGCGATCCCCGCGTCCATTTCTTGCTGGCTCAGATCTATGAGGCAAAGAAAGAGCCTGCAAATGAGGCCTCGCAGCTTCGCGAATATCTCAAATACGCCAGCACGCCCCAGGAAGCCGCCATGGTCCAACAGGCTCTGGCGGAGCTGGAGAAGCGAACGGGCAAGTAGCCTTGGCTACTCGGCTTCGAGATCGATCGCCGCGTTCTTCGATCTGCGGCGGGTCGCCTGCCTTGGGGCGCTTCCTCCAAAAAAAATGACCATGGACCGATCTCGCAGTGTCGTTTTTTGTTCCACCGCTTCCGGTTGGCTCGCCACAGTCTTTATTTTCTCCGTACTCTGTGGCGCGCAGAGTCAAACCACGCCCTTCAGCGGGATCTCCCTCTCCACGCAGATGCGGGTGCAGAATGGTGGATGGTGGCCGACAAAGGGGGATAAACCCCGAGAGGACTATGTCGGGACGGCGGAATGTGCCAAGTGCCATGCTGCCAAAGCAGCAACCTACAAAGACGCCGCTATGTCGCAGGCGTCCATGCACCCGCTGCAATCGGGAAGCCTTCGCCAACACGACCGTCTCTCTTTCCAGCAAGGCCCCTATGCCTATGAATGGGTGACCACGGCGGAGGGCAGCACGCTGAAGGTCACGAACGGAAGCACATCCATCTCTGCCGACCTGTTGTGGGCGTTCGGCCTCGGACGCATGGGCCAAACGCCCCTCTACCGGTGGCATGACGCGTTCTACGAGAGCCGAGTGAGCTACTACTCAACTCCAGGCGCTCTCGACATCACACCGGGGCACGCTCGTGAGATCCCCGGTGCCCTCGAAGACGCACTCGGCCGGCAGCAGGAACCATCAGAGATCCAGCGCTGTTTCAGATGTCACACCACTGCGTCGACGTCGAACGATCAATTTGATCCGGATCATGCGGTTCCCGGTGTCAGTTGCGAGGCGTGCCATGGGCCCGGCGCCCGTCACATCGCTGCCATCAAAGCGGGAACAGAAAACGCCACGGACCTGATTCTGAACCCCGGCAGACTCGAGCCTGTCGATTCGGTAGATTTCTGCGGTGCCTGTCACCGCACCTGGCAGGATGTGGTTGGGGGCGGTCTCATGGGAGTTGGCATCCTGAACATTCGCTTTGCGCCCTACCGACTGGAGAACAGCAAATGCTGGAAGCAGCAGGATGCCCGGATCACCTGCATTGCGTGTCACGACCCGCACAAGCCTCTGGTGCGAGACACCAGCTCCTATGATTCACGTTGCCTTCAATGTCACAAGCTGCGGGGAGCTCCAAAGAGCAGCCTGGTGACCGCGAAGATTGCTGCCTGCCCCGTCGCCACCCAGAACTGCGTGACCTGTCATATGCCGAAGTATGAACCGCCGAACCTGCATTCCTCCTTCACGGATCATTGGATTCGCATCGCGCGGCCTGGTAAGCCCTATCCCTATTAGTTCCCGCCTCACCGAGTCAATCGAAGCTAACGAATCTGCTCCTTCACTGTCTTGCCAGCGGGCGGATCAGCAGGATGAGCTGGCGGCGTCGCCGGCAGCGAAGGACCAGTGCGCGCCTTTGGCGTGAACTTTTGCTTGCCCAACTGGTCGCGGCCTTCTTCGATCAGATAGAAGTTGTCGGCGTCAACATTGTGGAAGACTTGCACGAGGCCGCTCGGCCACTTTACTTCGACCGTCTCGGCTCGCGATGCCGGGCCAAGCCCAAAATGAGCCCTGAGATCACTCTGCGAAAGATAGCTGCCACCCCCCGCAATCTCGCGAATCTGCGACAGGCCGCCCGCAACCACACGAATACGGCTCCCCATCGCATCCCGATTACTCTTGGTGCCCACCAGTTTGAAGTTCAGGAAATGCTTTCCATTGCCGCCCGAGTTGTGCAGTAGTAACGGCGGGTCATCGTTGTTGCCAACGACCAGGTCCATGAAGCCGTCGTTGTCAAAATCGGCGAACGCTACGCCGCGCCCCACGTAGGGAGTCTGGAAACCGCTTCCCGATTCTTTGGTGACCTCTGCGAACTTGCCGTTGCCCAGGTTGTGGAACAGCGAGTTGAACTGTTTGTACGGGGCTGCCTGTGACGATTGCTCGACTTCCGGATAAACGTGGCCGTTGGCGATGAAGAGATCGAGCCAGCCGTCGTTGTCGTAATCAAAGAAGCCCCCGCCAAAGCTGAGCACATTCATGGTGGGAACCGTGATCCCAGCGGCTTCGCTTACTTCTTCGAAGCCGCCTTTATGATCGTTGTGCCAGAGGTGGTCCGATGCCTTCTGGAAATCGGAGATGTAGAGGTCGAGCCAGCCGTCGTTGTCGTAATCCCCCAGCGAAATGCACATGGCGGCCATCGTCTTGCCCCGCCCGGTGAGGGCCATGCCAGCCAGCAGACCGATCTCAGTGAAGGTACCATCGCGTTCATTGTGGTAGAGGTAAGCGTTGAGTCCGTCGTTGGCCACAAATAGGTCCGGCCAGCCGTCGTTGTCGTAGTCGGCGGCGCCCACGGAGAGATTCTTACCCTCGGGCTGATAGATCCCGGCTTTCGAAGTGACATCGGTAAAGGTGCCATCCCCGTTGTTGTGGTACAGGACGTCAGGTGTGCCCGGGTAAACGCTGGGCGGGCAGTTCGTCCTCACATCTACAAAATCACAGTAGCGGGGGCTGTTTGGTCCCAGCGCGACGTAGCCACCGACGTAGAGATCCAAGCGGCCGTCGCGATCATAGTCGAAGAACGTGGCTCCGCCGTGAAAAAGATCTCCGCCCCCAACTCCAGCCTTCGCCGTGACATCGGTGAAAGTGCCGTCCCCGTTATTGTGGTAGAGCACGTTGCGGCCGAACTGCGTGACATACAGATCAGGGTACCCATCGTTGTCGTAGTCGCCCCAGACGCAACCCAAACCGTACCCGGTCCCCGGAACGCCTGCGTTCTCGGTAACGTCGGTGAAAGTGCCGTCGCCGTTGTTGTGGTAGAGCGCATTGCGCGCTGTGATCCCCCGGTTGTAAAGGTCGCGTCCGTTGACGAAGTAAATATCCTGGAAACCGTCTCCGTCGAAATCGGCAACGCAAAGACCCGGTCCAAAAACTTCACGAATGATCGCGATGCCCTGGCTACCCCGGTAGTGAGCGAACTTGATTCCGGCCTGCTTGGTGATGTTGGTGAACTGAATGGGAGCGGGCGATGCGCTCTGCGCTGCGCACGTAAGGGCACTAACCAAAGTCAGAAGACTGAACAGGAGCTGGCGCAAATCGCCCGTGCGGCGGTGGCGAAAATTCCGAAATGCCCGAAGCCGATCGCTTGGAGGCGCGAGAGTTTCCGCCTTGATCCGGTACTGTTCGGTCCCCATGTTCAAGAATCTCCGGGAGGAGACTGGTCGTAGCAGAGCTGCTTCGTCCGCCCCTCACCGCCTATTTTGACCTGCCGGCTAGGCAAGGCTAAGATGATGATATCAAATTACTTATGGTGATCCGCGACTTCAGCTGCCAATTCTTTTCTGGCTTCCGGGAGGGCAATTCTGACCACCTTTTCAGTCTATAATTTCTGGATGCGCAGAGCACTAGGTCTGTTCCTTGTGGGCGTGTTTTTCGTTCTGGCCGGCGCGACTTGCAACGCACAAACGCCCAAGCCGAAGGTCGTGGCCGGGGGAGCAAACCTGGCGGAGCAGGCCACAAATCTAGCTGAGGAGGGGCACTGCCCCGAGGCCATGCCGCTTCTCAAAAAGGCCCTCCATCAAGCCGCAGCCAAGGACATGAAGAAACGGATTGCCTTGGATGGCGTGCACTGCGCAATGACGCATGACAATCCCTTTGACTCGCTGGATTTTCTGGCGCTGCTTGCGCGCGATTTCCCGGGCGACCCGGAGGCACTCTATGCAGCGTCGCACGCGTATTCGGACCTGTCGCTTCGCGCATCGGAGGACTTGGCACGCCTGGCGCCCTTTTCGTATCAAGTGCATGAGCTCAATGCGGAAGCCCTCGAGTTGCAGGGAAAATGGGACGAAGCCGCTGCGGAATATCGTAAGATCCTGGAATTGAACCCGCTGTTGCCGGGCATTCACGCGCGTCTGGGACGCACGCTGCTTTCCCGTCCGCAGCCCTCCGCCGAGAACGTCGAACAGGCAAAGAAGAATTTCGAGCAGGAACTCGATATTGATCCAAGGAATGCAACCGCGGAATACGTTCTTGGACAGTTGGCTCAGAACGGGAATGATCTCTCCGCGGCGATCCGACATTACACGCGGGCGAGCAAGATCGATGCCGGGTTTGCCGAAGCCTATCTGGGATTGGGAATGTCCTTAATCACCGCCAAGCGTTTTACGGAAGCAATTCCCCCGTTGGAGACTTACGAGAAGCTCGCGCCTGACAGTCCCACCGGGCACTACCAGTTGGCGCTCGCATATGCCGGAGTTGGCCGAAGAGACGACGCCAATCGCGAAGCGGCCTTGCAGCGGGAAACAGCCGAGAGCCTGGAGAAAGTGAAGCGGAGGGTTGCCGAGGGACTTCTGCAGCAGCAATCGGAGCCGAAAGAAAAAGCATCGGAGCCCCAAAACTAGCCAGCCGCATCTTCGACGTACGAATCCCTATGCCAACCGAAAAAGGCTGGACCCCTTCTTGGCGTCCCAACTGCTGGCGGCGCAGAGATTTCCTGCGAGTTCTGGCCGCGTCAGCGGCGGCGAACATCCTTCCTCGTGTCGCACTTGCGTCGGACCAGTCGGCTTTCCCGTTTTCCGAGGTCCCGCCCTCTGCCAGCGGCATCACTTGGACGCACACGGCGGGCAGTTCGGCGGAAAAATACCTGCCGGAGTCGACTGGAGCGGGCTGCGCTTTTTTCGATTACGACAACGACGGCTGGATGGACATCTACCTGGTCAATAGCGGGGCTTGCGACTTCTTTACACCTCCGCACCCGTTGCGAAATGCCCTCTACCACAACAATCGCGACGGCACGTTTACTGACGTGACCGAGAAGGCTGGCCTTGCAGGCGGAGGCTACGGGATGGGCGTTGCCGTCGGTGACTACAACGGAGACGGGCTCCCTGACCTTTACCTGACCCAATACGGCCGCAGCATCTTGTACCGTAACAACGGAGATGGCACGTTCTCCGATGTGACCGAGAAAGCGGGCATAGCCGCGCTGGGATGGGCCTCCAGCGCGGTCTGGTTCGATTACGACAATGACGGACGCCTCGACCTCTTTGTCTCTCGCTTTGTCGACTTCGACAAGGCAAAACACCACCGCTGTGGCGCCCCCAACATTCCCGCGCTGGCCGGCATGAATGAATATTGCTACCCTCGGGTCTACGTGGCGATGCCGAGCTGGCTGTTTCACAACAACGGTGACGGTACCTTCACCGACGTCAGCCAGAAGATGGGTATCGCTGACAACCCCGGCAAAGCTTGGGGAGTCGTCGCTACCGACATCAACAACGACGGATGGATGGACCTGTTTGTCGCCAACGACACGGTGGCCAACTTTTTGTTTGTGAATCGCCAGGGACGTCGTTTCGAGGAAATCGGCTTCACCGCGGGAGTTGCCTTCAGCGAGCAGGGGAAAGCCCGATCGGGCATGGGAGTCGACTCCGTTGACTTCAATCAGGACGGCTGGATGGATCTATTTGTTACCAACCTGGACCACGAGTTGTACGGTTTTTACCAGAACAAGCACGATGAGACGTTTGAGGACATCGCCGGACCTACCGGTGTGGCCGTCGCCAGTAAGCTCATGAGCGGATGGGGACTCAAGTTCTTCGACTACGACAACGATGGCAATTTTGACCTGTTGATCGCGAACGGTCATCCCGACGACTTAATCGATAAGATCTACGACAACGTGACTTATCGTGAGCCCCTGCTGCTTTTTCAGAACGCCGGCAAAGGGCTCGAGAATGTTAGCTCAACCAGCGGCCCGGTTTTCGCCAAACCCATGGCCGCGCGCGGCTTGGCTCTCGGAGACTTCAACAACGACGGCGCGGTCGATGTCCTGATTTCCAACAACGATGCCGCGCCCGTTCTGCTGCGAAACGACATCGGCAGCAAGAATCATTGGCTGGGAGTGAGTCTAAGAGGGAAAAAAGCGAATCCCGACGCGATCGGAACTCGTGTGACCTACCAGGCGGGCGACCTGAAGCGCAGCCGTATGAAAACCGGCGGCGGCAGCTATCTCTCCTACCACGACCCCCGCCTGGTGCTCGGAATCGGGCAGCGAACGAAACTCGACTGGTTGGAAGTGATGTGGCCGCAGCCCAGCGGCCGGGTAGAGCGCTTCACCGATCTCCCCATTGACCGCTACGTCACAATTGTGGAAGGTGAAGGGAAGTGGAAGTAGAGTTCCTTACGGGCGGCGGGTTAGTCGCAATTTTTTTGGGACGTTCCTATGGGGTGAGTTTCCCCGTCTTCAAATATTCCTGCGATGGCACACCAAACGCGTCCGCCACTCGGTTGAAGAACGCGAACATGGCCGTCACATACACCGCCTCGGCGATCTGATCCTCGCTCCATCCCAAATCGCGCAATTTCTGCACATCGTCAGCTGTGGTCCGGTAGGCGGCATTGGTTACCAACTCCACGTAGTCGAGTAGCGCTCGCTCCGCCGCTGTCAGACCAGCTTCATCCAGCTTGCCTTTGAGAATCGCCTCTACGCATTGATCACTGGCTCCCTGAACCCGCAGGAAGTAAGCGTGACTATCCAGTCAATACGGGCACCGGTTGAGGAAGGAGACGTGGCTGGCGATCATCTCCTTGTGGCGGCGCGCCAGGTGTCCTTCGGAGAAGTGCACCGTGTTGGAGAACTCGATTACCTGTCGCAGGAAGTCGGGTCGTGCGCCGAAGCACTTGATGATGCCCGGCACCTGCTTCCGGCCAGACCCCGCCCGCCAGAAGTCATACGCTGCCGCGGTTTCTCCCGTGGCGTCGTGGTCTTCGGTAATGCGGATCTTTGTCGGCTGGCGCACGCCCGCACCATCGTTTCCGGAACCGACTGGCTTCTTATCCTGCTCCATATCTATTGATCGTAACCCGACGCCACCTCGCTCCTAGAACAGAAATTTAACTGCTACCTGGATCACCCGCGGCCCCAGGTCAGAATGAATCTCGCCAAAGGTCGGCGAACTGATGTCGCTGTTCGGTAGCCGCAAATTCGTGTGATTGAGGAAGTTGAACAGCTCACCCCGAAATTGCAGTTCTTTTCCCTCCAGCACGCGAATGTTCTTGACGGCCGAGAAATCCCAGTTTGCATACGCAGGCCCCTGTACCATGTTGCGGCCTGCGTTGCCGAATTGCTGCACCGGGGAGTTCGGGTCGGGCGTGATGCGTTGGAACGCCGCTTTGTTGAGCCATTCCTGCGGTGTGCGCGGTCCAGAGTTCGGATCGCCTACCAGGTTCGGCCGGTTCGCCGAAAAGCCCGTAATCTCCGGTGCACTGCCTTGCAGGGACGTGTCCGTCGAGTCGAACACCGTGAACGGCGTTCCACTCATCCATGTCACGATCCCGTTGAATTGCCAGTCGCCGAGTGCGTGCTGATACCAGGTATGTGCCTCTCTCCAGAAGGGAACGCTCCACTGATAGCTGAGCACCAGCCGGTGCCGCGCGTCGAACATCGACCGGCCCCGCTCGGCAGCCAGGTCAAACGGATTCTGCGCGAGGTCGTTTTCCCCAGCAACCGGTTGCGACGCCGATCCCGTGATGTTGAACGACGAGACGTCATCAATGGACTTCGAATACGTGTACGAAGCCAGGAACGAAATCCCGTGGCTGAATCGTTTGCGCAGGCTGGTCTCGAGCGCGTTGTAGTTGGAGTTCGCGATCCCGGCGATCTCGCCGACTGACGCGAAGATACAGCCATTCGGTTGCGCCAGCGTGCAACCTGAATACATCCGGCGCTGCAGCACATTGTTCTCGTTCGACAGGCCCGGATAGTAAATCGCCGGATTGCCCTCGACAAACCGCGGCAGATGCACTCCGTTCGTTCCCACGTAGCCGATCTGGAACAGCAGGTCGTTTCCAAACGATCTCTGCAGGTTCAGGTTCCAGTCCTGCGCGTAGGGCAGCTTGAGCTTGGGCGCCACCACGAGCAACGTCATCGGTTCAGAGAACGACCCGTCAAAGGGATTGCTCCCCTGGAACGGGTTCGGAAAATTGACCGGAAAGCCGGCCTGCGGAGTCGCCAGATACGGCGGCGCGCTGATCGGATCCTGCAGCGGCCCGCCCTGGCCGTTGTAGAACGGCTCGTAGAAAATACCGTAAGCCGCGCTCACCAGCCATTTGGATCCGCCGGTCGGGTCCCAGGCCAAGCCGATCCGCGGGGCAAACGCGGTTTTCTCGGTTGGAATCAAGCCCGCGGGCACACCCGGATCGCCGGGATACAACAGACCCTTGGGGGCGCTCGGCAAGACCTTCGACTGCGCACCCGGAACAAAGAGGTTCTGCAAGTTATGCGCTTCCGTGTACGGGAAGGGCAGTTCGTAGCGTAGTCCATAGTTCAGCGTCAGCCTTGACGTGACCTTGTACGTGTCCTGGCCGTAGAAGTTCAACTCGTTGCCGCGAATGTGGCGATCGAAATTGCCGCCACCCTGCAGAAAGACCACCGGCGCTCCCGCAAGAAAACTGGCGAACGCATCGGTGAAGGGGAAACTGGCAAAGACGAAGAATCCGTTGGATGCAATGCCCTGCAGCGCATTGATCTGGTCGTGCCGGAAGCCACCGCCGAACTTCAATTCATGACGGCCGCGAATCCAGCTCAGCGAACCGGAAACATCAAACGTATTCTGATACGTGTTGCGGGGACCGGTAATCGGATCGCCCACGGACGCATACCCGCCCACCTGGATGAACGGTGGTCCGGCGGCTGCCGCCAGCGTGGGCTCGTATTGGAATCCCAGGCTCGACGGCGGTTCGTGATTGATGCGTTCGCCAAACAGAAACTTGTTGCGCAAGAACGAGAATCGCCCAATTCCCACCACCCCGGGGGAGAAGCTATGCGTCTCCTGCACCACGAAGTTCTGCGCGCGATCTTCCTCGCCCACGGGAAAACCTGGCACATTCGCTCCCGAAGGCGACAGCGGATCGGTCGTCGGTCCGCCGCTGAACATGTAGCGGAAATTCAGCGTGTCCGTCGGTGAAAGATATTGGTCGAATCGCAATCCGAACTGATCGTTATTGACGCTTAGCGACTGGGTCGTGACGAAGGTGTTGAGCCCCTGGTTTGGCCGAGGGTAGAAGTCCAAGATATTTTGCGAAATTGAATCGATCGGGAACGGAAGCACGTTGTTCGGAACTGGAACCGGAACGGGTTGCCCGCCGATGAACTGGAATCCGTACAATTGATGCTGCGGGTTTTGTTGAATATCGGTGCATAGGCCGCTTGAGTCAAAGGTGTGTCCTGAGACCGTGCACAACTCCGAGAAATTACCTTGCCGCTGCAGCAACGACGGCACGGTCGGGTTCACCGTCTCCCCCTGACGGTTGCGGAACCCCTCGTAATACCCGAAAAAGAATGTCCGGTCCTTCACGATCGGCCCACCGAAAGTTCCGCCAAACTGGTTTTGCTTCAGCGGTTGCACCGTGCTGGTCGAGAAATCGGATGCGTCCATGGCGTCGTTGCGCAGGAACTCCCACAATGCGCCGTGAAACGAGTTGGCGCCCGAACGCGTGACGATATTCGTCGTCGATCCCGTATTCTGGCCGAATTCTGCGTTCGCATTATGCGTGAGAATGCGGAACTCCGAGATCGCGTCGATCGGTGGCTTCAGCACGAAGCCCGCATCCACTGAGTTCACGTTGTTGGCCCCGTCGATCAGGAAGTTGTTCGACTCCGGCCGCTGGCCGTCTACGGCGTAAGCCTGTCCGTTGCGCAGCGACCCGCCCGCTTCCTGCAATCCCTTGGTGAGGGGCACAACCCCTGTCTGCAACAGCCCTAATTGCGAGAAGTTGCGACCGTCGAGGGGAAGGTCGAGCAGTTCGCGCTCTAGCACCGGCATCCCCAGGCTGCTGGTGGTGCTTTGAATCATCTGCGCGTCCGCCATCACCTGCACCTGTTCCGTACTCGCGCCCACCGCCAGGCGCACCGGCACCGTCGGCGTCTCGTTCACATTGAGCGAGATCCCTTCCTGCAGATATTTCTGGAAGCCCTGCGCTGCGACCTCGATGGTGTAGTGCCCCACCGGCAACTCAACCAGGAGATAGCTGCCATCGCGGCCCGACGTCGCCGTGCGCGTCAGCCCCGTCTCCGTTTGTCGGGCGGTCACCGTCGCGCCCCGTACCACCGCGCCACTGGGATCCGAGACCGTCCCACGGATGCTGCCCGTGATCTGCTGGGCCGCGACGTTCAAGGTGAGCAACATTGCTAACAGGACACACTTCGAGTATCTGAGGCAGCGCATAGTCCCCACTCTCCCACGGGCGAATTGATCCGACTTTTGGTTGGAAGCTACTTGGCGTCGGCCAGCGGCTCGATCTTCTCGATCACAAACGCGTGCGACCCTCCACGCTCAAACACCTTGCCGGTGGCCGTCACTTTCTGCCCGGCAAAAGGCAGCAGCTTGTCATTCTGTCCGCTCGACGGTGTGGTGTCGGCGATCGGCCAGTAGATGGTTCCGTTGGCAGTGAGAATCACCAGCGGAGATCCAGCCTTCGCACAGGCGACAGCGCAATCGTGGCTGATCGGTTTCTCCAGGCCCTTGGTAAAGGCGCAGGCGGAGTCGAGCACGTAGCCTTGTACGGTCTCGGGTTTCGATTTTGCGGAGCCTGCCCACAGAGACGCCGCCAGAAAGAGCGGTACCGCTACTCTTGCAGCCGTTCCACTGATTGTCATAGAACCCCCAAACCAGAGTGAACTGCCAACTGCTGGACCCCGACTTCTACTCTGCTCAAAAAACCCCGGCTAGCTTTGCGACTAGCCGGGGACAAATTATTGCCCGGCAGCATCTGCCGGTATCTCTAGGGGTGCCTCGAGTCGCGCGTGGGGGCGCAAAGGAGGACTTATGAATTGCTCGGGACTTTAATCGGAATGCAGATTCGGGACAATACTGAAAAAATACTAGAAGTGGTCGAGGCCCCGAATTCCCTTTGACTCTACGCACTCGTACGCTTTTCCCGAGGACAGAGCCTTGTACTCCTCGGTTTGGCCGCTGGGCCATTGAATGACAACCCGCTCGATCCGGTCGCGTTGGCCGACCCCAAACGTCACCGGCAGCTCCGACTGCGAGAGATAACTGGATCCACTCTTCACCAGTCGAGACTGGCTCGTGCCTCCATACTCGATCCGGACATTTGCGCCGATCGCATCCCGGTTCGACTTGGTGCCCACCAGGCGAAAGCGAATGCTGCGATTCCCTGAACTCATGTCGTTGCGGTACAGGAATGCAGGTCCGTTGTTGGTGGTGATGAGAAGATCAAGATCGCCATCACGATCAAAGTCTCCGTAAGCGAGCCCCCGGCCCACTTTCGGCTGGTTAAACACCGGGCCGGCTTCGGGAGCCACATCCCGAAAAATGCCCTTGCCGTTATTCAGAAACAGTTGCGGCGGCTGCGCGTACCCAACGTTTCCTCGAATATTCCGCACTGTATCGTCGATATGTCCATTCGCAATCGCCAGGTCGAGAGACCCGTCCAAATCAACATCGAAAAAAGCGCAGCCGAATCCCAGGCTGTTTTTCGACGCTAGGCCGATTCCCGCTGTCGTCGCTACATCCTCGTACGCGCCTTTTCCGTCCGCGCGGTACAGCCCGATCATTTCGTTATCGAAGTTCGTGATCGCGATTCCTGTCGTGCCGGCGTTCGTGAAGTCGCCGGTGTCCACGCCCATGCCAGCCCGAGCCTTCCCCTCGGTGCTCAGCGCGAGGCCGGCTTCCATGCCGACATCTTTGAAGGTGCCGTTGTGCAGGTTGCGATAGAGTTTGTTGGGCTGCGTGTCGTTGGCCACTAGCAGGTCGGGCCAGCCGTCTTGGTCGTAGTCGAGCATCGCGACCCCAAGCGACTTCGAACTGCTGTCAAACACTCCGCTCTTCGCGGTGATGTCTTCGAACGTCCCGTTACCTTTGTTGTGAAAGAGCCAGCAGGTCTCGCCGCGGTAAGCCTCAGGCGTGCAGTACGACTTGTGCTTTCCATCCAGGCTGCAGAAGACGTCGTGCTCCGGCGACCACCTCACGTAATTGCACACGAAGAGATCGAGCAGCCCGTCGCGGTCGAAATCGAACCACAGTGCCGAAGTGCTCATGGCCTGTCGTCCACCCAGGCCGCTGTTCTGCGTGACATCCAGAAACGTTCCCTTGCCCGTGTTTTTGAACAGTCGGTTTTGCCCGACGCAGGTTACCAGGATGTCGGGGAACCCGTCATTGTTGTAGTCCCCGACCGCCACTCCCATGCCGTACATCTCCACATCTAGGCCCGCCGCCCGAGTGACGTCGTTAAACGTCCCGTTGTGATTATTGCGATAGAGCTTGAGCGTGCTTCGCTGGCGTTTATGTCCCGGCCAATCCATGGCGTTGAGGAGCAGAATGTCCTGCCATCCGTCCGCGTCATAGTCGAGGAAGGCGCAACCGGAGCCCAGCGTTTCGGGCAGCAGTTTGCCTCCAAACGCGCCGCTATTGTGATGGAATGGAATTCCGGCGTCGGACGTCACGTCGGTGAGTTTGAAGCCAAGAGGAGAAGCTGCAGGCGCCGGCACCGCCCAGGTTTCATTCATTCCGAGCCCGGCAGCTGATACAAGTCCCGCCATACCCCGCAGGAACGATCTACGGTTCACGGGACGTTCACCAGCCCGTGACGAATCGCATACACCACCAGCTCCGCCGTCTTGTGAATGCCGAGTGCGTCCATGATGTTGGCCCGGTGCACCGCCACCGTGTTGACGCTGAGGCCAAGCTGGTCGGCGATTTCCTTGTTCGACTTGCCGTCAACAATCAACTGCAGGATCTCCAGTTCGCGAGTGGTGAGGCCGCCATTGCGCTCACCCTTGAGAGCAGTCCGCTTGGCTACTTGGGGATCGAGCACCACCTCGCCCTCGGCAACCTTTCGAATCGCTGCCGGCAACTCCAGGTCGACCGCGTTCTTCAGGACGTAGCCCCGCGCTCCCGCATCGAGAGCCTGGTGCACTAGCGTGTCTTCCGAATGCATGCTGAGCATCAGGATGGCTTGCTCCGGAGACGTCTCAAGAATGCGGCGGGTCGCAATCAAGCCGCTGGTCCTGGGCATGGCGCAGTCCATCACAATCACCTTCGGTTTCAGCTCCTGCGCCAACCGGATCGCTTCTTCGCCATCTCCCGCTTCACCGACGACCGTGATGTCCGCTTCATCCTCAAGCATCCGGCGGAACCCGCGCCGTACCAGGCTGTGGTCGTCCACCAGCAGGACGGTTATCTTATTCGGCATGGGCTTCTACTCTCTCCTTCGAAACCGTTAAACGAAGCAACGTGCCGCCACCCGGCGGCTGCGAGAATTCGATCCGGCCTCCCAGCAACTCTGCACGCTCGCGCATCGCCACCAACCCGATTCCCGGGCTCCCCGCGTCTCGGCTGAAACCCTTTCCGTGGTCTTCGACTTCGAGTTCCAGACGATCCGCCAGAAACCGCAGTCGCACCCACGCCTTGCTTGCGCCGGAGTGGCGGGCCGCGTTGTTCAGCGCTTCCTGCAACACACGGTAGATGTGTATGCTGGCGCTGCCGCTGATGGGGAAGGCCCCCCCCGACTTCTCGTAGGATATGCCAATGCCCGTCTGCTTTTCCACGGTGGCCAGATACCAGTCCACCGTGGTCTCCAGCCCCGACTCCTCGAGCATTACCGGATGCAACGCCTGCGACAGGCTGCGCACGTTGTCCAGCGTGGTCTGGGCAATGCCCCGAACCTCTTTGAGTTCCGTGCGTACCGGAGAATCCTCCGGAGTATGTTTTTCCGCTCGTCCCAGCATCGATCCCACTGCAGTCAGAATCTGACCGAACTCGTCGTGCAGTTCGCGCGAAATGTGCCGTAGCGTCGATTCCTGGGTTGCAATCAGCTTCTGCGCCAGATCGCTCCTCTGTTCCGAAAGCGTCGCCAGCTGCGCGAACAGCTGCCGGTTGAAGTAAATCAGGTAAAGACTGGTCAGCAGGATCGCGCCCAGCGTCGCCCCAAGAAACACGTACACCTGGCGCTGCACGCGGTCGTAAATCTGCCGGATCTGCAGATCTGCTTGCTCCTCGCTCTCGTTGTTTTGCACCAGGAGACGCGCCACCGCCGTGCTCAACGCCGCCTGCCGCGCCTGCAGCGTCAGCCGGATCTGTGTGCGCGCTTCGTCCGGCTTCCCATCCTGCGCGATGGCAAAGGTGCGGTCCACCGCGTCCCAGAACTGGGCCAGCGACTGCGCCAGATATTGCCTCTGTTCGGGCGTGCGATGAGTGGGAGCGAGTTCCTCTTCTACCCGGAACGCGGCATCCAGGTCAGACCGGACGCGCTGAAACTGCGCCGACCATGCAGTGATGGGATAAGGCTCATCGTTGTCGAGCATGTCGCGCATCGCCAGCGCGAGCGAATTGAGATCGTTCTGGATGCGCAGCAGCTGTAACGAGTCTTTACGATTGCGATCGGCGATGTTGTTCTGCAGCGCCCGCAATCCCGCAATTTGCTGGGTGGTGTACCACGAGTATGCAACCACGGCAGCAAGCGTAATGATCAGGCCAAGAAATAGACCCGCCGTCGGGGACCGTACCGTGGAGCGCTGCACACCCCGAGAATATAACGTTGAGGATCGAAGCGCCAAACCTGGCGCATGCCGCAGATTTTGGCTAGTGGCTCACGAAGGATCGTTGGGAGGGTTGCGGCTGACGCGGCCGCCGTTCCTTGATTTCTCGGATCGGCGACGTGATGATCGGCGTTCGGTATGCGGGATGATGAAACTCCAGTCGCATGCCCCGGCCGAGAAAGCGCACCTTGAGCATCGTGCCGCCCCAGGTTGACCCCGCGATGGCCACCGGCACCGGCCGTGGGCAGAACTCGGGGTGTCCCCAGATCAAAGCCTGGTTGTCACCCAAAAACACCGCCGTATAACAGTGATGCTGGGTGTGAATCTTGAGAACCGTTTGCGGTTGCAGGTCTGCCAGGAAGACTCCGCCCTCAATCTCCGATTGCACGATGTTGTGGTTCACCTCATCGCACAGGTTGGCGTGAGGGTGAAACATCGTGACTTGCAGATTCGGGTCCAAGGAATCGGTGCTTTCTCTAAATAGACGTCTCGATTATTCCCCGGTGAGCCTGGAAAGGGAAGGATTTTCAGACGTCAGAAACCAAGCCTCGCCTTCCCCGGCTGGTTTGGTTCCGTTTCACGGATCATACCTCAGCTCGAGCTCGCTTGCTTAGCTTTCGCGCATTACCGTCGACGAGGCCAAAATTCCAGCCGCCATCTCCAGTTCGTGCAGATCCTCCCGACTAAAATCCGCCCCAGCATACGTTGCCTCGGAGCCCTTACGCGAAATCTGGATCACTCCCAGCACTCGGGAGTTCTCGTCAATCACCGGCGCCGACATCAACTTCTGGATCGGAAGCGGTTCGCTGCTATCCACGCCTTCCGAACTGCCCAGTTTGATCGACTCGAAAATGCTGGCATGTTTCACGCGTGCGAAATTGTTGAAGATCTCCGGTTTCTTGCTGATCGCCGTGTGGGCTGCAATCGACGTGCTCGAAACCGGAATCGATCCGGCCGTCCGCAACTCGTCGGGATAGATGAAGTTCAACAACCCGCGCTTCAGCCGCAAAATGGCAACTTCGGTCTGCTGCACCTGGAACATCTTGGCGAGGACTCCGCAAACCTGGCGCGGCGTAACGTCCTGATCCACAAGATGCTCCAGAGGAGACATGTCCGGCGTCGGTCCCGGAGTCTTCAGAAATTGAGACCTATGGCTCATATCCGTCTTACCTCGTGTAAGACCAAAACCACGGAAAAGCCCCCGCAGCTTGGGCGCCATTCTGGACCCGCCTGCCTGAGTTCCCAGCAATCGTCTTTAAGGTCTTTCGCATCAACGAAATGCGCAGGTGTGAGCCAGTCGGAGGTGCGGCACCCGGCGAAGGTCCCTGTCAATGCGCGCGATCAAGTTGACAGTTTTCGTCACTCAGGACGACGGAGCGGCAGGATCGGCTCGTTGGAATCAGTCAGAAGCTCCCTGGTCGAAGCTGGCCTTCGGACGAGGGACTATTCGTACCTTCATGACAATCACCACCGCCACCAGAACGCCCGATGCGGCGTCCGCAACCGCGACCGCCGCCGCATGTAGCAAAAATGCCGTACACCAGCCACAACATCAAGCCTTCGTTAAAGTTTGTGAAAGACAAAATTCACAGAGGAATTTTTTTTCCGTAACTTCGCTTTAATTTTTTTCGGGGACTGAGAAATGGCAGCCTGGCGCGCACAAAGATCCTTCCGCGATGCCATTCCGGGGTTGCGCCGACGCGGCACGATTGTGACGAAGCTGTTCGCGATTGTACTTTTGATACTAGCTCCAAGTCGCCCCTTCCTGTAACGTAACCAAGTGTCGGGAAGGCCGGGGAAATTCGAGATGAGAAACGTCAGCTGTCGAGTCAGGGCTCTCGGGACGTGGTCATTGGCATTGGTTGCTTTTCTGTTACCTGCCTCGTTGCACGCCCAGGAGAACTCCTCTCCCACCGCTCACGCTCCTCTCACCGTAACGGAAGTCGTTAAGAATCTGGAAGAACGAGACCGGACGCGCACTCAGGCCTTGCATCGTTTTGAAGGCTCCCGGACTTACCGTCTTCACTATCGCGGCTTCCCACGCAGCTACGACGCGGAAATGGTGGTCAACGTCACGTACCAGTCCCCCGCCAGTAAGGACTTCACCATTGTGTCCCAGTCCGGATCCAAACTGCTCATCGATCACGTCCTGAAGAAAATGATCGAAAGCGAGAAGGAAGCTGTTCAACAGCAGAGCCGGACTGAACTGAACGAACAGAACTACGAATTCACCATGGCGGGCTACGAAGATACGCCCGAGGGCGCACGCTACATTCTCGCTGTAACGCCCCGCTCCAAGAACAAATTCCTGTATCGCGGGAAAATCTGGGTGGATGCCTCCGACTTCGCCCTGACCAAAATCGAAGCTGCCCCGGCCCAGAACCCGTCATTCTGGATCAAGAAGACCGATATCCGGCACACCTACAAGAAAGTGGACGATTTCTGGCTTCCCGCTGAAAACCACTCGCAGAGCTTCATTCGCATTGGGGGCCACGCCGACCTGTTCATCGAATACCGGGGCTACAAGATCACCGCGGCCGACCCGCTCCCCCCGCCGGCCCAGCGCCTGGCGCATAGCGCCGCCCCGAAGCCCGTCGCAGCAGAATAGCCCCGCCAACTCGCGTGTAACTTTTCCCTCGTCCCCAACATCCGTATACCCAGGCTGAATCCGTGCTGAACTGGGTGGTGATCACGTGAACAGAATCGTTGTCGCGGTCGTTGCGGTCCTGGGATTTGCTTTTGCGCTCAAGCTCATCGCCGGGGATCGGCCTCCTGCGTCGAAGATGGCGTCCTCTACTCCTGTCCTGGTCGAACTATTCACCTCCGAGGGTTGCTCGAGCTGTCCGCCGGCGGACGCGCTGCTGCAGACATTCGACACGCAACCCTACCCCGGGGCAGAACTCATCGTCCTCAGCGAACACGTTGACTACTGGAACCATATCGGCTGGACCGATCCATACTCCTCGCATGCCTCCAGCCAGCGCCAGAGCGCCTACGCGGACCATTTCCATCTCGACGGCCCCTACACCCCACAAATGATCGTCGACGGATCAGACGAGTTCGTGGGGAGCAGTTCCGGCGAGGCGAACAAGGCTTTCGGGAAAGCAATTCAGGCGGAAAAGATCGCTGTGGCAATCACTGGTGTGTCCCTTGAAAACAACCAGCTCCGCGCCCACGTGGACGCAGGTCCCCTCCCGGCTCGTTCACGCAAAGCTGATGTGTTGTTCGCCGTAGCTCTCAATCGCGCCGAATCGCAAGTGGCCAGAGGAGAAAATGCCGGACGTCGCCTGGCGCACGTAGCGGTCGTGCGCAGCCTGTCGAAGGTCGGCAAAACCGAAGCCGGCCAGCCGTTCTCGCAAGATGTCTCGGTGAAACTCGACCCGGGGGTGGACCCGGCCGGCCTGCGCGTGATCGCTTTTGTCCAGGAACCCGGCCCTGGCCGCATCCTGGGCGCAGCCCTCCAAAAGCTCACAAAGGACAAGTAAAGGCCGCCTCAGGCTTCCGCGTCCGGCGCTTCCTTCTTCCCGCGCTCGCGCCACCCTTCAATAATCAGATACAGCACCGGAATAAAGAACAAATTCAAAATCGTGGACATGATCATCCCGCCGAAGACGGTGGTGCCGACGGAGTGCCGGCCTTTCTCCCCGGCTCCGCTGGCGACCACAAGAGGCACGACACCCAAAATGAACGCGAGCGATGTCATCAGGATGGGGCGGAGGCGGATGCGAGCCGCTTCCACCGCGGCCTCGATCAGCGGCATGCCGCGATGACGCAACTGCTCCGCGAATTCCACGATCAGGATGGCATTCTTGCTGGCCAGTCCCACCAGCATCACGAGTCCAATCTGGCAGTACACGTCGTTCTGCAGACCGCGGCCCCACTGCGCGGCGAGTGCCCCCAACAATGCCATGGGTACCGCTAGCAGCACAATGAACGGCAGCACAAAGCTCTCATACTGCGCTGACAGCGTCAGGTAAACCACCAGCGTTCCCAGTCCGAACAGAATCACCGCCGTGCCGCCCGACTCCAACTCTTCCAGCGATAATCCCGTCCACTGGTAGGCGTAGCCCTGCGGCAACACCTTTGCGCTCAACTCCTCCATGGCCGCGATCGCCTGTCCGGAACTGAATCCGGGCGCGGCCGAGCCGTCAATCTCCACCGAGCGAAACAGGTTGTAGTGGCTGATCACCTGCGGAGTGGTTGTCTGCGTGATCATGATCAGATTATCCAGGGGGATCATCGCGCTACTGTCCGAGCGCACGTAGTACTGCTTGATATCCTTGGATTCGGCGCGGAACTGCTGGTCCGCCTGCACATACACTCGATACGAGCGGTTGTTGAAGTCGAAATCGTTCACGTAGGCCGAGCCCATGTACACGCTCATGGTGTCGGTGATCTGCGAAAGGGGAACGTGCAGGCTTTTTGCCTTCTCGCGGTCAATTGTGACCAGGAACTGCGGGTCACTGGCGCTATAAGTCGTGAACAGCCCGGTCAGGTCTTTTTGCTGCCGCTGCCCGCCTTGGCGAATCATGGCCTGCGTGACCTGATCGAGTTCCTGCAGCGTGTGGCCGCCCTGGTCCTGCACTTCGAACTGAAATCCTCCGAACTGTCCCAATCCCTGCACTGCCGGCGGCGGGAAGGGGATCACGATGGCCCCCGAAATCCCGAACAACTGCCCCCGAATCCGGTTCAGGATCGCGTCGGCGGTGTGGGCGTCCCCTTTCCGCTGGGAATACGGTTTCAAAGGCACAAAGGTGAGACCGCGATTCGGCGCGTTCCCTCCGAAACTGAACCCCGAAACCGCGAACGTCCCCTCGGCCTCCGGGACATTCGCAATGATCTTGCTGATCTGTTGCCCGATCCTCTTGGTGTAACTCAACGATGCGCCCGACGGCGCTTCGACCGCGATGATGAAGTATCCCTGGTCTTCGTTGGGCACGAAGCCCTTCGGCACCCGCTGGAATACGAAGTACGTCAATCCCAGCCCCGCGAAGAACAGAATCACTGCCACCCACCGATACTCAAGAAATTTGTGCAGCGACCGCCGATAGCCCTCCGTCACTTTGTCGATGATCCGGTCCACCGTCCGGAAGAAGAAGTTCTTCTCGCCATGCGTCTTGCCGAGTAGGATCGCCGACAGCGACGGCGTCAGGGTCAGGGCGTTAAACGCCGAGATCGAGATGGAAAACGCAATCGTCAGCGCGAACTGCCGGAAGAGAATTCCCGTCGTCCCCGGAAAGAACGCGACCGGTACGAAGACCGCGACCAGCACCAGCGATGTGGCGATCACCGCCCCAGCCACTTCACCCATCGCGTCCGACGCCGCCCGGTGCGCGTCTCTTTGCCCTTCCTGAATGTGGCGCTCGATGTTTTCGATGACCACGATGGCGTCATCCACTACCAGTCCCGTTGCCAACGTAATACCGAACAAGGTCAGCGTATTGATCGAGAATCCCAGCAACTTGACGAACGCGAACGTGCCGACCAGTGAGACCGGGATCGTCACTGCAGGAATGATCGTCGTGCGCCAGTTCTGCAGGAATATGAAGATCACCAGCACCACCAGCGCAATCGCCTGGATCAAGGTCGTCAGTACGTCGCGAATCGATTCACCCACCGCATCGGTGGTATCGAACGCCAGTCGATACTTCATGCCCGGCGGGAACCGCTTCGAAAGCCGGTCCAGTTCTGCAATGGCCAGGCGGTCGACTTCCAGCGCGTTCGCCGTCGAAAGTTGCGTGATGCCGATGCCCAGCGCATCCTTGCCGTTGAACTGCAGGTCGCTGCTGTAGTCCTCGGCGCCCAGTTCAGAGCGCCCCACATCCTTGACCCGGACTAGCGTTCCGTCGGCGTTGGTCTTGAGAATGATGTTGTCGAACTGTGACGCCTCGGAAAGGCGCCCGATGGCGCGCACGCTGATCTGGTATTCCTGGCTCGGCTTCGATGGAGGTTGCCCCACCTGTCCGGCCGCTACCTCGACGTTCTGTTCCTGCAGCGCGCTCACCACGTCGCCCGCCGTAAGGCCACGGCTGGCCATGCGAACCGGATCGAGCCAGAGCCGCATCGAGTATTTGCGCTCGCCAAAAATAACGACGTCCGCCACCCCGGGGACGCGTTTCAGCGAGTCCTTCACATACACATCAAGGTAGTTGCTGATGAACAGCGGGTCGTAGCGCCCGTCGGTCGAGAACACCGCCGCACCGAATACGAAGTTGTTCGAAGCTTTCACAATGGAAATGCCGGTAGCCTTCACCGCATTCGGCAGCCTTCCTTGTGCGGTGTTGACGCGGTTCTGGATGTCAACCGCTGCCAGGTCCGGATCACGGTCCAGCTCGAAAGTCGCCGTGATCGTGCTCACACCGTTGTTCCCGCTCGACGAAGTGATGTACTTCATTCCCTGCGCGCCATTGATCTGCTGCTCAAGCGGCGTCGTTACCGCAGACTCCACCGTCTGCGCACTCGCGCCCACGTAAAAACTGTTTACAGCCACTTGCGGCGGTGCAAGGGTTGGGAATTGCGCGATCGGAAGGGAAGGAATCACAACCGCGCCGGCCAGAATGATCAGCAGCGCACACACCGTCGAAAACACCGGCCGCTTGATAAAGAAGTCAACGAACATGAAGGGGTGAAGTCGGAGACCAAAACACCTTGCATTCTTGAAACCTTGCAACCTTGAAACCTTGAAACCTTGAAACCTTCCCTAACTTCCCTGCGGCGCCACCGCGGTCCCGTCAATCAAGAATTGGGTTCCCGAAACAATCACCTTGTCGCCCGGCTTGATCCCATCGAGCACAACATAGTTGTTGTCCACCATCTGCCCAACCTTCAGGGGCTTCTGGTGCGCCACGTAGGAACCCGACTCCGCACCCTGTTCCGCCACGAACGCGAAATATTGTCCCCCGATGCGCGACACGGCCAGAACCGGCACCACCGGGGCGTTCTGGGTTCCCCAGACAATGCGGGCGCGGATAAATTGCAGCTGGCGCAGTTTGTCGCGGTTGTTCGCGATCCGCGCCTTGACCAGCACCGTCTGCGTCGCGTTATCCACCTGCGGCGAAATGAAACTGATCCGGCTCTCGGCCGTGACACTCCCGGCGCTGTCCAGCACCTCGACCGGCATGTTCATCTTGAGTTGCGGTGCGCGCTCGATCGGCACGTAGACGTACACCTCCAGGCCGCCCGGCTTGTCCACGGTGGTCAGCGTGGTGGTGGTCGTCACGCGATCGCCCACGTGCACAGGGATATCGCCCACGATTCCGCTCCACGGAGCGGCCACCGTGTAGTAGCGCAGTTGCACCTGCTGCTCGCGGACGTTCGCGTCCAGCGCCTCGACCTGCGCTTTTGCGCTGTCCAGTGCAGATTTTGTCTGGTCCAGGTCCTGTTTGCTGACGACGCCCGCGGCGTAAAGTCCGCTGGTGCGATCGAACTGCTGCTGCGCGAATTTCAGGTTGGCTTCCGCAGCCGCCCGGCTGTTTTCCTGGCTTTTCACGGTAGCCTGCTGTTTGAGAGGATCGATTTGCATGAGCGGCGTTCCGGCAGCCACCTGTTCTCCGGAGTGCTTGTAGATCTGCACGATCTGGCCCTCGACCTGGGGCATGATCACCGCCGAGTCCCGCGACTTCAGTGTGGCGACGTAGTCCGAAGTCTCGCGTACCGCGATTGCCTGTGCTGCCAGCACCTTCACCGGCAAAGCACCAGGCCCCTGGGGCCCCGCAGCTTTCGATTCCTTGCCGCATCCGACGGAGCACACCATCGCCAACACCAGCACGCCCGCTGGCCGCGTGGGAAAGTCATATTGGTGGTGTTGCCTTGCCACGATTGCACTCCCTCAGTCGCCGCTACTGAAAACTCGAACTGAACACGCGTCACCCTCGCAGCCGGAACTTCCGACTGAACAAACATTATGACGCAAACACAACATCCACGCTTTGTCTGGCAACGTGGAGCCCAGGGATGCAGGTCCATGTCGGGATTCCGTTCCCGCCATCGCCCCCTGTCCCACCCGCGCATCCCGTCTGCTAAATTGGAAACGCCATGAAACCCCTGCGCAGTTTCGCCAGCGATAACAACGCCGGCATTCATCCCGAAATCATCAAGGCCATCGCCCTTGCCAACGAAGGCCACGTCGTGGGCTATGGCGCCGACCCCTACACGCAGACAATGGCTCGCAAATTCAAAGACCATTTCGGCGCAGACGCGCAGGTCTTCGTGGTCTTCAACGGCACCGGAGCCAACTGCCTCAGCCTGCAGGCGCTCACCAAGTCCTATCACGCCGTGATCTGTGCCGCCTCGGCCCACATTTATACCGATGAATGCGGCGCCCCTGAAAAATTCACCGGCTGCAAACTGATCCCCATCGAGACGAGCGACGGCAAGCTCACCGTCGACATGGTCCAGCACGCCTATCATGGAATCGGTGATGAGCATCACGTGCAGCCCAAGGTCATATCCATCACCCAATCGACGGAAATGGGCACCGTCTACCAGCCCGAGGAAATCCGGGCTCTCGCGCAGTTCGCGCGCCAGCACGAAATGTACCTGCACCTCGACGGCGCCCGCATCGCCAACGCCGCTGCCGGCCTCGGGCAGACCCTGCGCCAGGCCACCCGCGATCTCGGCGTCGATGTCCTCTCCTTCGGCGGCACGAAGAACGGCATCATGGGCGGCGAAGCCGTCGTCTTCTTCAGCTCCAAGGTGGGCTCCGACTTCCTTTTCCTCCGCAAACAGGCCATGCAACTGGCCTCGAAGATGCGTTTCATCTCCGTGCAACTGGGGGCCCTGCTGACCAACGACCTCTGGCTCGTCAACGCGCAGCACTCCAACCGCATGGCGAAACTACTTGAGAAAGAAATCGGCCAGATTCCCAACCTGAAGATCGTCTACAAAGTGGAAGCCAACGGCGTGTTCGCGAAAATCCCGCACGAAGCCATCGCCAAACTTCAGGAGCAGTACTTCTTCTACGTATGGAACGAAGAAGAATCGGTGGTGCGCTGGATGTGCTCGTTCGACACCACCGAGGACGATGTGCGGGAATTCGCATCGTTTGTCCGCCAAATCCTGGTCGGCTAGAGGTCCCGGCCAAACGGCTCGGCTGACGCCGATCAATTGACGCAGCCATGACCCAGTGCTCTCTTGCTTTTTAGGAGGGCTTTGACTACATTGACGCCATTCCCACGCGCCAAACGCGCACACCGGGGTCACGGGATCCCAGGAGTTGTCATGAGTCAGAAGTGGTCTGCCCTGATTGGTGTCTGCGCCGTTGCGTTGTTGGCCGGGTGGTTACTGATCCTGGGGAGTTGCGCCCACGACAAGCAACTGATCGCGATCACCATCCAGCCGGCTGGTGGAACGTTCCCCTCTCCGAACACGACTGCACCGATTCAGTTCGCTGCCATCGGCAGTTACATCCATCCGCCGGTCTCGAGCGACATCACTAATCAGGTTACCTGGCAAACCGACGTCGCCGCCCTCGTCACCGTAACGAACGGTGCGGTCGTGCCCACGGGCAAGGGGTGCGGTATCGCCAACATCTCCGCCAGCACCACAAAGGGAACCGGTCCGAGTGGCAACCTGATCATCGGATACGCCACGGTAACCGTGGACGACCTGACTGTCCCCACTTGTCCTGGAGGCACGACGACTCAGAGTTCGGTGACCGTCAGCTTGACTGGATCAGGAACCGTGGTAAGCGTACCGGCCGGAATCAACTGCCCATCCGCCGTTTGTGGTGCTCTGTTTACCGTGGGCAGTAGCGTTGTGCTGAACGCGACGCTGGGTGCTGGCTCGACATCCATTACCTGGGGGAACTGTACGGCAGCGGGCAACAGTTGCTCGGTGGTGGTTGGCTCCAGTCCCACCGTAGTTACCGCGCTTTTCCAATGATGGCTGGCTGACCGCTTTACTGATCCTCGAGGAATCGGCCAAGCGTTGGCTTGTGTTTCTCCTTCCCACGTTTCTTCCGATTTGGCACGACCTGCGTCGGCGGAGGCATCCCGACCCGCTCCCGCGCCAGCTCCTTCACCGCCGTGACCGCCCGAAACCGCTTCAGTTTTTTCTTGCGTGCCATGCCCGTGCCGGACAGCCCATAGGGGACCTTTCTCGATATGGTCCCCCGCGTTGCCGCCCGAGTGTACTCCGAAATCCAGCCGGCTCACCGTCTGCGCCGTGCCTTTGTGCAATAATTCTGATGTTCCTTTCCGCGGCAACCGGTTTTGCCACCGGCCAACGCCCAAGGCCAACGACTAGCGACGAGCGACTGACGGACTGGTTCTATGGAAGAGCGCGAATTTTTCGACGAGCGTCCCGACAAGAAACCCGCCAACCTCAACTGCCCGCATTGTCACCAGTCCGCGGAGTACGAAATCAACTGGCTGGTTCGCACCAAGAAGAAGGGCCTTCCACCCCGCGCCGATGAACGCGACCGCGCCCGCTTCGCGAAAGCCAGCTCTTACATGGTGCGCAAAGACGACGTTCTGATGTGCAAGAACCTCCGGTGCCGTAAGCGCTTTGAGATCACCAGCGTGCAATCCGTCGTCACGCTCGATTGATTTCTCAACCCCCTGCAGGCGTGGGTGGTTTGAGGCGCTCCGCCTTTGGGAATGAGCGCCGGGGGTTTTGACCGATCGCATTCCCACTCAATCGCCACGTCATTTATACTAGCCCGTTTGCCCCTTGGGTCGCCGTGCGGGTAGAGACCCCGCTAGCCCCATTGTTGGCCGCCAAGGGTCAGGAGTCCCCGTGAAAATCCTGGTTTGTATGAAGCAGGTCCCGCAGAAGGATGCCCCCCTCAAGCTGAACGAGTCGGGCACCTGGATCCGCGAAGACCTGTCCTACGAAGTAAACGAGCCCGATGCCTACGCGCTCGAAGAAGCCCTCCGGCAGAAGGAAAAACACTCCGGCGAAGTGGTGGTGATCACCTCCGGCCCGGCCCGCTCCAGCCAGGTCCTGCGCGAAGCCCTGGCCAAGGGCGCCGACCGCGCGATCCATCTCGAAGACAACGCGTTCGTCGGGCTCGACGCGTTTAACACCGCCCGTGCCTTCGCCGCCGCCATCAAAGACGAGCAGTTCGACCTCATCTTCACCGGCCTGCAATCCGACGACTACGGCTATGCCCAAACCGGCGTGATCCTCGCCGAGTTGCTGGGCTGGCCGCACGCCACCATCATCATGCAGATCGAAAAACAGGACGGCGGCATCCGCGTGAAGCGCGAACTCGAAGCCGGATACTTCCAGTTCGTCGACATGCCGTTGCCCGCCGTGCTCACCATCCAGTCCGGCATCAACAAGCTGCGCTACGCTACGTTGATCGGTATCAAACAGGCCAAGAACAAGCCGCTTCGCAAGGTATCGCTGGCGGAAGTGCAGTCGGCGTTGAGCGAAAATCTGCAAAAAATCGAACGGCTGTACGTCCCGCAGAAAACCAAGAAGACCGAAGTGCTGGAAGGCGCTCCGGGCGAGATTGCCAAGAAGCTGGCCGAGAAGCTTCGGAACGAAGTGCGCGTGCTCTGAACGTGTGGCGCGGGCGCTCCTGTCCGCGTACGGAGAACGGGGAACTGACAACCGAGAACTGCCTCTAGAGAACCGCCTTTATGATTCTAGTCATCGTCGAGCAACGTGAAGGAAAGCTGAACCGAGTCTCCTGGGAGACGCTCACCGCCGGCCAGGCGATCGCCGCCGAAACCGGCTGGCCCCTCGAAGCCGCCGTAATCGGCGGCAGCGTCGGCGCCTTCGCCGGCGAGATCGCGTCCAAGAAAGTCGCGAAGGTCTACGCGATCGGAAACGCGAAGCTCGAGCCTTACACGCCCGACGCCTTCGTCGCCGCGCTGAAGCAGTTCATCGCCGCAAAACACCCAAAGCTTGTGCTGATGCCGCACACCTACCAGGTGCGCGACTTCGTGCCCAAGCTTGCGACCGCCATGGGCCGTACCGTCATCAGCGACGCCATCGGCTACAAGAAAGAGGGCGAGAAGCTGCTTTTCACCCGGCAGGTGTTCCAGGGCAAGTTCGTCGCTGACGTGAGCTTTGCCGGCGACGCTCCCTGGTTCGTCACCTTCCAGAACGGCTCCTTCCGCGGCGACAAAGTCGAGCCCGGAGCCAGCGCTGCTCCCGTCGAAACCGTTGCCGTCGACATCGCCGACGGTGTCATTCGCAACAAGCCACAGGAAGTCTTCAAGGAAGCCAAACAGGCCGTCGATCTGACCCAGGCCGAAATCATCGTGGCCGTTGGCCGCGGGATCAAAGAGCAGAAAAACATCGAAATCGCGAAACAGCTGGCCGAAGCGTTGGGCGGCGAACTGGCCGCCTCGCGCCCGATCTGTGACAACGGCTGGCTCCCCATGGACCGCCAGATCGGCTCCTCCGGCCAGACCGTCGCGCCCAAACTCTACCTCGCGCTCGGCATCTCCGGCGCGATCCAGCACATCGTCGGCATGAAAGGCGCGCGCACGATCGTCGCCGTGAATAAAGACAGCGAAGCCCCGATCTTCGAAATCGCCGACTATGCAGTGGTCGGTAACCTGTTCGAAATCGTGCCGCCGCTGATCGAGGAAATTAAGAAAGCAAAAGCTGGTGCCTGAAGTGAGGCAGCTTTGCCGAAAGAGGTCTGCGTAGATCCGAGCAGATCAAGGGCGCAAGAGGGTTTGAGCTAGGTGCTAAAGGCTAATTGCTAAATGCTGGGTTTCCGCCATCCTCTCGAAAACATCTCCCGTCCCCAGATGGACGCCGACGTCGTCATCGTCGGCGGGGGCCCCGCGGGCATGGCTTGTGCCCTTCGCCTCTCGCAACTCATCGATGCGCACAACGCCAAGCACCCCGACTCTCAGCTCAGCAAAGAGAACATTTACGTCCTCGAGAAAGCCCGCGAAGTCGGCCAGCACTGTCTTTCCGGAGCTCTGCTCGACCCGCGCTCCATGCGTGAACTCCTGCCCGGCTTCGAAAAAGAAGCGCCCATCGACGCGCAATGCACCAAAGAAGCCGTCTACTTCCTCACCAGGACCGGCAAGTTCAAGTTCCCCGTCACCCCGCCGCCCCTGCGCGACCACGGCAACTACGTCATCTCAATCAACAAATTTGTGAAATGGTTGGGATCGAAGGTCGAAGAAACCGGCATCACGATTTTCACCGGCTTCGCCGGATCGCAACTGCTCTGCGAAGGCGACCGCGTCGCCGGCGTCCGCACCGACGACAAGGGCGTCGACAAGCAGAACCAGCAGAAGTCGAATTTCGAGCCCGGCTACGACCTCAAAGCCAAGGTCACCATCCTCGCCGAAGGCACGCGCGGCTCCCTCACGAAAGAGCTCATCGAAAAGTTCGACCTTGCGAAAGACCGCAACCCGCAAACCTACGGCGTCGGCGTGAAAGAGCTCTGGGAAGTTCCTTCGGGCCGCATCGCGCCGGGCGAAGTCATTTACACAATGGGCTGGCCCCTAACCATGAAGGAATACGGCGGCGCGTGGATCTACGGCTCGAAAGGCAACCTGGTCTCGCTCGGCTTTGTCACCGGACTCGACTATCCCGACCCGCGCCTCGATCCGCAGCACGTTCTGCAGGATTTCAAGCAGCATCCCTTCATCGCCAGCCTGCTCGCGGGCGGCAAGATGATCCGCTACGGCGCCAAGTCGCTCCCCTACGGCGGGTGGTGGGCGATCCCGCCGGTCGCGGGCAACGGTTGGATGGTCCTCGGCGACTGCGCAGGCTTCCTCAATTCCCAGCGCCTGAAGGGGATTCACCTCGCCATCAAGAGCGGCATGCTCGCCGCCGAAACTGCCTTCGAGGCCTTGACGAAAAACGACTTCTCCGTCGCCACGCTCGGCCAGTTTCAGCGGAAAGTCGACTCGAGTTGGATTAAAGACGAACTCTGGAAGGTCCGCAACTTTCACCAGGGATTCGAAAAGGGCCTGGTTGCCGGCCTGTTCCACGCGGGCTTGCAGCAGTTCACCGGCGGCCGCGGCCTTCGGAACCGCTATCCCGCGCGGGCCGGACACGAGCGCATGCAGAAGCTCGCCGAACTACGCGCCGATGGTGGCGCCGAGGCCCACATGCTCGGTCCCGCGAAAGGCGACGGCAAGCTCACCTTCGACAAACTCACCGACCTCTACCACTCCGGCACCAAGCACGAAGAAGACCAGCCCTCGCACCTGGTCATCGCCGACACCAACGTCTGCAACACGCGCTGCGCCCAGGAATACGGCGGCCCCTGCCAGAACTTCTGCCCCGCGAACGTGTATGAACTGGTCGAAGACGCGAGCCAGCCGCACGGCAAGCGCATCAGCCTGAACCCCGCGAACTGCGTCCACTGCAAGACCTGCGATATCGCCGACCCCTACCAGATCATCACCTGGGTCCCGCCCGAAGGCGGGGGCGGGCCGAATTACGACGGGATGTAAGGCGGCAGCGCCCCGAGCCTTCATCGAGGCGCAGGGAACACCGCGACCTCAGAAGGGATGGATTCGCGCCGTCCGGCAGGTCGCTGGGATCTCGGTGCGGGGACTGGCGAAGCGGTTGAGCGAATCTCCTTCTTCCGGCTTGGTTCCTCACCTTGAGAAATCTGAAGCGGAATATCGCATCACGTTAGGGAGTCTGCGTGACGCTGCCGACGCGCTCGGTTGCCAGCTCGTGTACGCCTTGGTCCCCAAAACAGGCAGGGTTCAAGATCTACTGGCGCAGCACGCAAGAACCAAGGCCGACGAGAACGTTCGCGCAGTCGAACACTCGATGGCGCTCGAAAACCAGGCAGTCGGAGGAGTTGAGGAAAAGATCGCAGAACAAACGAAGAAAAATCTGAATGGAAGTTAGTCCAGCGGTGGCAACTCCAAACGATGGCAACACTCCACTTTCGTCCGATGAACTGGCCGACTTGATCCCAAACCTTGCGACCCAGGAAGAGCTGAACGAGTTCGAGAGAGAAAATATTCTGCAAGC
This sequence comes from uncultured Acidobacteriaceae bacterium, assembly GCA_964641665.1. Taxonomy (GTDB): domain Bacteria; phylum Acidobacteriota; class Terriglobia; order Terriglobales; family Acidobacteriaceae; genus Gp1-AA133. Next base: position 75,991 of record CAZXKO010000078.1, read on the forward strand.
GCGAGCATGGGTGATGGCCGCCCACCCGACCGCGAGGCGCATTGTCTCCGAGGAATATGTCCGGCGGTTACACTCCAGAATGTTTGGCCAGACGTGGAAATGGGCCGGACAGCATCGCAAAACCGAAAGGAACCTCGGGGTTCCTGCTCACGAGATTCCAGAAAAACTGGCTGTGCTCTTCGGGGACGTCCGCTACTGGATCGACCACGACACCCATCCCCCGGACGAGATCGCCGTTCGTTTCCATCATCGCTTGGTCGCGATTCATCCGTTCCCCAATCGCAACGGCAGACATGCTCGCCTTATCGCCGAGGCGCTCGTGATGAAACTCGGCCGCCCGGTGCTGACCTGGGGCAACGCCGACCTCGGCACGCAGGGTGACGCGCGCACCCGTTACCTGGAGGCGCTTCGCACGGCCGATGAGCACGACTATCAACTCTTACTGGCCTTCGCGCGCTCCTAGAGCAGTCGATCCCATCCCCAATGCGCGCCACGCTCTTCTCGTCCGCCCGAGTCGAGGGTCGATCACCGTTGCCGACGCACGGATGCAAATTCTACCGATCACCAGGAGTTCCGCCTGTAGAATGCTCTCGCTTTACTCGAAAGGAAGCGACAATGGCTCCAAAGGCATCCCCTCGGACCCCTGTTCGGTTCGCAGTCATCTTCGCCCTTTGTCTCTCCGCCGTCGGCCAACAAACCCCCCAGCCCGCGCCCCAGCCGCCCCTGTCCATCCCCTCCACCGGCTTTGCCGGACTCGACCAGTACCGCGCGTCGCGCATTGCCATCTTCACCGACGACTATGGTCAGCTTGCGCGCTACCGCGACGCCAACGCCAAACTCTCCCCTCCCGCGGCGGATGAAAACCGCGTCGTGTTCTTCGGCGATTCCATCACCGACGGCTGGCATCTCGACGAATCATTTCCCGGTAAGCCTTACATTAACCGGGGCATCGGAGGACAGACCACGCCCCAGATGCTCGTCCGCTTCCGCCAGGACGTCATCGACCTGCATCCCAAGGTGGTGGTGATTCTCGCCGGTACCAACGACATCGCCGGCAACACCGGGCCCATGCGGCTGGAAGACATTGAGGCAGATTACGCATCCCTGTCAGAACTGGCTCGTGCCAGCCACATCCACGTGGTTTTTTCTTCCGTGCTGCCCGTGCATAACTATACGGAGAGGTCCAAGGACTTCTTTGCCCAGCGCCCGCCCGAAAAAATCCTGGCCCTGAACCGCTGGCTCAAAGCGTATTGCGAAGCGCACGGCTCAACTTATCTCGACTACTTCAGCGCCATGGTCGACGACAAGGGATACATGAAGAAAGATCTCGCCGAAGACGGCCTGCATCCGAACGCCACCGGCCACAAAATCATGGCCCCTCTGGCCGAGGCCGCCATCGCCAAAGCGCTCGCCGCCGGCCCCAATTGACGCTCCGAACATCTGTCCTCCCGAGCGGAGTGAGGCGTAAGACGAACGAAGTCGAGGGACCTTGCGTTTTGGCGGCGCGATGGAGCTAGACCTTGCGTTTTAGGCCACGCCACCGAGCTCTACACAGGAAGGGCACGACTTCAGTCGTGCCACAAAAGCCCTGAGAATCGCTAGCGCTTTAGCGCCCGAGGTAAGCTTCTTGCGACGGATCACACATTCTCGCGTTTCTCGCTCCTGCCTACTCTCCATCGCTGCCTTCGTCACATTCCCCTGCGCCGCGGCCCAACCCAGCCCGGCGCAACCCACTCCCGCGGAATCTCCTCTCCCCTCGCCCCCCAACGCTCAAGTCATCGCCCTCACCCCGGTGCCCAGCATGTACAGCGAGCCCTCCATCGCCATCAACCCCACGAACCTGCAACAACTCATCGCCGCCTACCAGGTCAACGCCTCGGTCGCCTATTCCGCCGATGCAGGCAAAACCTGGGCCATCGCCGAGAACACCGCGCCCGACGACTACCGCCGCTCGGGCGACGTCTCCGTCGCTTACGACCGTCAAGGACACGCCTTCCTCTGCTACATCGCCTTCGACAAGCTGGGCACCGAGAACTATTGGGCCCGCGGCGCCACTCGCAACGGCGTCTTCGTGCGCCGCTCCTCCGACGGCGGCAAGACCTGGGGCAAGGACCATGCCGTCGTCTTCGCCCACAACAGCGATCCCGGCATCCCCTTCGAAGATAAGCCCTACATCGTTGCCGACACCTCGCGTTCGAAATACGCCGGCAATCTCTACGTGGGCTGGACCCAGTGGCAGCTTAGCAAGTCGATCATGTTGCTCTCGCGCTCCACCGACAGCGGCAAGACCTGGTCGACGCCCATCGAGATCAGCACCCACGAAGGCCTGCCTCGCGACGACAACGGCGCCGTCGAAGGTTTCACCGGCGCGGTCGGCGCCGATGGAACCCTCTACGCTGCGTGGTGCGACATCACTGGCATCGTGCTCGTCGTGTCGCGCGATGGTGGCCGGACCTTCTCCCGGTCCCGCACCGTCATCCAAACCGGACCTTCGTCCTTCAGTCCCGTGAACGTTTTCCGCGCGAACGGTTTTCCCGAGATCGGTATCGATCCGCGCAGCAACAGGCTCTACGTCACCTGGAGCGACTACACCAACGGTGACATCGACGTCTTCGCGGCCTCCTCGCCCGACGGCGGCAAGAGCTGGTCGCGCCCCGTGCGCGTGAACAACGACTCCCTGCACAACGGCCTCGACCAGTTTTTCCAGGGGCTCGCCGTCGATCCTATCGACGGCTCGGTCAACATCCTCTTCTGCGACCGTCGCGCCGATCCCGACAACCGCAAATACATCATGGTCCTCGCCCGCTCCACCGACAGTGCCCGCAACTTCCAGAACTACGCCTGGAGCACGAAGCCCTCCGACCCCACCGACGTTTTCATGGGCGACTACACGGGTATCGCGGCCCTCGGTGGCCGGGTCTACGGTGTGTGGCCCCGCACCGCCTTGCCGGAGGAATGGCCGGGTTTCGGCAAGGTCCCATCGCCAGAGGCCCATTCCCAGAGATCAGAAAAAGAACAAACAAGCGGGGAAGACAAAGCGCCGAGCAAGCAGGAAGCCCAACCCGAAGGCGTAGAGAAAGTCCTTACCGAGGGAAAGGCCTTGATCATCGAAGTAGGGGTAGCCGACTTTTTCAACAGCAGAACGCCGCCAAAGTGACCAGCCTCGTCGCCACTCCTTTGTAGCGTCGGCATCCCGCCGGCTGTCGCGAGGGCGTCCTCGCCCTCGCCATAATCAGCGCGATTATGAGTTCACGGGCGGCAGAAGTTAGGGTGCTAGACATCTGACACCTTTTCTCTCCCTCCGCAAAAGTTCTATAATCGACCTGAGTTTCCGACCTCCGCCACCCCGGGGCATACCCCGGTGGCCGAGGCGAGGGAGAGTTCTTCTTAGCGAACTCAGCGGTCTGCCTCAGCGACCTCTGCGGTGAAAAGCTCTTACCCGCAAAATCGTTGAAGGAATCGCAGACCGCGCCGAGAAACCTCCCAAGGGTGCCGGGGGAAACCCCGACGCCTCCCGTGCTTCGCGGAAGCACATTGGAAAGGAGACACTCGCCGGATGTACCCGTCCCGGGGTGCGTGTCCTTTTCCTCAGCATCTAGCAATTAGCACTCGGCCATTCGAGGCCCGTTGCCTTCTCGCTCGCCGCGCAAGGCTAAGTGCCAATTGCTAAATGCCAATTGCTAAGTGCTAATGGCTGCTCTTACCGACAAATTCGGCCGCCCGATCACCGATCTCCGGATCTCGATCACCGACCACTGCAACTACAAGTGTGTCTATTGCCGGACCGGCAACGAAGGCGCCCTCTACGGCGATCTGCCCTTCGCTGACTACCTCCGCATGGCGCGCGTCTTCGCCGGCCTCGGAATTAAGAAGGTGCGACTCACCGGAGGCGAACCACTCCTGCGCAAAGGTGTCGTCGAGTTCGTTCGCAATCTCTCCCAACTGCGCAGCGCCGACGGCTCGCCGCTCGAACTCGCACTCACCACCAACGGTCACCTGCTTGCCGAGATGGCTCAGCCCCTTAAAGATGCCGGCCTCCATCGCGTGACCGTCAGCATGGACGCGGTCGATCCCGACCGCTTCGCCCGCATCACCCGTGTCCCGAACGGCTACGACCGCGTACTCGCCGGCATCCGCGCCGCCAAGCGCGCCGAACTCGATCCCGTGAAAGTGAACTGCGTGCTCCTGCGCGGCTTCAACGAAGACCAGATCATCCCCTTCGGCATGTTCGCCCGCGAAGAAGGCATCGTCCTCCGCTTCATCGAGTTCATGCCGCTCGAGGAAGATCGCGTCTGGTCGCCCACGGTCGTCGTCACCCTCGACGAAATCCTCCAGCGCATGTCCGAGTATCGCCCGCTGGTCGAGATCCCGCACCAGCGCTCCGAAACCGCCCGCCGCTACCGCTTCGACGACGGCGTCGGTGAAATCGGCATCATCGCCCCCGTCTCGCACCCCTTCTGCGGACACTGCAGCCGCGTCCGCCTCACCTCCGACGGCAAAATCCGCACCTGCCTGTTCTCCATCTGGGACCACGACCTCCACGCGCAAATGCGCCGCGATGCGACTGACGCCGACCTCGAAGAGTTCATCCGCGGCGTCATCCAAAAGAAAGAGGCTCGCCACCACATCGGCGAGCCCGACTTCGTCCCCGCCTCGCGGACCATGGTCCACATCGGCGGGTAGGAGAGCAGTCGCAAGGCACTAGTCTCAAGTCGTCAGGCTCCGCCAATGACGAGGAACTAGTCCCTGACGACCGACGACTAGCGACTGACGACTAGACTTGCCCCATCCCGCCATCCACATTAATATCGACGCCCGTGATGTAAGACGACTCCGGCGTCGCGAGGAACAGAACCGTGCTGGCGATCTCTTCCGGTTGTCCGAACCGCTTCATGGGAACCTTGGCCACGGCGTCGCGGGCAAACTCGTCGATCGCTTCCTTCGGCAATCCCGTGCGTCCGAAGATAGGCGTGACAATCGGTCCAGGGCTGACCACGTTCACCCGAATTCCACGATCGATCAGCTCTGTGGTCAACGTCCGGGCAAACGAGCGCACCGCCGCCTTGGTCGCGGCATAGACGCTCGCACCTGCCAGGCCGGTCTCGTTCACCACCGACGAATTGATGATCACCGACGCTCCATCATTCAGCAGTGGTAGCGCCTTTTGGATCGTGAAAAACACGCCCTTGACGTTCACGTCGAAGGTCTCGTCAAACAAAGCCTCCGTGCTGTCGGTGACGGGCGCGAACTTCGCGATACCGGCGTTGGCGAACAGCACGTCGATCTTGCCGAACTTTTCGCCGACCGCCTTATAGAGCTTGTCGAGATCCGCCAGCTTGGAAACATCACCCTTCACGGCAATCACGTCGCCGCCAATTGTCTTCACTGCTTCCTCCAGCGTCTTTTGATCGCGACCCGAAATCGCCACCTTGGCGCCTTCCTCACGAAACCGCTTGGCGGTTGCCAAGCCGATCCCACTGTTGCCGCCCGTCACGACGGCCACTTTCCCTGTCAGTCTTGCCATGATGTCGCCTCTTTTCTCAAGAAACTTGTTGCTCATGCCGCTCGGCCTTCAGGCCCGCCCCCGGAATCAAGTGTCCCGACGGCGCCGCCCGCTCAATCAATTCGATAGTTTGATGATCATCAAACTACGAAGATGCAGACTTTCGCTAACCCGATTGTGGTGAGGGCTTTTCCGGCGGAACGACAAGTCAAGGGTGGGCAGCCCCGAGGCCCAGGTGAGGCAAGCAACGCAGGCTGGAAGGCCAGGTCTCTGAGCCTCTCTGCGCTCGGCGGCTTTTCTCCGCGATCTTTGCGGTTAAAAGTCTTTTTCCATCCGCTAGAATCTCAACGTCCCATGGACACCGCACAAATCGCGAAGATCTCCAAAGCCCTGGCCGATCCCACCCGCCTCGAGATATACCAAGCGATCGCGGCCAAGCCCGACATGTATTGCGGGGAAATCCTCGAGAAGTACGAACTCGCGCCCGGCACGCTCTCGCACCATTTGAAGGCGCTGGTGGAAGCCGGTCTCATCGAATGCCGCCGCGAAGGTCAGTTCATCCATAGCCGCGTGCTCCCGGTAACCATACGCGACTACACTCAGACTCTCTCCCGGCTCGCGCGCGCCAACCGCAGAACCGACCGCGAAGTGTATTGACGGCAACCTCTACCGGCAGCGGGCTGGGCGAACGACCAACGACCAACGACCAAGAATCAACGACCAGACCGCCATGAAAGCTACCCGCGATAAAACCCTCTTTTTCCCCACCCCCGACGACTTCCGCGCCTGGCTCGAAGAGCACCACGCCACCGAGCGCGAACTCTCCGTCGGTTTCTACAAGAAAGATTGCGGCAAACCCAGCATCACCTGGCCCGAGTCGGTCGACGCCGCGCTCTGTTACGGCTGGATCGACGGCGTCCGCAACTCCATCGACGCCATCCGCTACTGCATCCGCTTCACTCCGCGGAGGCCCACCAGCACGTGGAGCGCGATCAACTTCAAGCGCGTCGCCGAACTGACCAAGCTCGGCCTCATGCACCCTGCTGGTGTTCGGGCCTTCGAAGCCCGCAAGGGCGGCAAGACCGGCATCTACGCCTACGAGCAGCGCCAGAACGCGATGCTTCGCGCCGCCGACGAAAAGAAATTGCGCGCCAACAAAAAAGCCTGGCGGTTTTTCCAGTCCCAGCCCGCCTGGTACCGCCGCACCGCCGCATATCGAGTGATCAGCGCGAAACAGGAAGAAACGCGCCAGCGCCGCCTGCAGCGACTCATCGAGGATTCCGAGCGTGGGCTATCCATCAAGGAACTGCGCCGGGCATCGGGAAAGAAGTAGTCGATACAATAGAGTAGGGAGTACGTTGTCAGCGTACTCCCAGGAAATCTTGTCATTCCGACACCCGAGGGCAGCGAGGAAGGAGGAATCTGCTTTTTCTCACCACCCTCGTTCCTACGCCATCGCCGGCTGCACCCGGAACCGCCTCGCCGCTACGATCCCCAGCCCGATAAAGATCGCCATCACCACCGCCTAAGCCGCCACAAACGGAGGCTCTTTCCCGTTCGGAGCCGGCGCGTGCAGCGCGGGCACTTTCAGAAACGCCTGCACCACTGCCACAAAGCAGTTCGAATACAGCGCCAACACACTGCCGACCACGTAAAGGAGCCGCCCCGCCCGTGCCAGATGTAGTACGTAGCGCCCCAGAATCGCCAGCGCCAGCACGACCAGCGAGATGGTCCCGACGATATGCGACGGCAAAAGATGCTCCGCCGGGAACAGGAATCCGGTCGCGCTGGTCAGAGCCGTGGTCACCAGGAAAATCGCGGTCCATCCGTCCAGGCGTTTCCCGTTCAGCATGCCGTACACCACGACGAATCCCGTGCCGATGCCCGCCAGGCTGATCAACACATGCAGAAGCGTGAAAGTCGATAAGCTCATGCCCAAGACCATGATCGATATCCTTTCAGAAATGGTGTGATGTTCGGTCACACGGGTCGTTGTGAAGGGTGAGTGATCCCGATAAAACGCCCCAGAAAATGTCCGCCATTCTACACCTCAGGCCCGCCTCCGTTACCAAACGCGATGCGGACATTTGCCCCTCCTCGGTTCCGTAGCGTCGGCATCTTGCCGGCTGTCCGGCGGGCGTCCCGCCCGCCGCACCGCACGGGGTCACGCAGCCCGCACTCACTGGTCGCCATCCTCACCCCTGTGGCAATATCCACCCATGGAGCCTTACCGAACCCGAGCCGCTTATTCGTGCCTGCTGGCGCTTGTCCTTCTCACCACGCTCCCCAGGCTTTCTCGCGCCCAGCAAACTATCCCTAACACCCCGGAGGGCTTCCAGCAGCAATACCACGCGACCTTCGAAAGCTATCTCCACCACAACGAGCGCGCGTTGCAGTCTCGGCTCGACACCTTCGCCATCCCCGCTCACTGGTTCGCCGACACCTTCGGTCCCGACCGAGGCCCCGCACTGGCCGCGCAATACGCCAGCGAATTTTCGGAATTCAAACGCCGCACCGCCGAGAGTTACGCCGCCGGTGACACGATGAAGGCGAAGATGCAGGTCGATCCCGCCACACCCCTCGACATCCGCACCCGCCCCTGGACCCCAGCCGACGACACGAAGTCTCTCCCTCGCATGCCAGCTCTCCGGGCACCCCTGCCGTCAGTGCAGAAGTTCGATATCCACTATGTTCTCGCCGGCCCCGGGCAGAGCGCCAGGCTCACCTCATGGATCGACTCATTCCTCTACATCGACGGTGCCTTCCGCTTCTTCGGCTCCGGCACCCGCCCCTTCTGGATCTCCCAGCCGAAGCCTGAAATCTGAGGAGCAGGTGTTAGGTCTTAAGGTCTTAAGGTGTTAGGCCTCAGGTGCCTAGCCTCAAGTGTCACTCCCAGACCTAAGACCTAAGACCGAAGACCCAAGACCCAAGACCTGAGACCTAAGACCTGAGACCTAAGACCTGACACCTGGCACCTGGCACCTGAGACCTGACACCTTTTCGTAACGTTCCCACCGTCACGCCCTCAGGAAGTCACCCATGCATTAAAATAGGGTCAACCCATGTCCACGCGTACTTTCACCCTGCAAGACGCTCAAATGCTGCTGCCCACGCTGGAATCCCTGCTGCGCACCGCGATCAGCAGCAAGAAGCTCATCGAAGAGGTCGACACCGAGATGCAGGACCTGGCTCATCGCGTCTTCCTGAACGGCGGCACGCTCATCAACGTGGTCGAGGTCGCCCGCCGCAAGGCCGAGCGCGAGAAAGCCGTCCAGCGCGCCAAAGACGCCATTGCCGAAATCCACTCTACCGGCGTCCAGGTCAAAGACATCGACATCGGTCTGCTCGACTTCCCCTGCAAGGTGGAAGGCGAAATCCTGCTGCTGTGCTGGAAACTGGGAGAAGAAAAGATCACCCACTGGCACTCCACCGAAGAAGGCTTCGCCGGCCGCAAGCCCATCGACGAGCGCATCGAGCGGGCGGGAAGGAAAAAGCACTAGAGCTGATCTACCGCGTACGGTTCCCCGGGAAGAACACCCTTCACTGCCTGTAGGAATTCTTCCGCACCGCCGATCGTGACCGACTGCCATAATCTTGTCATTCCGACACGCGAGCGCAGCGAGCAAGGAGGAATCTGCTGTTCCCCGGGGAATGCCACCCTCGGCAGAATCTCCTCACCGGAAGGTGCCTCGTTTTTCCTTCGCGTCCCCTGCGGCCTTTCCTCCGCGTCCTTTGCGGTTAAGAGCTCTGGCTTTCGGGGTGTTCTGCAGAATCTCCGGGGTGAGACACTTCTTGCTCTTTGTCATTCCGACGCCGAGCGCAGCGGAGGCAGGAGGAATCTGCTGTCGCATCCGTTGGCGGGCCTTCGCAGTCAAAGGCTTCTGGGTTCGCATGGCGCAATCACCCATCTACAATGGCAGGTATGCCATCTTGTTAGGACCCCCGTTCAACCTCTATCCTCAGGAAATCGCAAGCAGCAATAAAATTTTTATGAGATGCACCGGAGGAACAGAATGAGCGAACACTACCATGACCCCGCGGACCTGCGGTTGCTCAAGGACATGAGCAAACTCGCGCCCACTGAGTTCAACGCCTGGCTCAACCTCGACAAGATTGTTGCCCGCGAGGACGGCGCCATCCCCAGAAAGTACCGCGAGCTCATCGCCCTGGCCGTGGCCTGCACGACCCAGTGTCCGTACTGCATCGAAGTGCACACCAAGGCCGCGAAAGGTGCAGGCGCGTCGCGCGAGGAGATCACCGAAAGCGCCTTCCTCGCCGCTGCCCTACGCGCTGGTGGAGCGGCCACGCATGGCGCCATGGCGCTGAAGTTTTACGATCAGGCCTGAGTCCCCCGACTGCCCCGGCAACGCGGGACAAGCGGAATCGACAGACAGAACGGATGCGAAGGCGATAAGCGACGCAAACTGCCTGCATGCACACCATTGCAGCACCAGATCGCAGAGCTTGTCGCCAGCAGCCTTTTTGCCAACGACCAACGACCAACGACCAAGAACGACCAATCAACGACCGACCTACGATCGATGTCGAAAGAATGGAACGCCGCCCTCTACCACCAGATCTCCACTCCGCAAGTGAGTTGGGGTAAGAAGGTGCTCGCGCGCACGTCCCTGCGCGGAGACGAAACCATCCTCGATGCAGGTTGCGGCACCGGACGTCTCACTCGCGATCTCCTCGAGGCCCTGCCCCGAGGCCGAGTCGTGGCGCTCGACGTCTCCCAGAACATGATCGACGCCGCCCGCGCCTACCTCGTCCCCGACTTCGGCGATCGCGTGGAGTTCGTCTGCTGCGACCTGCTCGCCATGCCGTTCGACAAAGAGTTCGACGGCATCTTCAGCACCGCCTCGTTCCACTGGGTGCTTGATCACGACCGCTTGTTTCAGAACCTCTACCACGCCCTGCGTCCCCGTGGCTGGCTCTGCGCCCAGTGCGGTGGCGGTAGGAATCTCGATCGTCTGCTTGCTCGCGTTGAAAAGCTCATGACTACCATGCCCTATGCGATGCTCTTCGCCGGCTATCCCTTTCCCTGGGAGTACTCAGACGCCGAAACCGCCGCGGCGCGTCTGCGCCATGCCGGTTTCGACGAAATCGAAACCAGCCTCGAAGATGCGCCCACTACCTTCCCCAACGCGCAGGAATTTCAGCAGTTCGTCGAAAGCGTAATCCTGCGCAACCACCTGCTGCACATCCCGGAACCAACCCAGCGCGAGCGATTTCTGGCCGAGCTAACCCGCCAGGCCGAAGCCGATGATCCCCCTTTCCTGCTCGACTACGTGCGGTTGAATCTGCAGGGAAGAAGGCCGGGATAGCCGTTAGCACTTGGCACTTAGCTTTCGGCCATCCGGCCTCACGCCACTTTGTCATTCCGACGCACGAGCGCAGCGTGGCAGGAGGAATCTGCTTTTGATTGCGGATCAACCCTTGAAGCGGAATTTCTTCGCCCGGGAAGGGCACGAGTTCACTCGTGCCGCTTAGACTTTGAACAGAGGCTGCGCTTTAGCGCCTGAGGTTAGCTTTTGCGGTTGCTCGTTCCTAATTAGTCAGATTAGGCGCGGATAAGCGTGAGTGCATCAACGTTAGGGCCAAGGCGAAATGCCGTCAGCCGTCGGCAACCCGGACAACCCCACCGCCGAAACCGTCAACAAAATCTACGCAAGGACCGCGCCCCAGGACGTTCTCTCCCTGTCGTCAGCCGATGCACGCCCGGCCGACGTGGGCGAGTGGGATCGCACGATGGGAACCGTGTTACCAATGTCCTCCTGAGTCCGGGAAGGCACTCAGGCGCATCTGCCCGGTCTGCTACAATCGCCTCATAAGTCCGGCGACGAATTCTTTCAGGAAAGGGGTCGTTTCTTCGAGGCTTCGAGTTTATGGTAAGTACCCGACGCAAGCTCCAACTCATTGCATCCTTTGGTGTTCTCGTCCTCATGGCCGTAGCCGTGGGCTGCCACGGCTTCTTCGTCGACCCGGTACTGCAGGGCATCACCGTTTCCAGCCTTCAGTCCACCACCCTGACCTCCGTCGGCAACACCGTCCAACTGCTGGCCAGTGGGACCTACGACGACGGCAGTCACAAGGACCTGACCGGAGTGGCGACCTGGAGTGTCACTCCGACCGGTTTTGTTACCTTGAGCACCACCGCTCCCGGCCTGGTGACAGCAACCAAGGTTACGAACCCTGGAACCGCGGTTACCATTCAGGCTGCCGAGCAGTCCTCGAGCGGAACCGTAATCACCGGGAACGTCACGGTCACCGCGGGCGCGTCCTCGAACCTCATCATCACATCCAGCCCCGCAAGTCCGATCAGCCTTACCAGCGCGCCGATCGGAACCACAGTGACCTTCACGGCCACGCTGAACGGGACCAACGTAACCGCGAACACGACACTTACTTCCAGCAACTCGGCGATCATCAACATCACCGTTCCCAGCTCGGGGACGGGGACCATGGGCGGAACCACGGGAACCGTGACCATTACCGGGAGCGACGCCACGGACTCGGCGAGCGGATCCACTTCGATCGTCGTAACCAACTAGGCCGAGGGGCAACGATCACGTGTCGACCAGTGCAGCATTTCCATCGCACTTGACGGCCAACTGCTAACTGCTAAGTACTAACTGCTAAGTGCTAACTGCTAAGTACTAACTGCTAAGTGCTAAGGGGAAGCGCCGGCGCCCTGCAACCGTGAACACACCGTTGTGACATCCGACGTTGTCAGAGTTCCCGCGCGCGCCCATTAGCCTCGTAATGTGTCTGACGTACGTTGCATTGGCATCGGGACCGGGGGCGGCGACGCGCCCGGGCTTAACGCCGTCATCCGCGCTGTCGGCAATGCGGCCATTCTCAAATATCACTGGAAAGTCATCGGCATCCCCGACGGCTTCGATGGGCTGATCTGGCCCGAGCGCGCGGTTGAACTTACGCTCAAAAGTGCGAGCGGCATCTTGCCCCGCGGCGGCACCATCCTCGGCACCACCAACCGCGGCAACCCTTTTCAATACAAGACAGTGGAGAACGGTCAGGAAGTCGTCCGCGATATTTCCGACGAGATCATTGCCAACACGAAAAAAACTTGGCATCGACGCCATCATCACCGTGGGTGGCGACGGCTCGCAGTAGATCGCGCTCGAACTCTTTCACAAGGGCATGAAGATCGTGGCCGTGCCCAAGACCATCGACAACGATCTGTCGGCCACCGACGTCACCTTCGGCTTCGATACCGCCGTCACCACGGCAACCGACGCGGTCGACAAGATTCACACCACCGCCGAGTCGCATCACCGCGTGATGGTGGTCGAAGTGATGGGCCGCGACGCAGGCTGGATCGCGCTGCACTCCGGCATTCCCGGAGGCGCGCACGTCATCCGCATCTCCGAAATCCCCTTTACCGTGCAGAACATCTGCGATTACATGAAACGGCGCGAGGGTTACGGCAAGCGCTTTACCATTGTGGTCGTGGCCGAAGGCATCAAGCTGCCGCCCGAGATGAAGCACATGTCGCGCGGGGGTTCCCGTTGGCAACATGGTGGGCGACGCGATCGCCCTGCTTTCGCACAAGGAAGTGCGAGTCAGCGTACTGGGTCACATCCGGCGCGGCGCCTCGCCCACGCCCTACGATCGTGTGCTCGCGACCCGCTTCGGCGTCGCCGCCGTCGACCTGATCGCCGCCGCGCGCGCGATCGGCATCTGCTTCGGGGACTAGTATCCTCGGGGCTCCTTACCACGGAGTCACGGAGGCGCGGAGAAAACTGTGACTGAACACGACTTGGAGGTGCTCAAGACCAGCGTGGGCAAGGTGGTCAGGATCGTATGCCATGACGGAGAGCACAAGCTGGCCCGGGTGCACGCTGTTTCGGACGAGGACAAAGACGTAATCTACGACTAGTCTCGACAACAAAAGAATCCCAATACGAAAAGCACGACGAACAGCCTGCCTACCTGATCGAGTTCGAGAATCGAGCATGTCGAACCGTTTAAGACTTCAGACGAGGACACGGAGCGGACCCGCTAGAAGGCCAGGCCGACGGGGTAGGCACGACTTCACGGTCTGCGAGGAAAATCTCAATGCCGCCGATTTTGGGAGGGCATGACTCCGCGTCTCAAAACGATTGACTTAGAGCTAAGCAATCGAAAGTTCGTCGAGGCCTGACTGCAAGACGGAAACGACATCGCAGCCATCGCACTGGAATGCCCATTGCGAGCGATTAGGAGCGATTACAGCGCTTCCGAGGCGCCCGGCCATTATTGCCACGTGCGGCAGAAGCGACGGCTCGTCACTCTGGGGAGTCGGATGGGTTCGAGAGTTGTAATTGTCTGACGGTTATCGATTAAGCAATGCCCAAACGTGCACCCTCACGACAGGCACATTCGGCCTCAGCGCGATATATTTGAGAGCAGACCCCTGTGAATTCGCTTTGGCACGTGCGGCCCCGGAAAACTGTGTTGGCATTGCTGCTGGCATTAGCGGTATTGTCTGCCTGCGGGCGGGGCCGGAGACGGGTGCTGGAAGTGATGTATGTCTCGGCGCCGGAGGCCTCCCTGCGCGACCGGGTCGCCACCGTCTACAACAAGATGGGCACGGTCAAAAACGGCGACCGGCTCGACGTCATCGACCGCGAAAAGCGTTTCGTGAAGGTACGCACGGCCGAGGGCACCGAAGGCTGGATCGAGCAGCGCTACGTCACCCCGCAGAAAACCTACGACGCGTTTCTGAAACTCACCAAGGATCACGCCGCCGATCCCCTGCAGGCGGCCGCGACCACTCGTGCCGACACCAACTTGCACATCGAGCCCGGGCGCGAGAGCGAACATCTGTACCTGCTGCCAGCCGGATCGAAAGTCTCGGTGCTGGCGCGCGGCACCGCCGAGAAAAGCGGCGTGGTGGCACCGCCCAGTCCGGCGGCGAAACGAAACACGCCGGCCGGGCCGGTGCTCGAAGACTGGTGGCTGATCCGCGACGCGCAGGGACGCGCCGGCTGGGTGCTGGCGCGCATGGTCGATCTCGACGTGCCGCTCGAAGTTGCTCAGTACGCCGAGGGCGAACGCTTCGTGGGCTTCTTTGTGCTCAACGAGGTGCAGGACGGCGACAAGAAAGTTCCGCAGTACCTGGTACTGATGACTGACCCGAAAGACGGCCAGCCCTTCGACTACGACAAGATCCACGTGTTCACCTGGAACGTGAAACGCCACCGCTACGAGACCGCCTATCGCGAGCGCAACCTGAACGGCGTGCTGCCTGTGACCGTCGGGCACGAAGACTTCGCCAAGGAAGGCAATCTTCCCGTGTTCGTCCTGCACGTGAAAGACGACAACGGGAACGTGTCGGAGCGGAAGTACAAACTAAATACCCCCATTGTGCGGCGCGTGCTGGCCCCGGGCGAAGCGCCGCCGAAGCCGACGCGAAAGCCGAAGGCGGGGAGAAGACGGTAAGGCAGTCGCCAGTCTTCAGTCGCTCGAGCAGTCGTTGGTCGTCGGTTGTTATTCGTTGGCAAGAGCAAACCAAGATCAAGATCAGGATCAAGCTACGAGCTACGAGCTAAGGGCTAACCGTGCTCAAAGTCTGCAGCATCTGGCGCAGGCGGTTGACCTGCTCGGGTTCGGCAACGCTTTCAGTCAGGAATTCCACTCCGTAGCGATAGCCGGTGCGGTTGCGCACGGTGCCGCGCACCCGGATGGGGGCGCAGGTGTAGGGCGGCGTGAACTCGATCCCCACCTCGCGGCCAGGGCTGAGTTCAGCTCCGGCGGTGACGGCCATTCCCCCTTCGCTCAGTTCATTTCCACGGCCGTCATAAAGCTTGGTCTTGCCGGGAGTGTCGACGATGACGCGAATCGGGACGTCCAACGGGTAACGCTGCCAGCGGCGTGTGCCGGTCAAAGGGCGGAGCTATCCCTGCTTTTCAACAAGTTCAAAACGCTTGGATGGATTTTCGGGCAAGGCCTCTCCTTGGCGGACGCCGGAAGGGCCAGGCACCGGGAAATGCAATTGTGATTGTTCGCTTCTTCGGCGGGACTGGCAGTGACGGTGGTCACAGGGGGGAGAGCGGTCGTTGGTCGTTAGTCGTTGGTCGTTGGCGAAGCCTGCCCGCACACGTGCGGGTTTGATCGGCGGGCACACCGCCGCCCTCGTAAATTGGACAAGACTCATCACGCGCCGCTTGAGGTGGCGCTCTAACATTCATCCTCTGCGTCCGTCTATAATGCGTCCGCTGCTTTCCTTGTGACCGATTCCACTTTCCACTCGCGGAGAATCCATGCGCCCGCTGATCGTCTCCCTGTTGCTTGGTGTGCTTCTGTCTTCCGGTTCGTTGGCCCAGCAGTCGGATACGTCGAAGGCTTCGGCCTCTGCCACCACGAAAGAAAAAAAGTCGAAAACGGAGCCCGCCGCCGCGGCATCTTCGACCCCGGCGCAACCCGCGCCTGCGACGCCCCCGCCCCAAGCCAAGCCCGAGACCGCGAAAGAATCGCCCGCCCAGCCTGCCGACAAAGAAGAGCACTACGACATGACCGAGGTTCCGCCGGTCGTGACCCATCACCAGGCGACGCTCGACGGCAAGCCGCTGAAGTACACCGCCGCGGCGGGGCGGCTGCCCATCAAGAGCGGCGACGGGCGGATCGAAGCCGAGATGTTTTTCGTCGCCTACACGCTCGACGGGCAGGAGGCCGACAAGCGGCCGTTAACGTTCTGCTTCAACGGCGGACCGGGGTCGGCGTCGGTGTGGCTGCACATGGGGTCGGTGGGTCCAAAGCAGGTGATGCTGCAGCCGAACGGGTTCATGCCGGCCGCGCCGTATCGCATGGCCGACAATCCCAACTCATTGCTCGACAAAAGCGACCTGGTGTTCGTGGATGCGATCGGCACCGGCTTCTCCCGTGCGGCGAATGCCGAGGCGAACAAGAAATTTCTCGCCGTCAAGGGAGACATCGAGGCGTTCGGAGAATTCATCCGGCTCTACCTCACCCGCAACGACCGCTGGCCGTCGCCACTGTTCATCCTGGGTGAGAGTTACGGAACCACACGCGCGGCCGGCATCGCGAACTACCTTGGCGATCACGGGATTTCGTTCAACGGCATCACGCTGCTTTCGACTGCCATGGATTTCGGTACGCTCGAATGGGCGAAGAACAACGATGTTCCGTACATCCTGCTGGTGCCCTCGTTCACGATGATTGCTGCCTATCACAAGCGCCTGCCCGCGGACCTGATGCAGGATCTGGCCAAAACGCGTCAGGAGGCGGAACGCTGGGCGGCGAACGACTACATGCTGGCGCTTGCCAAGGGAGACGCCCTGACGCCGGAAGAACGGCAGAAGATTATCGATCAGTATGCGCGCTATACCGGTCTCGATCGCAAGCTGATCGACAATGCGAACCTGCGAATCGATGTGGGACAGTTCACACACAACCTGCTGCTCGACCAGAAGTTGCGCGTTGGCCGGCTCGATGCACGTTTCACAGGCCCTGACCCGGAAGGCCTGCTCGATACCCCGTTCTACGATCCCACCGGCTCGGCCATGGTTCCTCCGTACACCACGGTGTTTAACAATTACGTGCGAACCGAACTTGGGTACAAAGTCGACATGCCGTACCGCGTCTTCGCCTACGAAGAGCCGGAGTTCAGGAAGTGGGAATGGGGCAGCGCCGAGCAAGGCTTCCCGAACACCGCTCCCGGTTTGCGCGCGGCCATGGTCAAGAATCCGTATTTGAAGGTGCTGGTAATGGAGGGCTACTACGATCTGGCCACGCCGTACGCGGCGGCGAACTACTCGATCGACCATCTCGACCTGGGGCCGGACTACCGCAAGAACATTTCGTTCGCGACTTATGAGTCGGGTCACATGGTGTACATCGAGAGCGGTTCGCACACGAAGATGAAGAGAGATCTGGTGGAATTTATGAACCAGTCGCTAGTCGCTGGTCGTTAGTCGATGGGGGAGCACTCAGCAGTCAGAACCTCGGCGTTGGAAAACCGCACTTAGCATTTGGCACGTGGCATTTGGTCGGCGACGGTTCGCGGAGCTTTTGGGGCTAAATGCCAAGTGCTAAATGCTGACGGCTGATTGCTGAGTGCAGAATGCAGAATGTCGATTCGGAAACACGAACTGCTTGCCGCCGGAACCCTACGAATAAAACTCTGCCACGCTCTCGACCACCCACTGCTGCTCGTCTTCCGTGAGTTCCGGGAACATGGGCAAAGCCAGCACTTCTCGCGCGGCGCGCTCGGACACGGGCAGGTCTCCTTCGCGGTATCCCAGGTAGGCGAATGCGGGTTGCAGGTGAAGCGGGATCGGGTAGTAGATCTCGGTGCCGATCTTGCGGTCGACGAGGAATTGGCGCAATTCGTCGCGGCGTTGCGCTCGGATCACGTACTGGTGATAGATGTGGCTGGCATGCGGCGTGGTCGAGAGCACGCGCAGCGGAGAATCCCCCGTGGCCGAGATCAAACCCGTTTGTGTCAACAGGCGGTCATAGGTCGCGGCACGTTCGCGGCGCTGGCAGTTCCACTTTTCGACATGGGGCAATTTCACGCGCAGGACGGCGGCCTGGATGGCGTCGAGGCGGCTGTTCCATCCCATCTCTTCGTGCAGGTAGCGGCGGGGCATGCCGTGGTTGCGCAGGCGGCGCATGTGCGCGGCGAACTCTGAGTTGTTGGTGGTGATGAGTCCGGCGTCCCCGTAGGCGCTCAGGTTCTTGCTGGGATAAAAACTGAAAGCTGCCGCAGCGCCCAGAGATCCCGCCCGGCGATCACGCCACGTCGCGCCGATGGCCTGGGCTGCATCCTCCACGATCGAAATCTGAAATTCCTGCGCG
This sequence comes from uncultured Acidobacteriaceae bacterium, assembly GCA_964641665.1. Lineage (GTDB taxonomy): Bacteria > Acidobacteriota > Terriglobia > Terriglobales > Acidobacteriaceae > Gp1-AA133. Next base: position 94,319 of record CAZXKO010000078.1, read on the forward strand.
AGGCGTTCGAAGGCGTCCATGTCGGCGCACTGGCCGTAGAGGTGGACGGGCAGCAGGGCGCGGAGGTGCGCGGACTTTCTGGCGCGGAGGTGCGCTTCGACCAGCGCCGCATCGAGGTTGAGTGTGTGGGGATCGACGTCGAGGAAGACGGGCCGCGCTCCGGCGCGGACGATGGCGCTGGCCGAGGCGAAGAAACTGAAGGGCGTGGTGAGGACCGTGTCACCGGGTTGGACTCCGACAGCAACGAGGGCGAGCCAGAGGGCGTCGGTACCGGAGGCGCATCCCACGCCGTCAGCGGCTCCGCAGAAGGCGGCGACTTCGTGCTCGAGGGCGTCAACCTCGGCACCCAGAATGAAGTGTTGTGACGAGCACACCCGCTCGATGGCGGCGAGTACCTCGGCGCGAATCTCGGCGTATTGGCGGCCGAGATCGAGCATGGCGACGGAGGCGAGCCTCGTAGGCGCGGCCTTCGAGCTGGAGGAATGGGTCACGGGGACGTGGAAATTCTAGCAGGTGGCGGTTTCAGGCGCTGAGGTCAGGGCCCGGACGACAAGCCTCGAGGCGATCTTCGGATATAGACACAACATTGAAGTTATGTCTTGTTGCGATGTTGTTTGCTACTTCTGGAATTTCACAGCAGGAAGTGGTGGAAGCGTCGACGGATCTGCCCCAATTACGGTGCGCCATTGCTCGAGGGTGGGGCGCAGAGCGGCCAAGTCTACCCGCTGATAGACGTCGGGATAACTGCTCAGGTTGCGGCAAGCACGGGCCAGTACAGAACGGAATCCCACCAGGTTCCCACACGAGCGGTGATGAAAGGCGACCGCCACTTGGATGAGTCCCTGCAAGAACTTACGATCCGGCTCGGAAGCCGTGCGCCAGACGTCTTCGAGAACCTCGTGGGCCTCAAAGAACTCGCCGTGGTTCAATAACTCAACCCCACGTTGGTAAGCTGGGGAGCTGGGGTCAAGGGCCGTCATGAGGCTATCTTTCGGCCAGGCCATTCGATACTAAATTCCATAGACGAGACGCTCGGAACCGTCCCGATTTTCGGATCAGCACGTCCCCGACTGAAATGCAAGTGTCCTATTTTGAATGAAATAGACATTAACATCAATTGGCAGACTGTTTGCTTTGAGGTTGTGTACATAGGGCGTGCACTGTCTCTGTGCAAGTTCTGTCTTGTTGGTCACTTTCAATCGCGCTTCACGGTTCAACTGGGGAAGCCGCAGCCGCCTCAACCCTGTAGGCTGGCTCAAGAATTCTACGCCGGAGAGAACACAATGAATTTTACGATTGTCCGCAGGGTCATTGTGGTGGTCGCCCTGTTTGCCATTAGCGCGTTCGCCCAGGAAACGACGGGCGGATTGCAAGGGACGGTGAAGGACCCGTCGGGGGCGGTGGTAGCGCGCGCGCAGGTGGTACTGACGGGCACGACACTAGTCGGTACCAAACAGTTAGACACCGACAACAGCGGCTACTACCGTTTCGCCAACCTGCCTCCGGGCACGTATTCGATGACGGTGGCGGCAAAGGGCTTCAACACCGTGAAGCGGGCAGGTTTGAACATTGAAGTCGGGCACGTGCCGACGGTGGACATTACTCTGGAGGTCGGTACCAGCGCCACTGTGGTTGAGGTGACCGGCCAAGCCCCTGTGATTGACGTGACCACAAATACGAACCAGACGAACATCACGTCTGAGGCGCTTGCTAACGCACCCCATGGTTACAGCTTCCAGTCGGTCATTCAGTTCGCGCCTATGGCTCGCAACGAACCTCTTGCCGGCGGGTCTGCCGGCGCGGGTACGGCTGGCGCAGGCGGCATGATACCGGGCAGCAGCGGCAACGGCCAGAACGTTGGTTACTCGGTAGGCGGGGGCGCTGATTCGGAGAACCAATACCTTGTCGAAGGCCAGGACACGGAGAACATCTCGGGCGGCGTCTCCGCTGCCAACGTCCCCTTTCAGTTCATCCAGGAAATGCAGGTCAAGAGCTCGGGGATTGAAGCGGAGCATGGCGGCGCGCTCGGTGGCGTGGTCAACGTTGTTATGCAGAAGGGCAGCAACGCTTACCACGGCTCGTTCTTCGCCAGCTGGGAGGGCGACCCGGTCGATGGTTCCTGGAACCGTAACTATGCGATGTTCCCCGCCCCCCCGGTTGCTGGGTTGCGTTACGATCCGCTTGCGCCCGCGGGTGAACCCGATTCGCAAACCTACATACCCAAGAAGGACCACTTTAGCATCGTTCAGCCCGGCTTTACCGTTGGTGGCCCGATCATGAAGGACCGCTTGTGGTTCTTCCTGGGTTTTGCGCCACAGTACAACTCCAGCCGTCGAACGGTGAACTTCGGCCCGGCCATCTGCAACACCCTTGGCGGGTGTCCGAACCAGTCCCTTGCGAACCAGAACTTCACGCGAGACCTCCAGCAGTACTTCACGACCGCCCGTCTGGATTTCACCGTGACGCAAAGGATCCGCGTCTTCGGTTCGTGGCTGTACCAGTATGCGCGTGAGAGCGGGGACTCGTTGCCGAACCCCGATCCGATCGCATCGCAGTCCAGCTTCCTGAACGCCTCGATCTTCAGCCCTCTGTCCTTGTATTCACACGGCCTCGGCTTCTCGGCCCCGAATGCAACATACAACGTTGGCGCTGACATAACCCTGACCCCGAAGATCATCTCTACAACTCGCTTCGGCTATTTCTTTCAGAACTATCACGATTTTGGCTGGCCTACCTCGGGCCTAGACCTTGTTTGGGGCTCCCCTGGTGTGGATGCGTCTGGCGCGCCCCTTAAGGACAACTCCGGTGCTCCGCTTCCGGCCGCTTTAGCGCAGCCTGCGGGCACCGCGACCGCGCCTTATAATGGCAACTTCACTGAAGTCAACGCCAGTAAGCACTGGCAGTTTAACGAAGACGTGGCGTTCTTCAAGGGTGGCTGGTGGGGGACGCACAACATTAAAGCCGGTTATCAGTTCAACCGTCTGTGGAACATCATCAATCAGCACGGCAACATACCACAGGCATCTTTGTACCCCGGAGGGGTGAAGTACAGTCCGGGTTCAGCCTACGGCGGCGGTAACTGCGGATCGGCAGCTACATCCACCACTCCCGCAAGTGGACTCACAGGCGAATGGGGCCTTTGCGCCGGCCAGTATGGCTACCTCTTTATGCAGGGGGATTTCGCAACCGTCCTGAAGGACACCTCTGGCAATTACGCGCCTGCCATCGATAACAACCATGCCTTATTCGTCCAGGATGCCTGGACTGTAGGGCACGGTCTGACTTTCAACCTTGGCGTCCGTATAGAGAAAGAAACCCTGCCGCGTCCTGCCGGAGTTGGGATTGCCAACATCCGCACCATCGACTTCTCATGGAGCGATAAGATTGAGCCCCGTTTGGGAGCTGCATGGGGATCAGCAAACGGCAAGTTTAAGATCTTCGGCAGCTATGGCGTCACCAACGATGTCATGAAGCTGCTGCTTGCCCAGACATCGTTTGGAGCTCAGGGATGGGATGAATGCGCCTACCCGCTTGGTCCGAATGCAAGCGGTGGGTTCCGCCTCTCCGATATCGATATAGTCTACAACTCTTCTGGCCGCGCCTGCCCGACGGGTCCGGTCAATACAGGCGCTGTCTTCGCCAGCGGCCAAACCCCGACGTCCTTGATCGATGCCAAGACTGGCGTTGGTCTAATCGAAAACCTCAACTTACGCCCAGAGGAGCCGATAGCACCTGGCCTGAAGCCTTATCGGCAACATGAGTATGTCGCCGGTGCGGACTACCAGATCGGCAAGGACTGGGCCTTCGAAGCGCGCTATGATCGCCGACGCCTTGATCACGCTATCGAGGACTCTTCGCTGACCGCTCCTTGCTGTTTTGAGTATTATGCGATCGTCAATCCCGGCCAAGGCGTGGATTCGAACATTGACCAATATGCCAGCTTCCTGCGATCGCTCGGTGCCGGCTTCGGCCCCGGAGTTCCCCCGTTTGACCCAACCAACGCCTTCGGCTCTTGTCCCTCCTGCCCACCCCAGCCCTCGGCCGTTCGCAACTACGACGGGGTGGAATTGCGGCTAACCAAGACCATGAGCCACAACTGGTCCGGAATGTTCAGCTATACCTGGAGCAGCTTGTGGGGGAACTATGCAGGCCTGACCACTACTGACCAGAGCGATGGTGGCGTAACCGGACGCAACTCGCCGGACACGAGCCGGTCCTTCGACGAGCCGATCTACTACTTCGCCGCCAGTGGGAAGTCTAGTAACGGGCCGTTGCCGACGGATCGCCCAAGCGCCCTGAAGGGAAACCTGTATTACACGTTGCCGTGGTGGTCGAACAAACACAGAACAACCTTGGGCCTCTTCCAGGTTGCCTACCAGGGCAGCCCGGTAAGCTCTTTTGCTGACATAGGCCTAGCAGGCGGCAGCCCGTTCGAAGGCACCTACATCTTTGGCCGCGGCAAGTGGGCCAACGTGACCGCCGACCCAACCACCGACGCGGTTACGAGCGTTGGCACTCCGTATGCCCGTCGCACGCCCTGGTACACACAGACTGATTTGAACGTTGCACATGAAATCAAGGTGAACCACAACAACGAGGCGCAACGCCTCAGGTTTGAGGCAACTTTCGCCAACCTGTTGAACCAGCATGCTGTTCTCGGCTACTGGCAGGGATTCAACTCCAACCACTTCGGCACGGCGTTGTTCCCCGGCGGGCAAAACATTTTCGGAGGAGCGGCTTTCTACCAGGCAGCCGAGACAGGGTACAACGCGCAGTCAACAGCCATCGCGTCGGGTGTGGCCCTAAACTCGCTGTATGGGCAGCCGAACCTGTGGCAGACCTCACGCACAATTCGCTTTGGGGCGACATTTACCTTCTAATCTTGCATCGCTTGCATCTCAGGGAGCCGGATTCTCCGGCTCCCTTTTTCTTTTTGAGGTGACCGGGCACGGTTGGCCTCCGGGGCTCTCCCCGAAAGGACATGTCCCAACGATACCTGCCCGGAACATAGCCAGTTATCGCTTCTAAACATAACTTCCTGATAGGGTTAGAGATGAGCTGGCGATATCCCGGATCTCATACGGTCGCGGGGTGGCGGATGCGGAATTGTGGATGTTCCGTGGGAAGCCTCGAACTAAATCGTTGAAACAGATACAGGGACAACAGGGCGTGTTTTGGCAGGGGAGTTGCACTCTTTCTTGTTCACCTAATCTCCTGACAACGAGCCGGTTCCGCTGGCGGCTTGCGAATCTCGCCGATTTGAACGGAATTCCCGGCGTGTGGGAATTTCCGTGGAGGGCAATGATGACGAAATATAAGAACATTCTTCTGGGTGTGTTGCTGCTCGTGAGCACGGCGGCTTTGGCGCAGAACGCGTCGGTGAGCGGGACCGTGGCGGACGCGTCGGCGGCAGCGGTCACGCAGGCGTCGGTGACGGTGAAGAACCTCGCCACCGGCGTGGAGCGCCAGGTTCAGACCAACGGGACGGGCTTTTACCGCGTGGAGCCACTGGCGCCGGGGGATTACACCATCACGATCGAGAAGGAAGGTTTCAAAAGTTACGGCCTGGCGAAGATCACGCTGACGGTGGACCAGAAGTTCACGTTGAACGCGACGATGGAAGTGGGCGTGGTGACGACCCAGGTGCAGGTAGATTCCAGCATGGTGGGCCAGGTGGACACGGAAACGGCCACGCTGAGTAACGTGATCAACCAGCAGCAGATGGCGGAGTTGCCGCTCATCCTGCGTGACCCGTACCAGTTGGTTCTGTTGAGCCCGGGCGTGACGCAGTCGGACGGGCTGGGCGGGGTGTCGGTGAACGGCGGTCGCGAGCGCAACAACAACTTTCAGCTGGATGGTGCGGACAACAACTACGCTGAAGTTCCCGGGAACCTGGGCGGGGTTACGTCGCAGAATCCCGACTCGACCGAAGAGTTCCGCGTGCTCACCAACAATTTCGCTCCCGAATACGGCCGCAACAACGGGGCGATCATTGACGTCATAACCAAGAGCGGCACGAACGATCTGCACGGCGCCGTGTACTACTACGGCCGCTGGGACGCGCTCGGAGCGCGCGACTACTTTAACAACCAACTGGACCCACTGACCGGGAAACTGCAGCGCAAAAACGCATACGTCCGTAATCTTTACGGAACGTCCCTGGGCGGGCCGATCGTTAAGGGGAAGACATTCTTTTTTCTGAACTACCAGGGGGACCGCTTCGTCACCAACCTGACGAACACCTCGGTGGTGCCGACGGATGCATTCAAGACTGGGGTGTTTACCTATACAAACCCGCAGACAGGCGCCAGCCAGTCGCTTGATGTGACCGATCCGACCAACCCGAACGGCAACAACGGCACAGGGGCATTGACAGGGGTCGGGCTCGATCCGGTGATGCAGAAGATTCTGACGTTGTATCCCTCCCCGACGCTTCCGAATTCAGACGGAGTCACGGGCCTACTGTTCTTTCCCAGCGAATCAAGAGAGAAAGACGAGACTGGCACCCTGAAGATCGACCACAACCTGACCAAGAACAACACCCTGTCCGGACGCTACACATACAACTGGTATCACGACCCCAATTCGGATCACGGTGATTTTCTGCCGGGCAACATCGGTTCGGCGTCATCCCATCAGCGAACCCAGGGGTTGGCGCTGTCGCTGATCTCAACACCGACCGCGACGTTAAGCAATGAACTGCGGGGCGGGGCGAACCGGCTCAATTTGTTCTTTGGTTGCAATGGCGTAAGTCTTTTTGACAGCTTTGGTTTTGTGGACGGGCAGGGGCGCGGAGCCGACTACAATCTTCCGTCCTTTACTGGGTTCGGGTGCCTGGACCTGGGAGATGCGAACTCGCAGGCTACCCAGGCGGGAACTTACCAGGTGGCGGACAATCTTACCAAGGTGATCGGCTCACATACCATTAAGGTGGGCGGGGAGCACCGGCGCGTATACTCCAACAACTACACTGATTTTTTTTCGCGCCAGTCGTTTGGGTTCAATGTGTTCTCGAATACGGGGAACCCTACCTTGCAGAACCTGAACCCGGGCGTCGACAGTAACAGCATTGAGGACCTCACCGGGATGTTGCTGGGCCTGGTGTTTTCAGCTTCCCAGACGCAATTCTTCAATTCCGCGGGGACACAACTAGTGAATGACAGGCTGGGTTTCCGTCAGCGCGAAGTAGGGATCTTCGCGGAGGACGTATGGAAGGTTCGTCCGAACCTGAGCATCACATATGGTCTCCGCTGGGAGTACTACGGCGTGCCTTTCGAGCAGCACAACAATTTGTCGAGTTTGTTCCAGGATCCGGGAGGGCTTGCGCCGTTGATCACAAACGTGCCCGGGTGCACTGTCAGCAGCCCCTGCAACGGGTTCACGTTTCAAACCGTGGGGCCAGGGACCGGGAGGCAGTTGTACAACGACTACTACCGCAACTTCGAGCCACGGCTGGGCTTCGCCTGGGATCCCTTCCACGATGGGCGCACCTCCATTCGGGGCGGCATTGGGATCTTCAGTGATCGCGTGTACGGGAACCTGGTGAGCGATGCGCGGGGCAATCCACCGTTCCAACCCGGGTTCTTTATCGAACCGGCGAGCGTCCGGAACGGGTTTGGCTACGTTTCTGCGGCACAGTTACAGAGTCAAACGGCACCAGCACCCCTGACGCCGTCGCCAATTGTGTTTGATTTTTCGGGCTTGTTTCCGGACTTGTTCGATCACAACATCAAGCCGCCGAGCGTAGTGAGCTGGAATTTCGGGATTCAGCGCGAGTTAGGGAACCTGACGCTGGAAGCAAACTACGTGGGCAATCACGGCACGCGGGAGTTGCGAGTGCTGGATCAGAATCCACCGCGGCCCGGCCTGGTGAGTCAGAACCTGGCAGCCTGTATCGCCAGTATCGGACCCAATCCACCTGCCCCACCCAGCGTAGAGGCTTGTCAGGAAGACTTGCAAAACGCGAACCTGTACTTCGGAGGTAATTACACGTTCCCATCGACGAATAACGCGGCATTCTACAATACCTTCACGGACCAGACCACTGGCCAATCGTACTATCATGGCCTGCAGGTGCAGGCGACGCACCGACTGAGCCACGGCCTGCAGTTCAGCATGGCGTACACCTGGTCGCACGCGATTGATGATACTTCGGACCCCCTCGTTCCAACACGGCACAACAGCAATTTCCCCAGGAACTCTCTAGACCTGTCGAGCGAGAGAGGAAATTCGGGGTTTGATACCAGACAACGCGCGGTGCTCAGTTTTCTCTACCAATTCGGAGTGGGGCGTGGCAGGGCCTATCTGAACAGCGGATTCGCTGGACGTGTGCTGGAGGGATGGGAGATCAGCGGAATCGCACAGTGGCAGACTGGGTTGCCGTACGATATCTTCGGACCCTTGGATACTTTGCACACAAGCTTCGCCGATCGAGCGACGATCGTGAACCCGTCCGCCCTGAGGACCGTTCCCGCGCAAGGCAAGGTACTACCAGGAGGAGGCGGTGTTTTCACCGGGTTTAACGCGGCGGCGTTCAATCCGGAAGACCCTAACGTCATGCCAGTGCCGTGGGGAATTCAGTCGCCTTCCACACGCAATTCGTATTACGGCCCGGGCGTGAACAACTGGAATCTCAACTTGGCGAAGACGACGAAAATCACGGAGCGGATTGGCTTCCAATTGCGCTTCGAGGTCTACAACGTTTTCAACCGAGTGCAATTCACGAAACCGGATAACCAAATCGCCGACGTGAACTTTGGCTACTCGACTTCGCAGGTTGGCCAGAATGACGGGACAACAGGTGCGCGTCAGATACAGATTGGCGCGAAAGTGAGTTTCTAGCGCGGACTTAGACGGTTCGAACATTGACCGCCTGCGGGGAGAATCCGCGGGCGGTTTTGTTTTGAAGAAGGTTTCGAAGTTTCAGAGTTTCGTGCTCTCTGAAGTTTTCGGCAAAAAGGTCCGTTCGTAAAGACGCAACCGCGCGGCTCCGCGGACAAGAGTGTCCGCGCCACACTGCGCTCACTTCCCGAACATTGGGTAGTGGCTGGCGGCGCCCATGAAGAAGAGCATGACGATGCTCAGGAAGGCGTTGGCGCGCGAGGCCAGGAATCCCATCCGGGCCATGCGCTTGGCTTGCTCGGGAATGGGCGCGCCGTTGGCGGCGTTGTCTTTGGTCCAGGCGATGAGCTTTTTCTGGATGCGCCAGATCACGCCCCAGACATTGAGCATCATGACCCAGCCGATGCCTCCGCCGATGCCGATGGAAAGCAGGCGATTGCTCTGCCATCCCTGGTCGTTGAGGCTGAGGAAGAGCCAGGCGGCGGCGAAGACCACGATGGCGTAGATCACGCCGATGACGGGGCCTTTGTCGAGCACGCCCTTGCCAGGGATCAGGACGGCGTAGAGGATGGCCCAGACGACCGTCCAGATGCCGAAGAAGCTGCCCATGGCCATGCCGGAGGTGGCGCCGACGGCGTTGTGAGCGTCGGAGGCGACGATGTTGCCCCAGTAAATGATGCCGGCCAAGACGGTGAGCACTGCGGTCATACGGAACCACCAGAGCGCGCGCGGCATGAGCGCAGGGACGACTTTGCCTTTGGTGGCGGCGTCCAGTTCTTTCTGGAAGGGCACGTTGACCAGGTTGAAGAAGTAGAGCAGGCCGATCCAGATGATGCCGGCGAGGAAGTGGATCCAGCGGACGAACATCAGGAAATTGGTGTTGAAATCCTGCGGCAGGTGGATGTTGGGGCTGAACAACAATGCTGCGAGGTGGAGCATGAAAGTTCCTCCCGGATTGTAAGGGCGGATTGTACATTAAGCCCGGGAAGAGAGTGGCTGTCGGGCGCGAGGATTGAAATCTGGACCTGAAAAATTAGACCAAACCTCAAACCGCAGAGCTCGCGGAGGAAGTCCGCTGAGGGCGCCGAGACGCGGGTACGAGTTAGTAACTTGTTACCCAGATTACTGCCTTCGCAAGACCTGTTGCGGTGCGCCTTTTCGGTCGAGCGCGGAGACTTGTTCCAGTTCCGTAAATTTTGACAGAAAGCTGAGTTGAAAAGTCCGGCGTCAGGTCTTATTGTACAAATGTTGCCCTAGGTGGAGCGGTGCTGGAACAGTTGCGCCAGACAGCCCGTCTGCCGCGGGATGTCCCCCCTGCTCTTTGCGACCGGACGCGCCACGGGTTGCGAGGAGCAGCTGAGTTTTCGAACAAGTCCAAACGGCAAGGAGATCGGCAGATGGAAAACAAGCCGGCGCAAAACATCCAGGATTCCTTCCTCAACACGGCCCGCAAAGAAAAGCTCAACATCACCATCTATCTGCTGAGTGGGGTCAAGCTGACGGGCCGGATCCGTTCCTTCGACAAATATTCGGTAGTGCTGGAGACCAACAATCAGGAACAGTTGATCTTCAAGCACGCCATCTCCACGGTGGTGATGGGGCGGGTGACGCACGCTCCGTTTGGGGCGCACGGCGAGGGCAAACCCACGGCAGTGGGAACCCCCGTTGCGGTAGCGCCCGTCACGGCTTCCGGCACCGAAGGCTAAAGGCGCCTCCCAGTTGCGCAGCGCAGACTCCACACGGTCGCGTAAGGACGACGCGGTGCGCCGCGCCCTCCGGGGCGAATCTTCCGCGGACACGCACGATGTCCGCGAGTCCGGCGAACGCGCGTTTCTGGTGGGGCTGGACTACCGTACGCGCACGCGCAATGGGAAACGCTCTCTGACCGCGGGCGCGCAGTCGGCGCGTGACGCTGCGACCAGCGTGGCTGCGGGGTCGAAGCCTCCGAGCATGCCGGAGTTCAGCGCGGACGAGTCGCTGGACGAACTGCGAACTCTCGCGACCAGCGCGGGCGCAACCGTGGTGGGCGAGATTCTGCAGCGGCGCGACCGGCCAGATCCTGCGACCTTGATTGGCGGCGGGAAGCTTGATGAGATCGCGGGCGCAGCGGCTGCGGCGGACGCCGATCTGATCCTGTTTGACCACGATCTTTCACCTTCTCAGCAGCGCAATATTGAACGCATCCTGCACAAGCGGGTGATCGACCGCACGCAGCTCATCCTCGACATTTTTGCGCGGCACGCGAAGACCCGCGAGGGCCAGCTGCAGGTGGAGCTGGCGCAGCTGGAATACATGCTGCCGCGGCTGGCGGGGCGTGGCGTGGAGATGTCGCAGCTGGGCGGCGGCATCGGGACGAGAGGACCGGGCGAAACGCAGCTCGAAACCGACCGGCGGAAGATTTACCGGCGCATCCGACACGTGAAAGAGCAGATCGAGAACGTGCGGCGGATTCGGGCGCAGCAGCGGCAGCGGCGGGAGTCGGTACCGGTGGCGACGGTGGCTTTGGTCGGCTACACGAACGCGGGCAAGTCGACGTTGTTCAATGCGCTGACCAAGGCGGAGGTGCTGGCGTCGTCGAAGATGTTTGCGACGCTCGATCCGACGATTCGCGGGGTGGAATTGCCGTCGCGGCGGAAGGTGTTGCTGTCGGATACGGTGGGATTCATCCGGAACCTGCCGCACACGCTGGTTACGGCGTTTCGGGCGACTTTGGAGGAAGTGCAGCGGGCGGCGTTGATCCTGCATGTGTCGGATGCGGGGAGTCCGCTGACTGCGGAACAAGACGCGCAGGTGGAGCTGGTATTGAAGGAACTGGAGGCAGAGAAGAAGCCTCGGCTGCACGTGATGAACAAGATCGACCTGCTGGAGCCAAAACAGCGCGAGGCGTTGCGCGACGATGCGCAGACGGTGCACGTGTCGGCGGTGCGCGGGATAGGGATTGCGACCGTGCTGGAGCGGATCGATCAGGTGCTGGAGGAAGATCCGGTGAGCCGGGTGCGGTTGAGTATTCCGCAGAAAGAGGGAAAAGTCCTGGCGCTGCTGGCGGCGCGTTCGCGGATCTATTCGCGGGAGTACCGGGACGGCGTGGTCGAGATGGAGGCGGAGGCGCCGGAGTCGGTGGTCAGGAGAGTAAGGGACTTTGTGGTGAAGGGAACCTAGCTGTTGCCCTGAGCTTGAACGAAGGACACGCGCATCGGGGTTCTGGCTAAGAGCGAGCGGCTAAAAGCTAGTAGCTCAAAATTAAATGGGCCGATAGCCAAAAAGCGGTGACTTTTCTTGGCTGCCGGCCCATTCGATCCTGAATTGGATCGGAGGTGATGTATTTATGGTAGTCCCGTTTGGGAGGAAGTCAAGGAATAGTTCGGGAAAAAGGCCGGAGAGCAGGCTTGACAACGGGTAGGAATTTCCCCCTAGTGACGCCCCCCGGAGACCGGGTCTGGGCCCCTGGCGTTGACACAAGATGCCTAGGATGTTAGCGTTAGAGGTTTTGTAGCCCTCTTTCTTCCGGTTCTATCAGCTAAGCCATGGACGAGACGCTGCGACAGCTAGGCGGATTACTGCTCGGGTCCATCCCGACCATCATCATGCTGCCGGTGCTGTACGGGATCTATACGGTGGTGGTCCACCGGCCGCTGACCAGGGTCCTGGCGGAACGGCGGGTGAAGACGGAAGGCGCGATCGAGAAAGCACGCGCGGATGTGGCGGCCGCTGAGGCCCGAACGGCCGAGTACGAGCAGCGCCTGCGCGAGGCGCGGGTGGCTATGTTCAAAACTCAGGAGGCGCGGCGGCAGGCGGCTTTGCAGGCGCGGGCGGCGGCAGTGGCTGCGGCTAGGGCCAGGGCGCAGGAGCAGGTGAAGAAGGCGCGCGAGGCGATCGACCGGGACAAGAGTGCGGCGCAAGAGGGGCTGCAAGGGGAATCGGCGCGGCTGGCGGCGGAGATTGTCCGGAGCGTGCTGCGTCCGGTGACGGCGGAGGCGCGATGAGCTCAAACGCAAAACCCAAGTTGCTCGCCCGTTGGGCTGTCGCCGTCCTGATTACGACCGTCGGGTTGATGTCGGTTTTCCGGGTTACACGAACCCCGCCCACACATGCGCAGACTGCCCCTACTAGGACGCAAAACCAAACTCAACAGGAACGTAAGCAAGCCGAGCATCCCGGGATCGGCGCGGAGTTGGCGAAGGAGACGCGCGAGGCGGCCGGCGAGGACGATGACACCGCGCAGTTCAAGCAGTCGGCGTCGGTGCGGATGCTGGCGACGCTTACCGGTGGAAACCTGCAACATGCGTACTGGCTGGCCGTTCTGTTGAACTTCGTGGTGATCGCCGCTGTGCTGGTGTGGGCGGGACGTAAGTACCTGCCGGGTATGTTTCGGGATCGAACGGCGTCAATTCAGAGGGCGCTGGAAGAGGCGCGCCGGGCGAGCGAAGATGCGAACCGGCGGCTGGGCGAGATCGAATCGCGGCTGTCGAAGTTGGGCAATGAGATTGCGGCGATGAAGGCGGCGGGCGAGGCGGACCTGGCGGCGGAGGAAGCGCGCATCAAGGCCGCGGCGGAAGAAGACGGGCGCAAGATTGTTGAGTCGGCGGAGCAGGAAATCGCGGCGGCAGCCAAGGCGGCACTGCGCGATCTGACGGCGTATGCCGCCGATCTCGCGATCGCGCTGGCGAAGAAGCAGATTCATGTGGACGCGGGAACGGATGCGTCCTTGGTGCGGAGTTTCTCGGAGCGGCTGGCGGGTGCGGATGGCTCGGCAAAGGAGAAGAACTAGCGTATGGCTTCCGTGACACGTCTGTACGCGCGAGCCTTCGCCGATGTGGTGTTTGACGGCCGGCTGGATGCGGGAAAGACGCTGCAGCAGTTGCACGGGTTGGGGGCACTGCTGGGGGCGAATCCGGATCTGCGGCGGGTGTGGGAGAATCCAGCCATCGCGGCGGAACAAAAGCGCGGGGTGCTGGATGCGATTGCAAAGCGGGAAGGGCTTTCGCGCGAGGTGCGGAATTTTGTCGCTGTGCTGATCGATCACCGTCGGATGCATTTTTTCGAGGCGATCGTGACGCAATTGGCAAACGAACTGGATGCGCGCATGGGTTTTGCGGAGGCGCGGATCACCAGCGCCCGCGATTTGAGCGATGCAGAGAAGCGCGCTCTCGAGGGACAGGCCGAAAAACTGACGGGCAAGAAAGTACGTGCCCAGTATGGGCGGGACAGCGCGATTCTGGGTGGTGCGATTGTGCGGGTCGGAAGCACAATTTACGACGGGTCGGTGCTCGGGCAGTTGCAGAGAATCCGGGAACAAATTGCGGGGGGCAGCTTTTAGCTCTTAGCCGTTTGCTTTTGGCTTGGCTGGGGGAGATTTCCTGGGTTCAGGGCTCATCCACCGAAAAAGCTTTTAACCGCGAAGATCGCTGAGAAAAGCCGCAGAGTTCGCAGAGGAAGAGATTAGAGACATTGGTGGTCGGGAACCAGGCAAGAAGCTAAGGGCTAGAGGCTAGTCGCTAGAAGCCGAATTACGAGCTGATTTCTATGGCACAAATCAAGGCAGATGAGATATCGCAGCTGATCCGCGAGCAGATCGAGAACTACGAAACCAAGATCACCGTGGACGAAGTGGGGACGGTCATCACGCTGGGCGACGGCATCGCGCGCGTGTATGGACTCGACAAGGTTATGGCCGGGGAACTGCTCCAGTTCCCGCACGGGGTGGCCGGGCTGGCCATGAACCTGGAAGAAGACCAGGTGGGCGTGGTGCTGCTGGGCGAGTACACCGAGATTCGCGAGGGTGACGAGGTCAAACGGACCGGTCGCATCATGAGCGTGCCGGTAGGCGACGCCATGGTCGGGCGGGTGGTGAACTCGCTGGGTCAGCCGATCGACGATAAAGGTCCGATTGCGACCAAAGAGTTCATTGCGCTGGAGCGAATTGCGCCGGGCGTGATTGACAGGCAGCCGGTACGCGAGCCCATGGCGACGGGACTGAAGGCGATCGATTCGATGATTCCCATCGGCCGCGGCCAGCGCGAGCTGATCATCGGGGACCGCCAGACGGGCAAAACCGCGATTGCTCTCGATACCATCATCAACAGCAAGGGCAATGACCTGATTTGCATCTACAACGCCATCGGGCAGAAGCGGTCGTCGATTGCGCAAGTGGTCAAGATTCTGGAAGACGCGGGCGCCATGGAGTACACGATTGTGGTGGCGGCCTCGGCGTCGGAACCGGCGCCAATGCAGTACATCGCGCCCTATGCGGCGTGCGCGATGGGCGAGTACTTCCGCGACAACAAGCGGCATGCGCTGGTGATCTACGATGACCTTTCGAAGCATGCGGCTTCGTACCGCGAGATTTCGCTGTTGCTGCGGCGTCCGCCGGGACGCGAGGCGTACCCGGGAGACGTGTTCTATCTCCACTCGCGCTTGCTGGAGCGGGCCGCGAAGATGAGCGACCAGATGGGCGGAGGGTCGCTGACGGCTCTGCCCGTGATTGAGACGCAGGCGGGCGACGTTTCGGCCTACATCCCGACCAACGTGATTTCGATTACCGACGGGCAGATCTTCCTGGAGACGGATCTCTTCAACTCGGGCGTGCGGCCGGCGGTGAACGTGGGCATTTCGGTGAGCCGCGTCGGAGGCAGCGCGCAGATCAAAGCGATGCGGCAAGTGGCCGGGTCGCTGAAGCTGGAACTGGCGCAATACCGCGAGTTGGCGGCGTTTGCGCAGTTCGGAAGTGATCTCGACAAGGCCACACAGAACCAACTCAACCGCGGCAGCCGGCTGGTGGAGATCCTGAAGCAGAACCAGTTCTCGCCGTTGCCGTTTTCGAAGCAGATTCTGATCGTGTTTGCGGGCACGGGCGGGTTTCTGGATGATCTGCCAGTCGAGCAGGTGCGTCCGTTTGAACTCGAGCTGTACAAGTACGTGGACACGGCGAATCCGGGCCTGTTGCGCACGATCATGGACAAGAAGATTCTGGATGATGGGCTGAAAGCCGAGATGAAGAAACTGATCTCCGAGTTCAAGGAGCAGTTCGTGGCGGCGCGGAAAGCAGTTGGTAGCGCTTAGCCTTTAGCTCTTGGTTGCTGGCTTGCACGTGGCGATCTGGAAGCAAAAGGCGGAGTACATAGGTCCTTCGCTCCGCTCAGGATGACAAGGGTTTTGGCTTGCTGACGACCGACGACGAACGACCGACGACTGATTCATGGCAAACGTTCTCGACATCAAGCGGCGCATTCGCAGCGTGATCAACACGCGGCAGATTACCAAGGCCATGAAGATGGTCTCGGCCGCGAAGCTGCGACGCGCGCAGGAGCGCGCGCTGGCGGCGCGTCCGTACGCGCAGATGTTGACCAACGTGCTGAAGTCGCTGGTGTCGCGCGCGGAAATCTACGATCCGGAGACGGGCGAGCCGCGGCATCCCCTGCTGGCGCAGCGGGAGGAGAAGAGCGTCCTGCTGATTGTGGTGACCGGGGACAAGGGGCTGGCCGGGGCGTTCAATACGAACATTCTCAAGTCCGCCATGCAGTTCATCGGGGAGAAGGCGGGCAAGAATATCGAGATCGAGACCATCGGGCGCAAGGGGCGGGATTTTCTGCGGCGGCGCTTTCCGATGGCGGAACCACGAACGGCGGACTCAACCGAACCCCTGCGTACCACAATCATTGGGGAAATGGTCGGAGTGCTGAACAAGGTGGACCATGCGCTGGCGACGGGGGTTGCGGAACGCCTGATCGAGCGCTACGGCAAGGGTGAGATCGATTCTGTCTACTTGCTGTTCAACGAGTTCAAGTCGGTGATCCAGCAGCGGCTGGTGGTAGAGCGTGTCCTGCCAATTGTCGAGATTGGCGTGGCGGAGGTCGCACACGCACGCGAGCTGACGCAGAAAGAAAAAGAAGAGGCGCAGAAGGCGGCGATCTCGGCGGGTGTGGGCATGCGTTCGACCGAGACGCGCGACATCGACGCCGCCGCAGCGAAGTTCGCAACGGCGCAGGTGGACTACATCTACGAGCAGTCTCCGGGTGAGCTGTTCAACGATTTGCTGCCGAAATATGTGGGCATCCAGATTTTCCATGCGCTGCTCGAGTCGGTGGCCGCGGAGCACGCAGCGCGCATGACCGCGATGGAGTCGGCCACCAACAACGCGACCGACATGATCGACTCACTGACGCTAGCCATGAACCGGGCGCGCCAGGCGAAGATCACGAAGGAAATTATCGAGATCGTGAGCGGGGCGGCAGCGCAGTAAATCAGCTATTAGCTATTGGCTGTTAGCTCTTAGCTCGTTGAGGCGCCCAGACGGTTTGCACGAGTCATCAGCGACAACTGGTTCTGCCGATGAGACAGAGAGTTCCATGTACTTCAGAAAGAACGAGCTAAAAGCTAACAGCTAAAGGCTAAGAACTGATTTTCTATGCCAGACAATATTGGACACGTAGTGCAGATTGCAGGTCCGGCGGTCGATGTGCAGTTCAGCAAAGCCGGGTTGCCGCCGATCTATCAGGCGCTCAAGGTGGTTAGCGACGGCTTCACCGTGCCCCAGCCGATCGACGTGATTCTCGAAGTGCAACAGCACCTGGGCGAAGGCCGGGCGCGCTGCATCGCCATGCAGGCCACCGACGGCATGGTGCGCGGGATGAAGGCGATTGACCAGGGTGGGCCGATCTCGGTCCCCGTCGGACACGGAACACTGGGGCGCATCATGAACGTGATCGGCGAGCCCGTCGACCAACTGGGACCAATTGAGTACACGCAGCGCCTGCCGATTCACCGGATGGCGCCGGCGTTCGACGAGCAGGCAACTACCGCGGAGATGTTCGAGACCGGAGTGAAAGTTGTTGACCTGATCCAGCCGTTTCTGAAGGGTGGAAAGATCGGGTTGTTCGGGGGCGCAGGTGTTGGCAAGACGGTTTTTATTCAGGAACTCATCAATAACGTCGCGAAGCAGCACGGCGGGTTCTCGGTGTTCGCGGGGGTTGGCGAGCGCACGCGCGAAGGGAACGATTTGTGGCTCGAAATGAGCGAGTCGGGCGTAATCAAGCCTGGCGACCCTTCGAAATCAAAGGCGGCGCTGATCTACGGGCAGATGACGGAGCCGCCGGGAGCACGATTGCGAGTGGCGCTTACGGGGCTCACCGTCGCCGAATATTTCCGTGATGTGGAAGGCGCGGACACGCTGCTGTTCATCGACAATATTTTCCGTTTCACGCAGGCTGGGTCGGAGGTGTCTGCCCTGCTGGGCCGCATGCCGAGCGCGGTGGGCTACCAGCCGAACCTCGCAACCGAAATGGGTGAGCTGCAGGAGCGGATTACGTCGACGAAGAAGGGATCGGTCACGTCGGTACAGGCGATTTACGTGCCCGCCGACGACTTGACGGATCCGGCTCCGGCGACGACATTTGCTCACCTGGATGCGACCACCGTGCTTTCGCGCGCATTGACCGAGATCGGGATCTACCCGGCGGTGGATCCGCTGGCATCGACATCACGTATTCTTGATCCGCGAATTGTGGGCCAGGATCACTACGACGTGGCGCAGCAGGTAAAGAAGACACTGCAGACGTACAAGGACCTGCAGGACATCATCGCGATTCTGGGCATCGATGAACTGAGCGAAGACCAGAAGCTGACGGTGGCGCGGGCGCGCAAGGTGCAACGCTTCCTGTCGCAGCCGTTCCACGTGGCCGAGCAGTTCACGGGCTCACCGGGCCGGTACGTGAAAGTCGCGGATACGGTGAAGGGCTTCAAGGACATCGTCTGTGGCAAGTACGACGACGTTCCGGAGCAGGCGTTTTACATGAAGGGACCGATCGACGAAGTGCTGGAAGCTGCGGAGAAGATGAAGGCGGCAGCGTAAAGGCAGTCGTTGGTCGTCGGTCGTTGGTCGTTGGCAAAGACTCGCGATGGGGACGGTGGGGCTAAAGGCTAACGGCTAACGGCTAAGAGCCAAGAGCTAATTATGGCTGATTCATTCCAACTCGAAATCGTCACTCCGGAAAAGCTGGTGGTGAAGGACCGCGCGGAGGAGATGCAGATTCCCGGGAAGAACGGGTACCTGGGCATCCTGCCGGGACACGCGCCTCTTATTACCGAGTTGGCAGTGGGAGCGATCAGCTACCGCAGCGGCTCCGAAACGCACTATTTGTGCGTGGCGTGGGGTTTTGCGGAAGTGCTGCCCGACAAAGTGACGATCCTGGCGGAAACGGCCGACCGTGGCGAAGACGTTGATTGCGCGCGGGCGCAGAAGGCGAGAGAGCGCGCCGAGAAACGGTTGACGAGTGGCGATCCGGAAGTGGATGTGCCGCGCGCGCAAGATGCGCTGGCGCGGGCAAAGACCCGGTTAGAAGTAGCGCAGAAGGAAGGCCAAACGACGGCGAGTCATTGAGGGTATCCACCCTCCCGCAAAAAGCGCGGAAGGTGGGGCACCGGTGGCCACGGTGGCACAAAAGCAGATTCCTCCTGCCTCGCTGCGCTCGCGTGTCGGAATGACAAGTTGTGAAGGAGAAACCGCCGGAGGAAACTCCGGCGGCTTCTTTTTCCACGAGGATGTGTTCGGCTCGTTCGCCATCGGCCGGTGGCTAACCAGGAAGACCTAGCGACCAACGACTGATGACTAACGACTGATCTTCAATACCTTCGATTGAAGGTCGCTTCGTAGCCTGCGCGGTAGCCGTCGGTGTACTCGGCTTTGTAGATGCCCTTGTCGCCGTAGCCGCGGGAGTAGCCGTCGTCGCGGCCACCAAAGCGGGCGCGGGGCTCAGGATTGAAGCGCTTGTTCTTGTAGATGTCCTCGCGCGCCATGGTGACGCCGTCCTGGTGCCCAGTGTCGTAAGCCGCGCGGTTGGGCCCATGAGGGCCGCCTCCGTAGAAACCGCTTCCGCGATAGTGGTCGTCGCGGTCGCCGTCGCCATCTCCGCGCCATCCCGGGCGCTCACTGATAAAGCCGGAGCGAAAGCCGTCGCGGTAGCCTTGCTGGTAGCCTTCCTGGTAAGCGTCGAGTGGGCCCATCCATGACTTGTAGCCGTGCGAGGCTTGATGCCAGTCGGGGGTGCGGTAGTCGAAGGGATCGTTCTCGTGGCCTTCGTGCTGGCCCTTGTGTTGGCCGTCGCGAAAACCGTTGTCATAGCCGTACTGACGGGTTTGCGCGACGCTGCCGCGGTAATAGTCGTCACGATCCTGGGCGAAGGTGAGCGTTCCAAGCGCCAGGACCAGCGGAAACGCCAGAGCTGCCATCCTCAATACTCGCTTCATGGTTACCCTCCGATCCGGCTGATGCTTCCGGCATCTGTTGAGGTGGGATGCTGGGGCGGCACGCGGTGATGCCTCACTCTTTCGTTCAAGACTTCCGCAGCAGAATTCTGAAACTTGTCTGAAAGCCAATGTTTATGCGGGTGCGCAACTTTTTTTGGGGAGTGGTGTTCGATCGTCAAACCATCGGAAGCAAAGCGGAAACGCAGGGTCCCCTTCGACTTCGCTCAGGGCGGGTTCTCGATTCCGTTCGGCTAGCGCCTCACTGCACTCGGGATGACAGCGAGAAAAAGCGTTCCGCATGCGCGCCCGCGCTGGCGGCGTTCTGTTAGACTTTCTTGTTCTCACGACAGTCTGGAGCTGCGGGCATCGAGATCAAGCGGATCGGCGTGGTGGGCGCAGGCACCATGGGAAACGGGATTGCGCATGTCTGCGCGCGCAGCGGCTTCTCCGTGTTGCTGTGCGACGTGGAGCAACGATTTCTTGATCGCGCGCTCGATGTCATCGCGAAGAATCTGGCGCGAGAGATGGCGAAGGGAAAGATTACGGCGGAACAGGAGGCGGCGGCCCTCGAGAAAATCAGCCCGGTACTCGACCGCGCCAAAATAGCAGATTGTGATTTTGTGGTGGAGGCGGCAACCGAGAAGTTTGAAGTTAAAAGCGAGATCTTTCGGGATCTCGATCGCATCGCCCGGTCTGAAGTAGTGCTGGCTTCGAATACTTCATCGATTTCGATCACCCGGCTGGCGGCTGTGACGAAGCGCCCGGAGCGGGTGATCGGCATGCACTTTTTCAATCCCGTGCCGGTGATGAAATTGGTGGAGGTGATCCGCGGGTTGGCAACCACGCAGGCCACATTCGAGACGGTGCGCGGCCTTGCGATCGCGATGGACAAGACTCCGGTGGAAGTCAACGACGCGCCCGGTTTTGTCTCCAACCGGGTGCTGATGCCACTGCTGAACGAGGCAATGTTCGCCGTGATGGAGGGCGTGGCGACGGCGCAGGCGGTTGACGAGGTCTTCAAGCTGGGGATGGCACATCCCATGGGCCCGCTGACGCTGGCCGATTTTATCGGGCTGGACGTGTGTCTGGATATCATGCGCGTGTTGTATGCAGGGCTCGGCGATCCGAAGTACCGGCCTTGTCCGCTGTTGATCAAGATGGTGGACGCCGGGTGGCTGGGACGGAAGAGCGGGCGAGGTTTCTACCAATACTGAGCACGGAGTTGCAGGCCGGGGCGTTCGAAGCCCACCGATCTCGAAGTTATTACCGATGACAACCGCTTGGGGGAAGGTGCTTCCGGACGAGAGGCCGCGTGGCGAGCGCGACATCGGCTTCTACGTTTTCGCTGCCGCGGCCGGGTGTCTTGCCGGATGGGTGGACATCAGGGTCGGCGACCTGCTATTGACGGCGCTGCTCGTGCTGGGCCCCGCTATGATCCTGGGAGTGATGCGGCCTACGAAGCCCTGGCGATGGGTGGCGATCGTGGGATCGTTCGTTCCCGTAGTGGAGCTGGCTGGATATGTCTTGCTTACCGCCAAGCCGTACCGAGCGCAAGTCTATGAGTCGTTTCTGGCCTTCTTGCCGGGAATCGCGGGGGCGTACGGCGGCGCGCTCATGCGGAGGGCGATTCAGAACATCTTCTCGGGAGCGTAAGTCGCTGCTGCAAGCCAGACGGGACATCCCAGGTTTCGCTCAGGTTCGCGGCAGCGATAGGCACCAAGGTCTCGGCTAACCAGAAAGTTACTCCCGGTTCCACAGGAAGTACGCGTATCCTGCGAATATATGGGTGTGTCGGTGTCGGTGCTGGCCAGCGGCAGCCGCGGCAACAGCGCCGTCGTGCAGACTTCGAAAACGAAGATTCTGGTGGACGCAGGGATTTCCTGCCGGGAAACCTTCAAGCGATTGAAGGTTCTGGAGGAAGATCCGCGCTCGCTTTCTGCCATCCTCGTCACCCACGAACATTCCGACCACGTCTATGGCCTGCTGACCCTAGCAAGAAAGTTAAGGGTTCCCGTTTTTATGACCGGAGCGACGCATCAAACCTGGGCGAAGGCTCTGCGCGACGAGAACGGGATCAGGCCGAAGCTGGAGAGGCTGGAGAACTTTGCCTCGGGGCGGAGTTTTCAAATCGGCGATATTGCGGTGACTCCGTTCACGATTCCACACGACGCAGCCGATCCGGTCGGGTTCACGTTTCGAGCGGAAGGCGTGAAGATCGGGTTTGCCACGGATCTGGGCTACGTGCCGGCCAGCGTGCGCGATCATCTGCAGCGCTGCGAGGTGCTGGTGATGGAGTCCAATCACGATGTGGAGATGTTGCGGGTGGGGCCGTATCCCTGGTCGGTAAAGCAGCGGGTGATGAGCCGGGTGGGGCACCTGTCGAACGACGCACTCGCGCAATTCTTCAGCAGCGACTATGATGGAGAGGCGGCTTACGTGGTTCTGGCGCACCTCTCTGAGCACAACAATCATCCCGAACTGGCCCGGGGAGCGGCGGAAAAGGCTCTGGGGCCCCGCCAGACATTGCTCCGCAACCGCGTGATGCTGGCTTCACAGACCGAACCGTTGGAGCCCATCCGCCTGTAGTCACTTTTGTATGAGCCAATGCGTCGATCCCCTCGTCGGCAAAATTCTGGCTGGCTGGCGCTATGACATTTCCGGGCTGGCGCCGGAAATGCGCGAGGATTACGAGCACCACTTTACGGCCTGTGAGCATTGCCGCAGCCGACAGAGAATTCACCGCATTATTGATGTGTCGCTGATCGTGCTGGCTTCGGTATCGGCGGGAGTGTTCCTGCTGGCTTTCGGGGTGATCCTGCACTTTGCCCCGCGGCATGCACTTTTGCTGGAGCTAGCGGCGCTCACCGGGTTTGGGCTTTCGGCGCTGCTGTGGCTTATCGTCGCGGTGGCAACGCCTGCGCCGATGACCGTGGTGGACGTGGCCCGCATCGGGGCACGGCGGGTGCATGATCGCCTGCCCGCCGAGATTCGGGAGCGGCTGCCGGAAGATCTGCGGCTGAAGATTACCGGGTCATGATTTCGTCCTCGAGAACTGTAACTTCTCGACCCATCAGCGCATCGCATAAGTCTGGGATGAGTGACTTCCTCAAGTATCTGACCTTGGTTTTGCTGGCCACAGTAAGTGTCAGCGCCATCACCGTGCCGATTTTGCCTGTGACAGCTGCCCCCGACGCGCAGCCCGCAGGCTGCCACCAGCACCGCCAGAAGCTTCCCAGTCATCAACCGCCTAACTACGTCTGTTGTCTGGCGGGGCATGATTCCGCAGTTCCTCAGGCGGCGTTTGCTCCTCGCCTCGTATTCGAGAAGACGGCGAGCTTTGAGCTTTGCGCCCCTTTAGTCCAGATTGCCGCCCTTGGTGTTGTTGAGCACTTACCCTTCTCTTCCGGCGACCCACCCGGGACAGCCCCGCTGCGAATCTGATTTCCGCCTCTCGTTGAAACGGCGTGCTCCGGACTTCACGGAACGCGCTCAGAGCTGTGTGCATTCTCCACTTAGACGGAGGAGTACTCTTGCGAGCAGTGCTTTCGCAACTTTGGTTGATCGGGCTATTAGCCGGTCTATCCCTCGCCCAGGAATCGGACAACAACATGGCCGGGCACGACCATTCCGGTCACGATATGCAAAACATGCCTGGGATGGAAATGTCTGCGGGTACTCCAGACTGGATGCCTTCCATGCATGCTGGCTCGGGCACGGCCTGGGAGCCGGCGTCGGTGCCGGGGCATATGTGGATGACCTGGCGTGGCGGGTGGAACCTGATGGCGCACGGAGTGGTCTTTCTTACCTATAACCAGCAGGGCGGACCGCGCGGTGTGGGCAAGGCCGAGTCGGTCAACTGGCTGATGTTCATGGAGCAGCACAAGCTCGGCAGGGGAAGTCTGCTGTTCCGGGAGATGCTTTCCGCAGAGTCGCTGACTTCGCCGCATCCGGGCTTCCCACAGATTTTTCAGACGGGCGAGACCTACCATGGCGCACCGCTGGTCGATCACCAGCATCCACACAACGTATTTGCTGAACTGTCAGCGTACTACTCGCTACCCATTGCAAGGAACTTTTCGTGGGAACTGTACGGCGGGCCGTCCGCGGAGCCAGCGCTGGGTCCGGTGGTGTACCTGCATCGAGCATCTGCTTCGGAATTGCCGGCTGCGCCGCTAGGGCATCATCTGCAGGACTCGACACACACCAGCTTTGGTGTGGTGACAACGGGCGTGGTGGTCAGCCACTTCAAGATCGAAGGCTCGGTCTTCAACGGGCGCGAACCGAATGAAGAACGGTGGAGCATCCAGCCGGCAGCGCTGGATTCGTGGTCAGCGCGTGCCAGCGCGGCCCTGTCGCGCAACTGGGTGGCGCAATACAGCTTGGGGAAGCTAATTCATCCCGAGGCCTTGGAGCCGGGGAATGAAAAACGCCAATCGGCGTCGCTTGAATACAACCGGCAGTTCCGGGAGGGAAACTGGGCAACGAGCGTGGTCTGGGGGCGCAAGCGCAAGGACGAAACGGCGACCACTCTAAACAGCTACCTGGTGGAATCGACAGTGAATTTCATGCGCAGCAATTACGCGTACTCGCGGCTTGAGCTGGTCGACAAGGACGAGCTGTTTCCGCAAGCGGCGGTGCATCCGGCGTATCGCATCGGTGGCTACACGTTCGGGGGAGTGCGTGACCTTCTGCAGAGTCGTGCATGGCAGTTTGGCCTGGGAGCGGACGTGACTTTCTATTCCAAGCCGGCCGTACTGGACCCTTCCTATGGAACAAACCCGGTGTCGTTCCGCGTGTTCCTGCGCTTGCGGCCGAGTTTGAGCGAACATCGACACTGACCAGCGATCAAACGCGATGAGCGAACCGTTCGACGCATTTGTCGTGCTCGGAGCTGTTGCCAAATGCGACACTGGCGTAAGATTTCGACGGGGGGCTGTCTCAATTTCAGGCAGAATGTCGGTAATGGAATCTGCGATCAAGGTTATCCGCGCAGTTCAGATCGCAATGTTGGTGAGTGTAGTTCTGTACGTGGCGGTTGGCGAGGGCGTCGGGTCGGTTCCGCGATTTAATAACCCAGTGCTGTTTTACGTGCTGTCGCTGGTGACGATCACGATTGTAGGCGTGATTCTCGTGGTGCGGCGCACGCTTGTGCTGCAATCGGCTGCCACGCTGGCTACCCGTCCGAACGATACCGCAACCCTGAACCGCTGGCGGGCAGGCCACATCATGACCTACGCCCTGTCGGAGGCGATCGCTATTTTTGGACTAGTTCTGCGGCTGATCGGGTTCTCCCTCTCGCAAGTGGCTTATTTCTACATCGCTGGCTTTATCCTGCTGCTGTTCTTCGGGCCACGCCGTCCTGTCGGCCAAGCTAGCTAGCCAGCACCACGCATTTTTCGTAGGATCCTCTGAGGAGAACTGCATGTCGATTACGGGTCCCGAGGAACTGGAGGCTCTGCGGGCGGCGGGGGTGGTGGTTCGCCGTGTGCTTGAGGCCATGAAGCGGCAGGCGAAAGCAGGGATCACAACCGGAGAACTCGACGCCATCGGCGCACAGGTGATTGAGGAGAACGGTGCGCGGTCGGCTCCGGCGATGGTCTACAAGTTTCCCGGCTCGAACTGCATCAGCATCAATGAGGAGGCGGTGCACGGGATCCCGGGCGATCGCTCTTTACGCGACGGGGACCTGCTGAAACTTGACGTTACAGTGGAGAAAAACGGCTTCATGGCAGATGCGGCGGAGAGCGTAGCCGTGGGAGCAGTTTCTGAAGAAGCCGAGCGTTTGATCGCATGCTCGCGGCGTGCGTTCGAGAGGGCGATGCTGGTGGCGCGGGCGGGCTTCCGGATTTGCGAAATCGGGCGCGCGGTGGAGCGGGAAGTGCGCCGCGCGGGGTTCTCTGTGATCCGGGAACTGGGCGGGCATGGCATCGGGCGGACGATTCACGAAGAGCCGCGCATCCCCAACTATGCCGACCCGCATGCCCAGCAGATCCTGACGGAGGGCATGGTGATTACGGTGGAGCCCATCATCGCGGCGGGCTCTGGACGCACACTATTGGCGGCAGATGGCTGGACCATGAAGACTGCCGATCGCAGACCCTCAGCGCACTACGAGCACACACTTGTCATCCGGAAGGGTGCCCCGATGCTGTTGACGGCGTGAAGGGGGAGCGCGGAGTTGGAATGCAAGTCGAAGAAGCTGTTTGAATTCCGCCTGCGGCTCATATAGCACAAGTGTGCTATCTCGTTTTGTTGCAATTGGTTGACGCCGTCCAGGTTTCCAGATAAAGTCAAAATTCTGCAGCGCCTGCTGCTGAGGAAGTAGATTGCCTCACCGTTTTCAACGTTGGTTTCCCGTCTTCGCGTTGGTGTCGGCGCTGCTGTCTGTGCCGGGCACGGCGGCCGGGCTGGGGTTCACGCCACAGGCGCGTGTGGGGCTGCGCCTGGGGGATCAGTGGGAGCCGGCGATCGCGGCCGACGGCTACGGCCACGTCTACGTTCTGTATCCGCAATACATCCAGATTCCGGGATGCACGACCTGCCCCGTTCCAATGATGATCCTGGTGGAGAGCGCCGATAACGGCGCCACCTGGAAGGGCGAGCGCAAGATTGCCCCGCGAGGCTCGGCGCAGTTTGACGCGCAGATCGTGATCGATCCGGTGGACCGGCGGACGGTCTACGCAGCCTGGCTGGAGAACGACAAGCGGGACATCGTGATGGCGCGGTCAGTCGACTTCGGGCTGACTTGGGCGGTGGTGGTGGCGACACGCACCGAGACCGAAGCCGACAAACCGGTGCTTAGCGTGCGCGGACTCGACGTCTATGTGGCGTACAACCGGGCGTCGAAGGTCTGGGTAGCGGCTTCGCATGACGGCGGGAACTCCTTCACGCCAGTGAACCTGAATAACACGGATGGCATGGGTTGGTCCCAGGCGGGTGGCGCCACCATCGACCCCGCCGGGAACGCCTATCTCTCGTGGGCGGGGTACACGCGCAGTGCGACAGGCCAGGGGCCGGTGGATTTGTACGTGAGCCGGTCGCCGGATGGCGGCAAGAACTGGACGACGGTGTTGCAGGATGTGTCGGGCGCTCCGCCCGAGTGCGCAACCAACGAATGCGGGTGGGCTTACCTGGGCGCGCAGATTTCTGTGACATCAGACGCCGCCGGGACGATCTACGCTCTGTGGAACGCGGGTCCGATCAACAAGGGCGCGGAGAGGATTTACTTTTCGTCGTCGACTACCGGTGGCCTAACGTGGTCGCCGAAGACTGACGTGTCGACGGCCGGTTATGGAGTGACACACGCGTTTCCCACGATTGTGGCGGGCATGGCGGGTGACGTCCGCATCGCCTGGATGGACACTCGGCACAACCCGCTATGGAATACCTATTACCGCAGCTCAACCAACGGGGGCGCGACCTGGTCGGCTGAGACGCAACTCTCCAGCTTTACGCCCGGATATGCCTACATTGAACCCCGAGGCTTCAAGTTTCCCTTCGGCGATTACTTCGAAATGGACATCGATAACCACGGTGACACCCAAGCGGTGTGGGGTGAAGGGTTAACCTACGAGTCGCCAGGTAGTATCTGGTACAGCAGCGGCCGATAGTGCATTCTTCCTTTCTCCGTCTTTACCTGAGTTAACGACGGAGTAAAGGGGGACACATGATTTTCATGTGCGTGAGCCTGTGGGCGGTCCTGGGGGCGGCGGCGGCCACGATGGTGATCGGGTTCCTGTGGTATTCGCCGTTTCTGTTCGGAAAGCCCTGGATGGTGCTGATGGGCTACGACCCGAACGATAAAGCCAAAATTGCGGAGATGCAGAAGAAGGCGGGGCCGCTCTACGGCATCTCGATGCTCGCCAGCCTGCTGTCGGCCTTCGTGCTCGGAAAAATCATTTACAACCTGGCCATTGCGACCTGGCCCTATGGCATGAAAGTTGGTTTTGCGGTGTGGGCGGCGTTTGTCGCGACGGTTCAGTTGACCGACACGCTGTTTGGGAAGCGTCCCTTCAAATTGTTTCTGATCAATACGGGGTACCAACTAGCTTGCTACTTGGTCATGGGGGCGATTCTGGGGCAGTGGGTGGGATGCTGAACGATACCTTCGCGCATTTTGATCTTGATGGCGAGCGAGGGGCATGCCTGGCCTCACTCCATAATCAGCCCGCCCGTCACCTCCGCCAATTCCGGGATCTTGTGCTCCACACAATATGTGCGTAGTTCGTCCACAATCTTCTCGGTGGCGCACGGATCCCAGTAACTTGCCGTCCCGATCTGAATCGCGGTCGCGCCCGCCAGCATGAACTCGATGATGTCCGCGGCGGTGGAGATGCCGCCCATCCCGATCACGGGAATTTTCACCGAATGGGCCGCGTCGTAAACCATGCGCACCGCAATGGGCTTGATGGCTGGTCCGGAAAGGCCGGCGGTCACATTGGCGATGCGGGGCTTGCGAGTCTCCGGATCGATCGCCATGGCCACGAAGGTGTTCACCAGCGAGACGGCGTCGGCTCCGGCTTCCTGCGCGATGTGCGCCATCTGCGCGATGCTGGTGACGTTGGGCGAGAGCTTCACGATGAGTGGGCGCTCGGCCGCGCGCTTGGCCGTGGTCACGACTTCGTCGAGCGAGCGTGGGTCGCTGCCGAACTGTATGCCGCCGTGCTGAGTGTTGGGGCAGGACACGTTGAGTTCGTAGGCCGCGATGCCTTCGCCGTCGTTGAGGATATGAATGGTCCGTTCGTAGTCCTCGCGGGTGTATCCGAAGACGTTGGCGATGACCACGATATCCCGCAGTTCGTTCAGCTTCGGCAGCTTCTCGTCGAGGAAGGCCGGCGCGCCGATGTTCTGCAGGCCGACTGCATTCAGCATCCCCGCGGTAGTTTCGTACAGGCGGGGAGGGGGATTGCCGGTCATCGGTTCGCGCGACAATCCCTTTACTACGAAGCCGCCGAGCTTATTGAGGTGGACGATGTCCTCGAACTCGAGGCCGTAGCCGAAAGTGCCGCTGGCAGCAATCACCGGGTTCTTGAGCTGAATGCCGCAGAAAGTGACGCTGAGGTCGGGTCCTCCTTGGGGCATGGCGCTGGCGGCAGTCACGGGCGGCCTCCTTGCGCCACGAGCGCCGCCGGCTTGAATTCGGCGGGCTTGAGCGGCCTGGGGGACTTCTCGGCGGGCGGAGCGGAGTTTTCCGCGTGATGCGGAGGAGCCAGCGCCTCGGTGAGGACGCGTCCGGTGGCGTGGGTGGGCGCGTTGATGCCGAGCAGCGAAGCTAGGGTCACCGCCAGATCCACCGGCTCTGCGTGGGTATGATATGCGCCAAGCTGAAAAGGCAGGCCGTAGAACGCCAGCGGCACGTGTGTGTCGTAAGTGTAGGGACTAGCATGGTCCGTTCCCTTGGTGGAACCGACGGTAAACGGTATGGGCACTCCCATCACGTACCAACCGCCTTCCGGCGAATAGCTGTGCAGGAATTTTCGCCCCAGCTCGGTGGCGGAGACCGCACCCTGGGCCAACTGCCAGCGGGTAAAATACCCCCGGAGCCCGGCCTGTTTCATGGCTTCACCGGTGGCCCGCTCGGCGTCTTCTTCCTTGATCTTGAGAGATGAGAAAACTTCGTCGTTCAACCAAGCTACGGGATAGTCGAAAGACGTCACGAACTCCGCGGCCTTGCCGGCGGTAAATTTAGCGGCGAGCGCCTTGTTGATTTGAGTTTTCATCTCGCCGGCGTTGAGGCCCTCCGCGGGGATGTGCAACTGGCTTGCAACCTGAGGCAGGGGTGCGATTCCGTGGTCGGCGGAGAGGGCGATCCACACGTTGGCCAGGCCGATCTGGTGGCCGAGGAAGTTGAAGAACTCGGCGAGTTGGTGGTCGGTGGCCAGGACCATAGCTGCCATCTCGGGAGAATCTGGTCCCACGCCGTGCCCGAGAATATCGTTAGCACTAAGGCTGATCGTGAGCAGGTTTGTGGTGGGTCCGGTGCCGAGTTGCTCGTACAGGATAAGCTCCTTGGCGAACTCAAATTCGTAGTCGTTCGCGAACGGAGTGGAGCCCACGACTTCATAAAATCCGGCGTCAGCGCCGTCTTTGCCTTTCCGGTGCGCGGTGGTGCGAAGCGTCTTGCCGTCCCCGTCGCGCCACTCCCGGTCCCAGTACTTGCTGGTGCGGTTGCCTCCGTTGAAGTCCGTCGCCCACTTGGGAAGGTCGCTTCGATAATAGGTGGAAGTGACCCATGCGCCAGAAAGATGATCGATCCAGTAGGCGCCATCGCCGGCGCGGCCTGCGGGCAACACGGCCGCCCGATCCTTCAGCGCGACACCGAAGACGCGCGACTTGCCCGCGGTTGCGAGCTTGAGTTCGTCCCCGAGCGTGCTCGCCAGCAAGTTGTGCGGGGAGGCCCCCTGAATTTCGCCGGGAATTCCAACCAGATGGGTCGAGTCGTCCTCGACGGAAGTGACCATGCGCTTCTTTTGCGGGTCCCACCACTCATTGGCGACGATCCCGTGTCCGCTGCTGTAGGTGCCGGTCAGCAGGGTGGCGTGTCCGGGCGCCGTTCGTGTGTTGGCATAGTCGTAGTTGCAGTCGGTGAAGTAGGCGCCGCGATCGAGGAACAAGCGGAATCCGCCTTCGCCGAACTGGTCGCGGTAGCGCTCCAGGTAGTCGCCGCGAAACTGGTCGATAACCACGATCACGATCAGCTTGGGATGGCCGTTGTAGGCCGAGGCGAACGCCGACCAGGGGAGGCACAGCAAGGCGCAAACGAGCAGATGCACGATCCCAGGTCGGAGGAGGGGTTCCATGCGCGTCGATAGTGTACAGGCTGTCCCAGCGCGAACCCAAGCCGGAAAACGCAACCGCCAGTGTGCGGGCAAACGCTTTTTCGATAGACTATAAGTTTGCATGCTTGATCTGAACTTCGTCCGTGAGCACCTGCCCCTGGTGGAGGAAAAGCTGCGCCTGCGCGGGATGAACCCCGAAGAGGTGCTGGGCGATTTCCGCGCAGTGGATGCGGAGCGGCGGGCCAATATCACCACACTGGAAACCGCGAAGCAAAGGCGGAACCAGCTCTCCCCGAAGATCGGCGCGCTGAAGCAGGCCGAAAAGAAGGGGGCTTTGTCGGCGGAGCAGCAGAAAGTGCTCGCCGAACTCGTGACGGCGGTTGCCCACGAGAAATCGGTGATCGAGCAATACGAAGAGCGCGTCAAACAGGCCGACGAGAAATTCCTTAATGTGCTAAAGGGGGTTCCGAATCTCCCTCAGGATTCTGTGCCGCCGGGGAAGAGTTCGGACGACAACGTCGAAGCCCGCCGTTGGGGGCGCGCCCCCAAGTTCGATTTCACCCCCAAACCGCACTGGGAACTCGGGGAGCAGCTCGGCGTGCTGGACCTGGAGCGAGGGGCGAAGGTGGCCGGGGCGCGCTTCGCAGTGTACTGGGACGTCGGAGCCAAGCTGGAGCGGGCGATTGCCAACTTCATGCTCGACCTGCACACGCGCGAGCATGGCTACACCGAGGTGCTGCCGCCGTACCTGGTCAATTCAGAATCGATGTACGGCACGGGACAGCTGCCGAAGTTCGCGGCCGACTTGTTTCGGGTTCCCCACGGCGAAAAGGATTTATGGCTGATTCCCACCGCGGAAGTCCCGGTGACGAATCTATACCGGGACGAGACTCTGGACGGTTCACGGCTGCCCATCTCGCTTACCGCGTACACGCCTTGTTTCCGCAGCGAAGCGGGGTCCTATGGCAAAGACGTACGCGGTATCATCCGCCAGCACCAGTTTCAGAAAGTAGAGCTGGTGAAGTTCGCGCATCCGGAGCGGTCATACGATGAGCTGGAAAAGCTTACCCACGACGCCGAGACGGTGCTACAGAAGCTGGGCCTGCACTATCGCGTGATGACACTGTGCACGGCCGACATAGGCTTTTCGTCGGCGAAGACTTACGATCTCGAAGTGTGGCTGCCCGGGCAGGGATTGTTCCGGGAAATTTCCTCCTGCTCGAATTTCGAGTCATTCCAGGCGCGGCGCGCGGGCATTCGCTTCCGGCCGGAGGGGAAGAGCAAAACAGAATTCGTGCACACGTTGAACGGCAGCGCTCTGGCCGTCGGCCGAACCTGGGTCGCGATTGTCGAGAATTACCAGCAAGCGGACGGCAGCGTTTTAATCCCGGAAGCCCTGCGGCCTTACCTCGGCGTGGAGCGGATCACGCCGAAGAAGTTCTAGCCGTGGGCACATCTTTCCTGGCAATCACGATCGTTGCCAAGAGCAGGAGCAGTCACTAGACTTGGAACGCGCAAAGGCCAGTCCGGCGATTCCCCGCGCGCCCTCGCTGCCGATGAACTCAATCTGGCGCACAATCCGCGGCTACATTCTGTGGTCGTACGAGCGGGGCAGCCTCCACTACGACGTGATGGTGACGCTCATCCTGCTATTTGTTTTTCTCTCGCCCTACTGGATCAATTTCAAAGACAAACCGATCGAGCGGGTACCGCATCAGACCGGAGTAGTGATCCAGCCCGATGGCGTGGGTGGGTTCATCTACCAAATCGAAGCGTCGGCGCTCTCGGCTGCCGATGAAGCCGGGCTGCGGAGGCAGATGCTCGCCATCATTGAGCCCATCACTGGCGCGGCCGCGATCTCAAAGTACGAAGCGGTCAAGGACAAATCGGGCCGCGTGCAGAGCTACAAGGTGTGGGTGCAGAAAGAGTAAGTCCGGCGCCGGCAACTTCGTTACAGGACTCGCGCAAGAAGAAATGAAGAATCGTCAAGCGCAATTCCGGTTCGCAGCGGCTCTATTGGCGGGAACGGTTCTCGGTGGCTGCGCAACCAGAGCCGTGGCGCAGCCCGACCCTCTCCAGAAAGTCCTCAACGAGATGGACGTTGCGGCCGCTTCGTTCCGCACGACGCAGGCTAATTTTGAGTGGGAGCAGTATTGGAAAGTCGTCAACGATAAGGAGACCCAAAAGGGCACCGTCTATTACCGGCGCTCGGGCAAAGAGATTCAAATGATGGCCGACATCACCGACCCGCCGAAGAGCGTGCTGTTCAGCGAAGGGAAGGTGCAGGTCTACGAGCCCAAACTGAAGCGGGTTACGTCATACGAAGCGGGCAAGAACCGCGAGGCGGTGGAGAGTTTCCTGGTGCTAGGTTTCGGCGGCAGCGGACACGACATGCTGAAATCGTTCGACGTGAAGTATCTCAGCGACGAGACGGTCGGCGGCGTGAGCGCCGCGAAGCTGGAACTGATCCCAAAGTCGGAGCGCATGCGCAATATTTTTGCCAAGATCTGGCTGTGGATTGACCCGGCGCGCGGCATCTCGGTGCAGCAGCAGTTCTTTGAACCCTCCGGCGACTACCGGCTGGCGAAGTACTCAGACATCCAAATCAACCAGAAGATTCCCGACGCCGCCTTCAAACTTAAAACCGCAAGCGACACCAAGCACATCGAGGCGCCGAAGGGGTAACCCCTTGAATCTACAGGCCGAAGATTAGGGCTGAAAATTGGAACATGGGTAGATATACTTGCATTTCGGGGTAGTAGGTGAATTTTTCATGGCCAAAGTTTTTACCATTCCAGTCCTTCCCAGCATAGGCCGCAAGAAGAGAGAACGAACTGCCGATCCGCGCTACGTGGACGGCCAGCGCACGCTGGTGGAAGCCATGAAATACCTGGCCCAGGCCGACCCGATCGGGAATCGTCCCGCCATCGAACTGCTTTCGGAGCATGTGCGCACCCGCTTCCGCATGAGCGACTCGCCGCTGGGATAGGGTGCGAGCGGCAAGCTTGTTTTGAGATTCCAGGCGCAATCATCAAGGGGCCGACTCCAAGTCGGCCCCTCATGCTCTTCCGGGTCGTTCTTCTCTCATGGCCAGCTTGGAAGATTGTAGCCGGCGATGGGCTGACATCAGAAATAGAACTTCAGCGCCAGCTGGACAATGCGCGGGTCTCGCGCCAGGTTGATCTGCCCGAAGTTGCCCGTAAAACCTGCGTGGACTGGGTTAAAGAACTGGGCATGATTGAAGATGTTAAAGAACTCCCCGCGAAATTCAACATTCTTGCTCTCGCTCACCTTAAAAGTCCGTCCCAAAGTGAAATCAATGTTGTTGCGCCCGGGACCGCGCAGCATGTTTCTGCCGGAAGTCCCAAACGTGAACATCGCGTTGTTGCAGCTGAATGCGGTAGGGTCGAAATAGAAATGCACATTTGTGGCGCTTGCTGTCAGGCAATCAGCCGCCGATGAATCGAAGCTATGGAGCGACCTCGGGGCAAATGTTCGAACTGGTCCAATGAGATCCGCGCGCTCTCCGAAGCTGTTTTCACCGCTCGAACCGGAACCTGAATTAATCGTAAACGGCGTTCCGGTCTGAAAGCTGGCTATGCCACTGACCTGCCAGCCTTCCGCGACTTTGCGGGCAAATCCGTTTCCGTTTCTAAAGGGAACGTCGAGGGGCAATTGCCAGATCCCGCTGATAACCAGGCGACGATTAACGTCGAAGTTCGCTAGTCCACGATCGAACGCAGGATCGAAGGGATCGGTGAAGAAAGAAGAGTTGTAGCGAAATCCTGATTGGTTGTCAGTTGTCTTCGACAGGGTGAAGGCCCCACGAATATTGAACCCGTGGCTGAAGCGTTTGTCTACCGTCAATTGGAACTGATTGCTGCTTGAGGTCCCCGCGCTCAGATCGGTGTACAGGTATTGTGCCCCGGTGGAGAAGCCATTGGGGTCAGTTGGATCGGGGCACCCGCCCAAAGGTCGAGCGCAGTCGGGATTAATGAATCCCGCATTGGCGAACTGCTGCTGGAGAATATTGGGCAGGGGCGCGTTAAAGTCGTTCGTCACGATCGACTTGCGAGAGAAGCTGCCCACATAGTCCGCTTCCACCATCGTGTCGGGCGTCAATTGAAACTGTAAACCGAAGTTTGCGTTCTCCGAATACGGCGTTCGAAAGTGGGGATCGACCACGTAGGCGAACGAAATTGCCGGAACGCCGAAGGTCGACCCCACGACTCCGCCGGTAGGATAAGGATTGGTTTGCCCAAACGGTGTGAATGGGTCACCGATCGTGTCGGCGGTTGGCGACACGCTGAAATAGTCCGCTGGAATGATGTCAGTAACACTGCCGAACGGCGCCTGGCCGCCGAACTGCAAATTCAGGGCGCCGTCCTCGATATCGTAGAAAATACCGAAACCCCCGCGCACCACGAGCTTGGCATTGCCGATGGTGTCCCAGGCGAATCCAAAACGCGGAGCAAAATTGTTGCGGTCCGGATACGTCAACCCTCGATTCGGTGTCCCTGGATCGCCGGCGTAGAGGACTCCTTTCGGGGCGCCCGGAAACTTGGTGGACTGCTGTCCGGGGAAAAATCCCATGATCTCGTTGTGTGGATCGATCATCGGGGTGTTGTACTCGTAGCGCAATCCGAGATTCAGCGTCAGCCGCTTCAGGACCTTCCACGAGTCTTGACCGAAAAAGTGAAACGAACTGGTGCGGATTCCGTAAATCGCGCGGGAAAACTGGCCATAGCTGTCAAAAAAACCGCCCACAAAATCGGCTGACGGATCACCCGTGTAGTTCTGGTTAGTCCCGAAATCAAATATTCCGTTGTTCTCAAAGTCGTAGTCGAAGTTGTTGCGCACCCTGCGAATATCAACGCCAAACTTCAGGTTGTGATGTCCGTGGTTAATGGCGATACTGTCCTGCCAGTGGAAGGTTGCGTCGTGGAGTTTGGTCGGTCCCCCGGGGTTGGGTCCCAGGTTGAACGTTGGAGTTGTGATGATCGGCGGAGCCGTACCCGCGGGATCGTCCGGGCTTACGTTCGTAAACCCTAGCTGAGCCGGCGAAGTCTTGTCATGGGGCACATACTGCAGGGTGGCACTCCGGTTGGCAGCGAAGATAAATTCGTTTACTACCGTCGGGCTGAAGCTGTGAACCCAACTTATCGAGCCAAGCTGTGTTCGGATGAACATGTCGAACCCGGAGCCGACGGGCACGTTCCCGCCGGTAGAGGCTCCATTCACGACCTGGAACGGGAGGTTCTGGGTCAAATCGTCGATGATGTATGAGGCATAAAACGTGTCTTTCGTACCCATGTGATGATCGATCCTGACGATACCCTGATCTTCTCGATCGACTTCGACGGGAGAGGATACAAAGTCGTTGCTATTGGGAATATTGGGGAGAGGCAGGTATTTGGTGATGTAATTCTGGATCACCGGGTTCACGGGCACCTTATTGGCTGGGAAGGGCGTGGCGGAAACCTGTGTTCCATCGGCACAAGTGAACGGTCCGCCAGCGGGGCGAGGATCAAAAAGAGTTCCGCCCTCAAAAAAAGGATCTCCGGCTGCAGCATTTGGACAAGGAGATATCTGAGCCGTGGGGTCGGGATTCAGCAATTCACCGAAGTCGCCTGTGCGCTCGGCGGGACTCAGTACCGTTTCACTGGGCGCAACTTCCCCCTCATGGCGGCGTACACCCTGATACGAGAGAAAGAAGAAGGTCTTATCTTTGACGATGGGGCCACCGAACGTGGCACCGAAAGTGTTCCGCTTAAATGGGGTGACCGCGGGCAAGAAATAGTTCCTGGCATTCATGGCATCGTTGCGGAAGAACTCAAACACGTCGCCATGAAAGCTGTTGG
This sequence comes from uncultured Acidobacteriaceae bacterium, assembly GCA_964641665.1. Classification (GTDB taxonomy): domain Bacteria; phylum Acidobacteriota; class Terriglobia; order Terriglobales; family Acidobacteriaceae; genus Gp1-AA133. The sequence goes on from CAZXKO010000078.1 coordinate 131,040, forward strand.
TACCGGACTTGATAACCTGGTTGACGATGCCACCGGAAGTGCGACCGTATTCTGCCTCGTAGTTGTTGGTCAGGATCTTGAATTCGTCGAGAGCGTCGGGATTGGGATTGACGACCGCGTTATTGCCCAGGAAATCGTTGTTGTCGGCGCCGTTGACCATGAAACTTAGGGATTCTGAGCGCTGCCCGCTTACCGAGAACGGGTTGTTACTGCCGTCGTCCTGATCGGGCGGGAACACTCCCGCCTGCAACAAACCTAGCTGGAACGCGTCCCGCTCCACCAGCGGAAGATCCACAATACGACGCTGTGTCTCCACATTCCCCAGCGTGGCACTGGCGGTATCGACCTGTGTGACGTCACCGGTCACTTCGATGGTCTGGCTGGTGGTGCCGACTTGCAGCGCAACGTCGAGCCTGGCGTTCTGGTTGACATTGAGGACGATCCCTTCGCGGACGTATTTCTTGAAGCCCGTCTGCTCCACCGTCAGACGGTAGGTTCCAATGGGCAGCTTCCTGAATTGGTAGGAGCCATCGTTCTCGCTCAGGGCGGTATGCGACTCATTCGTGGAGATGTTGGTCAGCGTGACGTTCGCCTTCGGTACCACGGCACCAGTCGAATCTGTTACCGTCCCGGACATGTTGGCTGTCACTTCGGCAGCTCGGGCCGAAAACGGGGGCAAGGTAGCGAGCGCAAGAACGGCACCGAAAACGCACAGGCAACGAGACCGCGCGGGGGAATGTTTCATAAGGGTCCTCAAACCGTATGGGGCTCAACTACTTTGGCTGTGTATTGTGCCGTCAGCCGCAGGACACTATCAAGCTGAAAGTGCAAGACACTCCACGTCTATAACAGCTGTCAGTGTGACTGGAAGTCAGCCGCTGCTGATTTGGGCCGTCCCCACAGGGCTGCGGTCATCAGGATCACCGTCGGGAAGCACTCAAGCGTGTAGCGGGATTCTGGATTTTCCAGCGTCCCCAAGAATAATGATCGTAAAACGATATAGGAGATTCCCAGACCGATCCACGCGATGCGGGGGCCGCGGATCAGGCCCACTCCGGCTGCGATCACGTAGAGCAGGTTCAGGAGGCCGAGGCTTACGGAGAGCACGATCCACTGCGGGTCATCGGTGAAGTCATACCAGCGCGAGTCGGGGGGGAGCAGTTCGGTGCGGGGGCGCAGCCACATGTCGGCGATCTTCAAGGCCGGCAGCCATACGTAGTAGCGCAGGGCATGCGTCCGGATACGCTCCTCGGCGAGTGCGGCAAAGGCCGCGTCCACCTCCGGCGTTACGCGCAAGGTCTGATTGTATTGCGCGATCAGCGCCAACGTTTTTTCGCGCTGCTGCGACGTGTCGAAGGCGCGCGCAGGGAGGTTGGCGGGGTCGACCGTGTCGCCGGGAACGTTCCAGTCGATGGCTTCGGTGGATGCGTAGTCCGCGATCCAGGTTCGGGTCCAGCGGTTGAAGCCGTTCGGGACGAACTCGTCTTCCTCGTTCGCATAGCGTGGGGCGAGGAACTCCACGCGATGCAGAGTGTGCCAGTTGCGCAGGCCCCAGACCGCGAGCGGAGCGAGCGCACAAGCGGCCACCACAATCCCGGCGCGAAGCAACGGCATGGGAGAGCGTCCGGTACGCCAGACGCGCAGTAAGAGAATCCCCAGGTAGAAGCCGATGGCGAGCAACAACAGTCCCCCATCAGGCCGTAGCAGGATGCCGGCCGCGACGGAGATGCCGCAACCGAGCCACGGCCGGATGCTGGTTTGTTCCAGGTTGTCCAGTCCGATAACCGCGAGGTCCATGGCGAGCGCCGTGAAGAAGATTTCCAGGGTCTCGGCGAGCGCCGCCGCTGCGTATTGGGCGAGGAACGGGCACACGGCGGTCAGCAGGAAGGCGGCCTTCGCGGCGCGGGGAGAGATGGAGCGCCGGGCCAGGTCCGCCACCAGAAAACAGGTACCCACATCGATGAGCACCTGAAGGATGAGCACGGTTCGATAGTGATCCAGCCCAAAGACCGCGAAAACCAGCGCCAGGAAAGCAGGATAGCCGGGCAGGCGCGCGCACGTCGGTGCGACCCGCCCGCCTTCGACGGTGAGTCCGTACACCCCATGCCGCAGCCAGTTTTTCGCCAGGTCGGCGTAGAAGGCGGAGTCCGCGGTGACGTGGGGGAACTTGAAAAAGAAAAACAGCCGCAGGGCCAGCGCGGCCAGCGTCGCCCACAGGAAGAATCGATGGTTCTGGCGCACAAGTTGGCGCACGCTAGGAATATAACGCGTTTTTGACGGGCCGCGAGGAGGGGGATGCCGCTTTCATGAGGGTCGAGCTGCCGCTTTCCGGGTTTGACCCCTCGCCAGACGCATCATACGATGAATAGGAAACGTCCTCATGGCAAAACCCGTTTTCTACGATCCCCGGCAGTCCCGCTGGCGCCGCCTGCGCCGCTTGTTCGACGTGCTCGGCGTGACGATAACGCTGCTGGTCATTTTCTTTGTCTATACCGCGATCCGCAACGAGCAACTGCCCGGCCTGTTCCTGCCGGAGCAGAAGCGTCCTTACCACGCGCTCAAGGAAAAAGAGAGGGAAAAGGAGAAAGAACGGCGGCGTCAGGCCGCGCTCCGCAGCCACCGTAAGACCAAGAAACCAGCTTCGCAGGTGACGCTGAATTCCGATGAAGGGATCCGGGCCGCGTTTTACGTGCAGTGGGATGCTGCCAGCTTCTCGTCGCTGCGCGAGTACGCGCACCAGATCGACCTGCTCTATCCCGAATGGCTGCACGTGCTGAGCGCCGACGGGAATGTCCAGGGACTCGACCAGCAGACCTACAAGTACTTCACTGTGGTCCAGGACGGCAGAGTTCGCCCGGTCGACGATGAAGTCATGCCCTTCCTCAAGACGGAGGACACCGGCATGGAGGTGTTTCCACTCGTCAATAACTTTGACGAAACGGAATGGAAGCCGGAAATTGCAGGATTCCTGATGAACCCCGCCGCCCGCGCCTCGTTCCGCCAGCAGATCGACGCTTTTCTGGCCTCCGACAAGTATCGCGGGCTGATGGTGGACTTCGAAGACTTTCCGAAAAGCGCGCAGCCCGGTTACCTGGCGCTGCTGGGCGAGTTGTCTTCTGACCTGCACGCGAACGGTTTGAAGTTGTACGTGAGCGTGCCCGCGCGCGACCGCGACTTCGACTATGCCGCGATTGCCGCCCGCACCGACGGCATCGTCCTGATGAACTACGACGAACACGAGTCGGAGAACGAGGCTGGGCCCGTGGCCTCGCAGGACTGGTTCACCAAGAATCTGGAGATCGCCAAGCAGAAGGTTCCCCTCGACAAGCTCATCTGTGCGGTTGGCAATTACGGCTACGACTGGGTGGAGAAGACCAAGAAGAATCCCCCCGCCGGACTGAAGAATGTCAACGTCACGGTGCAGGAGGCTTGGCTGGCGGCGCGCGATTCCGATGAAGACATCGATTTTGACTACGACAGCATGAATCCGCACTTCAGCTACCGGGACGAAAGCAACCTGCGGCACGACGTCTGGTTCCTCGACGGAGTGACGGCGCTGAACGAGATGCGTGCGGCTCGGACCCTCGGCGTAAGGACCTTTGCTCTGTGGCGACTCGGGTCGGAGGATCGTTCGCTGTGGAAAGTGTGGGACGGGCCTGGCGACTGGTCGGCTCCCGACAAGCTGAAGGACGTGCCGCCCGGGCAGGATGTCGACATGGAAGGGCAGGGCGAGATTCTGCGCATCGAGTCGCGGCCCGCCAACGGAGAGCGGGAGATCACGCTTGAACCTGCGACCGGACTGATTACCGATCAGACCTTCAAGGAGCTGCCCGAACCTTACCGCGTCGCGCGTTATGGGGCCACCGCGAGGCAGGTAGCCATCACGTTTGACGACGGCCCCGACCCGCAGTGGACGCCGAAGATCCTGGACGTGCTCAAGCGGGAGCGCGCGCCGGCGACGTTTTTCCTCATCGGGCTTCAGGCCGAGAACAATCCCAATCTCACGCGTCGGATCTACGAAGAGGGACACGAGATCGGGAATCACACCTTCACCCATCCCGATATCAGCAACATTTCGAAAAGCCTGATGAAGCTGGAATTGAACCTGACGGAGCGGCTCTTCGCCAGCCGCCTGGGGATTCGCACCGTGCTTTTCCGGCCGCCGTACGCCATCGATCAAGAGCCAGACACCGCGGACCAAGTGCGTCCGCTCGAAGTCACCCAGGATATGGGCTACATCACGGTCGGCAACCGGATCGATCCGAACGACTGGCGCGAGAACCCACACCGCAGCGCCGAGCAGATCACCGCCGCCGTGATGCAGGATTTGCCGCCGTGCTCAGGTACGGATCAGCTTTGCGGGAACATTGTCCTGCTCCACGATGGCGGCGGAGATCGCCGGGAGACGGTTCGCGCGCTGCCCATGATCATCGAAGGTTTGCGCGCGCGCGGATACGAGATCGTCCCTGTCTATCAGTTGCTGGGGAAGGCAAAAGCCGACGTGATGCCGCCGATTCCGGGAAACGAGCGTTGGGCGGCGTGGCTGAACTGGATCGGCTTCTGGTTGTGGGGCGTCGGCATGGCCTCGATCACATGGATATTCTTCCTGGGCGACCTGCTGATGACCTCACGCTTGTTATTGGTGGGCGCGCTGGCTATCTACGATCGTCTGGCCTCTCACGAGTTAGGGACCCCAGAGCAGACCGCTTCTTACAAACCGAAGGTCGCAGTTCTGATTCCTGCGTACAACGAAGAGAAAGTGATTGAGCGGACGGTGCGCTCGGCGCTCGATTCGGATTACCCCAATCTGCACGTCATCGTGATCGACGACGGCTCCAAGGATCGCACGCTGGAGGTTGCGCGGAGAGCCTTTGCGCAGGAAGAGGCGGAAGGGCGGGTTCTCATTCTCACGAAGCCCAATGCGGGCAAAGCAGAGGCGCTCAACTACGGTCTCGAGCACCTGACCGACGAAGAAATCTTTGTCGGGATCGATGCCGATACCATCATCGCGCCTGACGCGATCTCTCACTTGGTGCCTCACTTTATAAAGCCCGAGGTCGCGGCGATCGCGGGCAACGCCAAGGTCGGCAACCGCGTCAATCTGTGGACTCGCTGGCAGGCGCTGGAGTACATCACCAGCCAGAACTTTGAGCGCCGTGCGCTGAATACCATGGGCGCGGTCAGCGTTGTGCCGGGTGCCATCGGAGCGTGGCGTGTGTCGGCGGTGCACGAGGCCGGCGGCTACCACGTGGATACGGTCGCTGAGGACGCTGATCTTACGATGGCGCTGTTGCGTCGCGGTTATCGCGTGGAATACGAAGACCGGGCACTTGCCTACACCGAGGCGCCGACCAACGCGAACGGGCTAATGCGGCAGCGCTTTCGCTGGTCGTTCGGCATTCTGCAGTCGGTGTACAAGCACCGCGGCGTGTTCGCACGCAAGGGGGCCCTGGGGTGGGTTGCGCTACCCAACATTCTGATCTTCCAGATCTTGCTCCCCTTGGTTTCGCCGTTCATTGACGTGATGTTCATTGTGGGTGTCGGATGGTATTTCATTCAGAAGTACTTCCACCCGGAGTCGACCGATCCCGCAAGCTTCCAGAAACTGGTGGTCTTCTTCTTGGCGTTTCTGATTATCGACTTTCTTGCGTCGACCATCGCTTTTGCCCTGGAGCGCCGGCGATCAGAAACAAAGGAAGACTCGTGGCTGCTGTCACAAGTCTGGTTGCAACGCTTTGCCTATCGACAGCTCTTCTCGATCGTGTTGCTCAAGACGCTGAAGCGCGCTGCTGAGGGGCAGAAGTTCGCCTGGGACAAGCTGGAAAGAACGGCCGCCGTAACGGCTCCAGCTGAACGGCGGGAGTCGGTTAAAGTACCTTGATAGGCGCGTCCGCCACAGGACGCTCGTCGTCCGCATTTTTCTGGAGTCATCATGGCCGTCAAGACCATCATCGAACCCTTCCGCATCAAGAGCATCGAACCCATTCGCTGGACCACACGCCTGGAGCGCGAACACCTACTGCGCGCGGCGTATTACAACCTCTTTCTCCTTCCGGCCGACGACGTGCTGATCGATCTCCTCACGGATTCAGGCACAGGCGCCATGTCTACCAATCAATGGGCGGCTGTCATGCAGGGCGATGAGAGTTATGCCGGGAGCCGCAGCTTCGATCATTTTCGCGACTCCATTCAGGACATTTTCGGATACAAGCATGTCATCCCTGCGCATCAGGGACGAGCGGCGGAGAGAATTCTCTTTAATGTCGCCTGCAAGAAGGGCGACGTGGTACCGAACAACACCCACTTCGACACGACTCGAGCGAATGTGGAATACGTGGGCGCCGAAGCGATCGACCTGGTCATCGAGGAGGGTCGCCAGCCCAGCTTGAAGCATCCGTTCAAAGGCAACATGGATGTAGAAGCGTTGGACAATCTCATACAGAAAACCGGGCGTGAACGGATTCCGCTGGTGATGCTGACCGTCACCAACAATTCCGGCGGCGGGCAGCCGGTCTCGATGGAGAATGTCCGCCGGGTCAGCGCGGTATGCCGCAAACACCGGATCCCGCTCTACTTCGACGCATGCCGCTTCGCCGAGAATGCCTATTTCATCAAGCTGCGCGAATCTGGGTACGAATCGAAAACGCCGAAGCAAATTGCACAGGAATTGTTCAGCTACGGCGACGGCTGCACCATGTCGGCGAAGAAAGACGGCATGGCGAACATCGGGGGTTTTCTCTGCACGAACGACGACCGTTTGGCGCAGCTGGAAAAAGACTTGCTCATCCTCAGCGAAGGCTATCCCACTTATGGAGGTCTCGCCGGGCGCGACCTCGAAGCCATTGCGGTGGGAGTACAGGAAGCTTTGCAGGAAGACTACCTGCGCTACCGCATCGCGTCCACGGCCTACCTCGGGAACCACATCGCCGAACAGGGTGTGCCCATCGTGCAGCCTCCGGGTGGACACGCCGTATACATCGATGCTCGCGCATTTCTGCCGCACATTCCGCAGGAACAGTTTCCCGGAGTCGCACTGGCGGCGGAACTCTATTTGGAAGGCGGGATTCGATCGGTAGAGATCGGGACGCTGATGTTTGGTGCCGCCGCCAAGATGGACCTGGTACGGCTGGCCATTCCACGGCGCGTCTACACGCAGAGCCATGTGGACTACGTGGTCGAGATCATCCTGGAAGTCTGGAAGAATCGCGACCGGATCCAAGGGCTCAAGCTCAGTCACGAAGCGCCGTACCTGCGACACTTTACAGCGCGGCTGGAGCCGGTCGAGAGAGTCCTGGCGCACTGAGCACTCCGGCCCAGTGCTACAATTGTTCGTACTGCCGTCCACTTCTGGACTGGATCTCGAAATCCCAATAAAGAGGTGCATTCATGGCAACTGTCGAAGCCCCCCCGCGTCTCCAGGTCCGTCTGCATGAAGGCCCTTTTGCCAACGAACCGGTGGTCGATTTCAATCACGGAGAGAATGCGCGCAAAATGCGTAGCGCCATCGAAAAAGTGCGCGGCCAACTGGGACGTGAGTATGACCTGATCATCGGCGGCAAGCGCGTTAAAACGGCGGAAAAAATCAAGTCCATCAACCCCGCCACACCCTCGCAAATCGTCGGGGTCCACCAGAAGGCCGGCCGCGAGCACGTGGAACCCGCCATGAACGCGGCGCTGAAGGCCTTTGAATCCTGGAGCCGGACTTCGGTGGAGGAGCGCGCCAGCCTGGTGTTCCGGGTGGGCGACCTGCTGCGCGAGCGCAAGTTCGAGTTCATGGCCTGGCTGGTGTTTGAAGTAAGCAAGAATTGGTGGGAGGCGGACGGAGATATTGCAGAAACGATCGACTTCTGCGAACTCTATGGCCGCGAAGCTCTGCGCTTGTCGAGGGTCGAAACGCCAGTGCAGTTGCCGGGAGAGCGCGATCGGCTGTTCTATATACCTCTTGGGGTCGGAGCAGTAATTCCGCCGTGGAACTTCCCGTGCGCGATCATGGCGGGGATGACGCTGGCGTCGATTGTGTGCGGGAACACGGTGATCCTGAAACCGTCGAGTGATTCGCCGACCATCGCGGCCAAATTCGTTGAACTACTCGAAGAAGCCGGCATGCCCGAGGGTGTGGTCAACTTCTGTCCCGGGGCGGGCGGCAGCTTCGGCGATGCCATAGTGTCGCATCCTAAGACTCGGTATATCGCGTTCACGGGATCGCGCGAAGTGGGGCTGCACATCAATAAGAGTGCGGCTACGCAAGCGCCGGGACAGATCTGGATCAAGCGTACCGTGCTCGAAATGGGTGGCAAGGATGCCATCGTCGTCGATGCGGACACCGATCTGGATGTCGCCGTCGAAGGCGTGGCCCAGTCGGCGTTCGGATTTCAGGGGCAGAAGTGCTCAGCGTGCTCGCGGGCGATCGTGGACGGGCGCGTCTACGACAAGTTCGTCGACATGTTGAAGGCGCGGGTCGAGAAGTTCACAGTGGGAGACCCGGCCGAGAACTTCAATATGGGTGCGGTCATCAACGAAGGCTCGATGAAGACGATCCTCGAATACATCGAAGCTGGGAAGCGCGACGGGCGACTCGTCACTGGTGGGGCTCGCGCCACAAACGCGGGCGAGGGCTACTATCTTCAGCCGACGGTGTTCGCCGACATTCCGCCTAAGTCGAAGCTCGAGCAGGAGGAAATATTCGGGCCGGTGCTGGCGGTGATCAAGGCGCGCAACTTCGATCACGCGCTCGAAATCGCGAATGATACGGAGTTTGGCCTCACCGGAGCGGTCTACACCAAGTCGCGGGACAAGATCGAACGAGCCGTCCGTGATTTTCATGTGGGGAATCTCTACATCAATCGCAAATGCACGGGAGCGATCGCCGGGGCGCACCCGTTCGGAGGTTTCAATATGTCGGGGACCGACTCGAAATCCGGTGGCCCTGACTATCTCTACCTGTTCTCGCAGGGGAAAGCGGTGGGCGAGAAGCTTTAGGGTCGGAAGGGAGAAGCCGGAGACCAACGCTCCCCGGCTTCTCTGCGTGTAGTGCCTTCTTGTTCGTCCCCTACTGCTCGGAGACTCCGACCTTCGTATGCAGGGCGAACTCGACGTTCCGCTCGCGATTTACACGAACCGTCTGATACAGGTCCACATTCTCAAGCGGGAACGATTTCTGTTCCCCATCCTCTGACACGCATTCGATCTGGCCGCCGTGCACCCAGTACTCGCGAGCGAGGAACCCTGATCCACCTTTCAGGATAACCAAGGTTGAGGTCATTTCCGCCGCCGGGGACGCCGGCGCGGGTGGAACTTCGTGCACCGGCTGGCTGCTCGCAGACTCGGCAGGGGACGATTCGACTGCGGGCAAGTCGACCACCGCCGGTTGCGGCACCGGCGCAGGGGCGGACTGAGAAGCAGCAGTCAGAGTTGGCTCCTCGGCCGGAGTCTCCGGTACGACGGGCTCGCGGGTGACCAGGGAAGCCGGCCGCATCAGTCCGTAGGGCGACGGAATGTATCGGGTGGGAGCAGCCCACGGCGGCGATGGAACCGTAGCACGTGCGGCCACCGGCAACGGTACGACTACGTCCTCCATCAGGCGCATGGTAACGCGCGACTCACCCTTGAGGGTAGGGTATGGACCTCTAGCCGGCAACATTACCAACTTCATGGGCCATAAGACCGGAATCATCCATTCCACTACGTCGCGCTTGGGATGGCCGCCGCCGTGAAGTTTTCCTTCGCGGTCCGCTTTTAGGCGCGGCGCACCGATGATCTTGGCCGATAGCGGCATTACCTCGGCGCCCGGCAGGATGATGCGATCGAATTCCAGCTCAAGCCATCCCTTGCCGACGAAGTGCCCAGGATCTTTGGAATCCTGGAGGTGTCCGCTCAGCATCGCGCCGCGCGGGAAGACGGAATGTCCGAAAGTGGAGAGGGGGCCGAGATGGCAGAGCACCGGATCGCCGGCCATTGCGGTTTTGGATGAGAAGTTGATCTCATCCATGGTGCAGTGCAGGATGGTTCCGGCCGGAAGAATCTCTTCCTTCGAGGCAGCCGACGCCCCGACGACCGAAACGAAAACGATGAGGGTTAGAACCAGGGATTTTCCAGCCATGGTAGGTCTCCTTGTGGGTACGCAACATGCCGTTTCCGGCGCCACAAATGGAGGAGGAAGGGCGCGGAAAAGGCTGAGACCCCCGGGGGATGGGCGGGGATTGGACGAAGCGTATGCGATTTTGCCCCCCACGTCAACCAAAGACGCAGGATTCGGCCCGACACGCCCACCGCGTTCGTCGGGAAGGGGCTAGCTGAGGGTTTCCCCCATAGCTCGCGATACTATCTGCGCTAGTAGTGTCGGGGGGGGGGCTCGAGGAGATTCCTCCGGACTGCGTGGGGTAGGTCTCCTCTGCGGTTTCCGCTCGGCACATTTTCATCAAGAGGCCAGCCCAACAAGCCTTTTCGGGCACAGGTATTCTCGCGGGGGTACACGGTGAGTGATTGTCTGAAGCAGGGATCAATGCTAGGCTTCGCGCAATGCGTCACCGCAAGACAACGAACGTTGCAGCACATCTCCTTCTAACCTCCGCCGTGGGATGCCTGCTCATGGCTTTTGCCGACGGCCACGCCACCGCGCAGGACAACACCATTCCGCCGCTGATTCGGAGGCCGGAACCGGGGAGCCCGGGACAACCCACGTCAGGCCCATTTAACAAGTTGGGTGCCACGGGACTGGCCGAAAATGGCGGCTCGATCGCCAGCGGCGTTTACACCAACTCGATTTACGGTTTCTCGCTGAACGTCCCGCCGGGGTGGGTGGTGGTACCTCCTCCACAACCGGCTCCGGTCACCCCGGATTCAGGAAAGGACTCGATTCCAGTTACGACCCAGACGATCAAGATGATCCTGATCATTACCGAAAATGCCCCTATCAAGAAAAACTACGAACGGAAGTCCATACAAATCTCGGTGTTGCAGTTAGGGGCTCCGGCTGGGCCGCACACGGCGCGAGACTATATCGCCTTTGCCGAGAGGAGTGCCCAGGAGAAGGGTTTGAACGTAAAGTTTCTCGGCAATCCCGGACCAGTTACCATCAACGGTAAACAATTATGGAAAGCCAAGATGAACGAGACCATCAATGGCACTGTGCAGCACATCGAGCAGTACGCAGCGACGGAAGGAAGAACGGTTCTACAGTTCATGCTGGTTAGTCCGCAGGCGGCGGGATTGAAGAGTCTGCAGCCATCGATCCAGTCCTTGCGTTTCAAGGACGCCGCGACGAATGCTGCCGCAAAGAAGCCTGCAGCGACGAAGAGTAAGCAGAAGTAAATCTAAAGATCACGGTCTTTGCCTAAGGGGATAGGCAAGGTCCAGCGTACACAGAGGGAGTGCGCGATCTTTCGGCGGAAGCAACGATGTATCAAGAAGTGCTCGGGAGCAGTAGGACGCTGCAAATGCAGCGTCGCATCCTGCCCGCCCTGGTCTGGAACCAGGAAGTGTATGGGCAGAGAATTCTTCGCTGTCTCGAGACCGCGAGGCGGTGGCTCGACTTCGGTTGCGGGAAACGCCTGCTGGCGGGGGGACTGGAACCGCTTGAAAAGGCGCTTGCGCGCACTCCGTTTGTTGGGCTGGATTTGAACCCGGAGAACCTCCGCGCACAGCTCTATACCCGACGCTGTATTCTGGCGGACGGAAGCCACCTTCCGTTCAAGGACGAGAGCTTTGATCTGATCACCAGCAACATGGTGGTCGAACACTTAAAGGAACCTCGTATCGCCTTCGCAGAGTTGAACCGGGTGTTGGCGCCAGGAGGAACGATCCTGCTGCACACGCCCAACCTTCACAACTACCTGGTATTCACGAATCGCGTGGTGTCCGCGGTGCTGCCTCGCCGTGCGCACCCGGCGCTGGTCGCCACGAGCGAAAGGCGTGCAGGAGACGAAATCTATCCCACCTTTTATCGTGTTATCGTGCCAACACGCAACGAACTTTGCGGAAGCTAGGTGGCCCGATCGGGAAAGTGATGGTGGAGTTTTTGCCTGGACCTAGACCTTTCTTTCACTACTTCGCACCGCTGGCGATGGTGGAACTTCTCCTGACCCGGCTCTCGCAGTTCGCGCTCTTCCGCTGCTTCGGAACTACGCTCCTGGTAAGTATCGGCAAGCCTACGATCGCGCGGGCAGTCCCAGAAGAATCCCAGACTCGTGCCGGCGATGCAGTGCATGACAGGGCCGCGTAAGCCAAGCACTGATCCCCGAGGCCTGAAATCACACTTGAGTCCGAGCTCAGGCAGAAGAACAAAGGCCGCCATTCGGCGGCCTTTGTTTCCTCCAAAAACTGTTCCTTACGAGCTTACACCGGCGCCGGCTTGCGGCTGGGTGGTAGCTGCGGTAGCAGCCGCGGCTTCGTTCAGAATACGGTGATGGATGGTGAACAGTGCAAGTTCCAGGCGATCCGAAACTCCGATCTTGTCATAAACGTTGCGCAGGTAGTTCTTGATCACCTGCTCGGTGGTTCCGAGCTGCGAGGCGATTTCCTTGTTCTTGTATCCCTGCACAATCAGAGCGACGATGCGCAGTTCCTTGGCGGTCAGGCGGTCACGGACTCGCAGTCCGACCATGTCGTTTTCGGTGAGCTCGCTGGGAACAGCCACGTCCTGGACCCAGGTTTCGCCGCGGGCCACCTTGCGCACACAATCGACCAGGGCCGGGCTGGTGACATTCCGATATACCACGCCATGAGCGCCGTTGCTCATGTAGCGTTGCGCGCTCTCGCCGGTGTCGGCCAACACCACGATGCGCGTCTTGTTTTTGGTTGCGCCCTGCACGATGGCGTTAAAGTCGGACTGGAAACCGCCAGCCACGACCAGGACGGCGGCGCGGAACTTGTCCAGCGCCATGAACATCTGTTCGGGAGTCTGCGCCTGGGCAACAATGCGCATTTCGTCTTCGACCGCCAGAACTTTGGCAATTCCCGCGCGGAAAATAGCCTGGTTATCTGCCAGAATCAACTTGAGCATCTCGACACCGCTCCGAAGTTAAGAGTTGCGTACGAATTCGTACGAATCGATCACGCACGCCACCCCTCGGGTGCCGTCGGGATCGGTACTGGACTCGTCGGTGCGGACAACCCGTCCGCGACACTGGATGACTACGTTTTCTTTGCCACCGGTCACTTCAGGGGGGAGAGTAATCTCAAACTCTACGGGGGAACCCATTTCGAGCGAGGCGTCGGCGCGAATGTAAACGCCGGCTGCGCTCAGGTTGCCAGTCATGCCGCTGGCTTCGCCAGCGACGTTCTCTTTATGGATCTTGATGGGTAGTTCTAGCGGAAATCTTTTGCCGGTCCGCGCTTCGGACACAATCCCTCCTCCGTTGCGGCCTTGTTTACGTGCACAGGCGCGCCCTACCGCATTCCTGAGGGAGCAGAAAGTCTGCTATAGGGGCGGTTATATCACGGATGCTACCCCCGATAAAAGCCTGATCACTCGTTAGTTAAGGGTAGGAACTAGGTTCCCCCTGACTGGTTACCCGGTTACTGGGGCCTCCAGAAGGGGCCTCGGACCCGCCTTTTCCGCGGGGTATCGCTTTTCTGGCACAATGAATGCCAGGGCGGACTTGATCAAAAATCAGAATACAGATTGGCTTCGAAGGAGCTAATGCCCATGCCGATGCAAGCTCGTCGCCGGACCGTGACCTCAGCTTTTCTCTTGGTCCTACTGCTTGGGATTCTGCCAGTTACGAGGGCCCAGGCGCAGGGACCGAACTCTCAGGACCATGGGGCGTCGGGCCCAGGATCGCCCCAGAAGGCACCTGCGCCCGCCCGGGAAGCGGCTCCTGAGGTCCGTGTGGCAGAGACGCCGGGCACCCTGGTGCAGCTGAACGCTGCGCTGGAGGGATTGGCAGCCAAGGCGTCCCAGGGTGTGGTGCAGATACTGGTTACTGGTTACGGTCCCCTTGAGGAGAGCGGGCGCAGCGATACGGCTCTGATCGCAAGGCAGAAGGCGATCGGGTCGGGCCTGATCGTCGACCCCAGCGGATATGTCATGACGAACGCGCACGTGATCGAGGGAGCGCAGCGGATCCGGGTGGTTCTGCCGGTTCCGGCGGCCGAGGGCGCGGTGCTGGAACCGGAAGGCAAGCGGCGCACTCTCGACGCCAAGCTCGTGGGCGCACATCAGGAGTCGGATCTCGCCCTGCTGAAGGTGGAGGCAAAGGATCTGCCTACGCTGCCATTAGGCGCGACGCGCAGGGTGCAACAGGGGCAGTTGGTGTTCGCGATCGGCAGTCCGGAAGGACTGCAGAATACGGTCACCATGGGCGTGGTGAGTTCCGTGGCCCGGCAACCCGATCCGAACAAGGCGATGGTGTACCTCCAGACTGACGCCCCGATCAACCCGGGTAACAGCGGAGGCCCGCTGGTGGATATGGAGGGCTACGTCGTGGGCATCAACACGTTCATTGTTTCCGGCAGTGGCGGGAGCGAAGGACTCGGATTTGCCATCCCCGCGCGCGTAGTGAAGTTCGTTTACGAGAGCCTGAAGAAGTACGGGCATGTCCATCGTTCTGAGATCGAGGCCGGCGCGCAAACCATCACGCCATCTCTGGCGGCGGGACTCGATCTGAAGCGGAGCTGGGGCGTGCTGATTTCGGACGTAACACCAGGAGGCCCGGCCGAAGCGGCGGGGCTTAAGGTGGGTGACATCGTGCTGGCTGCCGATGGCCGCTCGATCGATACGCTGCCGGCGTTTATGGGCGCGCTGTATTTGCATCCCACCGACCAGGTCCTGAAGCTGGACGTGCTGCGGGACACCGGGAAGAAGACATTGTTCATTCCCGTCCTGCAGGAGAAACACCAGATGGATCAGTTACTCGACTTGGCTGACACGCATAACAATCTTGTACCGCAGTTGGCGATTCTGGCGGCGAGCATCGATGACAAGGTGCGATCGATGGTCGGCGACCTGCGAATTCCGTCCGGTGTAGTCGTGCTGGGTCGCGCGGCGGATCTGTTTGGACCAAGCATCGGACTAACCACCGGAGACGTAATCCACGCCATCAACAATCGCCCCGTGGATACGGTGGAGAATCTGCGCAGCGCGCTCTCGCAATTGAAGTCAGGAGAGGCGGTAGCGCTGCAAATCGAACGGCAGGGACAGTTGCGGTTTGTGGCGTTTGAAATGGACTAAGTCAGGATCGGATTATTTTGGCGGAGTTCGTTTACTGCCGCGGTGCGTAGTAGCCCTTGCGAGCGCGGACCTGGAGGTCCTTTTTCAGGGCGCTGATTTCGATCGTACGATAGCGGCCGTCGGCGTCGAAGTCGGCGGGGTGATACGACACCACATACTGACTGCGCAGCTCGTCTTCGATCGCGGTGAACGAGTGGGTAATGTCTTTCATCTTGAACGGATAGAAGGCCCGGCCGCCGGTCGCCTCCGCCAGCTTCTCCAGGTTCTTGTCGCCGCGCAGGATGAGACCGCTGTCGTCGGTGGAGATGGCGTAGATGATAACTTCGGCGCGCTGCGCCATTTCGACCGCCTGACCTTGCGTGACTTCGCTCTGGTTGTCGTCGCCGTCACTCAGGATAATGAGCGCCTTCCGCACCGGATGGTCCGACTGCTCTTTCAGAAGTTTGTCGCGGCAAGCGTGATAGATGGCGTCGTACAGGGCGGTTCCGCCACCGTCGTGCAGCGAGTGCACGCCTTGCGAAAGCCGCGGGACACTGTCAGTGAAATCCTGAGCCAGTTCCTGGTGGCCGTTGAAGCCCATGACGAATGCTTTGTCGAAACCGGGGCGGATCACGTGCTGCAGGAAGCTGGTGGCCGCATCCTGCTCGAAATCGAAGCGCGTACGCACCGATCCGCTTACGTCGAGCAGCAGGCCCATTTTGAGGGGCAGATCGGTTTCACGCCGGAAATTTACAATCGACTGGACCGGCTTATGGTCGTCGAGAAAGTTGAAATCGTTCTGGGTCAGATTCCGGACGAACTTGCCATGCTTATCGGTGGCAATAAACAGGACGTTGACTTCATCCACCCGTTTCCGGATGGTAAGGACAGAGTCCTGGGGATCGTCCGATGGAGAAGAGGCGGGAAGGGCCGCCGAACTAGAAACGTATGCCGCAGACGGGGTCTGCGCCGGCGCCGCGGGTACGGCCAACGCCAGACCTAAAGCCAAGAAACAAAAGATGGATATCGTGTACTTCATTCCCACCGCTTCCAAAATTTTCACTGCCAGTCATGGCCTAAGGCCATCCCCAGTGATTAGATGCACGTTTCAGGCCGAAAGCCGCGACACGAGCCGCAATGGCAGACTCGACTCTAGGAGAGACTATCGCAAGTTCCAAGTTACTAAAGGAGCACCCGTTTGGTCATGGCCCAGAAGGGCCATGAAATCCACCGCCTAGAATGGCGTAACCCCTGTAAAACTGGGGCGAAATGTGTCTCAGTGACACAGGTTAGGGGAAAACACGCGATGGTTTGGCGAGAAAGACATTGAGGGCGTTTTATGGCGGTTGGGAAAGTGGCGCCTAAGGCTGCAGCGGTACCCGTACGCTGCAGTTGGGCACGAAATGAACTGGCGATTCGTTACCACGATGAGGAATGGGGACTGCCGGTTCACAATGATCGTCGGCTCTTCGAATTTCTCATCCTCGAGGGCGCGCAAGCGGGTTTGAGTTGGGACACGATTTTGAAAAAAAGAGACAACTACCGGGCTGCCTTCGACAACTTCGATCCTGCAATTGTCGCCCGCTATGACCGGCGCAAAATCGGCAGTCTGCTCAAAGACGCCGGAATTGTTCGGAACCGGCTGAAAATCGAATCCACCGTGCGGAATGCCCAGGCATTCCTGAAGGTCCAGGACGAAGCGGGGAGTTTCGATCAATATGTCTGGCAGTTCGTGGATGGGAAGCCCCGCGTAAACGCCTGGAAGTCTGGACGGCGGTTGCCGGCGCGCACCGGGCAGTCGGACGCTCTGAGCAAGGATCTGCGACGCCGAGGCTTTAATTTTGTGGGTTCCACCATCTGCTACGCATTCATGCAGGCGGTCGGCATGGTCAACGATCACATGGTGGATTGCTTTCGTTATCGCGCTATCATGAAGGCATCCGGGAGGCCGTCATGACGCTAGCCGACACCGCCAGCGCGACCATGCACTTCGAGCAGTTCTACCTGGGATGTCTGGCGCACGCCTCTTACCTGCTGGGGTCTGACGGCGAAGCCGTGGTGGTTGATCCGCAGCGGGATGTTGAAATCTATCTGCAGGCGGCGCAGGAGCACGGGCTCAACATCCGCCACATTTTTGAGACCCACCTGCATGCGGATTTCGTATCGGGCCACAAGGAACTGGCGGCGCGCACGGGCGCGACCATCTACATTGGAGCACAGGCGGGAGCAACTTTTCCCCATGTCGCTTTAACCGACGGCTTTGAGTTGGGTTTTGGCCGGGCAAGAATCAAAGTGCTGGAGACGCCCGGGCATACGCCAGAGAGCATTTGCCTGCTGGTTACGGACGAACAGAAATCGCAGCAGCCGTGCGCAATTCTGACGGGAGACACCCTCTTTATTGGGGATGTCGGGCGGCCCGATCTTTCAACCACCCACACTCCGGCACAGCTGGCTGGGCTCTTGTACGACAGCCTGCACAACAAATTGCTCAAACTGGCGGACGACGTTGCGGTGTATCCGGCTCATGGCGCGGGGTCTTTATGCGGACGGCAGATGCGGGCGGAGCGTTCCTCGACGATCGGGACCGAGCGGCTGACAAACTATGCCCTGCAGATCCCTAACCGCGAGGACTTTGTGAAGCAACTGACGGAAAATCTACCATCGCGTCCCGGCTATTTTCTGAAAGACGCGGAGATCAACCGGGGAGGAGCCGCGCCCCTGGCGGACCTGCCGCCTTTGCCTCGACTGTCGGCGGAAGAAGTCAGGGCTTTGATGGACCAGGGCGCGCCGGTGCTGGATGTCCGCCCCGGGGATCAGTTCGCCGCGGGATCGATTCCAGGATCCATTAACATCGCGCTTTCAGGGCAGTTCGCGACCTGGGCGGGGACCATCCTAGGGCTCACGGCTCGACCCATCCTGGTTGCCGACGGTGAGGAGCAGTTGCACGAGGCTCGGGTGCGTCTGGCGCGGGTCGGCATCGACGCCGAGCGTGGCTACCTTGGCGGAGGTCTCGAAACCTGGGTTCACGCAGGCTTCGAGTTGGCCACCATCCCGCAGATCTCAGCGAGGGAATTGCGCCAACGTCTGACGGAGGACCATACGCAGGTTCTGGATGTGCGACGCGAGCCAGAGTGGAAGGTGGGGCATATCGCGGGCGCACACCTGTTTTCGCTGGATCGGTTCAGCGCCCAAATCCCTACGCCCGACAAGACGCTTCCGCTGGTCGTCCACTGCAAGAGCGGCTATCGCAGCATGATTGCCTGCAGCCTGCTGAGGAAGGCGGGCTACGACGCGGTCACGAACTTAATCGGTGGGTTCGACGCCTGGGAGCTCGCGCATCTTCCGATTTCGAGGGAGTAGTGAGATCCTCGGACCCACCGACCTTACCCCCTTTGGTGTGCAAGAATTTTGACGAGAAGTGTTTAATTATCGATACTTCCTTGCAACTCCACGCCGCCTCACGATCCTTAACATCAATCAACCCTTCTGTTTAAGTACCACGTCCGAATGGAAGTAAGCTTGCTCTTATTTTTTACAATTAGTTTACATGATACCCTTACCGGACAGTGAGTCCCTCGGGTGTCCCGGTTCGTGTAGCCCTCGGTGAACCATCCAGAAAGCAGATGACGGACCTGGAAAAAACAATCGCTCGGAGTGCGAGCGGGGATGCGACAGCGCAGCCCCTTGCCGCCTACAGAGCTCAGCCCTTCAAGCAGGTACAGCAGGCTCTGCTGAACCTGGCCATGAACGCGGTCGAAGCTTCGGCGGAGGGTGGGACGGTGGTTCTCCGGGACACGACTGCCCATCGTTCCGTAAGGGTTGATCTTGACTACGGGAATGGCACGATTTCCGAGAGCGCCGTTCCTCGGATCTTTGATCTGTTCTTCACCAGTCGGGTACCGGGCTGGGCCTGGCGCTTGCTCACAACATTGTCCGCGCTCACTACGGCTTGCTTCAACTCACGGACAACACCGCCGCACGTGTTCGATTCACGCTGACCTTGCCCGGAGTGGCGACCGGGCGGTCACTACGAAAGCGTAAACGTACTATGGGCAGGATTCTGATCGTTGACGACGAACCGCACATGCACAAGATCCTGGCGTCCAACCTGGAGCAGGACAAGCATGTGGTATCTCACGCTGCCGGAGTGGAAGAGGCGCGGCAGGCGTTGAGCAGCAACCAGTACGAAGCCATTCTCACCGACCAGAAGATGCCCGACGGCGGAGGCCTCGACGTTCTTGCAGCGGTGCGCGAGGCCGATCCGAACGTGGCGGTTGTGTTTCTGACTGCAGTAGCGACGCTGGAGTTAGCGGTCGAAAGCATGCGTAAAGGCGCGTTCGACTTTCTCGCGAAGCCCTTTACTCCGGAAGTTGTCCGCGCCGCCATTCAACGGGCCTGCGAGTACACGACGCTGCGGCGGGAGAACAGCCTGCTGAAAGCAGCCGTGGGGCGACTGGAAGGTTCGTCGCATATTTCCGGCGATACTGCGTTAATGCGCGAGGTGCGCGAGAAAATCGCCCGGGTCGCGCCCACCACCGCCACCGTCTTGATTGCGGGAGAAACGGGGACGGGCAAGGAACTGGTGGCACGCGCCATCCACCGGCAGAGCCCCAGGGCGAGCAAGCCGTTTCTGGCAGCCAACTGCGCCGCCTTCACCGAGACTTTGCTGGAAAGCGAATTGTTCGGCCACGAGCGGGGAGCGTTCACCGGCGCTGACCGCAACCGGCTGGGATTGTTTGAAGCGGCGCACGAAGGGACGCTCTTCCTCGACGAAGTCGCTGAAATGTCGCCCGCTGTCCAGACAAAGCTGTTGCGGGTCCTCACCGACGGCCAGGTTGTGCGGATCGGTTCGGTGAAGCCTCGCACGGTGGATGTGCGGGTTCTCGCAGCGACTCATCGTGATCTGCAGCAGCGTGTCAAGGAGGGCCTGTTCCGCGAGGATCTCTATGACTGCCTGGCGGTGGTTCCAGTTGCGATTCCTGCCCTGCGCGATCGCACGGCCGACATCGCCGCCCTCTGTGATCTTTTCCTCGGACAGATTGCTCGCGAGTTGAAACTGCCGAAGCGGCGTCTGAGCATGCAGGCGCTGGTCCGCCTGCAGTCTTATGAATTCCCCGGGAATATCCGCGAGTTGCGGAATTTGATCGAGCGCGCGGTCATTCTCTCCGCGGGAGAGGAGATTGGTGCGGAACACTTCCCCCTCGGTGCAGCCGCGGGAACGCTGGCGCAACCACACGGCAACGGGAGCGCTGGTCACGCGAACCTAGCCTGGATCGAGGCGTTGCCGCCAAGTTTTGATCTCCGGAATCTTCTCTCGACCGTGGAAAAGATTCTGATCGAGCGTACCCTGCAATCGACCCGCGGCGCCCAGGCGGAGGCGGCGCGCCGTCTCGGTCTTTCACGCAGCGATCTTTCTTACAAGCTGCTGAAGTACGAATTGCGCAAGGAGTCGGCGGCTTCTTGAGAGCAGGCTTGCTTTAATGGGAAGGCTTGGTCTGGCTTTCGCATGCCCGACGACGATCGCCATTACCGGAAGCCAGGTGTTACCCGAACCCGAATCGTATGCGGAATCTGCCCTAGTTCCTGAATCAACGCTTCATCACGGGCTTGATTGATCTCGTAGATCGCATACCCAAGATCGCCGCGGGTGTCGAGGACCTGGCGTTCGATATTGATGCCGCGCTTGGCCAGCACCTCGTTCACCGCCAGCAGCATGCCCGGAACATTCTGATGGATATGGGTGAGCCGGTGCGATTCCGGGAAATGTTCAAGCTGGCAGTGCGGCAAGTTGACGCTCAACGCCGAATTGCCGGTTTGCACGTATCGAGCGGCGCGAAGCCGCGAAGCTTTGTCACGCTGGAGAGAGCAGGGCTGGCTCCGGAGGATCGGACCTGGGCTTTATGTTCCTGTGCCCCTGGATTTGGCCGGCAGCGAACAGGTCATCGCAGATCCGTGGGTGCTTGTTCCTACACTACTTTGGTCAATGCTATATCGGCGGCTGGAGTGCCGCTCATCATTGGGAACTCACCGAGCAGCTCTTCAATGAGACCCTCGTCTTTACAACGCGCCGTGTCACCCTAAAGCATGTGACCGCGCAGGGCGCCGCATTCCTGTT